>NZ_JBYOJP010000001.1:300917-685292 GCF_057798975.1 Cupriavidus sp. 21MJTG02-4 | reverse complement strand
CGCGATCCACGTCTTCGTGGCCCATGCCCTGCGTGGGCTCGTCGAGCAGCATCAGCTCGGGTTCCATCGCCAGCGTGGTGGCGATCTCCAGCGCGCGCTTGCGCCCGTACGGCAGGTTCACCGTGACGGTCTGCGCGAACTCTGTCAGGCCGACCTGTTCGAGCAGTTCCATGGCGCGGCCATTGAGCACGTCGAGCGAACGCTCGCTGCGCCAGAACTGGAACGCGGTGCCAAGCTGGCGCTGCAGGCCGATGCGCACGTTCTCCATCACCGTCAGGTGCGGGAACACGGCCGAGATCTGGAACGAGCGGATCACGCCGCGGCGCGCGATCTGCGCGGGTTTCTCACGCGTGATATCGACGCCGTTGAAGAGGATGGTGCCCTGGGTCGGCTCCAGGAATTTGGTGAGCAGGTTGAAGCAGGTAGTCTTGCCGGCGCCGTTGGGCCCGATCAGCGCATGGATCGAGCCGCGGCGCACGCGCAGGTTGACGTCGCTCACCGCCGTGAAACCCTTGAATTCCTTCGTGAGGTTTCGCGTTTCCAGGATGGTTTCCTGTGAATTCATAGTCTCCTGCCCGCCCTGTTGCTGAACTGCCGGCTTGTGCCCGGCACCACTGACAATCGGTTCGAACCCGGCGTTTCGCCGTTGGGTCGCTTTATTGATTTTTATGATGCGGTGCGACTACCGCTGTTGCCGGGGTGCCCATTGCCATGTGCTGGGTGGTGCACCAACCGCTTTGTTCTATTGTGTGCGCCTGTTGCATCGCAAAACATCGGGGTTTGCACTATAAGACATGAACCATGTGTCAGGTCTTTGACGCGCTGCGACAAGGGCTTGCGGGCGATCCGGCTCCCGAGCCCCTGCTCTCCACCTCTTATCGCAACGCGCAACGCGCGACGCTCTCAGGCCGCAAGCTGCTGCCGGCGGTCCTCGCGCAGCATGTCGCTGGCCCGCTCCGCGATCATGATCGTCGGCGAATTCGTATTGCCCGACGTGATCAACGGCATCACCGACGCATCCACCACCCGCAGACCGTCGATGCCAAGCACGCGCAGACGCTGGTCCACTACGGCAAGCGGATCATCCGCGCGGCCCATGCGGCACGTGCCGACCGGATGGAAAATGGTGGTCCCGATATTGCCGGCCGCCTCCGCCAGCGCTTCGTCGGTCTCGAAGCCCGGCCCTGGCAGCCACTCTTCCGGCCGGTAGGGCGCCAGCGCCGGCGACGCCACGATGCGCCGCGTAAGCCGCAGCGAATCGGCGGCCACGCGCCGGTCTTCCTCCGTGGACAGGTAGTTGGGCGCGATCACCGGAGCCTGCCGGAAATCGGCGCTGTCGATATGTACGCTGCCGCGCGAAGTCGGCCGCAGGTTGCAGACGCTGGCCGTGAACGCATTGAAGGCGTGCAGCGGTTCGCCGAACTTGTCGAGCGACAGCGGCTGCACGTGATACTCCAGGTTTGGCCGCGCCTGCGACGCATCGGACCGCGCGAACGCGCCGAGCTGCGACGGCGCCATGCTCATCGGCCCGCTCTGGTTGAAGGCGTACTGCAGCCCGATGCCCAGCTTGCCCCACCAGCTCGCCGCGCGCGTGTTCAGCGTGCGCACGCCGTTGACCTTGACCACGCTGCGCAACTGCAAATGGTCCTGCAGGTTCTCGCCCACGCCTGGCAAGGCGTGCCGGACTTCGATGCCCAGCGCCTGCAGCCGCTCGCCCTGTCCGATGCCCGACAGCTCCAGCAGTTGCGGCGTATTGACCGCGCCCGCGGCCAGGATGACCTCCTGCCGCGCCGCCGCGCTGTGAGGCTGGCCGCCGCCGACATAATTCACGCCGGTACAGCGGCGCCCCTCGAAGGTCAGCGCGCTTACCTGCGCGCCGGTGACGATGGTCAGGTTCGGGCGATCCGCCGCACGCCGCAGGAAGGCCTTCGCCGTGTTCCAGCGGATGCCGCGGCGCTGGTTGACTTCGAAGTAGCCCACGCCGAAGTTGTCGCCGCGATTGAAGTCATCGGTGCGTGGAATGCCGGCCTGTTCCGCCGCCTCGATAAACCGCTCCAGGATATCCCAATGCAGGCGTTGCCCTTCCACGCGCCATTCGCCGCCGGCGCCATGGAATTCGCTCGGGCCGCGGTGGTGGTCTTCGCTGCGCTTGAACAGCGGCAGCACGTTGTCCCAGCGCCAGCCGTCGTCGCCGGTCAGGCGCGCCCAGTCGTCGTAGTCCTCGCGCTGGCCGCGCATGTAGATCATGCCGTTGATCGACGACGAACCGCCCAGCACGCGTCCGCGCGGATAGCCGAGCGAACGTCCGTTGAGTCCCTTCTCCGCGACCGTGCGATACAGCCAGTCCGTGCGCGGGTTGCCGATGCAATAGAGATAGCCGACCGGGATGTGGATCCAGTGGTAATCATCCTTGCCGCCCGCTTCCAGCAGCAGCACATTCACCTCCGGGTCCTGCGTCAGCCGGTTGGCCAGCACGCAGCCGGCCGAGCCGGCGCCCACGATGATGTAGTCGAAGGTCTCCATACGAGTCGTCTTGTCTCCGCTTGTTCTGGTGTTCTGGTGTTCAGTGACTGCCTGCCACCGGCATCGCCCCATCTTTGCGTGGGGTGAAGATGGCCGGAGCGTTTGCGCCCCGTGACCGGGCTATGGGCTCCAGTGTCCGCAAGGTTGGCGCAGTTGCGCGGGCCCGTCCAATGATTTATCGTCAATCGCAATATAAGCCGCTGTAAATATTGCACCGCACACTCGCGCGCCCCTTTGCGCTCCAACGTGGACCTCCATCACCTGCGCGCCTTCGTTGCCGTCGCCCGCGAAGGCAACCTCACCCGTGCCGCCCAGCGGCTTCACCTGACGCAACCCGCCGTAAGCCTGCAGCTGAAGGCACTGCAGTCGGCGTGGCGCATCCGTGTGTTCGAACGCACCGCAACCGGGCTCACGCTGACCACGGATGGTGCGGCGCTGCTGCCGCTGGCCGAGCGCATCCTCGACAGCGTCGGCGACCTGCATCACACGGTCGACGCGATGCACCACACCGTGCGCGGCAAGCTCGCCATCGGCACTATCCTCGATCCCGAGTTCACGCGGCTTGGCGTCATGCTGCGCACGCTGGTCGAACGCCATCCGCAGATCGGCACGGCGTTGCGCCACGGCATGTCGGGCTGGGTGCTACAGCAGGTACGCAGCGGCGCGCTCGACGCCGGCTTCTATCTCGGGCAGCCGCCCGATGCCGGCTTCCATGCGCTGGCGCTAACGCCGTTCTCGTACTACGTGGTTGCGCCCAAGGGCTGGAAGGAACGGACGGCGCTGCGCTCGTGGGCACAGTTGGCGACACTGCCATGGATCTGGACGCCGCCCGAGTCCGCGCACCACAGGTTGCTTTCGGCACGCTTTGCCGAAGCTGGCGTGGACGCCGCCGGCGTGCACAAGGTCGCGCACGTTGACCAGGAGGCGTCGATGCTCGATCTCGTGCGCTCCGGCGTGGGCCTGTCGCTCGTGCGCGATTCCATTGCGCTGCGCGAATCGCATGCGCACGGTCTCGTGGTTGTGGAAGGCATGTCGGTGCAGACCGAACTGTCGCTGGTCGCGCTGGCGAGCCGCCGCGACGATCCCGTCGTAAGCGCCGTATTCGGCGTAGCCGAGTCGGTCTTCCGCGCCTAGTCCTGCGTCGCCAACAGACGCCGCCGCAGCCAGTCCATCAGTGCCGCGAACACTTCCCCGCGCAAAGGCTCGGCTTCATTGAAGATCTCGTGGTAGCCGTGGTCGAACCACACTTCATCGCGCAGGTCGGCCGGCGCGTGGTCGAAGAAGATACGGCTGCCTGCCGGATCGACAATGCGGTCCGCACCGCCCACCAGCATCAGCATGGGCGCTTCAAGCCGCGCGGCATCGGCTTGCGCCTGCGCCATGCCGCGGATAAAGCTCTCCAGCACGCCCGCGGTGATCGTGGTCTGCACGAGCGGATCGGCACGGTAGCGCGCCACGACCTGCGGGTCGTGCGACAGCATGCGCGCATCGATCGGGTTCGGCACGCGCAGCCGGGGCGCCAGTGTCAGCAGCATGCGGTGCAGCGTCAGCATGGCCGGCGACAGCCGCAATGCCAGGGCCGGCGACGAAAGCACCAGCGCGCGTACCGGCCGTACCCGGGCGGTCGCGAAGCGCGCCGCCACCAGGCCGCCCATGCTGTGGCCGAGCAGGATCGGCAGTTCGTTCCACGCGCGCATCGCTGCATCGTGGATTTCCGCGAGGTCGTCGAGATAAACGTCCGGATGCTCGGCCACCATGCGCGCACCACCGCTGGCGCCGTGGCCGCGCTGATCATAAGCGCGCACACGCAGGCCCAGGCCGCACAGCCGCTCCGCCACATGCTGGTAGCGGCCGCTGTGTTCCGCCAGGCCATGGACGACCAGCACGCAGCCCAGCGGCGCCGAGCCCAACTGGGAATCCGGCTCCCACGTGCGCAGCAGCAGTTCCGTGCCGTCGCGCATGCGTTGCCGGCTTTCCACCGCAACAGGGCCGCGCGCCGTATCCTTTGCGTCGGCGCGCGCCGACTGCATGGCTTCGGCGGTATGAACGGGATCTTCCGTCATGGGCTTGTCCATCCGCGGCTCTCCTCCGGTACCCCCTTCAACGGGCACTGCGCTTCCGATTATTGTTCGAGTTTTCCCGCGGCGCCAGAAGCGCCATGGCAATGCGCAGGGCTATCTGGCTGCGCAAAGTCGGCAAGGATCGGGCAATCGGGCCGGTCATCGCCGCTGCACGCCTCGGCCAGCGCGCGCAGCGTATCGCGCATCGCGGCGAGTTCGGCAATGCGCTTTTCCAGGTCGGCCACATGCCGCAGCGTCATCGCCTTCACATCGGCGCTGGCGC
This sequence comes from Cupriavidus sp. 21MJTG02-4, assembly GCF_057798975.1. Classification (NCBI taxonomy): domain Bacteria; kingdom Pseudomonadati; phylum Pseudomonadota; class Betaproteobacteria; order Burkholderiales; family Burkholderiaceae; genus Cupriavidus; species Cupriavidus sp. 21MJTG02-4. The sequence goes on along the minus strand of NZ_JBYOJP010000001.1, from coordinate 680,426 downwards.
GCCGGCGGTCATGCCACAGCGACAGCAGCCCACGGATCTCGTCGAGCGAGAACCCGAGATTACGGGCGCGCCGCACGAAGCGCAAGGTATGCACGGCCCGCTCGTCATAGCGGCGGTAGCCGCCTTCGGTGCGCGGCGGCGCATCGACCAGCCCGATCGACTCGTAGTGCCGGATCATCTTGGCGGACACGCCCGATGCGTCCGCGGCCTGCCCGATATTCATGCCCTCCCTCCCTGTTCGCTAGCGCCGGCACCGGGATGCCAGCGGCGCAGCAGCAGAGCGTTGCTGACCACGCTCACGCTGGAGAACGCCATGGCCGCGCCGGCAACCACCGGATTGAGCAGGCCCGCCGCCGCCAGCGGAATGCCCACCACGTTGTAGAAGAACGCCCAGAACAGGTTCTGGCGGATCTTGCGCACGGTGCGGTGCGACACGGCCAGCGCATCGGCCACGAGTGCGGGATCGCCGCGCATCAGCGTGATGCCGGCGGCGTGCATGGCCACGTCGGTGCCGGTCGACATGGCAATGCCGACATCGGCCGCGGCCAGCGCCGGTGCATCGTTGATGCCGTCGCCGACCATGGCCACCACCGCGCCGTTCTGGCCCAGCGCTTGAACGCGCGCAGCCTTGTCTTGCGGCAGCACCTCGGCCTGCACTTCATCCAGACCCAGCGCCTGCGCCACGCGCGCGGCGGCGCCGCGATTGTCGCCAGTCAGCATCACCGTGCGCACGCCAGCCGCACGCAAGCGCGCGATGGCCGCCGGCGCGCCTGGCTTGATGGCATCGCCGAAGGCGACCAGCCCGGCCACGCGCGGCGGCTGCGTTTCGACCAGCCACGATACCGTGCGGCCCTCGTCGCGCAGGCGTTCGGCCACGGCTTGCAGCGTACCCGCATCAGCGCCCAGCGCTTCGCGCAGCCGTTCGCTGCCGAGCTGCAGGGCCTGTCCCTCGACCATGCCGGCAATGCCGCGTCCCGGCAGCGCCTGCACGTCGGCGGCCACCGGCGCGGCAATGCCGCGTGCCTGCGCCGCGTTCAGCACCGCACGCGCTAGCGGGTGCTCGCTGCCCGCCTGCAGTGCGGCCAGCCGTGCCAGCAGCCGCGCGCCGTCGGCATCGTCCGCATCGGCAGCGTGCAGGGCCACAACCTCGGGCCGTCCCACGGTCAGCGTGCCGGTCTTGTCGAAGGCCACCACGCTGACGCGGTGCGCAATCTCCAGCGCCTCGGCGTCCTTGATCAGGATGCCCGCGCGCGCCCCGGCGCCGGTGCCGGCCATGATCGCGGTCGGCGTGGCCAGCCCCAGTGCGCACGGGCAGGCGATCACCAGCACCGCCACCGCATTGAGCAGCGCCGCTTCCCAGTCGCCCGCGAACAGGCCCCAACCCAGCAGCGTGAGCAGCGCAATGCCAAGCACCACGGGCACGAACACTGCGCTGACCTGGTCCACCAGGCGCTGGATCGGCGCCTTGGCGGCCTGCGCGTGCTCGACCATGCGGATGATGCGGGCCAGCACGGTCTCGGCGCCCACCGCCACGGTGCGCGCCACCATCAGGCCTTCGAAATTGATGGCGCCGCCGGTGAGCTTGTCGCCCGGGCCCTTGGGCACCGGCAGGCTTTCGCCGGTCAGCATCGACTCGTCCGCGTGGCTCGTGCCTTCGATCACCACGGCATCGATGGGGATCCGCTCGCCCGGGCGCACCACCACCTCGTCATCGACGCGGACCGAACCCAGCGGCACGGTGATTTCCTGCCCGCCGCGCCGCACGCGGGCGGTGTCGGGCCGCAGCGCGGCCAGCGCGCGGATGGCGTCGGCGGTCTGGCGCTTGGCGCGTGTCTCCAGCCACTTGCCCAGCCGGACCAGCGTGATGACCACGGCAGCGCTTTCGAAATAGAGGTGCGGCATGCCGCCCGGCGATCGCCACATCAGCCACAGCGACAGGCCATAGGCCGCGCTCGTGCCCAGCGCCACCAGCAGGTCCATATTGCCGGCGCCGGCACGCACGGCCTTCCAGCCGGCCTTGTAGAAGCGCCAGCCGAATACGAACTGCACCGGCGTGGCGAGCAGCCACTGCACCCAGGCGGGCAGCATCCAGTGCACGCCGAACCATTCCAGCACCATCGGCGCCACCAGCGGCAAGGACAGCGCCGCAGAGAGGATCACGGGCCACGGGCCGCTCCAGAAGTCGCGCTTGGCGGCATCCGGCGCTGCGGCGCGAAGTGCGTCCGTCACGGGCGTGGCGCCATAGCCAGCGGGCGTCACGGCGGCCGCAAGCGCGCCGGCATCGGCAGCGCCGCGCAGCAACGTCACGCTGGCGCGCTCGGTCGCCAGGTTGACCTGCGCGTCGAGCACGCCGGGTACCGCGCGCAGGGCGCGTTCGACACGGCCCACGCAGGAGGCGCAAGTCATGTCCGAGATATTGAGTTCCACCGTCTCGCGCGGCACTTCATAGCCGGCGTCGGCAATGGCCTTGGCCGCGGCCGGCAGCACGGCGCCGCTGTCCGCATGAAGCGTGGCCTGTTCGGTCGCCAGGTTCACGGCAACGTCCCGCACGCCCGGCACCTTGGCCAGCGCATTCTCGACACGCCGCACGCATGAGGCGCAGGTCATGCCGTCGATCGGCAGCCGCCACTCCGGCGCCTGGCTGCCCGTCAGGGAAGGGGAAAGGCTGGCATTCGACATCGCTTGGCTCATCCACAGTTTCGGTGACTGCATGATGGACCTTACCATGATAGGAAGGTCAAGGCGGTCTTCCGACTTTCCGGTTTTGCTTGCGCTTCCCACCGTGGGAAGGTTCACACTACGCCTGTCGCGGCGATCGTGCCGCCAGTCCATGTCAATCAGGAGGTCCCAGCCATGATCCAGTTCCAGGTCGAAGGCATGTCGTGCAACCACTGCGTCGGCGCGATTACGCGTGCCGTGCAAGGCGTCGATCCCGCCGCACGCGTGTCGGCCGATGTACCGGCGCAGTCAGTCAAGGTGGAAAGCGGCGCCGACGTGCAGGCGTTGCGCGCGGCGATCGAGGAAGCTGGCTATCCGGTGAAGTCGGCGGTGTGAGTCCCTGCGGGGTGCGCTGACGACCCAAACAAAACGGGGCGCCCATGGCGCCCCGTTTTCGCATGCGTCCTGTCCGGACCGGTCAGAACTTGTAGCCCACGCTCAGGAACGTGACCACCGGATCGATCTTGATCTTGGTGTGCGACACGATCGTCACCCCGGCTGCCTGCGTGGTGAACGTCGCCCGCGTCGACACCGGCACGTAGGACACCGACAGGCCGACGAACCAGTTGTCGTTAATGGCGTAGTTGGCGCCGATATTGAAAACCGGGTTCCACGAGCTGTCGGCGCTGGCGCTCATCCTGGCGCCGGGGATGCCGAAGGCGTGGTTGACGAAATCCTGGTTGCTGATGGTTTCGTCGGTGAACCACGTGTAGTTCACGCCGAGGCCGACGTAGGGACGGAACCTGGCCTTGGCCTCGAAGAAGTGGTACTTCACCAGCAAGGCCGGGCTCCACTGCCTGACCGAACCGAGCTTGCCGTACTGGGCATAGTCGCCGGTGCCCTTGACGTCATGCTTGGGCGGAATGCCGGCAATGAAGTCGGCCGAGATGTTGTCCGTGAAGAAATGCGCGAAGGCGAGCCCCACCGTGTCGGCGGCCTCGATGTCCGCGCCGGTGTTGGGGCGAACCATGCCGACCGGGCGGCCGTTGATGCTGTCCACCGTCAGCGGATCGGCCGAGCTGTTCGGCATGACGCGGAACCAGCCCAGGCTGATGATGTTGCTGCCCGCCGATTGTGCCTGCGCGGTACCTGCCAGCGCCATGACAGCGCCTGCCGCCAGCATCTTCTTATAGGTCGATTTCATAGTCCTCACTCCTCATTCGGGTTACTACCGAAGGGCATTATCCGGCCTGCGGCAGCGGGACTGTTTCATCGACGATACGGATTCGTAGAATTCCTCCCCTAAATAAAGGGTTAACCACTAAAAAATCGCATCAAGGCTGACTTTCGCCCGCTGTGCCGCAGCATTCACGCAACGTTTTTGCCCCTCAAGCGAAAAACCCTCGAATGCCAGGGGTTTTACGCGGGCGCCGACCGGATTTTCACCGTATCGACGCCCGCACGCGCCTGTCGGTTGCGTCAGGGCGTCACGATGGCGAAGTTGCTGTCGAACTTGTCCATCAGGCCCACCCAGGTACGCAGGGCACCGGCATCACCGTCGACACGGGCGCGTCCGGCCTGCACTTCGGCCGGCAGCGTGGTTTGCCCGGCCAGCACGCCGAGCAGCGCCGTGCGCGGGATGCTCAGCGTCGCCTGCGGAGCAGCATGCTGGGCATCGGCCTTGTAGCGGAACACGCCGTTTTCCACCGTCAGCGCGTAGCGCTTGCCGGTATCGGGCTGGACCCAGTTGATGGCCAGCTTCTGCCCGGCCGCGCGCTCGCCGTTCAGGCGGATGGCCAGATAGTCCAGGAACATGGTGTCGGTCATGGCGCGCAGCACGTCAGGATTGGCCGTGCGCGCGCCCGGATCCTTCGGCAAGCCATTGCGCAGTTCCTGCGCGCCACTCAGGAAAGCGCTGCGCCAGGTGGCCGACTCGGTCTGGTAGCCGAGCTGCTCCAGGGCGTCGGCCTCCAGGTTGCGCGCCGCCTGGTTGGACGGATCGGCGAACACCACGTGCTTCATGACCTCGGCCACCCAGCGGTACTCGCCGCGCGCGTAGGAGGCCCTGGCCTGCTCGATCACCTTGTCGGCACCGCCCATGAACGCGACATAGTGCTTTGCAGCCTCTTCCGGCGGCAGCGGATACAGGTTGGCCGGGTTGCCGTCATACCAACCCAGGTAGCGCTGGTAGACGGCCTTGGCGTTGTGGTTCACCGTGCCGTAGTAGTCGCGCAAGTCCCACTGGCTGGCCAACGACGGCGGCAGCTTCACGCGCTCGCCGATCTCGGCCGGCGTGAAGCCCTGGTTGGCCAGGCGCAGCGACTGGTCGTGGATGTACTTGTAGGCATCGCGCTGGTTGCCGAGATAGCTGACGATGTTCTGCTGCCCCCACTTGGGCCAGTGGTGCTGGGCGAAGATCACCTCGGTGCGCCCGCCGAAGCGGTCGATGGTGTCGTCCAGCGCGCGCCACCACTGGTTGGCGTCGCGCACTTGCGCGCCGCGGATGGTGTAGAGGTTGTGCAGGTTATGGGTGGCATCTTCGGCCGCGCACAGCGCCTTCCACTGCGGGAAGTACATCAGCATCTCGGCCGGGGCCTCGGTGCCGGGCGCCATCAGGAACTCGATCTTCACGCCGTCGATCGTGCGCGTCTCGCCGGTCTTGGCGATCAGGTCGGTTGGCGCGATCAGCGTGATGGTGCCGTGCGACACCGCCTTGCCCAGGCCCGAATCGACATGGCCGGTGGCCGAACGCGGCAGGTTGCTCCCGTACATGTACTGCGCCCTGCGGCCCATCGCCGTCCCCGCGAACACGTTTTCGCTGACGGCCTCTTCCATGAACCCCTCCGGCGCCAGTACCTTGACCCGTCCGGCCTTGACGTCCTCCTCGGTGGTCACGCCCTTGACGCCGCCAAAGTGGTCGCCGTGGCTATGGGTGTAGATCACCGCCACCACGGGCTTCTTCGGGCGATGCTTGTAGTACAGGTCGAGCGCCGCATGCGCGGTTTCCATCGAGGTCAGCGGATCGATGATGATCAGCCCGGTATCGCCCTCGATGATGGTCATGTTCGAGATGTCGAACCCGCGCACCTGGTAGATGCGGTCGGTGACCTGGAACAGGCCGTTGTTCAGGTTGACCTGGGCCTGGCGCCACAGGCTCGGGTTGACTGTATCGGGCGCCTTGGCGTCGCGCAGGAAGGCATAGGTCCCGAGCGACCAGACCACGCGGCCCTTCGCATCGCGGATCTCGTTGCCGTCCAGCGTGCCGAGGAAACCGCGCTGCGCATCCTCGAAATCCTGCCGGTTGGCGAACGGCAATTGTTGCAGGACGGCCGCGTTGGCCTTCGCCGTGGCCGGCGTAGCCGGCTGGGAGCCTTCGGCGGCATGGGCCGTGCCGGCCAGGCAAAGCGCAGCGGCGGCCAGCGCCGCATATCGGTGAAGCATTCGGTTCTCCTTGAGAGATTGGCTCCGTGCGAGCCCGAGGAAGCAACAGGCGGCAGCCGGACTGCCGCCCCACCAGCGGGGGCGCATTGTGCTGAACGTTCAGTACAATTCACAAGTTTGGTTCGAATGCCGTCACACTGTCAAATTCGAATAATCAGGGATGATCCGCGCGAACCCGCCGTGGATGTGTCTTCACCGGCTCTTTTTATCGCCTCCATGCCTGCATTCCCCCCACCGCCCTCCCCGCCCGCTGCACAGAAAAACCGTCGCGGGCTTGAAACGCGCCAACGCGTGCTCGCCGTGACGCGCGACCTGATCCGCGCGCATGGCTATGCCGAGGTGAAGCTGGATCAGATTTCCGCCAGTGCGGGCGTGGCCAAGAGCAGCCTGCTATGGCACTTCGGCAGCAAGGAAATGTTGCTGGCGGAAGCCGCGACCACGCTGTTCCGGGAAATCGGGCAGGAGATTGCGCCCGAGATACGCGCCGGAGAAACGCCGGCGCGCCGCCTGGATCGTGTATTCGAGGAGGTCGCGCGAGCGTTGTCGGCCAATCCCGAAGCCAAGGGCGTGGTGCTCGGCATGCTGTTCTCGGGCAACTTGCCGGCCAGCGTGCGCGCCGAAATCCACCGTGGCTGGGAAGGCCACGTGCAGGGACTGGTTGATGCGTTCACGCAGCCGCAGCGGGCGATGCCGGCCACGGTGGCGCGGCTGATGGTGTCCACCTTCCACGGGTGCTACTGCCACTGGTACGCAGGCGGATGCAGCGAACCGATTGCCGCCTACCTTGAGCCGGCGCGAGAACTGTTCCAGATGTGGCTGGCATCAGCGGCCGCGCAGTAGCGCTCAGTCCTGCCGGCTGGCCAGCACGCAGGCCGCGAGGTCCCACAGCGCGTAGCCCACGCTCTTGAATACCAGCGGGCTCCCAGCGCGCGCCCGGATGGCATCGGCCTGCAGGATCGCGGTCTCGAACGGCTGCACCGTGGCCCAGTCGATACCGGCCTGCAACAGGTCGCCGGCCTCGTCCTCGATGCCGAACAGCGTATCCGCGAGCAGGCGCCCGCTGGCAGAGGCCGCCTGGCACACCGCCGGCGGCAGTTCGCACATATCGGGACGGAATGCGCCGACCGCCGCAATGAACTGGTCGTCGCGCCACAAGCCGCTGTCGAGATCGGGCAGCACCGGGATGCGGCTCGATGTCACCGTCACCACCATCGACACGCGCGGCAGCACGCGTGCAACGTCATCGACCACCTCCGCCTCGACACCAAGCGTGCCGGCATGCGCGGCGAGCGCTTCGGCCTTGTCGCGCGTGCGCGAATGCAGCCAGACGCGGCGCACCGGCAATCCGGCGATGAAGGCCTCCAGGTGCGTCAGCGCCTGCACGCCCGCGCCGATGATGAGCAGTTCGCCATCCGGTCGAGCAGCAAAGCGCTGCGCGGCCAGCAGCGACACCGCCGCCGTGCGCCGGCCGGTGACCGTGGGGCCGTCGAGCATCGCCACGCGCGCGCCGGTATGCGCATCGGCCACCACCACTTCGCCAAGGATGTTCGGCAAGCCGCGCCGCGGATTGTCCGGATGCACGGTGATGTTCTTGGTCATCACCAGCCGCCGGTTGCGCGCGGGCATCACCAGCAGCGTGCCCTCGCCGTCCCGTGCATCGCCAACCGGCAGCGCGATACGCGGCGGCGCCATGGCCGTGCCCTTGCGCAGTTCGGCCAGCATGTCGGCGATGGCATCGGCCAGCTCGGGATAAGGCAGGCGTGCCGCCGTGCTGGCGGCATCGAGGGGAATCAGGGACATGCGGCACTCCGTCGGGCACGGTTCAGGGCTCGTCATTATGCGGCCCCCGCCGGCCCCCTCGGCCAGCGTCGGCCCTCAGCGTGCCAGCATCGGCATCACATGCCCGGCATAGCGCGTACCCGACGCTGCGCCCGCGGGGAAAATGGCTTCGATTTCCCCGAGTTCCCTGGCGTCGAGCCGCACGCCCAGCGCGCCAAGGTTGTCATCGAGATTGGCGATGCGGCGCGTGCCGGGAATCGGCACGACCTGCTGGCCGCGCGCCAGCACCCAGGCCAGCGCGAGTTGCGCCGGCGTGCAGCCCTTGGCGGCGGCCAGTGCGCGCACCTTGTCGACCAGCGCAAGATTGCGTGCGAAGTTCTGGCCCATGAAACGCGGGTTGGACCGGCGGAAATCGTCCGCGTCGAAATCGTCCGGGCTGCGGATGGCTCCTGTCAGGAACCCGCGCCCGAGCGGGCTGTACGGCACGAAGCCGATGCCCAGCCGTTCGCACGTGGCCAGGATGCCGTCGGTCTCGACGTCACGCGTCCACAGCGAATATTCGCTCTGCAGCGCGGAGACCGGATGCACCTTATGCGCGCGCTCGATGGTCTGCGCACCGGCCTCGGACAGGCCGATCCACCGGACTTTGCCGGCCTTCACGAGATCCGCCATGGCGCCCACGGTTTCCTCGATGGGCACCTGCGGATCGATGCGGTGCTGGTAATACAGGTCGATGTGGTCGACGCCGAGCCGCTTCAGGCTCGCCTCGCAGCTTGCGCGCACATACTCGGGGCGGCCGTTGACGCCGCGCGCCGCCGGCTGCGAGAGGTCGCGCACGATGCCGAACTTGGTCGCCAGCACGACCTGGTCGCGCCGCCCGGCAATGGCGCGTCCCACCAGTGCTTCATTGGTGTGCGGGCCGTAGATGTCGGCAGTGTCGAGCAGCGTTATGCCGCGGTCGAGCGCGTGCCGGATGGTGCGGATCGACTCCGCATCGTCGTGCGCGCCATAGAAATCGCTCATGCCCATGCAGCCGAGGCCGATCGCCGAGACCGTGGGACCGTGGTTGCCCAGTTGGCGAGAAGGAATCGAGGTTGCGTTTCCGGTCATGCTGGCTCCTGATGGATGGCGTCGCACGCGGCGACGAATGCAGGCGAGTATGGCCAGTCGACGGCCACGGAACCAGCATGCTACGCTGCATGCATCATGAAGCCTGACTTCACAATCGATGCTGATTCCCTGCCCGCACTAGCGGCGTTCGTGCGCGTGGCCCGCCACGGCAGCTTCACGGCCGCCGCCGCGGCGCTCGCGGTCAGCCCGTCCGCGGTATCGCAGACCATTCGCCAGCTTGAAGCGCGGCTTGGCGTGCGTCTCCTGCAGCGCACCACGCGCAGCGTCGGGCTGACGGAAGCGGGCGCGGCATTGCTCGCCCGCATCGAGCCCGCGCTGCAGGAAATCGGCGCGGCCACCGACGACGTGCGCCAGCAGCGCGACAACCCGGTCGGTACCCTGCGCCTGACCACGCCCAATACCGCCGGTGTCATCGTGTTGCGGCCCCTGCTGGCGGCCTTCATGCGCGCGTACCCGGGCATTTGCGTCGATGTGGTCACCGACGACCGTTTTGCCGACATGGTCGCCGAAGGCTTCGACGCCGGCCTGCGCCTGGGCGAGGCCCTGCAGCGTGACATGGTGGCAATCCCTGTCACCGGCCCGCTGCGCATGGTCGTGGCAGCCGCGCCCGCCTATCTCGCGCAACACGGCACCCCGCAGACTCCCTCCGACCTGCACACGCATGCCTGCCTGCAATACCGCTTCGGTCCGCATGGCAGCGTCTACCGGTGGGAATTCATCGAAGACGGCCGCACCTTCACCGTGGACACGCACGCGGCGCTGATCGCCAACGACAAGACGCTGCTGCACCAGGCCGCGCTGGATGGCGCGGGGCTGATCTACGAGTTCCCCCACCACGTCCGCGCAGCGCTCGACGATGGCCGGCTCGTCACCGTGCTGGAACGCTGGCTGCCGCCGTTCGACGGCTTCTACCTTTACTACCCTGGCCGCGCGCTGATGCCACCGAAGCTGCGTGCCTTCGTCGATTTCCTCAAGGCGCGCGCGCCTGTTTCAGCGGCCGCCGCGTCCCGCTGAAGCGGCCGGCGCACGCACGCTCGCGCCGCGCACTTCAATGCCGATGCGGTGCACTACCTTGCCGGCCGCATCCAGCAGTTCCACCTGATGGCGGCCCGGCCATGGCAGCCACGCCACTTCGCCACCGCGCCCGAGCGGCTTGCCGTCCATGCGCCAGCTCACCGTGCGCGCGGTCTGGCCGGACACGCCTTCGGCGTGGAACCACACGCGCTGCGCGGATGGCGGCATGTCCGGATCGAGTGCAAAAATGGTCCCGTCGGCGGGGTTTGCGATCGCCGGCACGCCAGCGCGCGCCGACGATGTGCCGACATTGACATGCGTGAGCGCCGTCCCAGCCAGGAACACTTCCTCGCGCGCGGGTTCAAGGTCATCGGAGAAGGTCAGTGCCACACGCTCCACACCCGCCGGCACGCCCGGGGCCATGCTTGGCTGCGACCGGTGCAGCGCGTCCATCACGTCATGCCATACCGGCGCCGCGCCCGAGACACCTGACACATCGTGCATGCTGGCCCCGCTGGCGTTGCCGACCCACACGCCCACGGTGTAGCGCTGCGACCAGCCGATGCACCAGTTGTCGCGCATGTCCTTGCTGGTGCCGGTCTTCACCGCCGTCCAGAAGCGCGTGGTCAGCGGGCTGTCGAGACCGAAGGTGCGCGCACGCGCATGCCGATCGGACAGGATGTCGCCGATCACATAAGTCGCCGCCGGCGACATCACTGCCGTCGACGGCACCGCTGCCACGCCGGCGCGCGTGCGTACCGGGCCGTAGCGGCCGCCATTCGCGAGCGCCCGATACGCATTGGTCAGCGCCAGCAGCGACACGTCCGCGCTACCCAGCGCGAGGCTGTAGCCGTAGTAGTCGCCGGCTTCGGTCAGGGGCAGCCCCAGCGCCACCAGCCGCTTGTGGAAGCGGTGCGGGGTCACCATCACCAGCGTGCGCACGGCGGGCACGTTCAGCGATGCCGCCAGTGCCGCACGCGTGCTCACCCAGCCTGCATAGCGATGGTCGTAGTTCTGCGGCACGTACAGCCCGCCGCCCACGGGCAAATTGACGGGACGATCATCAAGCAGCGAGGCGGCCGTCAGCCGCCGCTCTTCCAACGCCTGCTCGTACAGGAACGGCTTCAGCGTCGAGCCGGCCTGGCGCAGCGCCTGCGCGTGGTCCACCTGCGCCGCGCCGGACAGTTCGCCCGAAGAGCCGACGTAGGCGAGCACGTCGCCGCTGGCGTTGTCGATCACCACCACCGCGCCGTCTTCCACGTGCCGGCCGGCCAGTTCGCGCAGATGCCGCTGCAGGCTTGCCACGGCCGCCCGCTGCAGGCCGGCATCGAGCGTCGAGCGAAGATACGGCGCAACGGGCGCATTCGGGCCCGCTTGCCCGCGCGCCTGGCTCAACAGCATCCGGCCCAGGTGCGGCGCCACTTGCCCCGGCATGGCCGATGCCGCCGACCCGCGCTGCACGACACTGCCCGTGCGCAACAGCGCCAGTTGCGCGAAGCCCTCCAGCCCCTCGCATTCGCGCGGCACTCGCATCTCGCGCAAGATGCCGCAGGCACGCCGTGCGACTTGCGCGGCCCTGGCATTGGGCGCGCGAACGAGCGCCACGGCGAGCGCCGATTCGCGCGCATCGAGACCTTCCGGAAACTTGCCGAACAACGCCTGCGACATCGCCGACAGGCCGACCAGTTCGCCGCGGAACGGCACCAGGTTCAGGTACGCCTCCAGGATCTGGTCCTTGCTCCAGCTACGCTCCAGCGACGCGGCGCCGGCGGCCTGCCCGAGCTTCTGCGTGACGCTGCGCCCCGCGCCCGCGCTGCCCGGTCGGCGCAGGTCTTCATCGAGCAGCCCCGCGAGCTGCATGGTCAGCGTGGAAGCACCGCGTGTGCGCGTGTTCCAGAGATTGGCCCACGCCGCCGCGGCCACGCCTTGCCAGTCGACGCCGCTGTGCGCGTAGAAGCGCTTGTCTTCCGACAGCACGATGGCGGTACGCAGCGCGGGCGAGGTCTCCGCGAGCGTAACCCAATCGCCGCGGCGCACGCGGAAGTCATCGCGCAGGCGCGCAATGGTTTCGCCATTGCGGTCGGTGACGACGACGTCGGTGCTGCGCCAGTCGGCGCGGACCTGGGGGAAGGATGGGAGTGCGTGGGCTTGAGGCGCGGCACAGGTCAAAGCGGCCACGAACAACAACGCTGACAAGCGCGCTGCCACTCGGTTGCTCCCCTCTCCCACTTGTGGGAGAGGGGAGAAACCCTGGGGCACGGGAAGCCCTGCGAGCACACCTGCCAACCACTTCATTCCCCACCCTCTGCTCGATTCCCCACGATGCCCGCGACGATCAGCACCTGCGCAGCCGCATACGTCCACCAGATGCCCAGCTGGAAACTGTCGAACGGCACCAGGAAGCGCGCAATGCCGATCATCATGTCCGACGCCGCGAAGCACAGTGCGCCCAGCGCGGTGAACGGCGTCGGCAGTTTCGCCACCAGCGCGGCGCAGACCATCGCCGCCAGCACGATGACGTACACCGTGACCGGCCCCGCCAGCGTGCCCAGGTTGGGCCAGAAGCGGCCCAGCATCGTGCCGGCCACACCGATCATCGCGCCGCACGCGACCAGCCGGTGCGCGCGCCAGTCGCCCGCGAGCGGCACCAGCACCCGCAGATAGGCGAGATGCGCGAGCAGGAACGCGCCGAGGCCGCCCACAAACGAACTGCGCAGCGCCGGCACCGCGAGCAGCAAATCCCCGATCGCGGAGCACACCAGCGCAATCACCAGCCAGCGCCGCTCCTTTAACGGGCGATGGAACCACGCGGCACGCGCCAGCATCAGCGCCATCGCGATCTTCCACGCGGGCTGCAGTGCGATCTGGCCGGTCAGCGGCGCGCCGTCGGGCAACTCCATCGCTACCTGCACCAGCAGCGCACCATAGACCACGCCCGCCAGGGTGCCGGCCAGCCACCACTCGCGCACGCGCGCCGGCATCATGAGCGCGAGCCAGCTCATGGGCGGGCTCCGACGGTCAGGCGCGCATTCGGCGCCGCGCCGAACACATCCGGCGCATACATGGCTTCGACGCGCGTCGGCGGCAGTGCGAAGTCGCCGGCGTTGTTCAGGCGCACCGTGTACTCGACCGAGATGCCGCCCTTGGGCAGGTACTCGTAGTACTCGCGATAGGCCTGCGGCGTGCGTTCGGTGTAAGCGGGCCACGCCATGCCCTTGCGCCGCTCGCCGCGCGTGGCGATTGCCGAATCGCGCCCCAGCCCGCTGCCAAGGATGGTCGCGCCGGCCGGGACCGGATCGCTGACCACCACCCACGTCATGTCGGCCTGCGCGTCGATGTCAAGCTTCACGCGATACGTATCGCCGCGCGACCACTTGCCCGACACCGCCTGCTCCACCGGCGTCACCGTGCGGCGCACGCGATAGCCGGCGGCCAGCGGTCCCGGCAGCGGCACCGCGGCCATGGCGCGCACCGTGGCCCACGGATGCCCCGCGCCGGCCTGTTCGAGCTGCAGCGTGCCGCCGCCCTCCCCGGTCGGCCACGGCAGGTCGACGCTACCCTGCGCCACGCCGTCGCGGCGCTGCGCGCGGCTCCAGTCGAAGCTGCGCGCGCTTTCCCCGCCACCACTCACCGACAGGCGCGTGCTGCCCGCCACCGGCGTCTTCTCGAACGCCTGCGCAAAGCGCGCGATCGCCAGCATGCCCCATGCATTGGCATTGGTCGTGCCCCATGCCCCGCGCACCTGGCGTCCGATCAATCCCGTGGCAAGCTGCGGCGCATCGTCCTTCCAGCCCGGCACTTCCGCGGCCAGCGCGAGCAGGCGTGCCGCATTCACGTCGCCGCCGGCCATCAGCCACCACCAGTCGTCGCTGCGCTCGGTCGAGAACGCCAGCCGCGTGCCCTGCACCGTCAGGCGGGCGCGCAGCAGTTGCTGCGCTTCGGCCAGCCGCGCTTCGCGCTGAGCAATGTCCTGCATGCGCGTCAGCAGCAGGGTCCAGTCGATCAGCGCCGAGGTCGGCCACTGCGCCGGCAGGATCTGGATCGACCCGAGCATGCGCGCCTGCGCGTGACCCGTGCGCGACAGCGCTTCGAGCGCGGCCAGCTTGCGGACTTCGAGATCCATCGTGGCTGCGGAAGGACTCCACGCATCCGGGCGGATGCGGCCTTCGACGAACGCCGTCAGGCCCCGTTCCATCTGCGCGCGCTGCTCGTCAGGCACGCGCAACGTCAGGCCCGCTTTCGCGGCTTCGTCGCTGACCGACAGCAGGTAGGCCGTCAGGGCGACGCTGCCGCTCTGGCTGTCGCTGCGCAGCGGGAAGTACGAGGCCAGGCCATTCGCATCGAGGTATGACGGCAGCTGGTTCATCAGCGCGTCCCACGCCGTGTTGTCAGCGAGGCCGATGGCCTTCGACGCGCGCTGCTCCAGGCAGCTGAACGGGTAGTTGAGGAACCACTCCCGCACGCCCGGCATGCCGCCCGCGAGCGACGACTGCAGGTTCACCTGGAGGCCACCGCGCAGCTTGCCCGTCGGATCGGTGAGCGCACCGGGCGGCGCCTTCACGGGCACCGACAGCCCCGGCGTCAGTTGCGCCAGCGTAGCTTGCTGCGCCGTCACCGGCTCCGCCGGCACGATCTGCTGCGATACCTTGATGCGGTCCGCCGCGCCCCCCGCGCCTTGCTCGGCGGCCTGCACTTCCCACTGGATCGTGCCGCTGCGCGAGTACGCGAGCAGCGCCGGCGCGGTGACATCCCAGCCGATCTCGCGTGCCTCGCCAGCCGGTATCTGCACGGTCTGCGCAGGCAGCGCGCTGGCATTGTCGACCAGCGTGGCGCGTGCGCTGGCCTGCACCGTCATGGCCCGCTTGGTTGTATTGCGCAGCGTGAACATGGCGCGATAGCGGTCGTCTTCGCGCACCAGCAGCGGCAGGCCGGAAATCAGCTGCAGGTCCTGCGTGGCCGCGATGGTCGCGCTGCCGGTACCGAAGCGGCCCACGCCAAGGTCGGCCACGGCGACGATGCGGAAGCTGGTCAGCGAATCATTGAGCGGCACTTCCACCGTGGCCTTGCCTTCGGCATCGAGCTGCACGCGCGGGTTCCACAGCAGCAGCGTGTCGAACAGTTCGCGCGTCGGACTCTTGCCGCCGCCACCGCCGGCCGGCACCGCCTTGCGCCCATAGTGCCGGCGCCCGATGATTTCCATCTGCGCCGTGGCGGTCTCCACGCCGTAGCTGCGCCGTTGCAGCATGGCGTCGAGCAGGTCCCAGCTGTTGTTCGGCATCAGCTCCAGCAGCGCCTGGTCCACCGCGGCCAGCGCGATCTCGCCATTGGCCGCGGGCTTGCCGTCGGGCAGCTTCACCTGCAGCGCGACGCGCGCCTTGCCGCGCACGGTATAGGACGCCTTGTCCGGCGTCACGGTGACATCCAGCCTGTGCGCCTCGTTGCCGACGCGGATCTCCGCCAGGCCAAGCCGGAACGCCGGCCTGGACAGGTCTACCAACGCGGTCGGCGCCGCGTATTCCTTGCCCTCGCTGCGGAACGCCCGCCACCATTCGCCCGGCTGGCGCCAGCCCCACGTGAAGAACGAATACCACGGCACTTCACGCAGGCGTCCGCGGATCGTCATCACCGACACGTAGACGTTGGGGCCCCACTCCGGCTTGACCTTCACGCGTACCGTGGGATCGCTGCCATGGAGTTCGACCACCTGCGTCTCGAGCACGCCTTCACGCTCCACCGCGACCAGCGCCGTGGCCTCGCGGAACGGCATGCGCACCTGGAACACGGCGGTGTCGCCGGGCGCGTACTGCTTCTTCTCGGGCAGCACGTCGATGCGGTCATGGTTCTCGCCGCCGAACCACAGCTCGCCCTGGCGCGTGACCCATACCGTCGAGGCCGCTTGCGTGCTGCGGCCATCCTTGTCCCGTGCAATCGCCACCAGCTCCACCTGGCCCGCCTGGTCCAGCGTGATATCGCAGCGCGCGCGGCCCTGCGCGTCGGTACGCGTCTCGCACACCGTGCCGAGGTCGCGGCTCTCGCTGCGGTTGTCGTAGCGGTAGAAGCCGCCTACCACGCGCTTGCGCGTCGACGTGGTGAGGCGTGCCCGTGCGTTGAACTTCACCGGCGTATCGGCCACCGGCTTGCCCTGCGTGTCGAGCACCAGGCCGTGCACGGCCAGCTTCTGCTTTACCGATACCCAGCCATCGGTGCGGATGCCCGCCACCACGGCGGCAGGCCATACCGGCACGGTCTGGCGCAGCGTCTGGATCTCGCCGTTCGGGTCGGCAAAGCCGGCTTCGAGCACCAGATCGCGCGGCGCATCGGTCTTCGGCATCTTGCGCAGCGTGACAGTCCCATTGCCGTTCTTGTCGAGCGTCACCGGGAGCTTGTCGGCGACCAGCTTCTGGCCGCCGTCGCGAGCCTGGCCTTCGTCGACCTGATCCATCTCCTCGTCGCCGGAGGTGTTCTCGCGCGTGGCGCGCGGCGGCGTGAACGAGTACTCGTCGTAACCAGGAAAGCTGACCCACTTGTCGCGCAGCAGCGCGGACACGCGCACCGGCAGGCCAATGGCCGCGCCGCCGGATACGTAATGCACTTCGACACCGACCGGCACTTCAGACGGCGCCATCAGGGCGCCGCCCTTGCCGCCTTGCCCACCCGTGGCTTGCAGCGTGCCGGTCAGTACCGGCAGCCGGAACGCTTCCACGCGGAAACTGCCGCTGGCATAGGTGCGCGTGTGGTTGTCGTCGGCGTCATTGGCGCCGCTGGCTTCGGCCTGCAGTTCGACGTTATAGACCCCCAGCTTGGCAGCGGGCGGCACCTGGAAGCTGCTTTCGGCGCTGCGCCCGCCGGTCGCGGTATTGCGCCACTGCAGCGGCAGTTCGTAGGTCTGGCCGCTGCCTTCATGGCGGATCACCACCGTCTGCGGCAGCTTGCGGTTCGCGGGCGGCAAGGCAAAGCCCTGTGCGGTCTCGGCACGGATGAAATGCTTCATCGACACCGTTTCGCCAGCGCGCAGCAGCGTGCGGTCGAACACGGTATGCGCGCGCACGGTCTGCGCGGCGCTCGCATCGGTCGGCACGTTGAAGCGCCAGGTCTCGATGCCGCGGTTCCAGTCGGACATCACGAAGGCCATGTCGGCCTTGCCGCGCGCCTCCGGATGCGTGGCCGCGATGCGCGCGGAAACAAAATAGCCCGACAGGCCATTGCCGTCACAGCTGCGGCCGCGCACATCGTCGAGCTTGGCGAAACGCACGATGCCGCTGGCATCGGTACGGCCTTCGCCCAGCAACCTGCCGGAACAGTCACGCACGGCGACAGCGGCGTCGCGCACGGGCTTGCCGTCATCGAGCGCGGTCACCCACGCCAGGCCGCTCATCGCGCCGTCGCCTTCGCCGCGCGCCAGCTTGAAATGCACGCCAAGATTGGTGACCAGCGCCGCAGTGCGCACATACATGGGCGCGCGCTTGCCCAGCAGCGCTTCGCCGAGCATCGGCGAGGCGATTTCGACCACATGGAAGCCCGGTTCCGGCAGGGGAATGCCGACCACCTCGAACGGCCGCGGCGCATC
The DNA here is from genome assembly GCF_057798975.1 of Cupriavidus sp. 21MJTG02-4. Taxonomy (NCBI): domain Bacteria; kingdom Pseudomonadati; phylum Pseudomonadota; class Betaproteobacteria; order Burkholderiales; family Burkholderiaceae; genus Cupriavidus; species Cupriavidus sp. 21MJTG02-4. The sequence continues at coordinate 662,836 of NZ_JBYOJP010000001.1, read as the reverse complement.
GCCCGAAGGCTTGGGCACTGAAAGCTTCTGCACGCCCGCCGCGCGTTCCAGCAGCGACACCGAGCGCGCTTCGATCGATGGCGCATTGCGCGGATTATTCACGCCGTAGGGCGAACGGCCGGCCAGCACCGCGTCGAGTTCCGCGCGTGTCCAGCTGGTCTCGTGCATGCGGCGCACCAGCCCCAGCCAGCGCAGCACGGCGCCATCGTCATCGACCTTGAGCTTCATCACCGTGCCCGCCTGCGCCTGCACGCCGCGCACCTGCAGGTCGGCTTCCACGTTGCGCAGCGTCACCGGCAGCAGCGGCGGATAGTCGGCCGGCGCCTTGCCCTTGGGCAGTTCGCCGAAGCGCTCCACCACGCCGAACGGCGCCGCGGCGAACTTGGCCAGCGGCGGCATGGCCGCGGTCGATACCTTGAGCGGGAACAGGTCGGCATTGGACAATGTGCGGCCGCTGTCGTCCTTCAGGTCACGCGGGATCTCGATGGTAAAATCGGCCTTCTCCGGAAACGGTGCGGCGAAGGTAAGCGACGTGACGCTGGCATCCGGTGCGAGATCCGCTTCGAACCGCGGCGCGCGCGGGCCTGACGGCGTCTTCAGCACCACGTGTTCGGCCAGCTTGCGCCCGATCGGCGCCGAGAACGAGATCGTCATCGGCCGCAGTGGCGTGCATGGCGACTGCGCGTGCTCCCGCTCGCAGCTGAAGCTCGCGGTGAATGGTTCACGCACTGTGTAATCGAAGCGGCGCTCGTCGCGCGTGGCGATGCCCGACGGCGTGGCAATGCCCGCGCCAAGCACCAGCTGCATGCGCGCGCCAGCCGGCAGCCGCTGCTGGCAGGCCAGCAGGTGGATCGCGTCGGGCGCGTCCTTGGCCAGGCGCTTCCAGTAGATGGCGTCGAGCACGGCATCGCGCTCCTTGCCGGCCAGCAGGCGCACGGGGATGCGCTCGCCCAGGCCTTCCGCCTGGCACCACGCGTGATCGCGCACCGAGGCCGCGGTGGCCGCGCCATTGAAGCGCAGCGCGAAGACCTGGTCCTCCTCGATCTGGCCGCCCGACGGACGGCTGGCCACGACTGTGGGGCCGCCGGTCTCGAACCGGTACTCGGCCTTGCCCGCGTAGGGCTTGCCGGCCACGCTGCGCAGGCTGGCGGACATGCGCACGGAACACCGCACACCGGGCGGCAGGTCGTGCTCGAAGTCGAACACCCAGTTGCTGGCATCGACCCAGCGTCCCTGCCCTGCCGTGGCGGCTCCGGTACAGGAGAGGGCCGCCGGGGCAGCCGCCTTGACGTCGCCCATGGGCACGATGGGTTCGTCGAACCGGATCGCCACCTGGCGCACCTGTGGAACCGTTCCCTCTGGCGAGAAGCGCGTGACTTGCGCCGCGAACGCGGGCGACATCAGCAGCCCTGCCAGCACGCCCGCCATCGCGACGCGGCTTGCCGACGCGCGCTGGCCAAGTTCCCGACCCCGTCGGGCAACGATTCCCATCATCCTGCGATCCTCCCGTCAAAGCACCCGGCGAGGGTGACATGTGACGTTTGGGAGTGCAAGGCCGGCACGCAAACCTGCAGCGCGGCCGACAAAAATTTCAGCGCAGGTGCGACAGCGGCAAGGCGCCTTCGCTCTTGAGCGCGGTCAGGACGATGTTGGAACGGATGCTTTCCACGCCCGGCACCCGCATCAGGCGCTTCATGGTGAATTCGGCCAGCGTGGGAAGGTCCGGCACGACCACGCGAATCAGGTAATCGGCCTCGCCGGCCACGGAATAGCACTCCTGCACTTCCTCGAGCAGCAGGATTTCCTCGCTGAAGCGTTCCGTGATGGTGTCGCCGTGGTGCGCCAGCTTGACACTGATAAAGACCAGCACGCCCAGTCCCAGCGCCTGCGTCGACAGGCTCACGCGATAACCCGTGATGACACCGTCGGCCTCCAGCCGGGCCAGCCGCCGGCCTACCTGGCTCGACGACAGGTGTACCCGCTCGGCCAGCTGCTGGTGGGTGGAACGCCCGTCAGCTTGCAGGGCCGCGATCAGCGCGAGGTCGAAGTGATCAAGCGAAACCATACGCAATTCCCGCATTAATCGTCTTGTTGGCGCGAATTATAGGCGTCATGGAGGCCATAAAAGCCGATTTTGCGGCTTAATTTCAGCACCATACGCCTAAACTACGCAGATAAACCGCATGCAGCGCACCGCGCCAATCCAGGAGACAAATTCGATGTCCGCTATCGCCAGCGCCCCCGTTCAAGAAGCCTCTGGCCAGTTTGACGGCGCCTTCCAGGGCACCATGACCGACAAGCTCAGGGAACAGTTCGACGCCGGCCTGCTGTCCGGCCAGGCACTGCGCCCGGACTTCACCATCGCGCAGCCGGTGCACCGCTACAGCAGCACCGACCACGCCATCTGGCGCAAGCTGTACGAGCGCCAGGCGTCGATGCTGCGCGGCCGCGTCAGCAACGAATTCCTGCAAGGGCTGGCGACGCTGGGCATGGAAAAGGACCGCGTGCCCGAGTTCGACCAGCTCAACGAGACGCTGATGCGCGCCACGGGCTGGCAGGTGGTCGCCGTGCCGGGCCTGGTGCCGGACGAGGTGTTCTTCGATCACCTGGCCAATCGCCGCTTCCCGGCCAGCTGGTGGATGCGCAAGCCCGAGCAGCTCGACTACCTGCAGGAGCCGGACTGCTTCCACGACGTGTTCGGCCATGTGCCGCTGCTGATCAACCCGGTGTTCGCCGACTATATGGAGGCCTACGGCAAGGGCGGCCTCAAGGCGGCGGGACTGGGCGCGCTGGACATGCTGGCGCGGCTGTACTGGTACACGGTGGAATTCGGCCTGATCCGCACGCCCGAAGGCCTGCGCATCTATGGCGCCGGCATCCTGTCCAGCCAGGGCGAGTCGGTCTACAGCCTCGATTCGGCCAGCCCCAACCGCATCGGCTTCGACGTGCGACGCATCATGCGCACGCGCTACCGCATCGACACCTTCCAGAAGACCTACTTCGTGATCGACAACTTCGAGCAGCTGTTCGACGCGACCCGGCCGGACTTCGCGCCGCTGTACCAGGAACTGCGCGACCTGCCGACGCTGGGCGCCGGCGACGTGGCCGCAGGCGACCAGGTGTTCCATGCCGGCACCCGCGAAGGCTGGGGCGACAGCGACGATATCTGACCGCAGGCGGCCGACCGCACGGTTTTCTGCTTTGTGAAACAATGCCGGCAAGCCCGCCAGGGCGGGCCGGCTTTTTCTTTCAACTGATCGAGCCCAACATGACCCCCCTTTCGCCCCAGGCGCGCACCACCCTGCTCGCCGAACTGCCCGGCTGGACCGACGTCGACAACCGCGACGCCATCCAAAAGCGCTTCACCTTCGCCGATTTCAACGCCGCGTTCGCGTTCATGACGCGTGTGGCCATCCAGGCGGAAAAAGCCGACCACCATCCCGAGTGGTTCAATGTCTACAACCGCGTCGACATCACCCTGTCCACGCACGATGCCAACGGCCTGACCCAGCGCGACATCGACCTGGCCCGTTTCATCGAGCGTGCGGCCGCCTCGCTGCAGGCGGCGTAAGGCGCGCACCGGCGGTACTGAAGGCAAACCGAAAGGAAGACCAGGGCCGTGGCCTGTACAATCTGCGGATCGCGGTTTCGCGTGTGCGCCACGCCGCGCCTGCCGCATCCTGTCTTCCTTCCCGGCTGATCCAGCCATGCCCGACGTCCTGCCCGAACTGCCGCCATGCGAATCCTGCTGATCGAAGACGACCGCCAGATCGCCAGCGGCGTCGAAGCCGGCCTGACACGCGCCGGCCACCAGGTGCGCGTGGTCCATGACGGCGTCTACGCCACCGAACACCTGCTGCGCGAGCAGCACGACCTCGTCATCCTCGACCTGGGCCTGCCCGGCATCGACGGCATGACGCTGCTGGCGCGCTACCGCGCCCGCAACCGCACCACGCCGGTCATCATCCTGACCGCCCGCGACGAGCTCGAAGACAAGCTCTCCGGCCTGAACGCCGGCGCCGACGACTATCTCGTCAAACCGTTTGCCCTGCCCGAACTGGAAGCCCGCGTGCGCGTGCTGCTGCGCCGCAGCCAGCATGGCGAAGCCGTGCCCGACCGCGATGTGCGCCTGGGCCGCCTGCGCCTGTCGGGCAACGATCGCCGCATGTTCATCGACGGCAAGCCGCTGGAACTGTCGCCGCGCGAGTTCGCGGTGCTGGAACTGCTGCTGCAGCGCCAGGGCCGCGTGGTCAGCAAGGCCCAGCTGCAGGACCACCTGGCGACCTTCGCGCATCCGGCCGGCGAAGGCGGCGATACCGTCGGCGATACCGCCATCGAAGTCTATGTGCACCGCGTGCGCAAGAAGCTCGAGGAAAGCGACGTCGAGATCGTTACGGTGCGCGGCTTCGGCTACCTGCTGCAGGTCCGCGCCGGCCAATGAGCGCGCGCGCGTGGCACGGGCCGGGACGGCGCCGGCCGACTGACTGAAGCTTCCGCGCCATGTGGCCGCGATCCCGCATCTCCCGTTCCGCTGCCGAACCCGGCACGCCGCCGCAGACGCGCCGCACGGCGCAGGCGCCGCGCGTGGCGGTCAACGCCAGCCTGCGCGTGCATTTGTTGCGCGCGCTGGCCACGCCGCTGTTCGCGCTGGTGCTGGTGAGCGGCTCGCTCTCGTACTGGCTGGCCGCGCACTACACCACGCAGGTATTCGACCGCGCGCTATATGGCGTGGCGAACAGCATCGCGCAGCAGATCCGCATTGCCGGGCCGCGGCTGGAGCAGGACATTCCGACGATCGCGCAGACGCTGGTCGAGGCCGAAGGCACCGACCGCATCTACTGGCGCATCCATGGCCCGGACGGGCTGATCGGCGGCATGGACACCTGGCTCGGCTACGGCACCGGCCAGACCACGCTGCACGACGCACGCCTGTTCTATGCCTGGTTCAGCGGCCGCCAGGTCCGCGCCGTGCGGCTGCCGATCATGCTGCCGAGCGCGGCAACCGATGAACTCGGCACCAGCGAGGACGGCAAGGCGACGCGCGGCCCCGTCGTGGTGGAAGTGGCGGAACTGCTGGACCGCCGGGAAACGGCGGCCAACGAGATCCTGCTGTCGGTGTCGGTGCCGCTGATCCTGCTGCTGCTGGTGGGCAGCCTGATCCTCTCGCACGTGCTCAAGGAAGAGCTGGTGCCGCTGCAGATCCTGACCGACAAGCTGAACCGCCAGACCGCGCGCTCGCTCGCGGCGCTCGACGAAACCCAGGTGCCGGCCGAAGTGGCGCCGCTGATCCGCGGCCTGAATGCGCTGCTGTCGCGCCTGCGGGACGCGCTGGACGCCCAGCGCAAATTCATTGCCGATGCCGCGCACCAGTTGCGCACGCCGCTGACCGCCGTGAAGCTGCACGCCGACCGTGCCATGGAAGCCGATTCGCTCGAAGTCGCCCGCCACGCGCTGCGCGAGCTGCAAACCGCCTCCGACCGCGCGGTACGCCTGTCCAACCAGCTGCTGTCGCTGGCGCGGGCCGAGCCCGGGCTGTCGCTGGAGCGGCTGGGTCCGGTGGAGTATTTCGACCTGGCTGCGCTGGCCTTCGAGACCGGCGCGGAATGGGTGCCTCAGGCGCTGGCGCGCCGCCTCGACCTGGGCTTCGAGGTCTTGCCAGGCCCGACCTTTACCGGCGGCTCGCCGGCCATGGTGCGCGGCAACCGGCTGCTGATGCGCGAAGCCCTGTCCAACCTGATCGACAACGCCGTGAAATACGTGCCCCCGGGCGGCCGCATCACGGTACGCGCGGGCGGCGAGGCGCTCGGCAATCGCGGCATGGCGGTGGTGATGGTGGAAGACAACGGTCCCGGCATCGCTCCGCAACGGCGCGAAGAGGTCTTCAAGCGCTTTTTCCGTGGCGATCGCCAGGGCGACCAGGTGCCGGCGGCCCAGACCGCTGGCGCCGGGCTGGGGCTCGCGATCGTGCATGAAATCATCGGCCTGCACCACGGCACCATCCGCATCGAGGATGTGCCGGCCGGCAACCCGGACACGGCGGACACAGCTGCAGAGCCGGCCGCGGGCAGTGAACGGCGCCCGACCATGCGCTTCGTGATCCGGATCCCATGCGAAGCTGCCGGCGTGGCCGCCTGACGCGGGCCGCTCAGGTCCCGGCCGGGGTTTGAGCGGGCCTTACTTGCTGCCCGCCTTCTTTTCCTTGGGCGCAAGCATGGTGCCGCGGCATTCCGGATTGCCACAACGGCACTCGAATTCCTTCTTCAGCTTCTTCGTATAGCGGGCGTCGATCACCAGCCCGTAGTCATAGAAGAGCTCTTCGCCAGCCGCGATATCGCGCAGCGCGTGGATAAACACCTTGCCCTTCTTCTCGCGCGCCTCGCAGTTCGGGGCGCAGGCGTGGTTGATCCAGCGCGCGCGGTTGCCGCCGAACTTGGCATCGATCACGCTGCCGTCGTCCAGGCTGAAATAGAACGTGTGGTTCGGGTCGGTCGGGTCGTGCGGGTGGCGTTCCAGCGCCTTCTTCCAGGAAATGTGCTCGCCCTTGTATTCGATCACCCGCTCGCCCTCGGCGATCGGCGCCAGCGCGTAAACGCCCTTGCCATGCACGCCCGATTGGCGTACCTCGATGCGGTCGCTCGCCGACTTGACCGACTTGCTTGCCTTGTCGCTGCCCTTGCGCTTTGCCTTTTCAGCCATTTGCCTTTCCGTGCTGGTCGCTTTCCGTTGCATTGCAGGCGCCGATCCCGTCGACGCGATCGGGATGATACCGGGGTGCCCCGGCACCGTCACCGTATACGCAAGCCTCCCCATGGGACGCGTATACCTCGGATCACAGCCGCAGCGGCCCGCTTAGCCCGATCAAAGCCGTATACGTGACCACCGGGAATGTGGATAAGGCCGCCCGTTTCTGTGGATAAGAAGCCGGATTGCATGTGGGCTGCCTGGGGCTGGCATGGGGACGCGACTGGAACAAGTTTGGCCATCGGCGAACGCGTTTTCCGTATACCCGGAAGTCATCCACGTCCGCCAACACTGCATCCGTGTGGTTTTCGTTTACGTAAGCCTTTGATCTGCCTGACGTTTACCTGCTTATCCACAGAAAACGGCCCCGTTTACCTACTACCACTATTTGTATACATGAAAAGAAAGATGTAAACCCAACGGGCCACCCCTCGCTCCGCCTGAAAACGCGGGGTCGGGTACGAGGACGTAAACCAGCCGTCAGAGCCAAGTTGCCACGTCGACAGCCCTTCCCGGCGTATACGTCGACCGAGGTATACGCAAAAAGCCCCTGGCGATCTCCATTTGTGAGCCTGCAACATAGTGCATGTGGGTAGTGGAGGCAGGGAGCGGGGCCGCCTCGGGTGATCCAGGATGCTGGCGCAAGACCTTGGGAAAGGGCCGTACAGGCCTTTGGAGCCTGCTTAGGGCACTCCGGTACCCCATGGAGGTCGTAAGGCTGCCAGGCGCGTATACGCGCTCACAGGCCGCCGAGGCGCTTCAACAGGCCAAAGCAGCGTAAACCGCACATATAGCGCGGCTTCACCATGGGCAGAGGGGGCTGAGGGTCAGCGAAGTCACGGCCCGAAGCGGCTTTCCGGATAGCTTCTCGTAACAATCTCATCCGGTGCGCCTTGTCCGGCACGGTATCATGTGGCCCGCGACGTCTTTGCCGGTCCGGTCCGCTAGGGGCCTTCCGTGCCTGGACGTCTGTGTTTTATCAACTCGATACGGAGTGAAGCATGACGAAAACCGAACTGATCGACGCTATCGCAGCCGGTGTGGACGGTCTGACCAAGGCAAAGGCCGAGCAGGCACTGAACGTGACCCTGTCGGCCATCATGGACGCCGTTGCCAAGGGCGATACGCTGAGCCTGGTCGGCTTTGGCACGTTCAGCAAGGGCGAGCGCGGCGAGCGCATGGCCCGTAACCCGCGCACCGGCGAAGAAATCAAGGTGGAAGCGGCCAAGACGGTGAAGTTCAAGGCTGGCCAGAAGTTCAAGGACGCCGTCAACCAGTAAGCCCGGAAAGTCCGGCGGGCCACTGCGCACCCCCGGCTTTGCAGGTTCCCGCCATGCCGCCACCGTGTCGCCCAAGGGCGCAGGTGCGCGCCGGGCGGGGAAACGTTATCCACAGTGCCGGCAGGAGACTTCTGCAAAGGCCTGTGTACCCGGGCCCGGCCCGTCCAGCGGCTGGCCGGTCAGACCCGCAAACAGCCGTTCAGGCACGGTTGATCAAGGCCGCAGCGTGTACGGCGCAACATTGGGGGCCATATGCTTCCCCGATCGGACCAGGGCACCTTTCCACAGCCTTATTCACAGCGCTTTCCACAGCGGATTCCACAGGCTTCTCCACAGGCCCGGTGTTGGGTTCTTGGTGCCACTTTGGCGTTGGCCCTGCTCGCCGGCTGCAGCACGGTAAGCGAACCCGCGCGCCCGCAAGCCACTCCCCTGCTCGACCTGCAGCGGCCCGTCACCACGCCGGGCGCGACCGCGCGCGAACGCATCGTCGAAATCGCCATGCAGGAATGGCGGCGCTGGGGCTCGCAGACCGTGCGGCTGGGCCGCGACGATACCGCTTGCGTGACGTTCAGTCCGCTGCCCGCGCCAGCACCGCTTGAGGCGCAGGCCGACACGGATGGCGTACCGGCCCAGGCTTCCGCCGACCAGGATGCGGACCTGGACAGTGCCGGGGCCGGCTGTGTTGCCTTCCCGGATGGCACCGGCATGGAAGCCACGCCGCTGGGCTGCCAGATGGTGCGGCGCTACTGGGGCATCGTCGGCCAGGCGCCCGATTGCGTGCAGGCCACGCGGCCGTCCTGGGCGTGGTCGGCGGTGTTCATTTCTTGGGTCCTGCGCAAGGCCGGACTCGACGATCGCCAGTTCCTGACCGGCCAGTCACATTCGATGTATGTCGTGGACGCGCGCGACGGCATCCTGCCCCGGCCCGCCTTCCGCATTGAACCCGTTCCTGCGCTGCCGCGCACCGGCGACATCATCTGTGCGCCGCGCGGGCGGGACAGATACCTCGATGACATCGCCGAGATCGGCTTTGGCACGACGCCCATGCATTGCGACATCGTGGTCTCGGTGGATCGCGCCGCGCGGCTGGTGAAGGCCATTGGCGGCAACGTCCAGCAGTCCGTATCGATGGAGGAGATCGAACTGGGCGATTCGGGTCTGCTCGATGGCGTGACCAACTCGCATATGCCCTGGCTGCTGATCATGCGGAACAACCTGCAATAGGTTATTCGCGCGACAAATCAAACTGGTTAAATTTTCGATGCATTGATTTGTCGCGTAGATATGATCAGGGGAACAGTTCGAGCTGCGACGTGTCGCGATCGCTCGTGCCCACGCCGACGCCCAGTAACCGTACCGGCAAGCCGCGCCGTGCATGGCCCTCGGCCAGCAGCCGCGCGTAGGTATCGCGATCCGGCGCATGGCCGCGGCATTCCACGGTGGTCTGGCGGAAGTCCGCGAAGCGCAGCTTCACGGTGAGCTTGTCGATGGTGTCGTGCGCCTGCGCCCGGGCAATGCGGGCTTCCAGCATGGCGATCAGGGGCTCCAGTTCCGCCAGGCAGGCCTGCAGGTCCGGCAGGTCGTCGGCATAGGTCTCCTCGACGCTGATCGACTTGCGTTCGCGCTCGGGCGATACCGTGCGATGGTCGACGCCGCGGCACAGGTCATAGAGCCGCGCGCCGAAGCGTCCGAACTCGCGATGCAGCCGGTCCGCCGGCCAGTCGCGCAGATCGCCGCAGGTCTCGGCGCCCAGGCGCTTGAGCTTGGCCGCGGTGACCGCACCCACGCCGTGGATGCGCCCGACCGGCAGTTCGGCGATAAAGGCGTCCACCGCCAGCGGCCGCACCACGAAGAGCCCGTCGGGCTTGTTCCAGTCGCTCGCGATCTTGGCCACGAACTTGTTCGGCCCGACCCCGGCCGATACCGTGACGCCCACCTCCTCGCGCACGCGCCGCCGGATTTCCTCGGCGATGCGCGTGGCGCTGCCGCCGTGGTGCGCACACGCGCTCACGTCGAGATAGGCCTCGTCCAGCGAAAGCGGTTCGACCAGGGCCGTGTACTCGCGGTAGATCGCGAAGATCTGGCGCGAGACCTCGCGGTACTTGTCCATGGCCGGGCGCACGATCAGCAGGTCGGGACATCGCCGCAGCGCCTGCGCCGACGACATGGCCGAGCGCACCCCGAATGCGCGTGCCTCGTAGTTGCAGGTGGCAATCACGCCGCGCCGGTCAGCGGCGCCGCCGACCGCCATGGGGCGCCCGCGCAGCGACGGGTCGTCGCGCATTTCGACCGACGCGTAGAAGCAGTCGCAGTCGCAATGGATGATCTTGCGCTGGACGGCAGGTTCGCTGGACGGAGGCGGGTTAGCGGACATGCGGTAAAGGGATGGCGGAACGTCTCCGTCCATCGACGCTATTTATGATGATGTCTCTGATGGCCTGCTCTTCATTTGTTGCGTCGATGGACTATGGCCGAAATTGTGCGATCCGGCCTTGTATTTCATCGATGCAATAAATGAATGATGGTCACTGATTCGCCGGTTCATCTTTCACATTCATGGTGTTGGACTTTTGCCGGGTGCCGGCCCACAGTCCTTCCGCCGCATACATCACCAGCGATATCCAGATCAGCGCATAACCGATCTGCTTCTGCGGCGGAAACGGCTCATGCCATAGCCAGACGCCGAGCAGCAGCTGCAGCGTCGGACCGGTGTACTGCAGCAGGCCCAGCAGGGACAGCGGGATACGCCGGGCGCCGGCGGCAAAGAACAGTAGCGGCACCGCGGTGATCGGACCCGCCATCAGCAGCAGGAACTGCGTACCTGGCGCTGCGTGCCGGAAGCTGTCCTGGCCGGTGGCGAAGAGGTAGACCAGCGCCGCCGCGGCCAGCGGGAACAGCAGCAGCGTCTCGAGCGACAGCCCTTCCAGCGCCCCCAGGGCGCCCGTCTTGCGCAGCAGCCCATAGCCGCCGAAGGTCGCCGCCAGTGCCAGCGCAATCCATGGCAGCTGGCCAGAAGCGATAGTGAGCCAGGCCACCCCGCCTGCCGCCACCGCGATCGACAACCATTGCCCCGGCCGCAGACGTTCATGCAGGAACATCACGCCGAGCAGCACGCTGAACAGCGGGTTGATGAAATAACCCAGGCTGGCATCCACCACGCGGTTGGCCGACACGGCCCAGATATAGAGGAACCAGTTGCCGCACAGCAGCGCGGCGCTCGCGGCAAAGGCGAGGATCAGGCGCCGGTCCGTGACCACCTTGCCAAGCCAGGCCCACTGGCGCCTGACGGCCAGGATAGCCGCCAGGAACACCAGCGACCAGACCATCCGGTGCAGCAGGATTTCGGCTGGGGCGATGCCGGGCAGCGACTTGATGTAGAGCGGGAGCAGCCCCCAGATGGTGTAGGCCAGGAGTGCGTAAAGGATGCCGAGTTGCATGGGGATTTCCGATCGATGCTGCGCGCGATTCTACCGGCGGGGGTGTTTTGTTGCCGAAGTGCGGCTGGCTCCGGCATGGCATTCACGCAAAACAAAAAACCCCGTGCCTTCACAGGAACACGGGGTTTGCGCTGGCGGGGACTGCCCCCGCATCGCCGCCTTACAGCTTGCGGGAGTAGCTGAACTGCGCGAACGCCTGCTCGGCCACGTTGAACCAGGCGGCCTCGTTGTTGCGGAACACGCGCCAGTCGTCGTAGATCTTCTTGAACGACGGGTTCTTGGCGGTTTCGTCGGCGTAGGCTTCCTGCGTCGCCTTGAAGCAGGCCTCCATGATTTCCTTGGAGAACGGGCGCAGCTTCACGCCGTTTTCCAGCAGGCGGGCCAGCGCCTGCGGGTTGACCGTGTCGTACTTGGCCATCATCGTGGTGTGGGCCTCGATCGTGGCGGTTTCCAGCGCGCGCTTGTACAGCGCGGGCAGCTTCTCGAACTCGCTGGCCGAGGCATAGAACGACAGCTGCGCGCTGCCTTCCCACCAGCCCGGGTAGTAGTAGTACGGCGCCACCTTGTAGAAGCCGAGCTTCTCGTCATCGTACGGGCCCACCCACTCGGCCGCATCGATGGTGCCCTTTTCCAGCGCCGGGTAGATGTCGCCGCCGGCAATCTGCTGCGGCACCACGCCCAGGCGCGACAGCACCACGCCGGCAAACCCGGCAATGCGGTACTTCAGGCCCTGCAGGTCGGCCACGGTCTTGATTTCCTTGCGGAACCAGCCGCCCATCTGCGCATTGGTGTTGCCGCCCAGGAAGTTGACGACGTTGTATTCCTTGAAGAACTCGCGCATCAGCTTCATGCCGTTGCCTTGCAGCATCCAGGCATTCTGCTGGCGCGCGGTCAGGCCGAACGGGACGGTGGTGTCAAAGCACAGCGTGGGGTTCTTGCCGAAGTAGTAGTAGCCGGCGGTATGGCCGATCTGCACGGTGTTGTTCTGCACCGCATCCAGGACCTGCAGCCCCGGTACGACTTCACCGGCGGCGAAGACCTTGATGTTGAACTTGCCGTCGGTCAGTTCCTTGACGCGCGCGGACAGCAGTTCGGAGGCGCCGAAGATAGTGTCCAGCGACTTGGGGAAGCTCGATGCCAGGCGCCATTCCACGGCAGGATTGCTGCCGACGACGGCCGGGGCGGCGGGGGCGCCTGCGGCCGGTGCTGCGGCCTTTTCATCCTTGCCGCATGCGGCAAGTGCCCCGGTTGCGGCCACGGCCGACGCTTTTAACAGGAAGGAACGACGCTGCATTAACTTCTCCTCTTTTATAGATATTGGTGCGGATGCGGCCCTGGGCGCCGATCGTGTCTTCGCGCCTTGCACCGACCGTGACCTGCCCTTGGCCGGGATGGTGCCGTGGGCGCAACGCTGTGCGTGTTGCGGACGAGAACCCTTGCGATGGCGGGACAATATCCAACCGCCTTGAGACACCCGTTCGTAACAGGCCGCAGCTGTCTTACCCGAAAGACAAGCCCACCGATTATAGCGGTGCCTTTTTCGGCACGGAGCCCTGCGCAAGTCCGGGTTTTCGCTAATCTGGAAGGCGGCTTCGCAATCGGAAGTCCGCGTCCGAAGCCGAGCCACGCGCCTGTGCTTTTCGTATTGTGAGAAGGCCAACGTTGTGATGGATTTTGTAACCCGGCTTGCAGTCAAATCGTGCGGCTGTTAAAAAAAGACCCCCGAAACCGGGTCTGCCGTACCGGTCCGTTCGTTGCATGTTGTCTGAATTCCTTGCCGCTTCCTGCCGTCGCTTTCCCCGCCGCCGCCTGAGTGTTGCCGTACTGGCTGCCTGGGGGATGGCGGCGTGCGCGCAGACGCCGCAGGACCTCCAGTCGCTCGCTCCGCCTCGGATTCAGGCAGTGCAACCGGCTCCGCGCGTGCGGGCCATGGCCACGCCGGCCGATGATCCGCTCGCTGCCTTGATTGCCGGCGAGCAAGTGGCGCCCAAGGGTTTGGAGCCGTCCGCTACGCCCGCCGAGCCCGCTTCGGCAGATGCACCGGTGGCACAGGCCACCACGCCGTCCGAGGATGACTTCGTCGGGCCGCCCGATTCCGCCGCCCCGCCCCCTGCGCCCGTGGTGCTGTTCCCCGCAAAGCTCGGCCACTTCCTGCCCGAACCGCCTGCGGAAGCTGACAACAGCGATGCCACGCCGTCCGACGCACCGCCAGTGCTGCGCTCGCAGCTCCCGGCCGACGACGCCGCGGTCGATTCCGTCTGGCGCCTCAGCTACAGCGGCCGTGCCGCCGCCGAAGAGCGCGACGCCACCATGCGTGCCTGTGCCGGCGGGGCGTTGTCAACGGGCATCGGCCACGGCCTGGCCTGCCGCAGCGCGGGCGAGGTCAAGATCCGCGAGTCGGTGCTCGACCTCGACGGCGGCGCCCAGGTCATGCTGATCGCACAGGCCCGCGGCACGGATGCCACGTCCGTCAACGGCCGGCCCGCAGCGGTCGATCCCTACGCGCTGGTGCCGCAGTTCTACACGGCCGTGAACGGCCTGTCGGTGCTGGACGGCGCCACCATGTGGGCCGGCCGCCGCGACAGCGATCCGTTGCTGATGTCGTCCGGCCTGCTGCCGCCCAATTCCGCGGCCATGCGCTTCGGCGTGGACAACGCGCGCATGCTCGGCGAGGTCGGCCTGAACTACCAGTACACCGCGCGCAATGACCAGAACGGGCAGAACCAGCCCAGCTACCACTCGCTGCGCACGGCGCCTATCTCGACCAATCCGCAGGGGTCGGTGCAACTTGGCTTCACGCGCGTCGACGCCCAGACGATGGTGGCCGACTCGGGCAGCGCATGGTGGGCCTCTGCGCTGCACGAGCAGAAAGGCGTGCTGGCCGGGACCAATCGCGTCGGGCTGCAGTTTGGCTCCGGTGCGCGCAGCGCCATGGCCGGCTACGCCGGCATGGGACCGTCGCTGTCGCGCGTGCGGGTCGCGGAATCGCTCGAGTGGAAGGGGAAATCCGGGCTGGGCGGTTCGGTCGAATCCAGCATGCAGTTCGACCGCTCGCCGGTCGGTACGCTGCAGTGGGCGGCCACGCGGATCCGCCCGGCCTATGTCGCCAGCGACCAGTTCAAGCTGGTCTTCGAGGTGGCGCGGGACCAGATCTCGTCCGGCTTCGGCGCCAGCGGACAGCGCACCGCGCTGACCGTCGCGCCGACGCTGACGCTGGGCAAGTCCGCCGGCAATGCGAACCTGCGCGCGTTCTACACCTACAGCCGCGCCACCGATGTCGATGGCCTCGCCTTCACGGCCCCGGCCGAGGCCTGGGCCACGCAGAACAGCGGCTCGATCTTTGGCGTGCAGCTCAATCGGCGCTGGTAGTCGCGGCCGGCCCGGCCTGACGCCAATGCGCCGCCCGTGCCGCCTGTACCGCCGCGGCCGGCTTGCGGTACAGCCAGTGGAACAGCAGCGTAGCGCTCAGTCCACCGGCAATCTGCGCGATCACGAAGCCTGGCACGTCGACGGGGCGGATGCCGGTGAAAGTATTGGTCATCGCGCACGCAATCGTCAGCGCCGGGTTGGCAAACGACGTCGATGACGTGAACCAGTAGCCGGCGGTGATATAGCCGGCCACGACAAACGGCACCAGGCCCGGACGGCTGCGCAGCGTGCCGATGCCGACCCCGACCAGCCCGAACGTCGCCACGAACTCGCTCCACCACATCGGCAGGCCCGTGCGGCTCTGGGCCGACCACGCCAGCACCGGTTCGCCGAACATCGCATGCGCGGCCATCACGCCGGCAATGCCGCCGCCGACCTGTGCCAGCACGTAGCCCAGCGTGGTGCGCGGCGAGAGCGAGCCCTGCACCAGCGCCGACAGGCTCACCACCGGGTTGAAATGCCCGCCGGACACCGGTCCCAGCGCGACCAGCAGCGCCATGAGTCCCGCACCGGTGGCCAGCGCATTGCACAGCAGCGCCAGGCCGACATTGCCACCGGCCAGCCGCTCGGCGCGGATGCCTGAACCCACCACCACGGCGATCAGCAATGCCGTACCCAGTCCCTCTGCCGCCAGCCGGCGCGAAAGCGTACTCACTGCTGCGCTCCCGGGGCGGCGGTCATCAAGGGACAGGTCATGCGGAGCGGCCGCGTGGCGCGGCGCAAGGTCTTCAGGGGCTGGGGCATGTGTGGCCAGGGTGCGGGCATGTCCTGCACGGAACAGGACATCAGGCCGAAAGAGAGGACGACAGCAGCGTGGCAGCGGGATGCGCAACGTCGCCTGAGACGACGCCTCGATCGGGAACAAAACCGGCGCCCAGGCATGGGTCCGCCGGAACGCGAAGTTTTCCGCCGGCGGACATAGACGTCAATGCGTGCGCGCGATCTTGTGAACAGACCGCAGGTATGGAATCAGGACGCGGCGTGGCCGAAGCCCAGGCGCAACGCGCTCAGCGCAACAGGAAGGCGATATCCTCTACGCCGATCTTTGCGACCGGGATGCCGCGGCGGCGCTGGAACAGGATGTGCTGCTGCACGCGGCTGCGCTGTTCGGCGAACACCGTCGGATCGATGGGCGTGCCAATGCGCATGTAATGCTGCACGAGCAGCTTGTAGGCACGGTGACGGATCTGCAGGGCGTCGGCTTCGGCGCGCAGCCGCTTGGTTTCGGCGGGGCTCCGGTCGACAGCCTGGTGAAGTTCGTCGACCGTGCGCGCGTGAAGCTCGCGGTAGACATCGCGCTCGGCCTCGGCGTGGTGCAGCTCATCGCGCAATGCGCGGATCTTCTGCTGCAGCTTCAAGGTCTGCGCCATGGCCTGCTGCACATTCCTTGCCGCGCCCAGCGCGTGGCTGGCCGCGGCCATGGTGCTCTTCCAGATGCCGCGTTCGGCGGCTTCGGTTTCCTGCGGCCAGCCGATGCCTGCCTTGGACAGCGTATCCATATTGACCCCCAAAAAGAAACGGCCTGAACCGGCCGCGCATTCTGTGTGCGCGAGTCCGACACGTCTTCGGCATCAGGCAATCGTAGAGACATGTCTAACGACAGCCAAGTCAAATCTTTTTAGATCTGGTTTGTATCGCTGGGCGGATAGCGGCGTGCGGAACGGCGGCGCCAAAACAAAAAGCCCGACTCGATGAGTCGGGCTTTTGATGTTCTGGTGGCCTGGGACGGAATCGAACCGCCGACACAAGGATTTTCAATCCTCTGCTCTACCGACTGAGCTACCGGGCCAAAGAAGCGAAACTATAGCAACGGATCTTGTGCCCGTCAAGCGTTCATTGCATCACTGCTCCGCGGGTTCCTGCTTGTTGCGGCCCAGTTCCACGCCGAGCTGCTTGAGCTTGCGGTACAGGTGCGTGCGCTCCAGGCCGGTCTTCTCGGCCACGCGTGTCATGCTGCCGTGTTCGCGCACCAGGTGGTACTCGAAGTAGGCACGCTCGAACAGGTCGCGCGCCTCGCGCAGCGGCATGTCGAACGAAAAATGCATCTCCGCTTCAGGCGGGCGGGCCGCATTGCTGCCATTGGGCGCGGCTTCACTGCCGGCCTCGGCGGCTGCAGGCGCCAGGGCAGCGTCCACGGCAGGCGCCGAGGGTGCGGGCGTCGCGGCAGTCGACGTGCGCGGGCGTTCGATGCCACGGGCCAGGCCCTGCTCGACCGCCGACAGCAGCTTCTGCAGCGCGATCGGTTTTTCCAGGAAATTCAGTGCGCCGATCTTGGTGGCCTCGACCGCGGTGTCGATGGTGGCATGGCCCGACATCATGATCACGGGCATTGTCAGCTGGCCTTGCGCGGACCACTCCTTGAGCAGCGTCACGCCATCTGTATCCGGCATCCAGATATCGAGCAGTACGAGATCAGGGGTCGTGCCCGCCCGGTACTCGCGTGCCTGCTGCGCGTTCTCGGCGACCTCGACCACATGGCCTTCGTCACTCAGGATTTCCGAGAGCAGTTCCCGAATACCCATTTCGTCATCGACTACGAGGATCGTTGCCATACTTCCCCTCTTAACCCCACCGTAGCGCTCCGTGACGGACCGCCAAGTTGACTATGCCAGTTTAACGAACAGGATCGAGATCTGTGCACCGACGATCTCGGCACCGTCCATTCGATTGCGCAGTTCAATGCGCGCGCCGTGTTCGTCAATGATCTTCTTTACCATTGCCAGGCCGAGGCCCGTGCCCTTGGCTTTGGTGGTCACATAAGGCTCGAACGCACGACTCAGGATGCGCGGTGCAAAGCCGGGACCATTGTCCGCAATGGTTAGCTTGACTGCCTGACGGTTTTCGCCGGCAGAATCTTTGTATTCTACAGTCTCGGTGTGTAGAGCGATACGGGGCGCCGCCCTACCCGCCGCGACGTTCTCGGCCGCGGCATCCTGCGAGTTCTGCAACAGGTTGTGTATCACCTGGCGCAGTTGCGTCGGATCTCCCTTGATCTCGGGAAGGCCCGGGTCCAGCGTCGCATGGATCACCGGATGCTCGTGCACCGTGTGGTCGTCGATGCCATACAGGTGCAACACCTCGGATACCAGTGCGTTGATCTGCAGTGACTGCAGCACCGCCGGTGGCGTGCGCGCATAGTCACGGAAGTCGTCGACCATTCGCTTCATCGCCGCCACCTGGTTAACGATCGTCGCCGCGCCGCGCTTGAGGACCTCGGCATCTTTGTCCTCGAGCTTTGGCGAGAGCTTCATCTGCAGGCGTTCCGCAGACAGCTGGATCGGCGTGAGCGGGTTCTTGATCTCATGCGCAAGGCGCCGCGCGACTTCGCCCCAGGCCACCGACCGCTGGACCGAAATCACGTCGGAGATGTCGTCGAACACGACCACGTAGCCAGGCTCGTCGCGTTCGCCGCCGGGCAGGCGCGCACCGCGCACCAGCAACGTCAGTGCCTGCTCTTCATGGCCTTGCGGCAGTTCGATCTGCTTCTGCCAGTGCTCGGCGCCACCGAGTACTTCGCGCGTGCTCTGATCGGAGAAGGCCTGGCGCACGATTTCGCCGAACGGACCCATGCCGGGGATATGTTCCATCGGCAGCCCCAGCACGGCGCCGAACGGCTGGCGGAAGATGCGCTCGGCGCCGGGGTTGGCAGTGATCAGCACGAAGCGCCGGTCAAACACCAGCACGCCGGCCGTGAGGTTCTGCAGCACGCTTTCCAGGTAGGCCTTCGATTGCTCGAGCGCGCTGCGGTTTTCCTCGACCGCCAGGCGCGCTTCGGCAAGCTGCCGGGTCATCTGGTTGAACTGCTGCGTGAGCATGCCGAGTTCATCGCGGCTCTTCAGTTCGCGCTTGGGCGAGAGGTCGCCTTCGGCCACTTCCTTGGTCCCCTGCACCAGCATCAGCAGCGGACGCGCGAGCTGGCCGCCGAGCAGCAGCGCGAGCATCACCGCGATGAACACCGCGAGGAACAGCGTGAGCGTCAGCGTGCCGATGTACATCTTGCGCAGGCCGGTGCGGCCCAGCGCTTTTTCCTGGTACTCCTGGTAGGCGCGCTGCACTTCATCCGCATTGCGCGCGAGCACGGCCGGCACGGGATGCACGACCTGCAGGTAACGCTCTTCACGCACGGTGTCGCCCACCAGCCCGAACCCGCTCGACGGCGAATCCTCGGGCCGGCGCTCCACCGAAAGGCCGGAGCCGGCCCAGCGCGTCTTCGGCGCGGCGGCGCGCGGGGCGCTGGCGGCGGCCGTGGCCGTGCCGGTATCGCCGGCGGGCGCGGCGCCGAGCGGAATGATCACGCGCAGCCGGTACAGGTGGCTGCTGTCGATGCGCTCGGTGCTGTGGCCATCCACGGACGGATCCGACCCGCCTTCCACCGCGGCGTAGCCGCCTGCCAGGCGCGCCTGCTCGGCCAGCACGCCCGACGGCAGGTCGGGGACCAGCGTGGCATAGCTGCTGGACGCCGTGGCCAGCACGCGGCCGCTGCCGGTGAAGATCGCGGCTTCCTGTATGCCGTATTGCTCGCGCAGGCGATTGAGCTGCAGCGAGGTGGCCATGCCGGACGGCCCGCTCAGCTGTTCGGCCATCAGGCGTGCTTTGCCCTGCAGGTCGGCCAGGGCGCTGTCGATGGTCGAGCGTCCCAGGTTCAGGCCCGCTTCGAGCGCGGTTTCCACGCGCACGTCGAACCACGATTCGATGCTGCGCGAAACGAACTGCAGCGACACCAGGTAGATCAGCACGCCGGGCAGCACGCCCACCACGCCGAAGAACACGGCGAGCTTGGTCATCAGGCGCGTGCCGAACTTGCCGCGGCGATAGCGCAGCCACAGCGTCAACGCCAGCGCGCCGACCGTGATCACCAGCAGCGCGCCGACGACCAGGTTGATCTTGAACAGCAGCGTGAAGTAGCGGTCGAAGAATTCCGTGTTGGCCGAAGCGCCGGCCAGCAGGCCCACCAGCACCAGCGCCAGGAACACGATGATCCCGGCCACCACCCGGTAAAGCACGCGGCGAAACCGGCTGTCCCAGAGACTGCTGCTGTTCATGGCTGGCCGGGGACGGCCTGCACCAGCGCGAACGGCGAGAGTGCGGTCGACACGGTCTGGGCGAACGGGCTGCCACGCGTTTCGGCCGCTGCGGCCGGCGCCGACGCGGGCAGCGGAGGCGATGCCGGCATGGCCGGCGAGGCCGGCAGCGCAGGCGCTGGTACGGGCGCAGGCGGTGGCGGTGGCGGTGGCGCGTTCAGGTCAGTGGGCACGGTATAGGTAAAGCGGCGCCAGTCCGAAGCCAGGTTCCACTCGCGCGTATTGACCGCATTGATCTGGAACGGCTTGGGCAGTTGCGACAGGTCCAGCTTCATGCGGACCTCGGCATGATAGGACTCGCCGGGCTTGACCGCGCCACGGTCGAACACGCGCCAGCCATGCACGCGCTGGATGAATTGCAGCGCGCTCTTCAGGCGCGCGAACGGGACCTGCAGGCCGCCCGTGGACACGCGGTACTGGCGCGTGAGCGGCTGGTAGGACAGGCGAATGGTACGGCTGGTATTGACGGGCTTTTCGTCGAACCAGTACCAGCGCGGGCGGGTGAGCTGGAACTCGACCATGAAATACAGCGAGATACCCTTGTTCAGCGCGTCTTCGAGCGCCGGCGGCAGGTCGAAGTCGAAGCTCGCCGTCAGGTCGAAGCCATTGTCCTGGTATTCGATGCGCGCCTCGGTGGCTTCGATGGCCTGCGCGCCGACGGCGCCCGCCCAGAGCAGGCACGCCAGCACCAATGCCAGCACCGCGCACGTGCGCCGCAGCGCGCCGGCCGTGTCACCGCACCACGCCCCGGCAACCGCGCGCGCGCGGTCTGCAGGGACGCGGAAGTCTGACAAGCGCAGCGTGCTCACCATCGGATCAGATCAGGCGCGTTTCTGGAAGCGGGCGTAGTAGAAGCCATCATGATCAGACGGCAGGCCGTCCCGGCCAGCATCGTTGTCGCTGGCGGGCTGTGTTGCTTGGGAACCGGGCAATAGCTGCCCCGGTGCCTGCAATCGTATCGCATCTGTCAACTGTGCACCAAACCAGCGCGCCTGCTCCTCCCCTTCCGTTGGGAAAATAGAACAGGTGACATAGACCAGAATGCCGCCCGGCTTGAGCAGCGGCCAGAGTTGCGAAACGATGCGTCGCTGTTCATTGACAAGCCGGGCGATATCGGCTTCGCGGCGCAGCCAGCGGATATCGGGGTGGCGGCGCACGATGCCGGACGCGGAGCACGGCACGTCGGCCAGGATGCGGTCGAACTGCTGTCCGTCCCACCACTCGCCTGGCCGGCTGGCATCGCCCACCACGACCTGCGCGCGCGTGCCCAGCCGGGACAGGTTCTCGTCGATGCGGCCGGCGCGCTTCGCGTCGCTTTCGACCGCGGTCACGTCGATGTCGGCCAGTTCCAGCAGGTGGCCGGTCTTGCCGCCGGGCGCGGCGCAGGCATCGAGCACGCGCATGCCGTCGGCCACTTCGAGCAGCGGCGCGGCCAGTTGCGCGCCGGCATCCTGCACCGACACGTCGCCCTGCGCGAATCCCGGAATCTGCGTCACCGGGAATGCGCGCACCAGGCGCACGGCCTGGGCGCCGATGGCCTGTCCCGCCAGGCCGGCATTGGCCAGCTCGGTCAGGTATTGCTGCAGCGGGATGCGTGCCGTGTTGACGCGCAGCGTCATCGGCGGACGCACGTTGGCGCTTTCGGCCAGCGCCATCCATTGGTCGGGATACGCTTCGCGCAGCATGCGCAGCCACCATGCCGGCAGGTTCCAGCGGGCCTGCTCGTCGCGGTTCACTTCCGCCATCAGCGGCTTCTGTTCACGCAGGAAACGCCGCAGCACGGCATTGACCAGGCCACGCGCGTGCGCAGTCTTGGGTTCGGAGGCGGCGGCGCTGACGGCCTGGTCCACCACCGTGAATGCGCTATAGCCGCCGCGGCCAACCTTGGCCGAGTCGCCCTCCTCGCCTTCGAGCAGCAGCGACAGCGCGACGGCCAGCAAGGAGTCCACCTGCGCGCCGGGCGGCCGCGTGACCAGTTGCGTCACCAGCGCGCGTGCCGTGCCGAACTGGCGCATGGTGCGGTAGGCCAGGTCCTGCAGCGCGCCGCGCGTGGCGGCATCGCGCACGCGGTCCAGGCGCAGATGCGTGGCGGTATCTTCGATGGCCTGCGGCAGGGCCGTGCCTTCATTGACGGCACGCACGGCCATGGCGGCACCGAGCATCTGGAAGGCAAGCGATTCGTGGGGCAGGCGCATATCGGTAAGGCTTAAGACAATGGAACAAGGGGCGTGGCAACGGCTGACGGGCCAGCAGGCGCAGGCGGCGCCACGCGGGGCAAGAAAAAGCCCGCTGGCCTGGCAGGCAAGACAGCGGGCAGTTTACCTTGTGCGAGGCGGGGCCCCCGGTTTTAGGCGCCGCGGCCCGGCTGGCATCAGGCCGGGTACGTACCGGTCTGCGCCATCTGCATCAGGCGGGCAATGCGTTCTTCGGTCGACGGGTGGGTCGAGAACAGGTTGGCGATGCCGCCTCCCGACAGCGGATTCATGATCATCATCTGCGCCGTGGCCGGATGCTCTTCCGCGGCCTGGAACGGGATGCCCTGCGCATAGCGGTGGATCTTGTCCAGCGCGCTGGCGAGCGCCTGCGGGTCGCCGCTGATCTCCGCGCCGCCGCGATCGGCTTCGAATTCGCGCGCGCGGGAAATCGCCATCTGGATCAGCGAAGCGGCCAGCGGCGCCAGGATCGCCACGGCAATGCTGGCGATCGGATTGCTGCGGTTGCCGTTCTCGTCGCGTCCACCGAAGAACATCGCCATATTGGCCAATGCCGAGATCGCACCGGCCATGGTCGCGGCGATGGTCGAGGTCAGGATGTCGCGATGGCGCACATGCGCCAGCTCGTGCGCCATGACGCCGCGCAGTTCGCGCTCGGACAGCACGCGCAGGATGCCCGTGGTGGCGGCGACGGCGGCGTGCTCGGGGTTGCGGCCGGTGGCGAACGCGTTGGGGGCGTCCTCGTTGATCAGGTACACGCGCGGCATCGGCAGGCCGGCGCGCTGCGACAGCTCCTGCACCATGCCATAGAACTGCGGCGCGCTGCCGGCATCGACCTCTTGCGCGTTGTACATGCGCAGGACCATCTTGTCCGAGAACCAGTAGGAGAAGAAGTTCATGCCCAGCGCCATCACGAGCGCGAACATCATGCCGTTGCGCCCGCCGATCATGCCGCCGATGACGATGAACAGCGCCGTGATGGCGGCCATCAGCATGAAGGTCTTGACCCAGTTGAACATTGACGTGATCTCCGTGTAGTCGTCCGCCGCCGCCACTGCGGGGCGCGCTGAACGTTAGATAGGGATGAAACGCTGAAAATTCAACGGGTTTGCGCGGCCGCCAGAATGCAGCGTGGCAGCCACGCCGGCCGCGCTCCCGGGCGGATGATGACCGTGCCCGCCAGGGTACGCAATCCGCACTTCAGATGGGGGCGTCAGGCTGCCGCGGCCGGCACGGTGAAGCGGGTTCCCGGTGGCAGCGGCGTCCCTTGCAGGAACTGCTGCGCGGGCTGGCGGCGGCCGCCCGGCTTCTGCAGTTCCGTGACCTGCAGCGCGCTGCCGTCGCCGCAGGCGATGATCACGCCACTGGCGTCGGCGACCAGCACCGTGCCCGCCGGATGCGGAAGACTGCTGCCGGCGGACAGCGGCACGGCTTGCCAGCACTTGATCACGGTGCTGTCGAGCTGCAGCGTGGCACCCGGAAAGGGATTGAACGCGCGCACCTGGCTGGCCAGCTCGGCCGCCGGGCGGCGCAGGTCCAGCGGGGCTTCGTCCTTGCCGATCTTCTCGGCGTAGGTGATGCCGGCATCGGGCTGCGGCGTCGCGGGCAGCGTCTCGCCCGCGGCGAGCTTGCGCAGCGCGTCGACGATCATGCGGCCGCCCAGCGACGCCAGCTTGTCATGCAGCGTGCCGGTGCTGTCGTCGACGGCGATCGGCACCGACTCGCGCGACAGCATGGCGCCGGTATCCAGGCCTTCGTCCATCTGCATCAGCGTGATGCCGGTCTCGGCGTCGCCGGCTTCGATCGCCCTGTGGATCGGCGCCGCGCCGCGCCAGCGCGGCAGCAGCGAGGCGTGGATGTTCAGGCAGCCGAGCCGCGGCAGTTCCAGCACCTCGGCCGGCAGGATCAGGCCGTAGGCGGCCACCACCATGACATCGGGCGCGATCTTCGCCAGCGTGTCGACGGCCTGCGCGGCCTCTTCAGGATATTTTCCCGTGCGGCGCAGCGAGCGCGGCTGGAGCACCGGCTCCAGGCCATGGGCGACGGCGAACTGCTTGACGGGGCTCGCCTGCAACTGCATGCCGCGTCCGGCCGGACGGTCCGGCTGGCTGAGCACGGCAACCACCGGGAAACCGGCGGCATGGATGGCTTCAAGCGCGACACGCGCGAATTCGGGCGTGCCGGCAAAGGCGACACGCAGGGACTTGGCTGCGGACATGACTGGCTCCCTGATGCGGACCTGAAAACAGAAGCGGACCTTGAAAACAGAACCGGCCGCATAGCGGCCGGTACGTTCCTGACTTCGGAAGTCATAACGATAGCAGACACGGCGCGGCTGTCCCAGCCTTGGCGCCGTGCGTGTCCCGTCGTGGATGTCTGTTACATGCGCGCGCGTTCGCGCTTGTGCAGCTTGGACTTGATGCGGGTCTGCTTGAGCGGCGACAGGTATTCGACGAACACCTTGCCGAGCAGGTGGTCCATCTCGTGCTGGATGCAGACGGCCAGCAGGTCATCGGCGTCGAGTTCGAAGCGCTCGCCCTTTTCGTTGAGCGCGCGCACGCGCACGCGGTCGGGGCGCTCTACGCGGTCATAGACCTCGGGCACGGAAAGGCAGCCCTCTTCCCAGAACTTGCGGTTGTCGCTGGCCCAGACGATCTCGGGATTGATGAAGACCTGGAGCGCATCACGCGTCTCGGACAAGTCGATCACCACCACCTGCTCGTGCACGTTGACCTGCGTGGCCGCCAGGCCGATGCCGGGTGCCTCGTACATGGTTTCCGCCATGTCCTTCACCAGCTGGCGGATGCGGTCGTCCACTTCCTTGACGGGTTTCGCCACGGTATGCAGACGGGGATCGGGATAGGTCAGGATGTCGAGTTTTGCCATGATGCTAGGGCGCAACGCCGGCGGCTCTGGGCTGTCCGGCCGCGTTGCGGCGGCGGGGGATTACATGCAGAATCGGGGCGCTAGTACAAAAATTCAAGGCGCGCCGCAGCAGGCACGCTCTCCAGGGTCAATCCGGCTGTTCTACCAGCCGGTTCACGAAAATGCGCGATCTTACCAAAGAACACCAGGCGGCGTCGGGCCGCAGGCTGCACGCGTTCACCCTCGCCATATGGGGTGCTGCCGGCGTCACTGCTGCCGTAAGTGCTCCGGCCATGGCGGCAGATCTCTCGGTATCGCCCGCCCAGCACGCGGAAGCGCAGCGCGTTGCGC
Organism: Cupriavidus sp. 21MJTG02-4; assembly: GCF_057798975.1. Classification (NCBI taxonomy): domain Bacteria; kingdom Pseudomonadati; phylum Pseudomonadota; class Betaproteobacteria; order Burkholderiales; family Burkholderiaceae; genus Cupriavidus; species Cupriavidus sp. 21MJTG02-4. Next base: position 637,439 of record NZ_JBYOJP010000001.1, on the reverse strand, counting down.
AGCAAGGGATTCCCGCCAGCGAACTGTCGCCCAATGCCCCGTCGCAGTACACGGTTCGCAAGGGCGACACGCTGTGGGGCATTTCGGGGCAGTACCTGCGCCAGCCATGGCGCTGGCCCGAGCTGTGGGGCATGAACCGGCAGCAGATCCGCAATCCGCATCTGATCTATCCCGGCCAGGTCCTGTACCTGATCCAGCGCGATGGCCGGGCCTGGCTGTCGACCACGCCGGGCGCCAACGACACCGTCAGGCTGACGCCGCACGTGCGCGGCGACGCCGAAGGCGTGGCCATTTTCAGTATTCCGGCCAAGGACATCGAGCCGTTCCTGATTCGTCCGCTGGTGGTGGACCAGGGCCCCCTGGACACCTCGGCGCGCATCGTTGCCGTGCCCGAATCGCACGTTTATCTGGGCCGCGGCGACACCGCCTACGCGCGCGGCATCGCGCCGGATGCGGCCGCCGTGGGCAGCGACTGGCAGGCCTTCCGGCCGGTCACGCCGGTGCGTGATCCGGTCACGGGGCAGGTACTCGGTTATGAGGCCGAATATGAAGGCAATGTGCGCGTGGCCCGCGCCGCCGACGGTCCCGACGCGGTTTCGACGCTGCACGTGACGCAGGCCCAGCAGGAAATGGGCGTGGGCACGCTGCTGGTGCCCCAGCCGACGCGCGAGGCCTTTCGCTACGTGCCGCGCGCACCGGAAACCCAGGTCGATGGCCGCGTCGCGAAGGTCTACGGCGGTGTGCAATACGGCGGAGCCAAGCAGGTCGTGGTGCTCAATGTCGGCACCAATGCCGGGCTGGAGCCGGGCCACGTGCTCGCGCTCTCGCGCACGGGCGAAGTCGTTGCCGACCGGACCGACCGCAACCGCAATATCTTGCTGCCCGACGAGCGCTACGGGCTGGCCTTCGTGTTCCGCGTGTTCCCGAACGTGTCGTACGCGCTGGTGACGGATGCCTCGAACGTGATCGAGGTCGGCGATCGCGTCATCTCTCCGCGTTGACGGCCGGCCAGGTGCCGGCCGCCGCATGGCCGGACGCGGCGCGGGACGCGGATGACACGCTGGCGTGGCTGCGACTGGCCAGCGCGCCGGGCATCGGCCCGGTGACGGTGCGCCTGCTGCTGGCGGCGTTCGGCCTGCCGCAGCAGGTATTCGCCCAAAGCGTGGCAGCGCTGTCGTCGGTGGTGCCGCGCAAGCTCGCGGCGGCGATCCTGGCTGCGCCCGGCGCGACCTTGAACCATGCGCTGGCCAAGACCATGGCGTGGCTGGAGCAACCCGGCAACCATCTGCTGACGCTGGTCGACCCGCGCTACCCGGTGCGCCTGCTCGACCTGACGGATCCCCCACCGCTGCTATATATCAAGGGCGACCCCGCCGCGCTGGCGCGGCCAGCGCTTGCCATCGTCGGCGCGCGCGATGCCACGGCGCAGGGCAAGGCCGATGCCGAGGCGTTCGGCCGGTCCTTCTCCCAGGCGGGCCAGACGGTGGTTTCGGGGCTCGCGCGGGGCGTGGATGCGGCGGCCCACGAGGGCGGCCTGGCGGGCGAAGGCGGTACGGTGGCGGTGATCGGCACCGGCGCCGACCGGGTCTACCCCGCGCGCCATTTCGACCTGGCCCACCGCATCGCCGAACACGGCGCGATCGTCAGCGAGTTCCCGCTGGGCATGCAGGGGTTCAAGGATAACTTCCCGCGGCGCAACCGCCTGATCGCGGCGCTCGCCCGCGGCGTGCTGGTGGTGGAGGCAGCGGCCCGGTCGGGCTCGCTGATTACCGCCCGCCTCGCGGCGGACCTGGGCCGGGAGGTTTTTGCCATTCCGGGTTCCATCCACGCGCCGCTTTCGGGCGGATGCCACTTCCTGATCCGCCAGGGGGCCAAGCTGGTCGAGTCGCCACAGGACGTGATGGAAGAGTTCGGCCTCGCGGTCGGGCCGGCGAAGGTGGCGAATGCCGCACCGCCACGGTCAGATGATCCCTTGCTAGCCATGCTGACACACGAGCCCGTCACGCTCGACACGTTGTGCGAGCGCAGCGGGCTGGCACCGGAAACGCTGGCGACGCGGCTGCTCGAGCTGGAACTGGAAGGGCGCGCGGAGCGTCTACCGGGGAACCTCTTTCGCAGTCTGTCCTAGACTTCGCCAGTGGCCGCGGACGCATTGCCGATACAATCGGCGGTCCTCGTGTCGCAAGAGGCTCATGTTTGAAGCGTAATGACCGTTTACTTTCCCGAACGTGACGTTGCCGCCATCGGTGCAGCGCTGTCGGCTCGCCCGCAAGGCCGGCTGATTGCCTGCCTGTGCGCGCAATGGTGCGGGACATGCCGGGACTACCTGCAGGCATTCTCGGCGCTGGCCGCGCGCCACCCGGAAGACTGTTATGTGTGGATCGATATCGAGACGCATGCGGACCGGCTTGACGACATCGACATTGAAAATTTCCCCACGCTGCTGGTCCAGCCGGTGGCCGGGGGCCCGGCGCAGTTCTACGGCACGCTGGTGCCGCATATCGAGGTACTGGAACGGATGCTCGCGCGGGGCACGACCATGCCTGGTGGGCAGGCGGATGTCCCGGAAGTGCTGGAGTGGTTGCTTGCCGGGGGACGGTGCGCCGCGTAGCGGCGGATTTCACACCGGTGCGGCTGGCTTGCACCGCCGTTGAAACCGCGCTTATGATTGGCGCCTCAATGCCCCCCCGGGGCGATGTCACCTTATATTGCTGTGCAAATCGCGCGTTGCCGGAAGCAACCCGCAAGGACCCGTTCAATGTCAAAAGCCCTCATCATCGCGGAAAAGCCATCGGTCGCGGCCGATATCGCCCGTGCCCTCGGGGGCTTTACCAAGCACGACGAGTACTTTGAAAGTGACGACTTCGTGCTGTCGTCCGCCGTGGGCCACCTGGTGGAGATCGCCGCGCCAGACGAATACGAGGTCAAGCGCGGCAAGTGGAGCTTCGCCAACCTGCCGGTGATCCCACCCCACTTCGACCTGCGCCCGATCGCCAAGACCGAGTCGCGCCTGAAGGTGCTCAACCGCCTGATCAAGCGCAAGGACGTCACCGGCCTGATCAACGCCTGCGACGCGGGACGCGAAGGTGAACTGATCTTCAGGCTGATCGCCCAGCAGGCCAAGGCCAAGCAGCCGATCCGCCGCCTCTGGCTGCAGTCGATGACGCCGCAGGCGATCCGCGACGGCTTTGCCAGCCTGCGCGAAGACCAGGACATGCTGCCGCTGGCCGATGCCGCGCGCTGCCGTTCGGAGGCCGACTGGCTGGTCGGTATCAATGGCACGCGTGCCATGACCGCCTTCAACAGCAAGGGCGGCGGCTTCTTCCTGACCACCGTGGGCCGCGTCCAGACGCCGACGCTGTCGATCGTGGTCGAGCGCGAGGAGAAGATCAAGCACTTCGTGCCGCGCGACTACTGGGAAGTCCACGCCGAATTCATCGCCGCCGCGGGCCTGTACGAAGGCCGCTGGTTCGATCCGAAATTCAAGAAGAGCGAGTTCGATCCCGAGGCGCGCGAGTCGCGCCTGTGGAGCGAGGCCGAGGCCAAGAGCATCGTCGCCGCGTGCCGCGACAAGCCCGGCACCGTCACCGAGGAATCCAAGCCATCGACGCAGCAGTCGCCGGCGCTGTTCGACCTGACCACGCTGCAGCGCGAGGCCAACTCGCGCTTCGGCTTCTCGGCCAAGAACACGCTCGGCCTGGCGCAGGCGCTGTACGAAAAGCACAAGGTCCTGACCTACCCGCGTACCGATGCGCGCGCGCTGCCCGAGGACTACATGGAAACGGTCAAGCAGACCATGACCATGCTGTCGGACAGCTCGCCCAATTACCTGCCGCACGCGAAGAAGATCCTGTCGCAGGGCTGGGTCAAGCCGAACAAGAAGATTTTCGACAACAGCAAGATCAGCGATCACTTCGCTATCATCCCGACGCTGCAGGCGCCCAAGAACCTGTCGGAGCCGGAACAGAAGCTGTATGACCTGGTCGTGCGCCGCTTCCTGGCGGTGTTCTTCCCGGCCGCCGAGTTCCAGGTCACGACCCGTATCACGGAAGTGGCCGGCCATCACTTCAAGACCGAAGGCAAGGTGCTGGTCAACCCGGGCTGGCTCGTGATCTATGGCCGCGAGGCGCAGGGCGACAAGGATGCCGCCAACCTGGTGCCGGTGGCCAAGGACGAAAAGGTCAAGACCGACAAGGTCGAGAGCGTGGGCCTGACCACCAAGCCGCCCGCGCGCTACAACGAAGCCACGCTGCTGTCCGCCATGGAAGGCGCCGGCAAGCTGGTGGACGACGACGCGCTGCGCGAAGCCATGGCCGGCAAGGGCCTGGGCACGCCGGCCACGCGCGCGGCCATCATCGAAGGTCTGCTGACGGAAAAGTACCTGGTGCGCGAAGGCCGCGAGCTGATTCCGACGGCCAAGGCGTTCCAGCTGATGACGCTGCTGCGCGGCCTGGGCGTGCTGGAACTGACGCAGGCCGAGCTGACCGGCGAATGGGAGCATAAGCTCTCGCAGATCGAACGCGGACGCCTGAAGCGCGACGAGTTCATGCTTGAGATCGCGCAGATGACGCAGCAGATCGTCAAGCGCGCCAAGGAATACGACAGCGACACCATCCCTGGCGACTACGCCACGCTGGCCACGCCGTGCCCGCAGTGCGGCGGCCAGGTGAAGGAGAATTACCGCCGCTTTGCCTGCACTGCGTGCGAATTTTCGATCAGCAAGATCCCCGGTGGCCGCCAGTTCGAGATCAACGAGGTTGAAGAACTGCTGCTGAAGCGGGAAATCGGCCCGCTGCAGGGCTTCCGCAGCAAGATGGGCCGGCCGTTTGCCGCCATCCTCAAGATCGCCAAGGACGACGAAGGCCATTACAAGATGGAATTCGATTTCGGGCAGAACGATGACGAGGGTGACGGCGAGCCGGTCGACTTCAGCGACCAGGAGCCGGTCGGCACCTGCCCGAAGTGCAGCGGCGCGGTGTTCGAGCACGGCATGAAGTATGTGTGCGAGAACAGCGTGGCCAGCCCGAAGACCTGTGACTTCACCACCGGCAAGATCATCCTGCAGCAGGAAATCAGCCGCGAACAGGTCGGCAAGCTGCTCAACGACGGCCGTACCGACCTGCTGACGGGTTTCAAGTCGTCGCGCACGGGCCGCAACTTCAAGGCGTTTCTGGTGAGGCAGGCGGACGGCAAGATTGGCTTCGAATTCGAAGCCCGCGAGCCCAAGGCCGGCGCCAAGGCATCAGCCAAGACTGCGTCGCGCACGGCCGCAAAGCCGGAAGAAGCCCAGGCCGCTGCGGCCAAGGCGCCGGCGAAGAAGGCAGCCGCCAAGACCGCCGCGACCAAGACCGCGGCCAAGAAGGCGCCCGCCAAGACGGTCGCGGCCAAGAAGACCCGCGCCGCGGGCAAGGCCACGGTCGAAGCCGAAGAGTAATGGTATAGGGCGGGAGGAGCGGCGCATCAGCGCCAGCGTCCTCCCGTTTGCCTTACGAAAGCTGCTCGCGGCCCCGGACGCCCTCTTCCAGCAGGAAGTCGATAAACGCCCGGACCTTGGTCGGCAGGAATTTGCGGCTCGGATAAACCACGCTGACATCGCGCCGCGGCAACTGGTACTGCGGCAGGACATGGACGAGGCTGCCTGACTCGATATTCTGCTTGGCCAGGTAGGACGACAGCATCGCCACGCCCATATTCGCGAGTGCCGCCTGGTGCGCGAGTTCGGCATTGCTGCACAGCAGTCCAGGACGGATCGGCACCGTCACTTCGCCTTCGGGCCCAAGCAGCGTCCACTCGTGTTCCACGTTGGGCAGCCGCATGGCGATGCAGCGGTGATTGGTCAGCTCGTGCGCATGGCGCAGCGGCGGATGCATGCGGACGTATTCGGGTGACGCGCACAGCACGATCTCGGCCGAGATCAGCGGACGCGCCACCAAGTGCGAGCCCAGCCCCAGGTCCGACAGCATGACGGCGACGTCGCGGCCCTCTTCCACGATATCCACGTTGCGGTCGGAAAGCAGCACGTCGAACACCACTTCGGGGTATTGCTGCTGGAAGCGGGCCATCAGGCTTGGTAGCAGGTGCAGTCCGAACATCACTGGGGTCACCAGTCGCAAGGTTCCTGATAGTGACTGGCTGCGCGCCGTCACCACGCCTTCGGCTTCTTCCACGTCTTCCAGGATCTGCTGGCAGCGCTGCAGGTAGGTTTCCCCGGCGTCGGTCAGCGACAGGCTGCGGGTCGTCCTGTTCAGCAGCCGCGTACCCAGGTGGCTTTCCAGGTCCGCCACATAGCGCGTCACGACCGCGTTGGACATCTCCAACTGCTGCGCTGCACGAGCAAAGCTGCCCAGCTCCACCACTTTGGCGAACACGCGCATCGATTGCAGGCGATCCATGACATAGTCTCCCGTCGCTCTCCTGAATTTTTCCTGGTTCAGGTGACTTTATTGTTGGAATCAGAACTAATCATTGTGCCAGCCGATATTTATTGATATGAGGGAAACGCCTAATATCTACCCATCGGATGCCGCATTGCAGCAACCTAGACTGCACAAGCCGGCACCAAGTTGAAGAAACACTGAGCCATGAAAAATACCCGTCTTTCCCTGATCGCGATTGCCACCCTCGCCGCAGCCCTTTCCGCTGCACCGGCGTTTGCCAAGGCCGGCAAGTTTGACCCGTACGCAGATGGCGCCAAGGCTGGCAAGTACGACGTCTACAGCGATGGCGCCAAGGCCGGCAAGTACGACGTCTACAGCGATGGCGCCAAGGCCGGCAAGTACGACGTGTACAGCGATGGCGCCAAGGCCGGCAAGTACGACGTGTACAGCGACGGCGCCAAGTACGATCTGTCTTCCGACCGCACGCCCCTGTAATCGACAGGGCCCGCAAGCCGCGGTCCGGGGCCGTATCTCCCCTATGCGGCCCCTCCCTCTCAACCTGGTCTCCACAGGTCGTTTGGAGAGCGTCTGACAGACCTCTCCTTGTTTATCCGGAGAAGAAGCCCGCACTGATTGCGGGCTTCTTTGTTTCTGTGTTCGGTCAGGAGGGACTGCTTCTGCCAGGCATTATGCCAGAGCACGCAAAGAAAAACGGGCCAGCGGCCCGTTCCTGAATCCTGCCCGGCTGAGGATGGGCTCAGTCGTCGTAATGATGGTGGTGCTTGTGCTTCTTATGCTTGTAGTGGCCACCACCACCGTAGTAGCGGCGGTCGTTCTCATAAGAATTGCTGCGCGAAACGTTGCCGCCCAGCGCTGCGCCCGCGCCACCGCCAACCGCCGCGCCGACCAGGCCGCCGGTGCGGCCCCCCATGGCGTTACCCGCCGCCGTACCTGCACCGCCGCCCAGCGCGCCGCCGATGATGGCGCCCGTGCGCTCGCGCCGGTTGGACGTCACCGCCCCGCCCGCACCGCCGCCGACGGCACCACCGATCACGGCACCGGTGCTGCCGCCCAGGGCGCCGCCTACAGCCGCTCCGGCCACGCCGCCGAGGGCGCCGCCAAGGGCATTGTTCATGTCGCTCGCGAAGGCCGGCAGCGCGGACGCCGCCAGGGCGAGAGCCAGGGTCATATTGCGAACGGGATGGCGAGACATATCGTTTCCTTTCTTTGCCATGTTGTGCCGCAAGTGTAGAGAACGAGCCCCCGCCTTGCTGTAACCACGTGTAAAGCCATGTAACCCCCTGCTGAAACGTATGATTTGAGCGACAACACGGCACAGGCGTGGCACTGGACACAAAAAAACGGGCAACCCGAAGGTTGCCCGTTCCATCAGACCTGGCCGGTCCGCTCAACAGCACTTGCCCTGGCCGCCGCCGTAGCGCGCTTCCTGACGTTCGCGGAAGAATTCCTCGTAGGTCATCGGTGCGCGGTCCGGGTGGGTGGTTTCCATGTGGGCCACATAAGTCTGGTAGTCGGGCAGTCCGACCATCAGCCGCAACGACTGCCCGAGGTAGCGTCCCATCGTTCCCAGTTGTTCCAGCATGGCGGGGCTCCTTTGTCTCAGGCGATCAGGATTGTGCCGAGGCGGCCGCCGGCAGCGGCTCGAACGGCGTTTCCTTGTCGGTCGGGCGGTTCGCGGCACGCGCCTGCATGGCGGTCTTGAAACCATAGACCACGATCGACAGCACCACGAACATGAACAGCGCGCACAGGCCGGCGTCCAGGTAGTCATTGAAGACGATGCGGTGCATCTGCTCCATGGTCTTGGCCGGGGCCAGCACCTTGCCTTCGGCGATGGCGGCGCTGAACTTGCCGGCGTGGGTCAGGAAGCTGACTTTCGGATCGGCATCGAACAGTTTCTGCCAGCCGGCGGTCAGCGTGCAGATCAGCAGCCAGATGGTCGGCAGCAGCGTCACCCAGGCGTACTGGCCGCGCTTCATCTTGACCAGCACGCAGGTGCCGAGCACCAGCGCCACGGCGGCCAGCATCTGGTTGGAGATGCCGAACAGCGGCCACAGCGTGTTGATGCCGCCCAGCGGATCGACCACGCCCTGGTACAGGAAGTAGCCCCAGGCCGCCACGGTCAGCGCGGTGGCGATCAGGTTGGCCGGCAGCGAGTCGGTGCGGCGCATGCTCGGCACGAAGCTGCCCAGCAGGTCCTGCAGCATGAAGCGGCCGGCGCGGGTGCCCGCGTCGACGGCGGTCAGGATGAACAGGGCCTCGAACAGGATCGCGAAGTGGTACCAGAACGCCATCATGGCCTGGCCGCCCACCACCTGGTGCAGGATATGGGCGATGCCCACGGCCAGCGTCGGCGCGCCGCCGGCGCGCGAGATGATGGTGTTCTCGCCAACGTCCTTGGCGGTCTGGATCAGCACGTCAGGCGTGACGACGAAGCCCCAGGTCGACACGGCGTGGGCCACGGCGTCCGGCGTGGTGCCGATCACGGCGGCGGGGCTGTTCATGGCGAAGTACACGCCGGGCTCGATCACCGAGGCCGCCACCAGCGCCATGATGGCGACGAAGGATTCGGCCAGCATCGCGCCGTAGCCAATGAAACGCGCGTGCGATTCATTCTCCAGCAGCTTGGGCGTGGTGCCCGACGAGATCAGCGCGTGGAAGCCCGACACCGCGCCGCAGGCGATGGTGATGAAGAGGAACGGGAACAGGTTGCCCGACCACACCGGCCCGCCGCCCTGGGCGAACTGCGTGAAGGCCGGCATCTTGAGTTCCGGCGCGACGATCAGGATGCCGATGGCCAGCGCGATGATGGTGCCGATCTTCAGGAAGGTCGACAGGTAGTCGCGCGGGGCCAGCAGCAGCCACACGGGCAGCACGGCGGCGATAAAGCCGTAGATGATCAGCATCCAGGTCAGCGCCTTGCCGTCATACGTGAACAGCGGCGCCAGCACGGCGCTCTCATGCACGTACTGGCCGCCGATGATGGCCAGCATCAGCAGCACGAAGCCGATCACCGACACTTCGCCGATGCGGCCCGGGCGGATGTAGCGCGTGTAGATGCCCATGAACAGCGCGATGGGGATGGTCACCGCCACGGTGAACGTGCCCCACGGCGAGCCAGCCAGTGCCTTCACCACGATCAGCGCCAGCACCGCCAGGATGATGATCATGATCATGAAGCAGCCGAACAGCGCGATCATGCCCGGCACCGTGCCCATTTCGGACTTGACCAGGTCGCCCAGCGAGCGGCCGTCGCGGCGCGTGGAAATGAACAGGATCATGAAGTCCTGCACCGCGCCGGCGAACACCACGCCAGCCAGGATCCACAGCATGCCCGGCATATAGCCCATCTGCGCGGCCAGCACGGGGCCGACCAGCGGGCCGGCGCCGGCAATGGCGGCGAAGTGGTGGCCGAACAGTACCGCCTTGTTGGTCGGCACGTAGTCCAGGCCGTCGTTGTGGCGCCAGGCCGGGGTCATGCGTTTCGGGTCCAGCTGCATCACCTTGTCGGCGATGAAGCGGCTGTAGTAGCGGTAGGCGATCAGGTAGATGCAGAGCGCGGCAACCACGATCCACAGCGCACTGACCGCCTCGCCGCGCGACAGCGCGACCGTGGCGAAGGCAAACGCGCCAAGGATGGCGACGGCCAGCCACACCAGGTGTTCTCCGATGCGATTCATAGTGAAGGTCTCCTCAGACCGGGGATTTCGATAGCCTGCGGCGGCGAAGGACTGGTAACTGGCAGGGTCGGCGGCGGGCGCGCGCCTGAGGGCGGGCAGCGGGGCAATCCGGCGGTGAGGGTGTCTCTTCGGATCTTGCTGCTGCTCGCCCGGTTCTTGTCGTTTCCGGATCTCGTCTTGCAGGCAGGCAATGCACCATCCGGGTGGGCGGCGCACCAGCTGCGTCGACGCACGCGCCTTGTTGGGGCGGCTCAAGCGTCCGGCGTGTAGTATTGACACCCGCCCAACCCCGCACAAGCGCGTAACTACGCAGCACTTCTGCGTAGTACTACGCAGATCGACGGTGGCATGCCGCCCGCGCGGCATCGGTGTTTACCCCCGGTCGTCCGGTTCATGTATGAAACTTCGCCAGAAGATCCTGTTGCTAGCCGTCGCGCCCCTGGCGGTGGCCATGCTTGGCATTGCGCTTGCCGTGCGTTTCCAGGCGACGCAGCTGGCCAGGCATGAGCGCGCGCTGGTCGAGTCGGCCTATCTCCAGAGCAAGGAAACCGAACTGCGCCACTACGTAGAACTGGCGCAAAGCGCGATCGCGCCGATGGTGCGTTCGGGCCGCACCGACGCCGCCACGCGCCAGGCCGCCATGGACGCCCTGGCGCGGCTCGACTACGGGCCCGACGGCTACTTCTTCCTGTATGACCTGCAGGGCCGCAACCTGATGCACCCGCGCCAGCCCGAACTGGTCGGGCAGGACTTGTGGATGCTGCGCGACCCGCAGGGCGCCTTGACCATCCAGAAGCTGATCGCCGCGGCCAAGGCTGGCGGCGGCTCGGTGCGCTATCAGTGGAGGAAGCCATCGTCCCAGCAGCTCGCGCCCAAGCTCGGCTATGTGGTGGCCGTGCCCGAATGGGGCTGGATGCTGGGCACCGGCATCTACCTGGACGATGTGGAAAACACGCTGCGCCAGCTCGATGCGCGCGCCGCGACCGATATCCGCGAGACCATGGCCTGGATCGGCGTGATTGCGGCGGTCAGCATCCTGCTGGTGGCGGCGAGCGGCCTGGCCCTCAATATCAGCGAGCACCGCGAGGCCGATGCCAAGCTGCGCCAGCTGGCGCAGCGCGTGGTGCAGTCGCAGGAAGAAGAGCGCGCGCGCTTGTCGCGCGAACTCCACGACGGCATCAGCCAGTTGCTGGTGTCGGTCAAGCTGGTGCTGGAAGCCGCCGCCAACCGGCTGCGCCTGGCGCCGGCGGAAGGCGCGGCGGTGGCGCCGGTACTCGGCATGGCGCTGAACCGGCTCGATACGGTATTCAACGAGGTACGTCGCGTGGCCCGCAACCTGCGCCCCGCGCTGCTCGATGACCTCGGCCTGGTTGCGGCGCTGGAGCACCTGGCGCGCGAGATGCAGGGCGGCAGCCACCTGCAGATCAGCGTGACCCAGGCCGGCACGCCGCGCGAGCTGCCTGACGAACAGGCCACCGCGTTGTACCGGATCGCCCAGGAAGCCCTGACCAATGTCGAGCGCCATGCCGGCGCCCGCAAAGTCACGGTGGCCCTGGCTTTCGATCCCGACGCGACGCGCCTGACCGTGCGCGACGATGGCCGCGGGTTTGACGTGGCCCGCATGCAGCTCGATCCCCGGCGCGGCATCGGACTGCGCAATTTGCGCGAGCGGATTGCGGCGCTGGGCGGGCAGTTCGGCATTGTTTCGGGCATGGGCGGCACGGAACTGGCAGCCGCGCTGCCGCTCGTGAAAGTACAGGCGCGGCCCGTCGTCCCCATTCCGGAAGAACCTTCGCAGTCATGACCCAGATCCCCGACCCGGCCGAAGGCCAATCCGGCCATTCCGCCGATACGCCTGCGCGCGTGCTGCTGATCGACGACCATGCGCTGGTGCGCGACGGCATGCGCATGCACCTGGCGCTGCAGCCCGGCTTGCGCGTAGTGGGCGAGGCCGACGGCGGGGAAGCCGCGCTGGCGTGGCTAGATCGTGCCGGCGCGGCCGAGCGCCCGGACCTGGTCATCACCGACATCGGCATGCGTGGCATGGGCGGCATTGCGCTGACGTGCGTGCTGCATGAGCAATACCCCGAAATTGCGGTGCTGGTGGTCAGCATGCATGACAACCTGGAATACGCGCGCCAGGCTGTGCGTGCCGGCGCGCACGGCTATGTGTTGAAGGATGCGCCTGCGGATGAACTGATGGCCGCCATCGAGGCGGTACTGGCGGGGCGCGTGTTCTACAGCGCGCGCATTGCGCGCGGCATGGCGGAACAGATGCCCGCGGCCGGGCCGCTGGACGCGCTGACGAAGCGCGAGCGCGACATCCTCGGCTACATCGGGCGCGGCATGGCGAACAAGGAAATTGCGGCGCAGCTTGGCGTTTCAGTGCGCACGGTGGAGACCCACCGGCTGAACCTCAAGCGCAAGCTGGGTATCGAGGGCCGGGCGGGGTTGGTGAAGTATGCGGTGGAGCAGTCGGGGGAAAGCGAAGGGGGATAGACAATGGAACCGGCTGTTTTCTCCCCTCTCCCGCAAGCGGGAGAGGGGAGTCGGCCAGCGGCAAGAATCAGCCTTCCAGCCTCTTGCCCAGCGCCGCCCGCGTTTCCGCCAGCGCCTTCGGCAGGTTGTGCTTCAGCTGCGTAAACAGCGCGTCGTGCAGCACCAGTTCCTGTTTCCAGGCATCGGTGTCGATCGACGTCACCTGCGCGAACTGTGCCGGCGAGAACTCCACGCCATTCCAGTTCAAATCTTCATAGCGCGGACTGGTGCCGAACACGTGCTCGGCGCCCTGGCCCTTGCCTTCGACGCGGTCGATCATCCACGACAGCACGCGCATGTTCTCGCCGAAGCCCGGCCACACGAAGCTGCCGTCGGCGTCCTTTCGGAACCAGTTCACGCAGTAGATCTTCGGCAGCTTCGCGCCCGCCGCTTCCAGCTTCTTGCCCAGTTCGAGCCAGTGGCCGAAGTAGTCGCTCATGTTGTAGCCGCAGAACGGCAGCATGGCGAACGGGTCGCGGCGCACCACGCCTTGCTGGCCGGCGGCCGCCGCGGTGGTTTCGGAGCCCATGGTCGCGGCCATGTAGACGCCTTCGGTCCAGTTGCGCGCTTCGGTCACCAGCGGCACGGTGGTCGAGCGGCGGCCGCCGAAGATAAACGCATCAATGGGTACGCCGGCCGGGTTGTCCCAGTTCTCGTCGATCGACGGGCATTGCACCGCCGGGGCGGTGAAGCGCGCATTCGGATGCGCGGCCTTGGCGCCGGTGGCCTTGGCGATTTCCGGGGTCCAGTCCTTGCCCTGCCAGTCGACCAGGTGCGCAGGCGCTTCCTTGGTCATGCCCTCCCACCACACGTCGCCGTCGTCGGTCAGCGCCACGTTGGTGAAGATGACGTTTTCCTTCAGCGTCGCCATGGCGTTGAAGTTGGTCTTCTCGCTGGTGCCCGGGGCCACGCCGAAGTAGCCGGCTTCCGGGTTGATGGCGTACAGGCGGCCATCCTTGCCGGGCTTGATCCAGGCGATATCGTCGCCGATGGTGGTGACCTTCCAGCCCTCGAAGCCCTTGGGCGGGATCAGCATGGCGAAGTTGGTCTTGCCGCAGGCCGAGGGGAAGGCGGCGGCCACGTGGTATTTCTTGCCCTCGGGCGAGGTCACGCCCAGGATCAGCATGTGCTCGGCCAGCCAGCCTTCGTCGCGGCCCATGGTCGAGGCAATCCGCAGCGCGAAGCACTTCTTGCCCAGCAGCGCGTTGCCGCCATAGCCCGAGCCGAACGACCAGATCTCGCGCGTCTGCGGGAAATGGACGATGTACTTGGTCGGGTTGCACGGCCACGGCACGTCCTTCTCGCCAGCGGCGAGCGGCTTGCCGACAGTGTGCACGCACGGCACGAAGTCGCCGTCAGTGCCCAGCACGTCATACACGGCCTTGCCCATGCGCGTCATGATGCGCATATTGACGGCCACGTACGGGGAGTCGGACAGTTCCACGCCAATGTGGGCGATGGGCGAGCCCAGCGGTCCCATCGAGAACGGGACCACGTACAGCGTGCGGCCACGCATGCAGCCGTCGAACAGGCCGTTGAGCGTCTGGCGCATCTCGGCCGGGGCGATCCAGTTGTTGGTGGGGCCGGCATCTTCCTTCTTGTCCGCACAGATGAAGGTGCGGTCTTCGACGCGCGCCACATCGGACGGATCGGACAGGGCCAGGTAGGAATTCTTGCGTTTGGCCGGGTTCAGGCGCTTGAGCGTGCCGGCCGCGACCATCTGCTCGCAGAGGCGGTCGTACTCTTCCTGCGAACCGTCGCACCAGTGAATGCGCTCCGGCTTGGTCAGCGCAGCGATCTCGGCTACCCAGGCCACCAGCTTCTGGTTCTTGACCCAGGCCGGCACGTTCAACGCCGCCGTGCCTTGCATCGAGGGGTGGTTCATCCTGCAACTCCAAAGTGTGTAAAGGGAAGGAAGGGGAAATCTTTTCAAAGCCCGACCTGAAACCAGCCAGGCCGATGCATGTCGCGGCGCACTTTTGTGGCTCAATTCAGCGACTCGCACCGGTCGTCACATCCCGTTACAACTCCTCTGCGGCCCGGGTAACGCAAAGGGTCGCAGCAGTCCCCGCGCCTGCGCTAAAGTTGCGCTTCGCCCGCGCGGGGCTAGCTGCATGGGGCCAGCGGGCTTTGTCCGGCGGCACCGGATGTCGGGAGCCAAGCTCGACCGAACATTCCCCGGCGGCACCGGAACGGGCAAGGATACCACTGCCGCACACCGCTGTTTTTTGCTCCGCAGCATTGCCGGACCCCGATTCACGCATGGAATGTGCCGGCCCCGGATACCCGACAATAGCGCTGGTCGCGCGCGCGCTCCGTTGCCGCGCGCACCAATCCCGGGTCACAAGGCCAGCCCACAAAAAGAGTTGCCGATGAAGATTGCTGTACTCGACGATTACCAGGACGCCGTGCGCAAGCTGCCTTGCTTCAGCCTGCTGGAAGGCCACGACGTCAAGGTGTTCAACAACACTGTCAAGGGCGTGGGCCAGCTGGCCGCGCGCCTGTCGGACGTGGAAGCGGTCGTGCTGATCCGCGAGCGCACGCGCATCACGCGCCAGTTGCTGGAGAAGCTACCCAAGCTGAAGATAATCAGCCAGACCGGCCGCGTCGGCGCCGCGCCGAACACGCATATCGACGTCGATGCCTGCACGGATCGCGGCGTGGCGGTGCTCGAAGGCGCGGGCTCGCCGGTGGCGCCGGCCGAGCTGACCTGGGCGCTGATCATGGCGGCGCAGCGCCGCATTCCGCAATACGTGGCCAGCCTCAAGCACGGGGCCTGGCAGCAGTCGGGCCTGAAGTCGACCACCATGCCGCCCAACTTCGGGCTGGGCCAGGTGCTGCGCGGCCAGACCCTGGGCATCTGGGGCTACGGCAAGATCGGCCGGCTGCTGGCCGGCTATGGCCGCGCCTTCGGCATGAACGTGCTGGTGTGGGGACGCGAGGCGTCGCAGGAAGCCGCCCGCGCCGATGGCCTGGCGGTGGCGGAGTCAAAGGACCAGTTCTTTGCCGATAGCGATGTGCTGTCGCTGCACCTGCGCCTGAACGACGACACGCGCGGCGTGGTCAAGCTGGCCGACCTGACCCGCATGAAGCCGACGGCGCTGTTCGTCAACACCAGCCGCGCCGAGCTGCTGGAAGAAAACGCGCTGGTCGCGGCGCTGAACCGCGGGCGTCCGGGCATGGCGGCGGTGGATGTGTTCGAGTCCGAGCCGATCCTGCAGGGCCACGCGCTGCTGCGGATGGAGAACTGCATCTGCACGCCGCACCTGGGGTATGTGGAGCGGGATAGCTATGAGATGTACTTCCGCATTGCCTTCCAGAACATCCTGGATGTGCTGGCGGGGCAGCATGAGAGCATTGTTAATCCGAAGGCGTTGACGCCGGTGCTGTCGCGCTGACCGCAACGGCTCGGGTTTCTCCCCTCTCCCGCTTGCGGGAGAGGGGCTGGGGGGAGAGGACCGGCGCTGGCAATAGCGAGGCGCTTCACTTCGTGGACGCTCCCGTCTTCTTCCCCTCTCCCACTGCGCGGGAGAGGGGAGCGTTGTTCCAACGGTGTCGGCAAACGTCCGGCGCCCTAAGCCTTCGCCCCCGCGGACGCGAATTTCGCGAAACCGCTACACTCGGGACTTCCCTGGCCGCCGGCCGCAATGGCCCGCGGCGCGTCCCGAACAACAACGACAAGGCGCCACGCGCCACCCCCGGCATGGACCCCAGGCTTGTGACGCTCTGCGTCGGCAATTTCATCATTGGCACCGGCGCGATGATCGTGACCGGCATGTTGAACGACATTGCCGCCGATTTTGGCCTGGGCGTGGCCAGTGCCGGCCAGCTGATCTCGGTGTTCGCCCTGGCCACCTGCGTGGGCGCGCCGGTGTTCGCCACGCTCGGTTCACGCATCGACCGCCGCCTGTTGCTGTCCGGCTCCTTGCTGATCTACGCCGTGCTGCACCTTGCGGCCGCCCTGGCGCCGAGCTTCGCCACGCTGATGGCGATCCGTTTCCTGACCGCGATCGGCGCGGCGATCTACACGCCGCAGACTGCCGCTACCCTGCCGCTGCTGGTCAACGCGCAGACCCGCGGCCGAGCCATCAGCTTCGTGTTCCTGGGCTGGAGCATCGCCAGCGTGGTCGGCGTACCGCTGGGCACGTGGATCGCGCACACGCTCGGCTGGCGCGTCAGCATGGCGGTGGTGGGCGTGCTGGCGCTGCTGGTGTCGGCGGCGGTCTGGCGCGCCCTGCCGCGCGGGCTCTACGTGCCGGCCGTCGGCCGCGAGGCCTGGAGCGCGGTGCTGCGCCACCGGCCGATCATGCTGGTGGTGGCCGCCACCATGATCCAGTCGGCCGGCATGTTCACGATGTTCACTTATATTGCCCCGCTGATGCGCGACGTTCACGGCATCTCGGGCGCCGCACTGAGCCTGATGTTCCTGGCCTACGGCGCCTGCGGGGTCTTCGGCAATGCCATGGCGGCCTCCCGCATGGACCGGATCACACCCAGCCGCATCGTCCAGTTCGCGCTGCTGACGTCGATCACGGCGATGGTGCTGTGGCCGCTGGCCGGGCTGGGCACGGTGCCGCTGGTGCTGCTGTTCATGCTGTGGGGCGTGGGCGGGTTTGCCACCAACAGCGCACAGCAGGCCCGGCTGGTGATGATTGCGCCGGACCGCGCATCGGTCTCGATCTCGCTCAACTCGTCGTCGATCTACCTCGGCCAGGCCATCGGCGCCATGGCGGGCGCGGCCTTGTATACAGTGGCCGGCACCGGTTCGCTGCATTGGGGCGCCGCGATACTGATGCTGGCGGCGCTGGTGATCTCGCAGCGGGCCCGCGCGCTCGGCTGCCAGTGGCCGCCGCGGCAGGTCCCGCAACAGGCCTGAGCGGCCCTGCCCGTCCCCGGGTCAGGTTTCGCTCCACAGCTTTTCCACAGTGTTGCCCAACGCACTGTCCACCACCTGTTCCCTGCGTTATCCACGGAGTTATCCACAACTCGCGCGGCGGGGGCATCGTGAGCGAACCGAATGGAATCCTGAGCGGTGCACGCGTGCTGGCGATCAATATCGGCAAGGCCATTCCGCTGGTGGTGTCCCGTGCCGGCACCGAGGCGGTGGTGATGTCCGGCATCCGCAAGCACCCGGTCAGCACGCTGGTCCACCCGTTGCGCGTGCAGGTGCGCCCGCAGGGCGTGGCCGGCGACGAGCAAGCGGACCTGGCTGTGCACGGCGGCCTGGACAAGGCTGTGTATGCCTATCCGTCCGAGCACTACGCGTGGTGGAACAAGCGCCGCCGCGCCGCGGGCCAGCCCGAGGCATACCGCGGACTTGCGTTCGGCGCCATGGGCGAGAACCTGACCATCGAAGGCCTGGTCGAGGCCGACCTGTGGATGGGCGACGTGCTGTACATCGGCAGCGCAGTGCTGCGCGTGGCGTCGCCCCGGCAGCCTGCATGCAAGTTCAACGCCGTGCTGGGCTACCGCCACGCCGTCCGCGACATGGTCGAGAGCGGCTACTCCGGCGTCTACCTGGGCGTCCTGCGGTCCGGCGAGGTGCGCGCCGGCGATGCCATCTATGTGCAGCATGGGCCGCGAAAGCTGTCGATCGACAGCATTAACCGCTCGCGTCGCGATGGCTGGCGGCTTTTCTGATAATGTTTGTGTCTCGATACAAGCAATCCGCCCCGCATCCGCCACGCCACCCTCGTAGCCAGCCAAGCCAGGCCCGGATCACGCCGTTACCGCTGTAACGCGCTGTAATAGTCCGTGCTGGCTCTGCGGGGCGAACCGCTGTACTAGTAGAGGTTTGCGCGACACGTATCCGCCCGGCCCCCCCGGGCTGCCCGTACTGGGCGGCCACGGCAGGGAACAGAGGCGGGACGTCACCGGGGAGGGCGCGCTGCAGCCAAGAGGGTCCACACAAGATGAAGACAGACAGGATCGACCAGCCCAAGGGGTTTGTCGACGGCAACTGGAGTGCGTCCGCCGGAACCGGCCGTAGCCGGGTATCGCCGTGGATAGTCGTGATCACCCTGGCGGTGCTCGCCGCAGCGGGATGGTTTGCATGGCATACCTGGCTGGCACCCAAGCCCGTCGCCAAGGGGCCCGCGCCGGTGGCGGTGGCCACGGCACTGGTGAAGCAGGGCGACGTGCCGTTGCAGTTCACCGCCAACGGCAATGTGACGGCGTTATCCACAGTCGAAGTCCGCCCGCAGGTCTCCAGCACCGTGCGCGCCGTCCATATCAAGGAAGGCCAGACCGTCAAGCCGGGCGACCTGCTGTTCTCGCTCGACACGCGCATGGACGAGGCCAACCTTGCCAAGGCCCAGGCGCAGTTGTTGCGTGACCAGGCCGACCTGTCCGACGCGCGCCGCAACCTGTCGCGCAGCAAGGAATTGCTGGAGCGCAACTTCATCTCCAAGAGCGCGGTGGACACGGCCCAGGCCAAGGTGGACGGCTTCGAGGCCACCATCCGCGCCGACCAGGCCGCGATCGACGCCAGCCGCGTCGCGGTCAGCTACGGCGCGATTCGCGCCAGCATCGGCGGGCGCACCGGCGTGATCAATGTCTTCCCGGGCTCGATGGTGCTGCCCAACAGCACCGGGCCGATGGTCACCATCGCGCAGGTCCAGCCGATCGCCGTGACTTTCAGCCTGCCCGAGCGGCAGCTCGCCTCGCTGCGCGACGCGCTGCGTGCGGGACCCGTGAAGGTCACCGCCCAGCCCAACGACGGCAGCAAGACGCCGGTGACGGGCAAGATCACCTTCATCGACAACACGGTCGATCCCCAGTACGGCACCATCCGCGTCAAGGCACAGTTCGACAATGACGAGCAGCGCCTGTGGCCCGGCACGTACGCCAATGTCAGCGCCGTGGTGCAGACGCTCAAGGACGCGCTGTCGGTGCCGCCGCAGGCCGTGGTGACGGGGCCCGAAGGCCGCTTCGTCTACACCGTGCAGCCGGACAGCAAGGTCGCCCGCGTGCCCGTGAAGCTGGTGACCACCACCGCCACGTCGGCCGTGATCGAAGGCGTACCGCCGGGGACACGCGTGGTCGTGGAAGGCACGCAGAACCTGCGTCCGGGCGCCGTGGTGCGCGAAGTCGCGCCGACGCCCGCCGCTGCCGCCATGGCGGCGAGCGCGCCCGCTGCTCAGGGACACTAAGCCATGACGCTGTCCGAGCTTTGTATCCGCCGTCCGGTGATGACGGTGCTGCTGTGCATCGCGGTGATCGTCACAGGCATCGTGCTGTACCCGACGATCCCCATCGCCGCGTTGCCCAGCTTCAACTCGCCCGTGATCCAGGTCACCGCGACGCTGCCGGGCGCAAGCCCTGAAACCATGGCCGCCTCGGTGGCCACGCAGCTCGAAAAGCAGTTCGCGACGATTCCGGGCGTGTCGGTGATCAGTTCGTCGAACACGCTCGGCAATTCGAGCATCACGATCGAATTCAACAGCGACCGCGACATCGATGCCGCCGCCGTGGACGTGCAGGCGGCGCTGTTCCGCGCGCAGCGTTCGCTGCCGATCGAGATGACGGTGCCGCCGTCGTACCGCAAGGTCAACCCGGCCGATGCGCCGGTGCTGCTGCTGGCGATCAACTCGCCGGCGATGAGCCTGGCCGAACTCAACGCCTTTGGCGACAACCTGATTTCGCCGACGCTTGCCACGCTGCCCGGCGTGGCGCAGGTGCAGGTGTTCGGCCAGAAGCGCTTTGCCGTGCGCGTGCGCGCCCATCCGGATGCGCTGGCCGCGCGCGGCCTGACGCTCGACGAGCTGGCCACGGCGCTGAACCGCGCCAACGCCAATACGCCGGTCGGCACGCTCGACAGCGCGCGCCAGACGCTGACGATCCAGGCCAACCGGCAGCTCGCCAACGCCGATGCGTTCCGCAACATCATCGTCGCCAGCCAGCCCAACGGCGCCCTGGTGCGCCTGTCCGACGTGGCCGAGGTGGAGGACAGCGTCGAGACCCTGAAGACCGGAAGCTGGCTCAACAACGAACGCTCGATCGTGCTGGCCGTGCTGCGCCAGCCCGACGCCAACACCGTGGCCGTGGTCGACGCCATCAAGGGTGCCCTGCCCCGCCTGGTCAGCCAGATGCCGGGCTCGGTCAACGTGGCGGTGGTCAACGACCGCTCCAACTCGATCCGGGAGTCGATCCACGACGTGCAGTTCACGCTGGCGCTGACGGTGGCGCTGGTGGTGATGGTGATCTTTCTGTTCCTGCGCCGCGCCGCCGCCACGCTGATCCCGACCGTATCGCTGCCGATCTCGCTGATCGGCACGGTGGCGCTGATGAAGGCCTTCGGCTACAGCCTGGACAACGTGTCGCTGCTGGCCATCACGCTGGCCGTGGGCCTGGTGGTGGACGACGCCATCGTGATGCTCGAGAACATCGTGCGCCATATCGAGGAAGGCGTGCCGCCGCTCAAGGCCGCGCTGGTGGGCTCGCGTGAGATGGGCTTCACCATCCTGTCGATCTCGATCTCGCTGGTGGCGGTGTTCATCCCGATCTTCTTCATGCCGGGTGTGATCGGCCTGCTGTTCCACGAGTTCGCGGCGGTGGTGTCGCTGTCGATCCTGGTGTCGGCGCTGGTGTCGCTGACGCTGATCCCGATGCTGTGCGCGCGCTTCCTGTCGGCCGAAAACGTGCCGGTCGATGAATCGCAGCACGCCTACGGCGACCACGCCGGCCATGCGCCGGCGGTGGTGCAGAAGCAGACGCTGGGCATGCGTTCGACGCAGTGGTTCGAGAACCTGTTCGAGTGGACGCTGCACAAGTACGCGCACGGCCTGGACTGGTGCCTGGCGCACCGGCGCGTGGTGCTGGCGGCCGCGGGCCTGACCTTCGTGCTGACCGCCGTGCTGTTCGTCAAGATTCCGAAGGGCTTCTTCCCCGAGGAAGACATCGGCCAGATCCAGGTTAACGCCGAAGGCCCGCAGGATATCTCGTTCGATGCCATGGCCGAGCGGCTGCGCGATGCCGCCGAACGCATGCGCGCCAACCCGGCGGTGAAGAGCATCGTGGTGTCGATCGGCGGCGGTCCTTCGCCCGCGATCAACACCGGCCGCATGTTCGTCGAACTGAAGCCGCTCGGCCAGCGGCCCAAGATGCCGAAGGTGGTGGAGTCGCTGCGCAAGGACGTGTCCGGCATTCCGGGCCTGGCGGTGTATTTTTCGCCGGTGCAGAACCTGCGCCTGGGCGGGCGCCAGAGCAAGAGCCGCTACCAGTACACGCTGCAGAGCGTGAAGGCCGGCCAGCTCCAGGAGTTCAGCGACAAGCTCATGGCGAAGATGCGCGCCGACACGGTGTTCCGCGACGTCACCAGCGACTCGCAGCAGTCGGGCCTGGAGGCGCAGCTGTCGATCGACCGCGACAAGGCCAACGCGCTCGGCGTGCAGATGCAGGACGTGCGCACCGCGTTGTACTCGGCGTTCGGCGAGCGCCAGGTATCGACGATCTATACGCCGATCGACAACTACTACGTGATCCTGCAGGCCGCCGACGTCGATCGCCAGGATGAGAGCGCATTCACCAAGCTCTACGTGCGCAGCAAGACCGGCCAGATGGTGCCGATCTCCGCGTTCGCCACGACCGAGCGCCGGGTCGGGCCGATTGCCGTGAACCACCAGGGGCAGCTGCCTTCGGTGACGGTGTCGTTCAACCTGGCCCCGGGCGCGGCGCTGGGCGAGGCCTCGGCGAAGATCGACCGCTACCGGCAGGAGATCGCCATGCCGACCTCCATCTTCACGAGCTGGGGTGGCGATGCGGCGGTGTTCCAGTCGTCGCAGGCGACGCAGATCGTGCTGCTGGTGGCGGCCATCGCGGTCATCTACACGCTGCTGGGCGTGCTGTACGAGAGCTACATCCACCCGCTGACGATCCTGGCCGGGCTGCCGTCTGCCGCCATCGGCGCGCTGCTGACGCTGTTCATCTTCAACGTGGAGCTGTCGCTGATCGCGACCATCGGCGTGCTGATGCTGATCGGCATCGTCAAGAAGAACGCCATCATGATGATCGACTTCGCGCTGGCCGCGCAGCGCGAACAAGGCATGGCGCCTGCGCGGGCCATCCGCCAGGCGTGCCTGCTGCGTTTCCGGCCGATCATGATGACCACGTTCGCCGCCGTGATGGGCGCGCTGCCGCTGGCGCTGGGCCTGGGCGCGGGCGCCGAGCTGCGCCAGCCGCTGGGTCTGGCCGTGGTAGGCGGCCTGCTGTTCTCGCAGGTCATCACGCTGTTCATTACGCCGGTGATCTATCTGGCGCTGGACCGGTTCTCGGGCACGGGTCCGCTGCAGATCGATGCCGAAGGCAATCGCCTGCCCGAGGCGGTGCAGGGCGAGGTGGCGCACCAGCGCTGAGCCGCGGTGCCGTGCCCGCCGGCACGGCACCGGCAGGCGGTCTCGCTTCCCTATGTGCGAGCTTCAGGAGATCACTGCATGACCTTGCCCCGTATTGCCGTGGTTGCCTTGCTCGTGGCCGGCTGCGCTGCTATGCCGCCGTCGCCGGGTCCCGACGCGGTCAGCGCGGCGTTTGCCGGCAAGTCCTACGTGCTGCTCGGCGAAGTCCACGACAACCCCGCCGGCCAGCAACAGCGGCTGGCCGCCCTCACGCGCGCGGTTGAGCAAGGCTGGCGCCCGGCTGTCGCCATGGAGCAGTTCGACCGCGAACGCCAGGCCGATATCGATCGCGCGCGCCGTGAGCGTCCGGGCGACGCCGACTACCTGATCAAGCAGGCGGGAGGCGGTGGATGGCAGTGGCCGCTGTACCGGCCGGTGGTGGCGCTGGCGCTGCAGTACGACCTGCCGCTGCTGGCCGCGAACCTGTCGCGTGCCGATGCGGCGAAGATCGTGCGTGGCGGCCTGGATGGCCTGTTCGTGCCGCAGCAGCGCGCGCAACTGGGCTTGGCCGGTACGCTGCCGCCCGACCTGGTCGCAGCGCAGACCGCGGTGCTCGACGAAGGCCATTGCGGCAACTTTCCCAAGGCGATGCTGCCCGGCATGCTGAACGCGCAAGCCGCGCGCGATGCCGTGATGGCCGCCACGCTGCGGCCTTACGCCGCGCGCGGCGCGGTGCTGATCGCTGGCAACGGCCATGTGCGCAACGACATCGGCGTGCCGCGCTGGCTAGGCGCGGGCGATGGCAAGGCGCTCAGCATCGGCTACCTCGAACGCGGCCAGGGCAATCCGGCCGGCTTCGACCGCGTGGTCACCGTGGCGCCGGTGGAACGCGACGATCCTTGCCGCGACGCCGTGGTGGGCAAGGCGATGCCCGCTGCGGCATCGGCGCCTGCCGCGCGCTGAAGCGCCCGCCAATCCACGTAAACCCCGATGCCATGGCTGTCAATCTGACAGCCTTTTGACAGTTTCCAACGCCTAGAATCCGGCACATGACTTGTCAACAGGTCATGCAGACATCCAAAAACAAGGCCGGCATGCCACGCGTGCAACGGACAGGAGACAGCGAGCTACGGTTTTTCGTGACGGTAGCCATCCCCTTTCTCCCGATTTCCGGACACGCTGCGCCATGACGGCGAGCCGAAGATACGGCAAGAACATACCAGGAGAAGGAGACCGTTATGCGTCGCTCGATTCACCGTTTCGCCCACGTCGTCATGGCTTCGGCCGCCGTTGCGGCCACCGTCGCCGCCGCACCGGCCTTCGCGATGGACACCGTCAAGTTCATGATCGGCGCCAACCCCGGCGGCGGCTATGACCAGACCGGCCGCGGCCTGGGCGCGGCGATGATCGCCTCGGGCGTTGCCAAGACGGCTACCTATGACAACAAGGGCGGCGCCGGCGGCACCATCGGCCTGACCCAGTTCGTCAATACCGACAAGGCCAACCCGAACGCGCTGATGGTCGTCGGTGCGGTGATGGTCGGCGCCATCGAGACCAACCATCCGCCGGTCACGCTGAAGAACGCCACGCCGATCGCGCGCCTGTACGCCGACACCATGGTCATCACCGTGCCGGCTGCCTCGCCGATCAAGTCGATCAAGGACCTGACCATGCAGCTCAAGGCCAACCCGGGCAGCGTGAGCTGGGGCGGCGGCTCCAAGGGTTCGATCGACCACATCCTGGCCGGCCTGATCGCCAAGGACATCGGCGTCGACCCGAAGAAGATCAACTACGTGCCGTTCCAGGGCGGCGGCGAGGCCTCGGCCTCGATCCTCGGCGGTCATGTGACCGTGGGCATTGCCGGCGTCTCGGAATTCCTGCCGTTCATCAAGAGCGGCAAGATGCGTGCGCTGGCGGTGACCTCCAAGGACCGCACCGCGGATATCCCGACGCTCAAGGAGCAGGGCGTGAACGTCGAGATCTACAACTGGCGCGGCGTGTATGGCGCGCCGGGCACCACGCCCGAGCAGCGCAAGGCCATGATCGATGCCGTGGTGAAGGCCACCGAGAGCAAGGCCTGGAAGGAAACGCTGCAGAAGAATGACTGGACGCCGTTCCTGCTGACCGGCGACGAGTTCGGCAAGTTCGTCGACAGCGAATCGGCCCGCCTGGGCGGCACGCTGCGCGAACTGGGCGTGGCGAAGTAAGCAGCCAGACGCATCCAGGCGCTTTCACGCGTCTTGCATCTTGCAGTACGGGTCCGCAGCCCCGCGGACCCGAGCAGTGCTGATGAGTTACCTGTCGTGCCTGCCGAAGCCACTGCTATAGATGGTGGCCCGGAAAACGGCGCGGGGCCCGGTGTCTACCACCTGCGACACCCAAACCAAAACTACATGTCGCCGGGCCCTGCGGCCGCGCAGGAATCAGAAAGCCAGCGTCGCGGACGCCAGCCACCTCCGGGTTGGCGACGAAGGCCAAGGAGTCTCCATGAAACCCTCCCATCTCGCCATCGGCATTGCCGTGCTGGCGCTCTCGCTGTTCTTCTTCCTGGGCCTGTCGGGCATTTCGGGTGAAGAAGGCTATGCCGGCCTGTCGCCGCGCTTCGCACCCACGCTGGTGGCGATCGGCCTGGCCGTATGCGGTGCGCTGCTGACCTGGCAAGGCGTGCGCGGCGGCTTCCGCAACATGCCGGAAGAAGATGCCGAAC
Source organism: Cupriavidus sp. 21MJTG02-4 (assembly GCF_057798975.1). Taxonomy (NCBI): domain Bacteria; kingdom Pseudomonadati; phylum Pseudomonadota; class Betaproteobacteria; order Burkholderiales; family Burkholderiaceae; genus Cupriavidus; species Cupriavidus sp. 21MJTG02-4. Next base: position 611,785 of record NZ_JBYOJP010000001.1, on the reverse strand, counting down.
TGCCCGACGCCCCGCACAACTTCAAGGGCTTCCTGTGGGTGGCGGCGGGCCTGGTGCTGAACATGGCGCTGATTGGCACGCTCGGCTTCGTGCTGTCGTCCACGCTGCTGATGATCTGCGTGGCGCGCGGCTACGGCAGCCGCCGCATCGTGCGCGACGCCATCATCGGCCTGTGCATCACGCTGCCGATGTGGGCGCTGTTTGAATTCCTGCTCGGCATCAACCTGCCGCTGCTTCCCATCGCCGGCTTCTGAGCCCGCCTGACCACCCAGGAGTCACGAATGGATACCCTGAACCAGCTGATGCACGGCTTCGCCGTGGCCATCACGCCGATCAACCTGCTGTGGGCCCTGGTGGGCTGCTTCCTTGGCACCGCCATCGGCGTGCTGCCCGGCATCGGCCCCGCGCTGACGGTGGCGATGCTGCTGCCGCTGACGGCCAAGGTCGAACCCACTGCTGCGCTGATCATGTTCGCCGGCATCTACTACGGCGCGATGTACGGCGGCTCGACCACCTCGATCCTGATGAACACGCCGGGCGAGTCTTCCACCATGGTCACGGCCATGGAAGGCAACCTGATGGCCAAGAACGGCCGCGCGGGCCCGGCGCTGGCGACGGCTGCGATCGGCTCGTTCGTGGCCGGCACCATCGCCACCGTGCTGTTGTCGATGTTCGCGCCGGTGGCCGCGGACGTCGCGCTGGAGTTCGGTCCGGGCGAGTACTTCATGATCATGCTGCTCGCGTTCACCACGGTCTCGGCCGTGCTGGGCTCGTCGCTGCTGCGCGGCATGACCAGCCTGTTCCTGGGCCTGGGCATCGGCCTGATCGGCATGGATTCGCTGTCGGGCCAGACGCGCTATTCGATGAACATCCAGGAACTGTACGACGGCGTCGATATCGTCGTGGTTGCAGTGGGCCTGTTCGCGGTGGGCGAGGCGCTGTTCAATGCGTTCTTCCCGCAGCCGGAAGGCACGTTCAACAAGCTCAGTTCGGTCCACATGAACAAGTCGGACTGGAAGCGTTCGGTGCCGGCGTGGATCCGCGGCACCATCATCGGCTTCCCGTTCGGCCTGATCCCGGCGGGCGGCGCGGAGATCCCGACGTTCCTGTCCTACGCCACCGAAAAGAAGCTGTCGAACCACAAGGAAGAGTTCGGCAAGGTCGGCGCCATCGAAGGCGTGGCCGGCCCCGAGGCCGCCAACAACGCCGCGGTGACGGCTACGCTGGCCCCGCTGCTGACGCTCGGCATCCCGACCTCGAACACCACCGCGATCCTGCTGGCGGCGTTCCAGAACTACAACCTGCAGCCGGGCCCGATGCTGTTCCAGACCTCGGGCGACCTGGTGTGGGGCCTGCTGGCGTCGCTGTACATCGGCAACGTGATGCTGCTGGTGCTGAACCTGCCGGCGATCGGCCTGTGGGTGCGCATGCTGCGCGTGCCGACGCCGCTGCTGTACGGCGGCATCCTGATCTTCGCGGGGCTCGGCGCCTACGGCATCCGCCAGTCGTGGTTCGACCTGCTGCTGCTGTTCGTGGTCGGCCTGCTCGGCATGGTCATGCGCCGCTTCGACTTCCCAACCGCGCCGGTCATCGTCGGCCTGATCCTCGGACCGATTGCCGAGAAGCAGCTGCGCAATGCGCTGTCGATCGGCCAGGGCGACTGGAGCCTGTTCGTCAAGCAGCCGATCTCGGCCACCATCCTGGCCATGACCGTGGCCGTGGTGGTGATTCCGCGCCTGCTGCGCTGGCATGCCAACCGGCCGTCGGCGCATGAACAGGCGGACAATGCAGCGTGATTAGTCACCCGCTGTCATAAGATGAACGAAGCCCGGCGCACGCGTGCCGGGCTTCATGCATTCTGTATTCACAACAACAAGGCGCCGGTTCCCCCGCCAGGCCGCTGCATCATGAGTCTTTCCTCCCATCGCTGGTTGCCGGTCGCGCTGACGCTGCTGCTCGGCCTGGCCGCCGCCCTGCTCTGTACCGTGCTGCGCACGCCGCTCCCGTGGATGATCGGGCCGCTGCTGTCCGTGGCCGGTGCGCGCATGGCCGGCGCGGACCTGCGTTCGCCGACGCAGGCACGCAATGCCGGCCAGTGGGTGATCGGTGCATCGCTGGGCCTGTATTTCACGCCGGACGTGGTGGCCCGCCTGCTGGAGTTCCTGCCCTACATCATCGCGGCGTCGCTGTTTGCGCTGGTACTGGGGGCGGGCGGTGCGCTGCTGCTGCGCAGGACCACGGGCGTGGCGTTCAAGACTGCGTATTTCTCCACGGCCATCGGCGGCGCCTCGGAAATGGCCAACCTGGCCGAACGCAATGGCGCGCGCATCGACCAGGTTGCGGCCGCGCATTCGCTGCGCGTGCTGCTGGTGGTGGTGGCGGTGCCGGCCATTTTCCAGTACGGCGGCATCCATGGACTCGATCCGTACATCCCGGGGCCGCGCACGGTCAGCGCGCCCGGCCTGCTCGCGCTGATCGCCATTACGCTCGGCGTAGCGCTGCTGGTGCGGCGGCTCAAGATGCCGAATCCGTTCGTGATCGGCACGCTGCTGGCTGCGGCGGTGCTGACCGCTTCAGGCATCGAACTGTCGGCCATCCCGACGTGGATGAGCCGCACCGGCCAGTTGCTGATCGGCGTATCGCTGGGCGCGCGATTCTCGCGCGACTTCCTGCATACCGCGCCGCGCTTCCTGTCGGGCGTGGCGCTGTACACGGTGGTGGCGCTGCTGGTGTCGGCGCTGCTTGGCTGGGTGATCTCGATCCTGTCCGGCGCGCACCCGGCCACAATGATCCTGGGCACCACGCCGGGCGGCATTGCCGAGATGTGCATCACCGCCAAGGTGCTGGAGCTTGGCGTGCCGCTGGTGACCGCCTTCCATGTGATCCGGATGGCCTTCGTGGTGCTGGCCACGGGCCCCCTGTATCATTGGTTCAAACTTCGCGTCGCGCCGGAGGAGACGGAATAGCGGCCACCCCTTGCCGGGCGGCCACCGGGCGACAATCCCAGCGGGATAACAAGACCAGGATCGCCATGTCCGAATCCGCCGAAGGCCGCATGACCCTTGCCGATATCGATGCCACGCTGGAGCGCGTGCTCGCGCCGTGGGTGCGCCAGCTCGGGCTGCGCGCCGAGGCTGTCGATGCCGTCGGCATCACGCTGCGGCTGCCGTTCCAGGAGATGTTCCGCCATGCGGGCGGCGTGGTGTGCGGGCAAGTGCTGATGTCCGCCGCCGACACGGCGATGATCGTCGCGGTAGCCAGCGCGCTCGGCGCGTTCCGGCCGATGACCACCGTTACCCTGAACACCAATTTCATGCGTCCCGTGATCGACGGCGACGTGCTTGTGCGTGCCAACGTGCTGCGCCTCGGCAAGACCATGGTGTTCGGCGAAATCGAACTGACCGGCGCCGACGGCAAGCTGGCCGTGCAGGCCACCACGACCTACGCCCTGCTGTGACGCCGCAGGCCAACGACTTCCGGAACGCTGCATGACCGCAGGCACGGCCCAACCGTTCGACCAGATCGTCTTTGCCGGCGGCGGCAACCGCTGCTGGTGGCAGGCGGGCTGGTGGGACGTGGTCGCGCCGGAACTTCATTTGCGGCCCCGCGTGATCGCTGGCATTTCCGCCGGCGCGGCCACGGCCTGCATGATCTATGCGCACGACTCGCAACAGACCATGGCTTACTACCGCCAGGTGCTGTCGAACAACAAGCGCAATGCCTACTGGGGCAACCTGCTGCGCAACGAGCGCGTGTTTCCGCACTACGGCATCTACCGCACGGCGCTGCTGTCGATCTTTGCCGACGGACGCCTGGCGCACCTGCAGCAGGCGCCGGAGATCCGCATCGGCGTGGCGCATATCCCGCGCTGGAGCGGCCCGCGCCTGGCTGTGGCGGCGGGCCTGCTGGCGTACAACATCGACAAGCACGTGCTCAAGACGCTGCATCCGCGGCTCGGGCGCAAGCTCGGCTTCCGGCCCGAATTTGTGCGCGCGCAGGAGTGCGGCTCGCCGGAACAGCTGGCCGATCTGCTGCTGCAATCCGCCTCGACGCCGCCCTTCACGCCGGTGCTGCGGCGGGAAGGCCGTGCCGTGCTCGATGGCGGCCTGGTGGATAACGTGCCCGTGGACGCGCTCGACGCCACGCCGGGCAATGTGCTGGTGCTGGTGACGCGGCTGTACCCGCGCCCGCGCCGTTTCGTGGTGCAAAGCGGCGGCCAGCGCCGCCTGTACCTGCAGCCTTCGCAACGCGTGCCGATTTCGAGCTGGGACTACACCCGGCCCGATGCCATGACGCACGCCTATGACCTGGGCCGCCGCGACGGGGAAACTTTCCTGCGCGATTGGCCGTCGATCCTGAATACGGAACTGAAGTCCGGCGCCTAGCGCGTTGCTGGTGCCGGTCCGATCATTTGTCGATGCGGCCGCGTGCCGCGACAGGAGGCATGGATGAGCAAGCGCCAGACAACAACCGCCACGTCCGACAACGGACCAAGGCGGGCCCGTCAAGTCAGTGCGGAACCAGCCGTGGAGCGCGTGCCCCGTGCGCGCGGCAAGGGCGGCAAGCCGTCGCGTGCGCGCAAGGCGGACTTCGTCGTGATCGGCGGCGGCTCGGCCGGCGTCGCCTGCGCGCGGCGCGCGGCGTCGCATGGGGCCAGCGTCGTGCTGATCGAGCGCGACGAGATCGGCGGCACCTGCGTCAATCGCGGCTGCGTGCCCAAGAAAATGCTGTCCTACGGCGCCGGCTGGGCCGCGATCCTGTCCGGGTGCCTGTCGCATACGGGCGGGCACGAGGACTGGCGCGACGCCATCGTGCGCGTCAATGCGGAGGTCGCGCGGCTGAACGTGGCCTACGCGCAGCGCCTGCTCGAAGCGGGCGTGGATATCATCCGCGGCGACGCCACCGTCACGGCGCCCGATGAAGTGCGCGTGGGCGATGAAGTCATCCGCGCCAAGCGCATCCTGATCGCTACGGGCGCGCGTCCGAAGACGCTCGACATTCCCGGCGGCGAACTTGCCAGCAACTCCGACGATGTCTTCACGTGGCAGACCGTGCCGGGGTCGATCGCCGTGATCGGCGGCGGCTACATCGGCGTGGAGCAGGCGTCGATCCTGTCGCGCTACGGCGTCAAGGTGGACCTGATCGTTGCCGGCGACCGGGTGCTGCCGCATTTCGATGCGGAGATCGCCGAGGCGCTCGCCGGTGCACTAGAAGCCAAGGGCGTGCGGCTGCACCTGAATGCCAGCGTCAACCTGATCAGCCAGGCCAATGGCGCGCTGGAGATCTGCTATCGCAACGGCGGCAAGGCGGGACAGACCGAATCCGTGCGCGCGCAGGCGGCGCTGGTAGCGGTGGGGCGTGTATCGAACGTCGATGGGCTCGGCCTCGATGCGCTCGGCGTGAAGCTTGGCGACAAGGGCGGCATCAAGGTGGACCGGCAGTTCCGCAGCTCGGTGCGTTCGATCTATGCGATCGGCGATGCAATCGAAGGCCTGCACCTGACGCCGGTCGCGACGGCGCAGGGCCGCTGGCTGGCTGACCGGTTGTTCGGCCGGCGCGGCGAACGTTCCGACTTCGACTTCGTGCCGACGGCCGTGTTTTGCGAACCGGCCATCGGCGCAGTCGGCCTGACCGAGGCCCAGGCCATCGAAGAGGCCGGCAAGCCCGAGCGCATCCGCACCGTGGTCAAGCGCTTTGTCTCGCTGGAGAACCGCTTCGGCGGCAATGCGCTGCAGTCGGTGTTCAAGCTCGTGCTGAACGCGCGCACGGGGCGCGTGCTCGGCGTGCACCTGATGGACAACGCGGCGCCGGAGATCGTGCAGGCGATGGCGGTGGCGCTGCGGCTCGGGGTGCGCGAATCGCACCTGGAGACGACGCTGCAGCTGCATCCCACGGTGGCGGAAGAACTGTTCGGCTGACGCGGGATTGCGCAGCGAACAGGGCCTGTCACACGCCCTGTTCGCTGACCGGCAGCTTCAGCAGTGCCCTGACGCCCTGCCCTTGCGATCCTTCGGTGAGTTCCACGGTGCCGCCAAAACGCGCGGCCATTTCGCGCGAGATGGCCAGTCCGAGTCCCGAGCCCGGTTCCGTGTTGCCCACGCGCCGGTAGAAGCGCGCGAACACCTTCTCGCGCTCGTTGTCGGGAATCCCCGGCCCGTCGTCCTCGACCATCAGGCACGCGGTCTGGTCGATGCGCTGCGCCGACAGCGTGATGCGGCTGCCGCGCGGTGAATACTGGATGGCGTTGTGGACCAGGTTGGCCAGTGCCTCGCGCAGCAGCGCGGCATCGGCGCGCACGGGCAGCTTCAGGCCCGGCGTCGGCTCCCAGCCGAAGTCCTGCTGCTTGCCACGCGCGAGCGGCAGGTAGTCGAGCGCAACCTGTTCGGCCACGGTGACGGCATCGAAGATATCGACGGAATCGATGGAAGCGACGGCCTGCGCGGCGGTTTCGCCATGGTGCTGCCGTACCCGCGCCAGCGCGAGCAGCTGGTTGGTCAGCCGCGCGGCCTGCTCCAGTTGCGTGACGATGCCGCCGACCGCTTCGCCGGCGGCCTTGCGCGATGTTGGATCATCGCCATCCGCGCATAGCTGGCGCTGCGCGAATTCCGCCTGCGTCTTGAGGATGGCCAGCGGCGTGCGCAGCTGGTGCGCCGCATCGGCGATGAATTGCGCCTGGGCCTGCGCCATCGCTTCGGAGCGCGCGACGTGCAGGTTCACGGCATCGACCAGCGGACTGACTTCGATCGGCACGCGGCTGAACGCGAGCGGCGTGAGGTCATCGGGCGAGCGGGCTTCGACATCATCGCGTACCCGTGCCAGCGGGCGCAGCACGTAGGTCACGCCGCCGACCAGGATCGCCGCGCTTAGCACGATCAGCAGCAGGTCGCGCGCGAGCGCGCTGCGCCAGACCTTGCCGATCAGCGCGGTGCGCGGCTCGGAAGTTTCGGCGACCTGGATGATGACGCGCATGCGCGCGTCGGGCCGGTACACGGGGCGCGCCATGGCGGCGATGCGCACGGCCTCGCCCCGGTAGTCGTCATCATCGTAGAAGCGCGGCTGGTTGCTGGCGAGCGCGCCTTTGGGCAGCGGCAGGTCGTCGTAGCCGGTGACGGTTTCAATGGCGCCCGCACGTTCGAGCGAGACGCGGTAGTACACATGGGTCTGCGCCGCCGTCTCGAACATCTCCATGGCGGCGTCGGGCAGCGAGAGCTGAACGCTGTCGCCGGCCATGCCGATGGCGTTGTCGATGGCGCGGATCGAGCCGTACAGCGAGCGGTCGTAGGCGGTGTTGGCGGCATCGCGCAGCGTGCCGTAGGTGAGCCACGTGTCGATCGCCATCATGGCCGCGAGCGCCGGCACCAGCAGCAGGAGCAGTTGGCGGCGCAGGCTGCCGCGCCGCCACAGCAGGATCGGATGCCGCGCGCGCAGGCGCAGCTTGCGTGGCCACATATCAGGCGGCCGGGGTCTCGGGCTCGAGCAGGTAGCCGAAGCCGCGCAGCGTGACGATGGTGACGCCGTGCCCGGCCAGCTTCTTGCGCAGGCGGTAGACCAGCACCTCGATGGCGTCGGGGCTGACGTCGGCGTCGAGCGAGAACACCTTGTCGAGCAGCTGCGCCTTGGTGAGCGGCTGGCCGCTGCGGGCCAGCAGCGCGCCGAGCAGTGTCGATTCGCGTGGCGTCAGCGCCAGCGTCTGGCCGTCGAGCGTGAAGCCGCGGGACTCGCCGTCGAACACCAGCGTGCCGCATTGCAGGCGCGGGTGCGCGCGCCCGCGGCTGCGGCGGATCAGCGCGAGGATGCGGGCTTCGAGTTCGGCAATGGCGAAGGGCTTGGGCAGGTAGTCGTCGGCGCCCAGGTTCAGGCCGCGCACGCGTTCATCGAGCGTGTCCTGCGCCGTGAGGATCAGCACCGGCGTGCGGTCGTCGCGCGCGCGCATGGCCTTGAGCACGGCCAGGCCGTCCTTGCCGGGCAGGCGCAGGTCGAGCACGACGACGTCGTATTCCTCGGCCACCAGGCGCGCCTCGGCCTGCAGGCCGTCGGTCACGTGCTCGATTACGAAGCCGCCCTGCTCCAGCGCGCGGGCCACCCAGCGCGCCAACTCCACTTCATCTTCCACCAGCAGGATGCGCATGCTGGTCTCCTCCGGCAGGTTCTGTTGATGCGGACCACAGGCCGCGGGCGCCTATAATACCCCCGCCCTGCCGTTACCGGCGCACGTCGCGCCCGCCCTTCGTTGCCGCTCCGCACCATCGTGTCCCAGCGCCTGACCACGCCGCCATCCGAACCCGCACTGCTGCAAGCCCCCGCCTCGGCCCTTCGCCGGCAACTGCTGGCCGGCGCCGCGCTGGCCCCGCTCGCAGGCGGGTCGCTGGCACAGGACGCCATGCCGGCGCCGCCGGCCAGTTATCCGTCCGAGTACGAGGTCACCGTCGCGCGCGCCATGCGCGAGGGCGCGGTCCATGTCTATGCCTCGACCGATCTCGACGTGGCGCAGCCGCTGATCCGCGCGTTCGAGGCGCGCTATCCGGGCATCCGCGTGCGCTACGAAGACCTGAACACGATCGAGCTGAACCAGCGCTTCCTGGCGGAGAGCGCGGCGCTTGGCAAGGCCCAGCCGGCGCCTGACTCCGCCTATGCCGATGTGCTGTGGAGCACCGCCATGGACCTGCAGATCAAGCTCGTCAATGACGGCTACGCGCAGCGTTACCAATCGCCCGAACGCAGCGGCCTGCCGGGCTGGGCGGTGTGGCGCGATGAAGCCTGGGGCACGACGTTCGAGCCGGCGGTAATCGTCTACAACCGCAAGCACTTCGCCGGCACGAAGCCGCCCGGCAGCCGCAGCGGCCTGGCGCGCCTGCTGCAGGAGCATGCGCCGCGCTGGCGCGGCAAGGTCGTCACCTACGATGTGGAGCGTTCGGGGGTCGGCTACCTGCTGGCGCAGCAGGACGCGCGCATGGGCAGCGAATTCTGGTACCTGGCGCAGGCGCTCGGGCGCGCCCATGCGCAGTTGTCGACGTCTACCGCGGACATGATCGAGCGCATCGCCAGCGGCGAATTCGTGCTTGGCTACAACCTGCTGGGTTCGTACGCGCTGTCGCTGATGGAACGCGGGGCCGCCATCGATGTCATCGCGCCGCGCGACTACACGCTGGTGATGTCGCGCGTGGCTTTTATCGCCCGGCGTGCGCCGCGGCCGAACGCGGCGCGGCTGTGGCTGGATTTCCTGCTCTCGCGGGAAGGGCAGACGGTGCTCGGCAAGGGCGCTTCGCAGCTCTATACGGTGCGCACCGATACCGAGAGCCGGCACACCGCGGCGGCACTGTCGGAGCGGCTGGGCTATGCGTTGCGGCCGATCAGCGTGGGACCGGGCCTGCTGGCGGCGCAGGACACGCTGCGCAAACGCGCGTTCCTGGCGCGCTGGCGCGACGCCATGCGCGGCTGATTTCGGTCAGGCGGTCAGGTGGCCAGCGGGCATTCGCCGCTCTGCCCGGCTTTTTCGCACAGCGTGGACAGTTCGCGGTCCAGCTCGGCCATCGGGCGCGGTACATAACCCAGGCGCAGCGCGGGGGAATACCTGAGGGTATCGATAAAGGCGTCCGCCAGGCGCTCGGCATTGGCGTCCAGGTCAAAGTCCTGCGGCGAGAACAGCCAGTGCGCCAGCACGCCGCCGACGGCGGCATGGAAGGCGTTCACGGCCAGGTCCAGGTCCAGGTCGGCCGGCAGCTGGCCGCGCTCCACCGCCAGGCGCAGGTGCTCGCGGATCTTCACCATGCCTTCCTGGTGCGACTGGCGCTGGCGCTCGAAGATGGCGCCGTTGTCCTGCACCATCTCGCACTTGTGGAAGATGATCTCGAACACGCGCCGCCAGCGCGGGTTGACCACGGTCTGGCGAAAGACAAAAGCGCAGATGTCGCGGATGCCGCCGAGCGGATCTTCCTGGCGCGCGATGCGCTCGGGATCGCAGAGGGCTTCCACCGGCAGGTTCACGCGATCGCACATGGCGGCGAACACGTCGCTCTTGTTCTTGAAGTGCCAGTAGATCGCGCCGCGCGTGACCCCCGCCGCCTCGGCGATGTCCGCCAGCGACGGGCGCGCGACACCGCGCGCGTGGAACACGGTTTCGGCCGCGTCGAGAATCCGGTGGCGTGTTTCGAGTGCCTCTTCCTTGGTGCGTCTGACCATTTCTATCTCTGGTGCCGGCCTTCGGGCCGGTCCGTTTTGCTCTCCCTGGCGTGGCGGCTTGCGCCGCTACGCGTGCTGGTGGCCTGCACCAACGGGTCGTTATCGTTACTTCCTTGATACAGCCAGGCGCAAACCGCTGCGCCGACCGGCGCGCATCGTAACGCGTCCGGAACGGGTACGCATCGATTCAACGCCTGAAGGGTGATTCCGTTGCACACAGTCAGCCGGAAAAGGCAAGGCAGGCGCCTAATACCCCGCTTTGCTGCACAGGCTTAACATACATGCTTGAATGTATATATAATACGCGCTTGCCCGATGTTCGGCCAGCGCGCTGGTTTGTGCGCACAGACGCACCATCGCCATCACTGGCCGGTCGGTCATCCATACCATTCATCAAAGAAAAGGCCGCATTCGTCGCTTCGTCATTGCTGTGACGCGTCGTTTGGCTAGCATCACGCTTTTTCCGCTGCCGGGCACGCAGCGGACCGCATCGCGCCCCGGTTGTCCCGATGACAAGCAGGCATGCCGGGCCGGCGCGGCAGATCTCAAAATTTCATCATGGGGTTATCGATGAGGAAGTCCCAACGTATCCATTGCGTTGCCGTCGCCGCGTTGTCGGCGCTGGCGCTGACCGCTTGCGGCGAGAAAAAGCAACAAGGCGGCGCCATGCCCCCGCCGGAAGTGGGCGTAGTCACCGTGACGCCATCGGCCGTCGCCATCGTCAATGAATTGCCGGGCCGCCTGGAAGGCGTGCGTACCGCCGAAGTGCGGGCGCGCGTGGAAGGCATCGTGCTGTCGCGCAACTACACCGAAGGCGGCGAAGTGAAGGCCGGCCAGGTCATGTTCCGCATCGATCCCGCGTCGTACCAGGCGCAGCTCGCGTCGGCCAAGGCCCAGCTCGAGCGGGCCGAGGCCAACGCCGTGTCGGCGCGCCAGAAGGCCGAGCGCTACAAGCCGCTGGTCGCCGTCAACGCCGTCAGCAAGCAGGAATATGACGACGCCGTGGCCGCCGCGGGCCAGGCCAATGCCGACATCGCGGCCGCCAAGGCCGCCGTGACCACCGCGCAGATCAACCTGAGCTACACCACGGTGACCGCGCCGATCAGCGGCCGCGCCGGCCGTGCCCTGGTCACAGAAGGCGCGCTGGTTGGCAAGGGCGAAGCCACCAAGCTGACCGTGGTCGAGCAGGTCGATCCGATCTGGGTGACGTTCACTCAGCCGGCCGCCGAAGTGACGCGCCTGCGCCGCGCCATCGAATCGGGCTCGGTCAAGGGCGTGGACGGCGGTGCCCGGGTGCACCTGTACGTGGAAGACGGGCGCGAGTACAGCCAGACCGGCAAGCTGCTGTTCTCGGACATGACCGTGGACCCGACCACCGGCGCCATCACGCTGCGCGCGCAATTCCCCAACCCGAAGCGCGAACTGCTGTCCGGCACGTTCGTGCGCGTGAAGATCGAGCAGGGCGTGGATGAAAACGCGATGACCGTGCCGCAGCGCGCGCTGATCCGCAATGGCCAGGGCGCCAGCGTGCTGGTGGTGGGCAACGACGGCAACGTGGCTGCGGTGCCGGTCAAGGCGCCGCAGGCGATCGGCGACCGCTGGGTCGTGACCGAAGGGCTCAAGGGCGGCGAGAAGGTGATTGTCGAAGGCCTGCAGAAGGTCAAGGTGGGCGCGCCGGCCAAGGCCGTGCCGTTCCAGCCCGCCGGTGCTGCGGCGCCTGCCAAGCAGGCTTCGGAGCCGCAACCGGCTTCGGACAGCAAGGCCGGCGCCAAGGCGGAAGCCCAGGCTGACGCCAAGTCCGACGCCAAGCAAGGCTAAACCCAGCGCATCAGACAGAGGGAGCCAGTATCTATGGCCAAGTTTTTCATCGACCGGCCGGTGTTCGCGTGGGTGCTCGCGCTGATCATCGTGCTGGGCGGTCTGCTGTCGATCGCGCAGTTGCCGATCGCGCAGTACCCGAATATCGCCCCCCCCACCATCTCGGTCTCGGCCACCTACCCGGGTGCGTCGGCCAGGACGCTCGAGGACTCCGTCACCTCGGTGATCGAGCAGGAGCTCAATGGCGCGCCCAACCTGCTGTACTACCAGTCGACCAGCGAGTCGTCGGGCCTGGCATCGATCACCATCGCGTTCGCGCCGGGATCGAACGTCGACCTGAACTCGGTCGAAGTGCAGAACCGCCTCAAGCGCGTCGAGGCGCGCCTGCCGGCGGAAGTGCGCCAGCAGGGTGTGCGCGTCGACAAGGCGGGCAACAACTACATGATGTTCCTGACGGTGTCGTCCAAGTCGGGCGCCGCCGATGCCATCCAGCTGGGCAACTACGTCTCGTCGCAGGTGATCGACTCGATCCGCCGCGTGCCGGGCGTGGGCCAGGCCGACCTGTTCGGCACGGAATACGCCATGCGCGTGTGGCTGGATCCGTCCAAGCTGACCGGCTTCAACCTGACGCCGCTTGACGTCACCGCCGCGGTGCAGGAGCAGAACATCCAGGTCGCCGTGGGCGAACTGGGCGGTACGCCGTCGCCCAAGGGCACGGAGCTGAACGCCACCGTCACCACGGAAAGCCGCCTGACCACGCCCGAGCAGTTCGGCAACATCCTGCTTCGCACGAATCCGGATGGTTCGTCGGTCCGCATCAAGGACGTGGGCCGCGTGGAACTGGGTGGCGCCGATTACTCGACGCTCGCCCGCACCAACGGCAAGCCGTCGGCGGCCATCGCCATCAAGCTGGCCCCGACCGGCAACGCGCTGGCCACGGCCACCGCGGTGCGCGCCAAGATGGAAGAGCTGTCGAAGTACTTCCCGGCGGACTACACGTACAGCGTGCCTTACGACACGTCGGCCTTCGTCAAGATCTCGATCGAGGAAGTGATCAAGACCCTGCTCGAAGCCGTGGTGCTGGTGTTCCTGGTGATGTACCTGTTCCTGCAGAACTTCCGCGCCACGCTGATCCCGACGCTGGTGGTGCCGATCGCGCTGCTGGGTACGTTCGGCGCGCTGCTGGCGTTCGGCTTCTCGATCAACGTGCTGACCATGTTCGGCATGGTGCTGGCGATCGGTATTCTTGTGGATGATGCGATCGTTGTGGTGGAAAACGTCGAGCGCATCATGAGCGAGGAAGGACTCTCGCCACGCCAGGCCACGCGCAAGGCGATGGGCCAGATCACGGGCGCCATCGTCGGCATTACGCTGGTGCTGACCGCCGTGTTCATCCCGATGGCGTTCTTCTCGGGCTCGGTGGGCAACATCTACCGCCAGTTCTCGCTGTCGCTGATCGCATCCATGGCGTTCTCGGCGCTGCTCGCGCTGACGCTGACGCCGGCGCTGTGCGCGACGCTGCTCAAGCCGGTCGAGGCTGGCCACCATCACGAGAAGAAGGGCTTCTTCGGCTGGTTCAACCGCACCTTCGCGCGCGCGTCCACCAGCTACCAGGGCGTGGTGGGCCGCATTCTCGCGCGCAGCGGGCGCTACCTGATCATCTACGCGGTCATCATTGCCGGCGTGGTGGTGCTGTACAAGCGCCTGCCGTCGTCGTTCCTGCCTGACGAAGACCAGGGCTACATGATCACCGTGGTGCAGCTGCCCAACGGCGCGACGCAAGACCGTACCATCGGCGTGCTCAAGCAGATCGAGGACTACTACCTGCAGAAGGAAAGCAAGGTGGTTGACCAGATGATCACGGTGGCGGGCTTCTCTTTCTTCGGCCGCGGCCAGAACGGCGGTATCGCGTTCGTGCGCCTGAAGGACTGGAAGGAGCGCACCGGCGCCAATGAAACCGCGCAGGCGCTGGTGGGCCGTGCGTTCGGCGCGCTGTCGTTCATCAAGGACGCCATCATCTTCCCGCTGAACCCGCCGGCAATCTCGGAACTCGGCAACTCGTCGGGCTTCGACTTCCGCCTGCAGGACCGCTCGGGCCAGGGCCACGCCAAGCTGATGGAAGCGCGCAACATGATGCTCGGCATGGCAGCCAAGAATCCGGTGCTGGTGGGCGTGCGCCCCGAAGGCCAGGAAGACGCGGCGCAGTTGCAGATCGACATCGACCGCGAGAAGGCGAAGGCGCTTGGCGTCACGGTGGCAACCATCAATTCGACGCTGTCGATTGCGTTCGGCTCCAACTACGTCAACGACTTCATCTATGAAGGCCGCGTGCGCAAGGTGATCGTGCAGGCAGAAGGCGCGGACCGCCGACTGCCGGACGACCTGACCAAGCTGCGCGTGCGCAACAGCAATGGCGACATGGTGGCGTTTGCCGCGTTCGCGACCTCGAAGTGGGTCATGGGCTCGCCGCGCCTGGAGCGCTACAACGGCATGCCGGCGGTGAAGATCGCGGGCCAGGCCGCGCCGGGCCACAGTACCGGTGAAGCCATGCGCGCGATGGAAGAGGCCTTTGCCAAGCTGCCGCCGGGCTTCGGCTTCGAGTGGTCGGGCCAGTCTTATGAGGAACGCCTGGCCGGTTCGCAGGAGCCGATGCTCTACACGCTGTCGCTGATCATCGTGTTCCTGTGCCTGGCCGCGCTGTATGAGAGCTGGTCGATCCCGTTCTCGGTGCTGCTGGTGGTGCCGCTGGGCGTGCTCGGTGCGCTGCTCGGCGTGACGCTGCGCGGCATGCCCAACGACGTGTACTTCAAGGTGGGCCTGATCGCGACGATCGGTTTGTCGGCGAAGAACGCCATCCTGATCGTGGAATTTGCCAAGGACCTGCAGGCCCAGGGCAAGGGCCTGATCGAAGCCACGCTGGAAGCGGTGCACCTGCGTTTCCGTCCGATCCTGATGACGTCGATGGCGTTCATCCTGGGCGTGCTGCCGCTGGCGATCGCCACCGGCGCGGGCTCGGGCAGCCAGCGCGCCATCGGTACCGGCGTGATGGGCGGGATGATCACGGCCACCGCGCTGGCGATCTTCCTGGTGCCGGTCTTCTTCGTCGTGGTGCGCAAGCGCTTCAAGGGCAGCGAGCGCCAGCACGAGTTCGAACGTGCGCGCCTGACCGCAGCGCAGGAGGACAACTGATATGACCAAGACACTGACCACGCTGCTGCTGGTGGCCGGCGTTCTGACGGGCTGCACGCTGGCGCCGAAGTATGAGCGCCCGGTGCCGCCGGTGGCGGCCGGCTTCCCGGCCGCGCCGGAAGGCTATGCCACCGCCGAAGTGAAGAGCGGCGAGACGCGCCGCGCCACCGATATCGGCTGGCGCGAGTTCTTTCGCGACCCGCGCCTGCAGGCGCTGATCGCCACCTCGCTGGAAAACAATCGCGACCTGCGCCAGGCGGCGCTGCGCATCGAGGAAGCGCGCGCGCAGTACCAGGTGCAGCGTGCGGACCTGTTGCCCACGGTGAACGCCAACGCCGGCTATACCCGTGCCCGCACGACGGCCGCCCAATCGGCGACCGTGCTCGGGCAATCCGGGGTGACCGATGTCTACCAGGCCAACCTGGGGATTTCGTCCTACGAGCTCGACTTCTTCGGCCGCGTGCGCAGCCTGTCGAACGCGGCGCTGGCGCAATACTTCTCCACTGAAGAAGCGCATCGTTCGGCGTATATCTCGCTGGTGTCGGAAGTGGCCAAGGCCTACCTGTCCGAGCGCTCGTTCGCGGAGCAGTACGAGATCGCGCGCGACACGCTCAAGGCGCGCGAGAGCACTTACTCGCTGGCGAAGCAGCGCTTCGACGTCGGCGCGACGTCCGCGCTGGACCTGCGCGACAACGAATCGCTGGTAGCACAGGCGCGCGTCTCCGCCGCGCAGCTTGCTCGCCAGCGCGCGCAGGCGCAGAACGCGCTTGAAGTGCTGGTGGGCAAGCCCGTCGGCGCCATCGAGAACCTGCCGGAGCCGATGCGGCTGTCGGACGAACGCATCATCAGCGATATCCCCGAAGGCCTGCCTTCTGACTTGCTGGAGCAGCGCCCTGATATCCGGCAGGCCGAGCAGCAACTGCTGTCCGCCAATGCGAACATCGGCGCGGCACGTGCGGCGTTTTTCCCGCGCATCACGCTGACCACCAGCATCGGCACCATCAGCCCGACGTTCTCGAACCTGTTCGACGCCGGTACCAAGGCGTGGTCGTTCGCGCCGCAGCTGACGCTGCCGATCTTCGATTACGGCCGCAACAAGTCGAACCTGGACCTGGCCAATGTGCGCAAGAACATCCAGATCGCCAACTACGAGAAGACCATCCAGACGGCCTTCGCGGAAGTGGCGGATGCGCTGGTGGCACGCGGCACGCTGGAAGACCAGGTGGCGGGACAGGAGCAGGTGCGCAATGCGGAAGCGGCGCGCTACGAGCTGGCGCGCCTGCGCTTCCGCAGCGGCGTGGCCAGCTACCTGGATGAGCTGGATGCACAGCGGCAGTTGTTTACCGCCGAGCAGGCGCTGATTCAGGCGCGCCAGCTGCGGCTGAACAACTCGATCGATCTATATCGTTCGCTTGGCGGTGGATTGAAGGAGACCGGGGAAGTGGCGCAAGCGCCGGCCGCGGCTGCACCGGCGGGAACGGTCACGCAGTAAGGCTTGCCTGACTGGCTGATGAGCGGCGCACTTCGGTGCGCCGTTTTTCGTTGCGGGTGCGATTGTGCCGATAATGCGATTGTCCCCATCCGTCGAGCTACCCGACCCTGTCCCCATGCACATTCGCTGGCTTGAAGACTTCATCTGCCTGGCCCAGGCCGGTAGCCTGGCGCGCGCGGCCGAACTGCGCAACGTGACGCCACCCGCGTTCGGGCGGCGCATGCAGGCGCTGGAGGTGTGGGCCGGCGCGCCGCTGATCGACCGCAGCGCGTTCCCGGTGCGCCTGACCGCCGAGGGTCGGCAGTTCCTGGAAGCCGCGCAAGATGCGCTGCAGACGCTCGAGGATGCGCGGCTCGCGCTGCGTACTGCGCATCGCGCCGACGCCAGCACGCTGACCATCGCCACGGGCAAGACACTCGCGCGTTCGATGGTGCCGGCCTGGCTCGCCGGCCTGCGCCATACGCTACGCAACGACAAAGACGCGGCGCGCTTCCGCACACGGCTGTCCACGTTCCCGATGCACGACGCGCTCGCGATGTTCACCGAGGGCGATGCCGATTTCCTGCTGTGCTACAGCCCGCCGGATATTCCGGTGATGCTCGACGATGCGCGCTATCGCTTCCACATAGTGGGCGTGGAGCGGCTCGTCTGCGTGAGCGCCGCCGACGCACGCGGCGCGCCCCAGTTCCGTCTGCAGGCCGGCAAGAGCAGCGCCGGTGCAGCCCCCACGCCGATGATCGCCTATGCCGACAGCCTGACGCTGGGCCGCATGGTCAACCAGGAGATCGCGCGCCGCAAGCTCGCCAGCCGGCTCGACGTGATTGCCGTCAGCGACTTCGCCGAGTCCGTGCACGAGATGGTGCGCCAGCGCATGGGCCTGGCCTGGCTGCCCGCACGGCTGATTGCGGACGATCTCCACGCCGGGCGCCTGGTGCGCGCCACGGCGGGCCGCGGCGCGGACGAGGCCGACCTCGCACTCGAGATCCGCCTGTACCGGCAGCGCGCGCCGATGCGGCCGCTTGCAGAGGCGTTCTGGGAGGCCGCAGTCAACGAACCACGAACCTGAATCTGCCAACGGCTTGCTCCCCTCTCCCACAAGTAGCGGGAGACCGTCCGCCCCCCATTGCCAAAACGGCAACCCCCCTTGCCAAAGCCGCAATCCATCGCCCCGCACTCTCTCTACCATCGGCCCAGCGTCATCCCCATTCCAAAAATCCAATCCAGAGCCATGACCACGAAGACCTTGCTGCGCGCGGCTGCCGCCGCCACCCTCGCCTTCTCCGCGCTTGCCGCCCATGCCTCAGGCTGGCCGGCCAAGCCGATCACGCTGGTGGTCGGCTACACCGCGGGCGGCAGCGTCGACCTGGTGGCGCGCACGGTTGCGCCCGAACTGGGCAAGCGCCTGGGCCAAAGCGTGGTCATCGAGAACCTCGGCGGCGCCGGCGGCACCATCGGCGCGTCCAAAGTGGTCAAGGCCGAGGCCGACGGCTATACGCTGCTGATGGGCTCGGGCAGCGAAGTGTCCATCGCCCGACTGACCAACCCCGCCGTGCGCTATGACGGCGAGAAGGACCTGGCGCCGATCACCTTCGTCGGCACCCAGCCGATGGTGCTGGTCGGCAAGACTTCGCTGCCGGCGAAGAACGCGGCGGAGTTGATGGCGCTGGCCAAGGAGCAGCCGGGCAAGCTGTCATACGCGTCGTCGGGCGTCGGCACGCCGCTGAACCTGGCGGGCGAGCTGATCAAGCAGCAGGGCCACGTCAACATCACGCACGTGCCGTACAAGGGGGCCTCGGCCATGGCGACCGACCTGCTCGGCGGCCAGATCGACCTGGCGGTGATGGTGCTGTCGTCGGCGCTGCCGCATATCCAGGCCGGCCGCGTGAAAGCCTACGGCGTGACCGAGGCCAAGCGCTCCGGCGTCGCGCCGAACGTGCCGGCGCTGGCTGAAACGCCGGCGCTCAAGGGCGTGGACATGGGCGTGTGGTTCGGCCTGATGGGTCCCGCCGGCACGCCGCGCGCCGTCATCGACCGCCTCAACACCGAGATGCAGGCCGTGCTCGCCTTGCCTGACGTGAAGAAGAAGCTGGCCGAGGCCGGCGTGGAAGTGGCGCCAGCCAATCCGGCGCAATTCGGCGCGTTCATCAAGCGCGAGACCGGCCGCTACCGCACCATCGTTCAGACCGCCGGCATCCGAGAATAAGCCGTCATCCCCGCAGGACATTCCAGCATGACCCAGGCTCCCCTTACCCTCGACGCCTATCCGGTCGAGGTCGAATTCCCGGATATCCGCCCGTATGCCGATGGCAACCGCGGCATCCCTTACGTGTTCACGTTCGACAGCGGCGTGCCCGGCCCGCACGTGATGATCAATGCGCTCACCCATGGCAACGAGGTGTGCGGCGCCATCACCGTCAAGGAGCTGCTCGACGCCGGCGTGTCGCCGCGCCGTGGCCGCATGACGCTCGCCTTTGCCAATGTGGACGCGTATCAGCGCTTCGACCCGGCGCGCCCGGATGCGTCGCGCTTTGTCGACCAGGACTTCAACCGCGTCTGGACCGCTGCGGTGCTGGACGATGCCGGCCGCGATTCGTCCGAACTGCGCCGCGCGCGCGCCATGCGCCCGGTCATCGATACCGTGGATCTGCTGCTAGACCTGCATTCGATGCATGAGAAGAGCCGTCCGCTGATCGTCTCGGGCCCGCTCGACAAGGGCATCGCGCTGGCTCGTCAGCTGGGCGCGCCGGCAGACGTCATCGTTGATGAAGGCCACCCCGAAGGCCGCCGCATGCGCGACTATGCGGACTTCGGCGATCCGGCGAGTGCGCGCAATGCGCTGCTGGTCGAATGCGGCCAGCATTGGGAGGCCGCAGCCGTTACGGTCGCGAGGGACAGTGCGGCGCGTTTCCTGCTGAATGCAGGCGTGATCGAAGCGCAGGACGTGCCGGCGGGCTGGCTGCAGCCACTACCGGCCGCGCAGCGCGTGGTGCGCGTGACCGAGCCCGTGGTGGCCAGCAGCATGGATTTCCGCTTCGCCGGCCCCTACACCGGGCTGGAGACGTTCGCCAGGGCCGGCACCGTGATCGGTTGGCGCGAGGGCGAGCCGGTGGTCACGCCCTATCCGAACTGCGTGCTGGTGATGCCATCGCTGCGCCAGCTGCGCCCCGGCGTGACCGTGGTGCGGCTGGGCAGGCTGGAGGACTGAACGCTCAGGAAGCGGCGGCGGGCGCGGCCACGGGCGTGCCGGCTGGTGGCGGCGGTGGGGGCAGCATGCCGGGGAACAACTGTTCCACCAGTTCATCGAGCTTCCTCTCCGGCATGACGAAGTTGCTCAGGTTGATGCCGCCGGCGCTACGATTCGCGCTGTAGACCGCCTTGCCCGCACGCGCGCCGTTCTGGTACACGATGATGTCCACGCTGTTCAGGTACGTCATCCAGAACCAGGCGCTCTTGGCCGAATACGTGGCCACCAGCGGGCACGACACCACGGGCGCGTACGGCGGCAGCAGCTTCACTTCGAAATTTCGCGCCTGCAGCGACGCGCGGAACGCGTCGAGATATTCATTGCCGCTCACGGGGTTCGCCACCACGCACAGCAGCGCGCCGTTGGCGCCATAGTTGCCGCGCGGACCCGCCGCGACCGCGCTGCCGGCTGGAATCTGGAAGGCGCCGAGCGGGTCGCCTTGCTCGGGCCGGTCCACGGGCATCACGGCCTGGTAGGTGGAGCAGCCGGTAATCATCAGGCCCAGCGCGGCGGCCAGCAGTGCTTTGTTCATGGAGTGTCCTGGATGGCATCGATGCCCACCGCGCCGCTTGCAGCGGACGGAGCATCGGGAACTTATCCACGCACTGTAGGCGCTGGCCGCGCGCGCCAATACCCGGAACAGAGGCGCAAAACAGGTGCTACTGCCCGCGGCTTGCGCCGCGTGGTGTTTCAGCCGCCCGCGACGGGCTGCGCCAGGCGCCCGACCAGGATCAGCAACACCGCAGCCAGGCACAGGCCGATCACGGCAATCTGCAGCCGCCCGACGGGCTTGCCTTGCAGCAAGGTCTGGCTGATGAATGTGGGGGAAACCAGGCCGACGATGGTGCCGATCAGGATGAGCAAGGCAAGGACGGAGAGGACAGTTTGCATCGGGTTGACTCGGTCAGTGCTTAGTTGGCGCCGCCGCGCAGCAGGCAGTCGCTCAGCACCGGCGTGCCGTCGGACAGCCCTGCGCCGTTGCATTCCACGGCTACTTTTTGCCCGCGCCGGACCATGGTGGCGCGCGCTTCCACTTCGCACACGCGGCCGGCCGGGCCGCAGATCTGCCGGCGCAGCAACTGGGCGCGCACAACCACGTTCGGGTCGCTCGTGCGGATATCGACAAACACATTGTCCGCCTCGCCGCGCCGCACGCCGCTGGCCACGCCTTCGACGATGATGTACTTGCCGCGGTAGCGGTCATCGGCCGCGCCGGCGTTGTCGCGGTAGTCGTTCAGGAGGGCATCGGCCTGGTACTGGGGCAGGCGGTCGGCCGGACGTTCGGGGTCAATGCTGACCGGATCGAGCGTGCCGTTGCGAGGCACGCCGCGCACGTCGCTGGCAGCCGGTGCGGAGGCGGCTGCGTCATCCGCCGCGGGTGCCTGGATCGGGCCCTTGTCATTGCCGGCAAACCAGAGCATGCCGAGGACGGCCAAGGCGACGACGGCGATTAGGATCTGCTGGGTACGGTTCAACATCTGGATTTCCTGCTTGAAATGATTGGCTGTCGTGTTGCGGCAGCCGCTATGTTCTGCCCCGCCGGCAGAAAGTCTCGATGGCGGCCACGGCGTTATCTACGCCACGTTCCGCACGGATGGCAGCGCCGAGCGCCGCGGCTTTCTCGCGCGCCTCGGGCTGTTGCGCGAAGGCCAGCATCGACGCAAGTTTGCCCGCATCGATGTCATGCCCGGCGACGTAGCGAGGCGCCACGCCAAGGGATGCCAGCCGTCCGGCCCAGAAGAACTGGTCGCCCGCGAACGGCAGCACGATCGACGGCACGCCGGCCGCCGCGACGGCGTGCGTGGTGCCGGCGCCGCCATGATGGATGGCCGCGCTCACGCGGGGCAGCAGCCAGTCATGCGGCGTAGCGTCGATCACATGGATGTTCGGCGGCAGCACCGCAACGTCGATGCCGCTCCAGCCCGGATAAAACAGCGCGCGCCGGCCGTCCAGCGCCTGCACCAGCGCACGCACCACTTTGTCGCGGTCGAACCCGGCCATGCTGCCGAAGCCGACGTAGACCGGCGGCTCGCCATCGGCCAGGAAGTCTTTCAACCCAGCGGGCGGCTGCCAGCCGTCCTGCGCGGGCAGCGTCCACGCACCGCAGACCAGCCAGTCCGCATGCCAGTCGCGCGGGCGCGGCACCAGGTGCTGCGAAATGCCGTACAGCGACGGGAAGTCCTGCCACACCGCCTTGCGCGGTGCCAGCCCGAACTGCGCCTGCCTGCCCGCATTGATGGCGGGCCGGAACATGCGCCACAGCACATAGTTGATCAGTTGATGGGTGGCCCGATTGACCCAGCCTGGAAAGCGCTTTGGCGGCAGGAACGCAGATGGGAACTCGCGCGTCGGCGACAGCGGAAACATGGCGGCGGCGATGGCCGGCTTGCCCAGCGCATCGCCAACGGCCATGCCGACATAGGCGGCCAGACCGGAGTAGACAATGGCGTCGCGCTCGCGCGCGGCTGCGGTCAGCTGCGCCATCCACTGCGCGGTGTTGTCCTCGGCGATGCGCGCGAAGGCACGCGTGGCCTCGCTGACGTTCCCGCCTTCGGTCATCAGCTTGTGCAGCGCGCCGCCGGGGGCCAGCGTGGCCTGGATATCGCCTGCGAGCGGCTCGAATGCAAGACCCTGTTCGACGGCCAGCGCCTCGGCCGATCGTTCCCCAAGCATCAGCACGTCATGGCCGGCCGCACGCAGCCCCGCGCCAAGGGCGACGATGGGGCGGCAGTCACCCTGGGTGCCGAAGGTGATGAGGGTCAGGCGCATGCGGTGGAAGATGGCGGGATTGGCGGCGTGCGGCTTGCCCGGATGGGATTTACGCCGGCCCGATAGTGTACCCGCATGGCATGCGACGGCTGGGCCACGCGGAATTCCTGCCCATGGACTTATCGGGCCCGCGCACAATAGGGACTTCGGGTCATCCACCGGGACCGACGCCATGACAGCACCGATCCAGCTCGTCCTGTTCGACATGGAAGGGGTACTGACCCACTATGACCGTGGCGCGCGGGCGGACCACCTGGCCGCAACGACTGGCCGGTCAGCCGAGCAGGTCCGGCACGCTATCTGGGGATCGGGGCTCGAAGCGCGTGCCGACGCCGGCGAGATCAGCGATGACGAGTACTTGCGGGAACTCGGGCAACTGCTGGGCTGCCGCATCGACCGTGCTGACTGGCTTGCCTCCCGACGCGCATCGATCACGCCCAATGCCGAAACGCTGGCGCTCGCGGCCAGGCTGGCCTGCCGCCACCGGATTGCCATCCTGACCAACAACTGCCGGCTGGTGACGGACCATATCGGCTACCTGAATCCGGCGGTAGCGCAGTTGTTTGGTCTGCACGTTTATCCGTCCGCGGCATTTGGCGCGACCAAGCCGAACGCGCAGGCGTATCTGGGCTGCATCGGCCAGCTTGGAACCGCTGCCGAAGAGACACTCTTTATCGACGACACCGAAGCCAATGTGGCCGGCGCGGTGGATGCGGGGCTGCACGGGTACAGGTTTGTCAGCGCCGACGCGTTGTCAGAGGAGTTGGCGCGGAGGCGGTTGATATAGGAGCTCGTTGACTTGATCGGTGCGCCTCGGGGGCTACTCGAGGCGGCTAGCAGTCGTCAGGCTCGCACTTGTCCGGCACGTTCGGCAATTGCCGCTGCTCGCGTTCGATCTGCTTGATGCTCTTCTCCGGTGTGGGCAGTTTTTCCGGCATGGTTCCGCCAAGTTCACCGATCGTCTGCCGTACCTTGGCGCCGACGTCGAAATGCGTCTGGTTGGCCTGCCTTTTGCCCTGAACATTGTCCCGCCGCAGCTTCTCTTCGGTCTGTGTGGCGCGGAACAGGTTGGCGGCCAGTTCGGTGCTGCCCATATGATCCAGGATCTTCTGGCTCTTCTTCAGGCCTTTGGCATTGTGGAATCCCTGGCACCCAGGCCGCCATAGAGTCCCTTGTAGCCATGGTCCTGGAAGACGGCGTAGTCGAGCGAGGATTCGACGCCAGCCTCCCTGGCTGCGGCATTCAGGGCCTTGTTATGAGCCGTCAGTTCGCTGCGCATCATCAGGCGGCGTTCGTCCTGCGACAATTTTCCATAGCGAGCCGCCTCGTTCAGTTCCTGCCGGCGGGTCTGGACTGCGAAGTAGGTCTGTCCGTGTGCAATGACCGGCTTAGACGGGTCGCCATTCTGGACGATCAGGTAGCAGGCGTAACGGGAGAGTCTGACGTCAGCGACCGGCCGTTGTGCGGATGAGCCGATCTGGACCATTTTGCTGACGTCGGCAAAATGGTCCTCCACCAGCTGTTCGGATTGGTGGCAGGCGACTTTCGCCTTTTCAATGACTTGCGTGAAGTTCTGCCACTTCTGATAACCCAGCAGCGGCGCGAGATCGCGCGCGAACCAATATTCGGCGCCGTTTTCGGCTAGCTGCCGGATGCTCTCGAACGTCGGCCCCCGCGGGGCAATGGGTGACACATTTGGCATACCGATCGCCTCCAAGATACTTGAGATTGCTATGGGTTTGCGCGGGGGTTGCTCATTGTACTGTATAAATAAACAGTATCATGTGCCTGCCCGACCAGGGCGCCGTACCTTGTGCTGTCATTGTTATAAAATGACAGCATTGAAAGCGAAATCTAATGGTGACTGCGATGGCAACATTAACCGTACGCAATCTCCCCGAAGAAACGCACCGCGCATTGCGAGTACAGGCGGCCGCGCATGGCCGCAGTACGGAGGCCGAGGTCCGCGACATTCTGGCGCGCGCCGTGAACCCGCCGGGGCGGGTGAGGATGGGCGATGCACTGGCCGAACTCGGGCATCGCCTGGGGCTGACCAATGCCGATGTGGAGCTGCTCGAACAGACCCGTGACCGAACGCCTGCAAGGCCGCCGAGGCTTGACGAATGATCGTTCTGGACGCGAATGTGGTTTCGGAGGCCATGAAGCCGGAACCGGCCGCCGCGGTGCGAGCCTGGCTGAACGAGCAGGTTGCCGAGACGCTGTACCTGTCCAGCGTCACGCTTGCTGAGTTACTGTATGGCATTGCTTGTCTGCCAGACGGACGCCGCAAGCTGGCGCTGGAAGACGCGTTGGAAGGCCTGATGGCGCTGTTCGCGGGTCGCGTGCTGTCATTCGATCCGCGTGCGGCGCGCTGCTATGCCGACCTGGCGGCGAAAGCCCGTGCAGCAGGCAAAGGGTTTCCAACGCCGGACGGCTATATCGCCGCGATCGCGACTGCGCACGGATTCACGGTTGCCTCGCCCGACGCGGCTCCTTTCGAAGCCGCGGGCGTCCCGGTGATTGATCCCTGGAAGGCTACTTCCCAATACAGAACCGCGTAAATATCGTCCCCAACAGATCATCGCTGGTGAACTCGCCCGTGATGCTGTTCAGATGCTCCTGCGCCAGCCTTAGCTCTTCGGCAAACAAATCCAGCGCCTGCGCCTGTTGCTGGCTCTGCTCGGTCGCCACGTCCAGATGCGACTGTGCCTGGCGCAGCGCGGTCAGGTGCCGTTCGCGCGCAAGGAAGGTGCCCTCATTCCCGGACTGCCAGCCGATCAGCCGCAGCAGTTCCTTGCGCAGCAATTCGATACCCGCGCCGGTGCGCGCAGAGATCCAGATCTCCGTGGGATTGGGGCCGTTGGCGGCGACCACATGCGGGCGGTTGCCGCTGAACATCATGCCGCCTACCGTCGGCGCGACGTCGATCTTGTTGACCACGCGCACGATCGGCGCGCCCGGCGGAAGCTGGCCGCTCAGGCGATCGTCGATGGCGTCGTCGATCTCCGAGAGGCCGTGGCGGAGGTAATCGGTGGCGTCGACCAGATGCAGCACGATATCGGCGCGGCGGATCGCATCCCAGGTGCGTTCGATGCCGATGCGCTCGACCTCGTCGGTGGCCTCATCGCGCAGGCCCGCGGTGTCGATGATATGCAGCGGGATGCCTTCGACCTGGATGGTTTCCTTGACGCGGTCGCGCGTGGTCCCGGCGATCGGCGTGACGATGGCCAGCTCGGCGCCGGCCAGCGCGTTCAGCAGCGATGACTTGCCCACATTGGGCTGCCCCGCCAGCACCACCGACAGGCCTTCGCGCAGCAGCGCCCCTTGCCGGGCCTGCGCGAGCACGTTGCCCAGGTCCTTGTGGATGGTAGCGAGCTGGCCGCGCGCGTCGGAGGCTTCCAGGAAATCGATTTCCTCTTCCGGGAAATCCAGCGTGGCTTCCACCAGCATGCGCAGGTGGATGACCTTCTCTACCAGCGCATGGATGGCATTGGAGAACTCGCCTTCCATCGAACGGGCCGCGGAACGCGCGGCGGCTTCGGTGCTGGCCTCGATCAGATCGGCCACGGCTTCGGCCTGGGCCAGGTCGAGCTTGTCGTTGAGGAAGGCGCGGCGCGTGAACTCGCCGGGCTCGGCCAGGCGCAGGCCGATCTCATGGCCGGCCTGCAGGCAGCGGGCGAGCAGCAACTGCATGACCACCGGCCCGCCGTGGCCCTGCAATTCCAGGACCTCTTCGCCGGTGTATGAATTCGGGCCCGGGAAGTACAGTGCGAGGCCATGGTCGATGACCTTGCCCTCGCCGTCCAGGAACGGCAGGTAGGTGGCGTGGCGAGGCTTGAGCGCCTGGCCGCAGATGGCGTGCATGACCGCGCGCACATCCGGGCCCGACACGCGTACCACGCCGATGCCGCCGCGTCCGGGAGCGGTGGCGATGGCGGCGATGGGAGGCAGGGTAGCAGTCATGGCGGTATTGTCTCAGATCGATGTGACGGGTCTCGCCAGCGTGCGTTGCAAGGCGCGCGCAGAGGTGCGGTGAAAGTGGCAAGGGGACAGCTTCACGCAGCGACGGGTCCGGCGTCGTGTCCCTGCGGCGCCACGCCCAGGCATTCGGACATCAGCCGGCGCGCAACGTTCTCATCGACCACGCCGCCCAGCTTGCCCTGCCGCCTGACCAGCTTGTGATGCAGGCGCCTGGTCTTCTGCTTCGGCAATACGTGCGCGAGCGCTTCGATGGCATAGCGCAGGCGCTTGCCCGCGATGCGCTGGCGGTGCAGTGCACGCAGGCCGTCGTGGCGCGCGGCAAGGCCACGTTTGCGCAGCGTCTTGCGCGCCTTGCGCACGCGCTTGCGGGCGAAAGGTCCGAGGCAGCCGCTGCCATCGTCGGTGTGCAGCGGAAGGTGCGCCAGGTCCCGGTGCAGGACGGCGAGCGGATCGTCGTGAGACTGCGCCAGCCGGGTCACCATGGTCTCGCGCGCGAGGCGGCGGTGAGCGCGTGCCGCGTCGGCCACGGCATGGAGCATCGAGTCGCCAGGCTGGCGCTCCAATGCGGGCCCTACGGTCTCGGCAAGGAACACATCCCAGTCGCGCACCTCGCCGGCCGTGTCGGCCAGCGCCCGCAGGTCCTGCTTCCACCGCTGTGCGATGCCTGGTGGCAGGAGCGGGCCAAACACCCACAACACCGCGCGCAGGTGACGGACGCCAACGCGCAGCGCATGCACATCCTCTGCCTCGTCGCGCTGCAACAGGTTGGTGATGCTGTCTTCGATGCGGCGCAACCCGGTCTCGCCCAGTGCGGCGAAGGCCGCGGCCGGACGCGTCTTGCGGCGCAGCATGGGAGCAGAGTCAGCGTTCATCGAAAAGGCCTCTCAATTCGGCAGAGGGGCGGGACGCAAGTTCAAGTGTAGGCGATACGGCACGCGGGCGATGCCAAGGCACGTCGCATCCGCTGCTTGGGCGATTGGCAGCGGTTTGCCAGTTGCCGGCGTAAAGGGCTAGTCCTGATAACAGCCGGCGACCCACTCGACCGACTTCTTTGCGATGCGTCATGCGTTGGTCAAAGCGGGGCCAGTTCCTGGTCAACTTTCAGACCAGTTCTATATCCGCCCTAAGTCGATTGCCTTAGCTTGCGGTGAGGTTTGGCTCAAGTCGCCTGTCCGCCAAAAAGCAGTCGCACATACACAATGAGGGTCCGATTGTGATTTTCTATCAATTCGATTTTCTGTTCATTGCCATTTTTTTGTTTTCGACGCCGTTCGCGGCGGAATGTGGGTTGATTTTTCCAAGGAGCGAATTATTTGCAGTGGCAAAGATTAGGGGTTGTGATTATAGTATTAAGAATCATAAAAATTATGCCGACCTTAATTTGATTGCGGCATACCAGAGATCAGTGGATGACCTTCTGGCAGACGAATCATTGACCTACGTCGACGGCGACAAAAGATACTTTGTTTTTGATGAGGTCGATGGCGATTCAAGGTTCACCCAGCATACGCTTCGAAATGATGAAATAAGCTCAGAAACTTATGGTTCAATGAAATTCTACGGTGCCGATTGGCTTGGTTTTGTTCAATATCTATCAAAATATGAAGGCGACAGTTCTTCTTATTCCATAAAAATAAAATGTGTTTCCATGATTTTTGGGAATAAAAAATACGCATCCTTGGCGAGGTTCTGTGCGCCGAGTACGTGGGCGGGAGAGAAAAAAATCAAAAAATTCAAAGCGTTCGTGTTGGGAATTAAGGTGTTGGACTGAGCAAACAAGGAATCAGGCTGGAATCGCCTGCGATGCCAGGAGACGGGCTGCTCCTAAGGCTTATCCCGCGCGCAGGGATGGTGGCAGATGCCGAGGCATCTCAGGCCGAACGTGCGCAAGAAGCCCAGTGAGGCTTGCCGCAGAGCAACCGAAACCAACTCTCAGCGCGTCGCCACCACAAACAACCTCGGAAACGGCAGCAACACCGACCCATCCGGCAACGCGGGATAAGCCTTGGCAATCTCCGCCTCGTACTGCTCCAGATAAGCCGCCCGCTGCGCATCATCCAGCGGCTGGATGAACGGCCGCAGGCCGCTGCCCTTGAACCACTCCACGATCGCATTCGCGCCGCCGGCCAGCGGGTGGTGGTAGACCGTCAGCCAGACATCCACGCGCGCGCAATGCGGGCGCAGCAGCTCGTAGTACCAGCGTGCCGAAGCCCGCGCCGCGCGCGCGTTGCTGGCGTTGGCCAGCTTGCCGGCCCACGGGCCGTTCGCCGCGGTCTCGCGCATCAGGCGGTGCGCGGGTTCTTCCAGGTTGTCGGGCATCTGCACGGCCAGCGTACCGCCGGGCGAGAGCTTCTGCACCAGTGCCGGAAACAGCGTGGCGTGGTCCGGCACCCATTGCAGCACGGCATTGGCCAGGATCACGTCATAGGGACCAGCGTCGTTCCAGGCCGTAATGTCGGTCACGCCGAACTGCACATCAGGCAGGCGTTTGCGCGCGGCTTCGATCATGTCGTCCGAACTGTCCAGCCCGGTGACCGACGCGCCGGGATAGCGCCCCATCAGCACCTCAGTGGAGTTGCCCGGGCCGCAGCCAATATCAACAGCCGTGCGGATCATCCGGTTCGGAATGGCGGCGACCAGGTCGCGCACCGGGCGCGTGCGTTCATCTTCAAAGGCAACGTATTGATTGGCGGACCAGGTCACGAATCTCTCCTCGGAGTACAGGGCACCGACGGATGCCCTAAACAAAAAAGCCCGGTGTTTCCACCGGGCTTCCGTCAAAACTTCTGCATCGCCTGCGATCAGCTCTTGGCTGCCACAGCCGCCTTGCCCTTGCCGAGCATGCGGTTGATCTGCCATTGCTGGGCGATCGACAGGATGTTGTTCACCACCCAGTACAGCACCAGGCCGGCCGGGAAGAAGAAGAACATGAACGAGAACACCAGCGGCATGATCATCATGACCTTGGCCTGCACGGGGTCCGGCGGGGTCGGGTTCAGCTTGGTCTGCAGGAACATCGATGCAGCCATCACGATCGGCAGGATGTAGAACGGATCCGGCACCGACAGGTCATGGATCCAGCCCAGCCACGGCGCGCCGCGCATTTCCACCGACGACAGCAGCACCCAGTACAGCGCGATGAACACCGGGATCTGGATCACGATGGGCAGGCAGCCGCCGAGCGGGTTGACCTTCTCGGTCTTGTACAGCGCCATCATCTCCTGGTTCATCTTCTGCGGATCGCCTTTGTGGCGCTCGCGCATGGCCGTCATGCGCGGCTGCAGCTCCTTCATCTTGCCCATCGACTTGTAGCTGGCGGCGGACAGCGGGAAGAACACCAGCTTGATCAGCACGGTCAGCGCGATGATCGACCAGCCCCAGTTGTTCAGGAAGCCGTGCAGCTTTTCGAGCAGCCAGAACAGCGGCTTGGCCAGGATGGTCAGCCAGCCGTAGTCCTTCACCAGTTCCAGGCCCGGGGTGATCTTCTCGAGCATGCGCTCTTCCTGCGGGCCGGCGAACAGGCGCGCATCGGTCGTCACCGTGGCACCGGGGGCAATCTGGCCCAGCGGCTGCTGGATGCCCACGCGGTACAGGTTCGGGTCGATCTGCTGGACGTAGAAGCTGTGCTCCTTGCCGGCTTGCGGAATCCAGGCCGAGGCAAAGTAGTGCTGCACCATCGCCACCCAGCCATTGGTGGTGGCGGCCGGCGTGCTGGCCTTGCCCTTGGCGATGTCTTCGAAGGTGATCTTGTGGTACTTGTCCGCGTCCGTGTAGATGGCCGGGCCGGTGAAGGTGCTGTAGAACTGCGACTGCTCCACCTTGCTGCCGTCACGCGCCAGTTCCATGTACAGCGTCGGGGATACCGGCGCGGTGCCATCGTTGGTCACGGCAAAGCGCGCGTCGACCACGTAGCTGCCCTTGTGGAACACGTAAGTCTTCACAAACTTCACGCCGTTCTTGTCGGCGGTCAGCGTGACTTCGAGCTTGTCGGCACCGTCCAGCGTGCGCGGGCCGGGGGTGGCCGTGAACACGGTGGTGTGGTTCGGCAGGTCGCCGCCGATCAGGCCGGAGCGGGCCAGGTACGTGCGCGTGGTGTCGCGTTCGAACAGCACCACCGGCTTGCCGTCCTTCTCGTGCTCGTTGAGCAGTTCCAGGCGCGACAGGATGCCGCCGGCGGTGTCGATCTCGGCGCGCACCTCGTCGGTGGTCACGATGATCTTTTCGCCGGTGGGCTGGGCGGCTGCCTGCGGGGCTGCACCCGGAGCGCCCGGCACTGCCGGCGTGGCGGCGCCTGCGGTGGCGTTGGCCTTGGGCACATCGCCCTGGGCTGCGCCGGCGGCGGGCGCCGAGGCGGCCTGCTGCTGGGTCGCGCTCGGGAAGAACATCGACGCGTGGCCGTTGGCGCGCTGCCAGTTGTCATAGAGCAGCACGAGGGCCATCGAGAAGATGACCCAGAGGATTGTGCGTTTGATATCCATGTCTCGCTATGGTCGGGGAAATCAGGGTCGTGGGAGACGGACGGTGACAGGCCGGTGGCCTGTCGCGGGATGGGCAAACCTGCCCTGCTGTGCCGTTTCCGCTTCCGCACCCGGCACGGGATCATACCCGCCTTGTGCGAAAGGATGGCAACGACATAGCCGGCAGGCAGCCATCCAGCTGCCGCGCGCGGCGCCATGACGGATCACGGCGTCGCGGGCGTAGTCGGAACACGTAGGCCAGAAGCGGCACCGCGAGCCCAGGTAAGGACTCAGGGCGATCTTGTAGATGCGTAGCAGCGCTAGCAGGATTCGCTTCATGGCTGGGGCGGTCAGGCCGGAGCGCCCGAGGGCGGTTCTGGCGAGGCCGGTGGTGATGACGGCGGCGCAGGTGGCGGTGGCAACGGCCGGGCGGCGACTTCCAGCAAGCTGGTCATCTCCGTCAGGCACGCCTGTCGGACCGACGTGCGGCTGGTAAATTCCTTGCGCGGAAACCTGGTCTGCAAGCGCAGCAGCACGTCGCGCCCGCCAAGCTCGCCTTGCCGCTGGCGGAACAGCTCGCGCGCCATGCGCTTGACCAGGTTGCGCTCGGCCGCGCGCGGTGCGAACTTCTTGCCCACCACGATGCCCAGCCGGGCTTCGGCCCGGCCGTTGGCGCGCACGTAGAGCACAAAGTGCGTACTGCGCTTGCGAGGCCGCAAAGCAAAAACGGATGAAAACTCATCCGTCTTTGTCAGCCTCGCGGCTTTGGGAAAGGCAAAGGTAGACACGCTTGGCAAAGCTAGCGGGAACACTGCAGCCTGCGGCAAGCTACCGGCCATCCAGAACGCGAGGCGGTTGGCATGGACGGCGTTGCCACCGTCCAGACCGGTCGCCCGGCCCTTAGATTGCCAGGCGCTTGCGGCCCTTGGCGCGACGAGCGTTGATGACGGCACGGCCGCCACGGGTCTTCATGCGCACGCGGAAACCGTGGGTACGCTTGCGACGGGTAACGGAAGGTTGGTAGGTACGTTTCATGTTGCACTCTCTGGTTGATCTGGGCTAGCCCGCCTCCGGCCGGTGCCGGGGTGCCGTGGCCGCCGCGTATGGTTCGCGTTGGGGTTGCCGCGTGTCGGAAAAAGCAGAAGCGTTTACCGACATTGTCACGACGATTCTGGTTCTGTCTTGGTGCCGGCCCTGAAGCCAGCCAGCGCCGGTTTGCAGGTATACCTGCTGGCGCGGGAGGCACGGACAGGCCAGACCCAGCGATGCGCATACGTGATCCCCTGCCGCATCGCAGAACCCGCCATTTAAACGATTTTTGGCGCGAGTGTCAAGACTTCGTCATGTGGGCAAGGACAGAAGCGCGACAGCGCTACGTAAACCATCGTGCGTCATTGTCCACAACAGCCTGTTAACAAGTTTGTATACGGTTTTATGCACTGCGACAGGCTTGGTAATTGAGCGAAGTCCCTGTTTCCGCTGGATTTTCCGGCACTGCAGCATGCCGGAAACCCGCGCCACTGCTTGGGTTGTGCACATCAATCCACTGAATTTGCACAAGTTGTCCACAGACTTATCCTTTGTGGATAACTTGGGGCCGGGGGTACAATCCCGGTCCAATCACAACACGGGCTGCGTGGCGCAGGCGCATCCCGGGCTTCCCCCCAATGTTTTGCAGGTCGTCGCGGCGGACCGTATACATCTACGTATACGTAAGTCGCTGCCGGCGTTGCAGACATGGGTACGGGGAAGGCCGGGCTGACGAGGCGCGACAGCAGCCAGTGGCGCACCCTGGGGATGCGCTTACTTAACAAAAAACAATGCAAGACTTCTGGCAGGCGGCAGCCGCGCAGCTCGAGCGCGAACTGACGCCGCAACAGTTCAAAACCTGGATCAAGCCGTTGGCGCCCGTCGGTTTCGACGAGGAAGCGCTCACGCTGCGCATTGCTGCGCCGAACCGGTTCAAGCTGGATTGGGTCAAGAGCCAGTTTTCGGGGCGTATTACTGCCCTTGCCTGCGAATATTGGGAAGCGCAGGTCAGTGTTCACTTTGTCCTGGATCCTTCTGCATCGGGCCGTGCCGCGGCCTATGCGCAGCCGCCGGTGGGCGGCGGCATGGGGGCCGGACAGGACGGTCACGCAGCACCGGGTACGGGTATGCAGGGCTATGGCGGCCAGTCGACGGCGCAACCCATGGGGCAGCCGATGGGCCAGCAGTTCGCCCAGCCGGGCTATGGCGA
This sequence comes from Cupriavidus sp. 21MJTG02-4, assembly GCF_057798975.1. Taxonomy (NCBI): domain Bacteria; kingdom Pseudomonadati; phylum Pseudomonadota; class Betaproteobacteria; order Burkholderiales; family Burkholderiaceae; genus Cupriavidus; species Cupriavidus sp. 21MJTG02-4. Next base: position 578,417 of record NZ_JBYOJP010000001.1, on the reverse strand, counting down.
GTACCAGTCTCCCCGTGGCCAGGCTGGCTACGGGCAGGGTCAGGCGCCCTACCCTGGCCATCCGCTGCAAGGCGGTTCCCGCCAGCAGCCGGCGCAAGGTGTGCAGCACGGTTCGGACGTGGGCGAGATCGATGTGGTCCAGATGGATCCGTCTGAAGCCGCGGCCCGCTCCTACCGCATGCAGCAGCAACAGCAGCCGACGATGCAGTCGGGCCCGATCGTGCAGCACCCCAGCGGGCCCGGTGCCCAGCCCGGCCAGCCGAACCAGTCCAGCGACACGGTGCATGAGCGCTCGCGCCTGAACCCGATCCTGACGTTCGACAACTTCGTCACCGGTAAAGCCAACCAGCTGGCGCGCGCCGCCGCCATTCAGGTAGCCAACAACCCGGGCAAGTCCTACAACCCGCTGTATCTCTATGGCGGCGTAGGCCTGGGTAAGACGCACTTGATCCACGCCATCGGCAATTTCATGCTGCTGGAGAACCCGCGCGCGCGCATCCGCTACATCCACGCCGAACAATACGTGTCCGACGTGGTGAAGGCCTACCAGCGCAAGGCGTTCGACGAGTTCAAGCGCTATTACCACTCGCTCGATCTGCTGCTGATCGACGATATTCAGTTCTTCTCCGGCAAGAACCGCACGCAGGAAGAATTTTTCTACGCGTTCGAAGCACTGATCGCCAACCGGGCGCAGGTGATCATCACCAGCGATACGTACCCGAAGGAGATCACCGGCATCGACGATCGCCTGATCTCGCGTTTCGACTCCGGCCTGACCGTGGCCATCGAGCCGCCCGAGCTGGAAATGCGCGTGGCGATTCTGATGAAGAAGGCCGCCGTCGAGAACGTGAGCGTTCCGGAAGATGTCGCCTTCTTCGTCGCCAAGCACCTGCGCTCCAACGTGCGCGAGCTCGAAGGCGCGCTGCGCAAGATCCTGGCGTTCTCGAACTTCCACGGCCGCGACATCACCATCGAGGTGACGCGCGAGGCGCTGAAGGACCTGCTGACGGTGCAGAACCGCCAGATCTCGGTCGAGAACATCCAGAAGACGTGCGCGGACTTCTACAACATCAAGGTCGCGGACATGTATTCCAAGAAGCGGCCTGCCAACATTGCCCGGCCGCGCCAGATCGCGATGTACCTGGCCAAGGAACTCACGCAGAAGAGCCTGCCCGAGATCGGCGAGCTCTTCGGCGGGCGCGATCACACGACCGTGCTGCACGCGGTGCGCAAGATTGCCGACGAGCGCAGCAAGGACGCGCAGCTCAACCACGAACTGCACGTGCTGGAGCAGACGCTCAAGGGTTGAGTTTGGATGGATCCGACCCGAGAAACCGGGCCGGATGGATTTTGAAGGGCCACCCCGAACGGGGTGGCATACTGTAGGTTCGGCGTCACTGGAGACCTCTCCGTGGCGCCAGTTAAACAACATCGGTCCAGCCGCAGCCGAGTGCAGTGTCAGCCACAGATAAGGCTTTGCGGTGAGTCGGGACGAAATGCCGAAAGTGCGGTAGGAAGTGCGCAGCGAGCATCGTCGCTTTTTGTGCACAGACCCCACTTCCGGCGGTTTCGCCCCGCTTCACCGCAGCGGCTTATCCTTGGTACAATGGCATATTAACTCCTTGATTTCTAAGTGAATTGGAGTTGCCTGGAGTTTGCGGTCGCCGACGACAAACGACGAAGGATAAATTCAATGCAATTGGTCAAAACCTCGCGAGACAATCTGCTGCGTCCGCTGCAAATCGTGAGCGGCATCGTGGAGCGCCGCCACACCCTCCCGATCCTGGCCAACCTGCTGATTCGCAAGTCCGGCTCGAACGTATCCTTCCTCTCGACCGACATCGAGATCCAGATCACCACGCACGCCGAATGCGGCGTGGGCAATGACGGCGTGGCCACCACCGTGGCCGCACGCAAGCTGCTCGATATCCTGCGCGCCATGCCCGACGGCGACGTCGCCCTGTCGCTCAACGACAAGCGCATGACCGTGCAGTCCGGCAAGAGCCGCTTCGCACTGCAGACGCTGGCCGCGGAAGAATTCCCGACCGTTGCCGAAGCCACCGAATTCAACGCCAGCGTCTCGCTGCCGCAGAAGACCTTCAAGCACCTACTGGCGATGGTCCACTTCGCCATGGCGCAGCAAGACATCCGTTACTACCTGAACGGCATGCTGCTCGTCGTCGACGGCAAGAAGGTCATGGCAGTCGCCACCGACGGCCACCGCCTGGCGTACTGCGGCGTGGAGCTGGACACCGAAGCCGCCGGCGTGGGCGCGCGCCAGGAAGTCATCATCCCGCGCAAGACCATCCTGGAACTGCAACGCCTGCTCGAAGACAACGACGATCCCGTGCAGGTGCAGCTGGCCGCCAACCAGGTCAAGTTCAGCTTCGCCAATATCGAGCTGATCTCCAAGCTGGTGGAAGGCAAGTTCCCCGACTTCCAGCGCGTCATTCCCAAGGGCTACAAGAACGCCTTTGCGATCGACCGCGTGAAGCTGCAGCAAGCGCTGCAACGCACCGCCATCCTGACGACCGACAAGTTCAAGGGCGTGCGCTGCATCATGGACACGCACATGCTGAAGATCAGCTCCACCAACGCCGATCAGGAAGAGGCGCAGGAAGAGCTGGAACTCGATTACTCGGGCGACGCGCTCGACATCGGCTTCAACGTGACCTACCTGCTCGACGTCCTCGCCAACCTGAAGAGCGAGCAAGTGCAGGTCAGCCTCGGCGACTCGAATTCGAGCGCGCTGATCACCGTGCCGGAAGACGACAACTTCAAGTACGTCGTCATGCCGATGCGTATCTGATGCCCCGGTAACAGGACACGCAGACAACGAGATACCGGAGCAGCAAACGGCACGCACCGACACCCGAGTCATTCCGGGCAGTCTTCTCGCAGCGGGGGCAGGATCGAAAGCGGTCCGCCCCTTTTGCCGTTTTTAGTAACCGCCTTGCGGAAGCCCCTGGCCTGGCAAATTTGCCGACATGGCCGGTTTCCGTATTTGCCGTGAGTAGGAAAACATGACCCAAGCGCAAGCACCACAACAGGAAAACACCTACGGAGCCTCGTCGATCCAGATCCTGGAAGGCCTGGAGGCGGTACGCAAGCGTCCGGGCATGTACATCGGCGACACCTCCGACGGCACCGGCCTGCACCACCTGGTGTTCGAGGTGCTGGACAACTCCATCGATGAAGCGCTGGCCGGCTACTGCACCGAGATCCAGGTCACCATCCACAGCGACAACTCGATCTCCATCGTCGACAACGGCCGCGGCATCCCGCCCCTGGTCAAGTTCGACGACAAGCACGAACCCAAGCGCAGCGCGGCGGAAATCGCCATGACCGAGCTGCACGCCGGCGGCAAGTTCAACCAGAACAGCTACAAGGTGTCCGGCGGCCTGCACGGCGTGGGCGTGTCTTGCGTGAACGCGCTGTCCAAGTGGCTGCGCCTGACCGTGCGCCGTGACGGCAAGGTCCACCTGATCGAATTCGCCCGCGGCGACGTGCAGAACCGCATCGTCGAAACCGTCAATGGCCCGGACGGCCAGCCGGTCGAAGTGTCCCCGATGAAGGTCATCGGCGACACCGACAAGCGTGGCACCGAAGTCCACTTCCTGGCGGATGAGGAAATCTTCACCAACGTCGAGTTCCACTACGAGGTGCTGTCCAAGCGCATCCGCGAACTCTCGTTCCTGAACAACGGCGTCCACATCAAGCTGGTCGACCAGCGCACCGGCAAGGAAGAAGACTTTGCCTTCTCCGGCGGCGTGAAGGGCTTTGTGGAATACATCAACCGTTCCAAGACCGTCCTGCACCCGAACATCTTCTACGCCAACGCCGAGAAAGACGGCATTGCCGTGGAAGTGGCCATGCAGTGGAACGACGGCTACAACGAGCAGGTGCTCTGCTTCACCAACAACATCCCGCAGCGGGATGGCGGCACCCACCTCACCGGCCTGCGCGCCGCGATGACCCGCGTCATCAACAAGTACATCGAAGAAAACGAGATCGCCAAGAAGGCGAAGATCGAAACCAGCGGCGACGACATGCGCGAAGGCCTGGCCTGCGTGCTGTCCGTCAAGGTGCCCGAGCCCAAGTTCAGCTCGCAGACCAAGGACAAGCTGGTCTCGTCCGAAGTGCGCCTGCCCGTGGAAGAGTTGGTCGGCAAGGCGCTGACCGACTTCCTGCTGGAAACGCCCAACGACGCCAAGACCATCTGCGGCAAGATCGTCGACGCCGCCCGCGCGCGCGAAGCCGCCCGCAAGGCCCGCGAAATGACCCGCCGCAAGGGCGTCATGGACGGCATGGGCCTGCCCGGCAAGCTGGCCGACTGCCAGGAAAAAGACCCGGCCCAGTCCGAACTCTTCCTGGTGGAGGGTGACTCCGCAGGCGGCTCCGCCAAGCAGGGCCGCGACCGTAAGTTCCAGGCCATCCTGCCGCTCAAGGGCAAGATCCTGAACGTCGAGCGCGCGCGCTTCGACAAGATGCTCTCCAGCCAGGAAGTGCTCACGCTCATCACCGCGCTGGGCACCGGCATCGGCAAGGACGACTACAACCTGGACAAGCTGCGCTACCACCGCATCATCATCATGACTGACGCGGACGTGGACGGCTCGCACATCCGCACGCTGCTGCTGACGTTCTTCTACCGCCAGATGCCCGACATCATCGAGCGCGGCTACGTGTACATCGCCCAGCCGCCGCTCTACAAGATCAAGCACGGCAAGGAAGAGCGCTACATCAAGGACGACGTCGAGCTCAACGCCTACCTGCTCAAGCTGGCCATGGAAAAGGCCGTGCTGGTGCGCCCGGATAGCACGGAGATCAATGGCGAAGCGCTGACCGAGCTGGCGCGGCAGTACCAGCTGACGGAAGGCGTGATCGGCCGTCTGTCACGCATCGTGGATACGGATGCGCTGCGCGCGATTGCTGATGGCGTGACGCTGGATCTGGACAGCGCGCCGGCGGCTGAGGCATCGGCCGTGGCGCTGAAGACCAAGCTGGCGGAGATGCATGCCAAGACGTTGATTGGCGCCGCGGTCAATGACGATGGCACGGCGGATGTGTATGCCCAGTTTGATGAGAAGACGGACAAGCATCGGCTGATGATTGCGCGTCGTCATCATGGCAACGTGCGGCTGTCGCACCTGGATGCGGACTTTGTCCACGGGGCGGATTACGCGGCGCTGGCCAATGCGGCCAAGACGTTCCAGGGGCTGACGCCTGAGGGGACCAAGGTGCAGCGCGGGGAAGGGGACAAGCTGAGGGATCAGACTGTCAATGACTTCCATGGGGCGATGCAGTGGTTGCTCTCCGAAGCCGAACGTGGGGTGTCGCGTCAGCGCTATAAGGGTCTTGGGGAGATGAACCCTGAGCAGTTGTTTGAGACGACGCTGGATGTTACGCAGCGGCGTTTGCTGAAGGTGCAGATTGAGGACGCTATTGCTGCTGACCAGATCTTCACCACCCTTATGGGGGATGAGGTGGAGCCGCGGCGGAACTTTATTGAATCTAATGCGTTGGTGGCACGGAATATTGATGTCTAAACATTCTTGAGGGGCGTAGCGCCGAAATAGTTGCGCCTCGCGCCATAGTTTTCTGGCTGCCGGGTACTCGTTTGCGTATCCGGGCTTACGTCTCCGACCGCACTCGCGCGACCACGTAGGCGAATGCCACTCGCTGAAGTCGCGGGCCCCGAAGTTCCCGGGCCTACGTAAAGGTCCACGCAGCGTAGTGTCCGGTCCATTTACGCAGATTAGAAAGGGGTTACAGGACGTTTTCCTGTAACCCCTTTTCACTTCTACTATTGCTGTCACGGATTTCGCATGGAATAGGCTGACGGCGCGTCCCACGCTTTGGACCAATATTTATGGTCGCCGCGGTCGCTAGATTTGACGAGGCGGAATCGCGTAACATATTGGTAATCACAAAACTAGGGGATGACTTGGCAACCGCTTCGCCTCTCAAGAACATCCTGGGCGCTGAGTCAGTAGCGAAGGCTGCTAGTTCCGCCCCTTTGCGGCCTTTCGCATATACGCGCCGTTCGTCAGGAACGAGGGACCTCACCCTCAGTGAACCGATTTCAGAGACCACTGGCTATTGGAAGAATCCGGCTAGCATCACGAGCAAGCCGCCTCGGTGGATTGTGCAAATTGACGCCACTGGTGAGACGCCGGTTGCGCGGCTGGCCCAAGACTCTTCCGGTCATCGAATGCCCGGTGCCGGCACACCTGGATACATTAATAACGGTTCTGGCAAGTGCGCGCTGGCTGCTTTCCGCCTTATGCCGGCCGTGAAAATCGGACCCACAGACTTCAAGTTTCCAAGCGAATGGGAGTGGATCGTTCAGTTTGCGTTCGCGAAAGCCCTTCCCGTTGGAACATCCGGCGATACGCTGACTGATTTTAGCGCGGAGAGCAGCCAGCTGGGCTATAAAGGGCGAGAGACGGATAAATCAATGCATCCCATCTCGCACATAAGCTTGGTGAAGACTCTCGCAGAACCAGCGCCTCTGGTTTTGCCGTCCGGGACGCTTTTTACATATGACGATGCGACTGGCGTGCTTGCTCATTGGCTTAACGCAGGTCCGGCAGCCTTCGGTGTTTACACCCCGGCCAGTGGCGCGGATATGGAGCGCCTTCAGTTCGATTTAGGCACCATTTTTGGAGCGGAAGCTGATGCGGCCATTGAGCCTACAGAGACCCTGCAAGTTACGCCTGCGCCGGAGTTGGTCGGTGTTTCGCCAGTTATTTACCGGTTAATCAACGCCGCACTGGCGGCAGGCAAGCGCCACTTCGTTTTCCACGGGCCACCGGGAACAGGCAAGACCACTCTTGCGGAATACGTCGCCGAGCAGATTGCCGGAGATGCCCTATCCGAGGGGGAAGGGGCATACACCTTGTTGACCGCGTCATCGTCATGGAGCTCTCAAGATCTGGTCGGAGGTTACCAGCCACTGGGCCCCGGGAAAATGGGCTTCGTTCCGGGTGCAATGCTTCGCGATTTTCACAAGCCGATCATCATCGACGAGTTGAATCGCTGCCCGATAGACAAGGTGATTGGGCCATTGTTCTCCGTACTGAGTGGACAGTCGACGACCCTACCTTATCGGGTGAAGGTCGAGGACGCGTCCAGTGAAAACTATCGCATCTTGCCGAAGCCGAACCCATCTAAGGAAAGCCACGAGTTCGCTCCTGGGCCGGCGTGGGCTATGTTGTGCACGCTCAACCAAGTCGACAAGTCACAATTGGAGCAGATCAGCTTCGCACTGTCGCGGCGTTTTACATGGATCCGAATTGGCATACCGGACGATCCGCCCGCTTTTGTGCGGGAAATGTTGGAGAAGCTCGGCCTGTTGAAAGGTATCGCCAACACCACATTCCCCAACCCGGTGGCAGACTTATGGTCGATTGTGAATCGGCACCGCGAGCTAGGTGGGGCTCCGGTGATCGATTTCCTGAAGCTCGCCGCTGCGATGGATCCTGAAATTGACTTTCTTGCGGCGCCAACAGCGGCTGTTCAAGAAACCTTTGTTGTTGTGATGGCATCGACCTTCTTGCCGCTGCTTGACGGTATTAGCCGCGCGGAAGCGATGGATTGCTCTTCAGCCATCGTATCCGCGTGGGGGTTGTCGGGTGTTGTGGCCGCCGATGTCGAACAACGCTTTATGGAGCTCGCGCCCTGAGTATTCCACTTAGCTCTACGCTATCCGACCATTGCCTCGCCGCGCTATTGCGCTGTCATCGATCCCCCCAAGGTAGCGGTTGGGAGGCCAAGGCGCCTCGCGCTGATATTGAAGAGCGCGAGGAGCTATTGCTTAGATGGGCGCTTTCAGATGGGATTCGTCGTATCGCGGAGCATGTGATCAGCAGCCCACGCGACATTCGATCATCGATCGCGTTTGAAACTCAGACCCATTCGGGCCAAATACCCGGAGTTGTTGATGCGCGCGCAACGCTTTGCGAGCAGGAACTTTCAGGCGATTCGACACTCTTCGTCGTGTCCGAACCCGCCACCTCCCTTCTGACCCGGCGCAACCACGTGCTTGCTTGGGTTCTCCGAGAGGCCGAGTCGCTCGCCCTTTCTGCTATTCGGCGGCACAAGCTCGGGCCCGATCAAGATTGGATTCACGCACGGGTGGGACTTCTTGAGCGAGCCGCTCGCACCCGCATGCTTCGCGAGGTGATGTTGTCCCCCACAGGAAGACGCAGGCCCGGAAGTGCCGCTATCAGAGACGCGCGTAAAGGCCTGTCGCCTCTCTACCGAATGGCGGCGGACGCCTTGCTCTTGTTTGAGGCGGTCGAGCGCATGGAGACGGACGCAATACGCGCTATTTTGTCGAACACGCTCGTCGCTCAATTGGAAGACTGGCAAAAACTTGAGTTGGCGACGGCGCTCTCAGTAGCCGAAGCCCTGGCAATGCAAACAGGCGAGCGGGTTCGATGGAAGGGTTCCATTGCCGGGGGGGCTGAGATTGTCGCGGTGGGCCGTTACCGCGTCAGGTGGCAGAATGCGCTGCCCAAGCGGCTTGCTGTGGATCTCGATCCTTCGGAGGTAATGATTAGAGAGGCCGCCGAAGCGCTGCGAGCGGGCATGGGTCTAGCACGTGCAGACGTTTCAATTAGGGACGCTGAAAAAGGGGTAGACGTCGCCCATTTCGAATGCAAATGGTTCAGTTCCCCCCTGTCGGCCTCAGCGGCGATCGTGGACGCCATTGCGCAGCTAGTTCGGTACTGTAGAGACTCTAGACCTGGCAATGTGGAGCAATCGAAATCGATGCTACGTAATTGCGTCATAGTGTGTTCCGGCCTATTCGACTTCGAAGAGGTCATGGACAACTCAAAGCCGGTCGGGCTAACAGATTTTTCGGGTTTGACAAACGGGAGCCTGTCGGTATGGGCAGCAAGTTTGCATGGCAAAGTCACCCACAATGCTGGCTAACACCTTCGTGAGTGCCTACCTTGTTGCGCCACCGTTTGCAACTAGTGGTACATCGGCCTCATTTGCGGGCTGCGAGCACGGCGTACTGATCGAGTAATTCGCTGGACGCGAGCGCGTCGTTTCCACGCCATCCTGAAAGCGCGCCATGCCACCGCGAATGTATTCGCTCGATAGCTCGATGCAAGCCCACTTACGACGCAAATTTTCCGCGACCATACCGGTCACACACGATCCCGCGAACGGATCAATCACCAGGTCCCCTGGATCGGTCAGCATTCGTATGAAGTACTCTGGCAGCAAGGCGGGAAATCGAGCAGGGTGAATATCGATTTCGTTTGTGCGGCAATAGTCTTGGTACTGCCCGTTACTTTCCGTATTTGCGATGGCGAGCAAGTTGGGTGGCACGGATCCACCATTGTCCTTGGAGAATTTCTCAGAGATGTCGTGTCCCGAGGGGCGAAGCTTTGCTTTGTAGCCGTTCTTCAAGAGCCCCTTCATCGAGTCCGAATATGGTGCGAGAACTCGCTTGTTGTTCGCCTTCGGGTAGGGCGTTTTCGAGAGCCACCACACGCAGTTGACCGCGTCTTTCACTCGTACTCGACGAATGTTCACCCACTCGGCGGGCGACGGCAACTTCGCAGGATTCCACCAATAGTGCTCCTGCGCAAGATGAAACCCAAACTCTTCGCAAAGCATGATCAAGAGCTTGAAATGGTAAAGTGACCGTGTTGGCATGCCAGGCTTCCAGGCGCCGCCGATATCGATCACCAAACTGCCGTCATCGCGCAACACTCGATTGAATCCCTCAGCAAACGGCCGAAACCAGTCACAATAGGCGGCTGCATCTTCGTTGCCATAGGACTTCTTGCGGACCAAGCCAAATGGGGGCGAGGTCATGATCAAGTTGACGGAATTGGGCTTCGCGCGGTGATGCAGGTATTCAAGCGAGTTTCCGTTGTATATCTTCCCGAGCCTTGTCTCATGGGCGATGGAGAAAGGACCATAGCTTTCTCCATTCACGCGCTCGGGTTTCTTGCCCTGCTTAATGGCTACGTTGTGTAGATGGCGAATGTAGTCGCTCAGCGACTTGAACCCCAATACATTGGAGATTGCTTCCATCTCATGTCGCTCATTCAGTGTAAGCCGGAGACTTGCGATGTTGTCTCGCGGTTCGGAGACGTGCGGACGGGCCATTCTATTCCTCTAGGTTTGCACGCTCATTTCGAGCATGCATCTAACTGACAGGTTATTGTATTACAATAACCTGTCAGGGTCGAGTAGGTTTGTTGATCTCCTTGCACGCAGGCATGGCTTTGTAAGGCGGTATGATTCGATCTGGTGAACGGGGGATGAAAAGACTATGGCAACAATTTCGAAAGACGATCTCCTAGCGAAGGTGCTGGATGGGGTAAGAGAAGGGGGTTGGCTTCCATTCGTTATGGAGGGTCAGCATCCCTTCTTGGTTAGGGCTGTGCGCGCCGATAAGATCATCGAGTTTCGGGTCTATATCTGGAACTGCACGCATGGTGGCAAGAATCGCGCACGCGACGAGTATCGGATCCAATTCACAGGGAAGATGCCGCGTCAGCGGCGTGAAGAGACTACTTTGCTGCTAGGTTGGCACGATGAGGCTCAGGTGTTTGCTGCTTGGGACATTTCTGCACACGACGGTCAAAATTCCTCATCACCATCGGCACAAATCAAGCAAGGTACTCTGCAGGCGGCACATGACCGAGCATTCGCGACGCAAAAAAAAGACAACGAGATTGTTGTCGCGTTTCAGCCGTTTCTGCTTATTGAGTACGTTCAAGCATCAGCCTTGTTGCATAGAACGGGCAAAGTGCATCGAGACATGATTCTGCTAGATGATCTAGATTCCTTGGGCGATGATGAAATCTCGTCTGTCAAGGATAAGGAGCGCCGAACAGTGATTGCCACAATCAGGAGGCGGTACCGGGAAAGGGATTTCCGCAAGAAGGTGCTGCAGGCGTATAGCAATCGGTGCGCCTTCTGCCGTGTTCAGTTGGGCTTGCTGGACGCAGCACACATCATTCCAGTCTCGGTACCAGGAAGCACGGATGAGATCGTGAATGGCGTAGCCTTATGCAAGCTTCATCACTTGGCATTCGACACTAACTTGGTGGCGTTTGATCATGCTTACAAAATTCGGGTGAGTTCGGCCCGGGTGCGGCAACTGACAAAGGCAGATCTGGCAGGGGGTTTGAAAGACTTCAAAGTCGCTCTCGGGGAGGTCCTCGCACTTCCCGCTAAGGCTCTCCATCATCCGAATCGTGATTACATAAGGACTGCACTTCGGATTCGCGGTTGGAGGCCATAGAGCAGCTTTGACGGCAACATGTCCCCCTGCGGGCACTTGGTTGGGCTATCGATCAGAACATGTCTAGCGTCCTGGTTCAGCTGATCCTCACCATCTGACTGCAGGAGATTTACCGTCTGCGAGCTCGGAAACGCGTCAAGAAGCCGCCCCCAGCGGCAAGCGTCGCGGCTGCCATGATTCACTGAGTCCTAAGCTCTTCGACGCAATATGAGTGTAAAGCTCCACGAAGTCGTTGCAGGCCACCGCCCCGGCTAACGACTGCTCTTGACCCGGACATCGGCATCAACCACCACAGCGCTTTGTATGCATTGCGCGAATAGACGATTCCACACGGTGCATTTCGCGCAGTATGTCCTCGATCGCTCAGCCTCAGGAATCAACCTGGGCGGACATCTCGTCCTCGGAAATTGTCTTTGGGATGCCACTAAAGTGCCCGGCGGAGACTTCTACGGCCTCCGAATCTACCTCGTCCTCCGCCTCTTCGCCCGGCTCAGGGAGATACCACCTCCCGGTGTTCTCGTCGAACTGGGCTCCTACACTCTTACATGACGATCCATACAGGCTCTTGCCCAAGGGTCTTTCTATGAGGGCCTCGATCCTTGGCACCCCATCTTCTGCGCAAAGTCCCCGGCGGCCGGCTGAGCGGAGGACGGAGATCGTCGCCTCATAGATCGTCATTCTCCGGGGCCCTTCCCATTCGGAGAGATAGAGATATTGTCCTCTTCCAATGGAGAAGCCATCACGCTTCTGGGCTAGACCAAGGAGTAGCACGGGATCCACCACGTTGCGGGCAGATGGAATGGCGGGGGCCACGGCGTCCACCACTTCCGTCACATGCAGTCCCTTGCCCCTAGCTGAGAGGGTCTTCCGAAGTTCCGAGATGATCTTCTCGGCGTCATCGCGTGGGAACGGCAGGTCGCGTTCCTCTAAGCCCCACAGCCCGGTGCCGACCCGGACGACAGAGCCCTCGGGCTGGATCTGGAAGTAAACATTGAGGCCTCTCTCGCGCGAGAGGCGAGCCTTTATCTCCTCGGTGGAAAGCGGCCGACCTTCCGTCATGAGCGTCGCGACGACTGCTTGATGTAGGTCCAGCCGATCGGACGTTCCCTTGGCACCGCTCGATGTGCTGGCCCAAACCATTCGGCCGAGATATGCAAGGTGACTAGACTCGCGCAAGGCGATTGATACGATGTACGGGTCGAGCCTTCCTCCGAAGTCAAAACCTTGCTCCTGAAGGCCTATGCAAATTTCTCGGGCGTGCCATTGGCGATCCTGTCCGGTCCCAGCGATAAGATCCTCGGCCTCGCTCACCAAGAGACAGCGTTCGGGCTCGCTGAGCGGAAAGTGGCGCGCGGTCCCATAGAGTCCCCTACCATAAAGAAGACCAACGTTACGCGCGGCCGAATGGACCCTACGCAGCTCGACTTGTTCGCCAGCCTCGACTATGCGTCGATGAATTTCCGTATAGTGGATTGGCACTTCGGCCGCCGCTAGTACGGCCTCGACGATGTGTTCCGCTCCGTGCCCGAAGCTGACGAGGCCATCATCGTTCCCCGGCCCGGCAAATCGGGCCTGCCGCGACGACGCGAACCATAACTCCGATCGCAACTCGGCGCCATGATCTGGAAGCAGTCCTTCGACTAGTCGCCTGGCCTCCTGTCGCGAAGTGTTCTGCCCGACCAGGCTTTCCAACAACATTCGAGCGGATCGCTTCGCGGCCTCCCACTCTTGCTGACGCAGCCTGGACACGAACGTTTCAGCCCCCTCGGAGACGATGTGTAGGCGTGGAATAGAAAGCCGCTCCGCAGCGAATTCGAACACTTGGGGTCGTTCCGAGGCTCCATCGAACCAGGGATCGAGGACACTGAGCCCATCCACTGGGAGTGGATCTTCTCGTCCTTCAAGCAGGCCGAAAAGCCGCGTGCCGAATTCATCGAACCACACGGGCAGAGTCTTCATTTTTGAAAGGCAACGGCTCTCAATTTGTCGAACACGCTCGCGTGTCAGGTTCACGCCGTTGGCAATTGCATCAAGTGTACGTTTGGGACCATCAAGTCCCATGCGCAAGGCAATCAATCGGCGTTCGTGCTCAGTTAGCAACGACAGGGAAACATCGATGGCGTGTCTAAAGCAGTGACACGGCTGCCCTGATGAGGTGTCGACGTGATCAGGGTTGCCCTGCTCTCTGGTTGTTCCGTCGTCCTTTTCGCCTTGGAAGCGGGCGATACGGTCGAGATGGATTGCAACGGCGGCGCTGGATGGTCCTGCCGTCAATACGGACAGGATCTTCTCGCCAATTTCATGAAGCGACTTTCGGCCGAGACTCTGGAACTTGAGAACTTGCGCAGTGCTGAATCGCGAAAAATCGCCGATGTTCAATATTTTTTCGGCATTCAGACAGTTTCTCGCTCTTGTGGAAATGTCGAGAATAGCGATGGGGAGTGAGAGAAGCCAAGGCGGCGCGACCGTCATGAAGTCGATGACGCAGTTGGCGTCTGGTAACGATCCGCCCGCATAGTGTAGGAGTCTGGCCATCCCGAGCGACTCCCGCAGACGGGGAGTCAGTGTGCCCTCAGCGGCAAGATACGACTCGTCGTCCCGAATTCCGGCGGCGAGGGCTGTTGACGCGACATCCGGGGCACTAACGGCCAAATCGGCGAGCCAGTCGACCAACTGGGAGGCGGAGTGCGACTCCACGGATGGCTGTGAAGAGGGCGCCTGGGTTAGCGTCGGGTCTTCACACACGTATTCCCATCCACCCAAGGCCAGATGTAGCCTGAGTGGGCCTGCAGTGGCGACTGGAAGCTTGGACGCAGGGAACCCTTGTGGCAGCGCTCCGATTGCAGCCTCGCTTAAGAGCATCTTGCCTGGATGGGCTGAAAGCGCGGACGAAAACTCGCTCGTGTCAGGACGCCAGAAGCCGATATGGAGCACGGCGGCGGCTTCGGCAGATTTGCGTGATCTCCACCCGTCCTCGACCGATTCCAGATCTCTGAGCGCGAAGACTTCGCAATCTGCACCGGGCTCCGAGACGAGCAGATATGCTCGAAGATGTCTCACGCGGCGCTTCCGGAGAGGTTAACTGCCTCATCGACCAATGAAGCGATATCGATTTCGCCGGCCTCCGCCCTCCGGGACAGTTCGATGATCCCCCATTCGGCTAGCCTTTCAGCCAACCGATAAATGGGTAGATCCTCAGTGTCCATGAGTGCCTCGATCGCCGTGGCGATTTCCCGATCCGGGTCAATGGTCGCCACGCTAAAGATTGTTGTCCTTGGGGTAGGGGGTTCACTCGGAATGACTCCATGGGCGAGCGCTAGGGCGATCCCGAAACGGTAGGCATCTGCCATCTCCGCGAAGTGCCCATCCTCCTTCAGACGCTTGAGGAGCGGATGCGTCTTTTCGCTTAGGCCAATTGTCGTCGGCTCGTATGTTTGCGCGGCGGTCATGATGTCACTCTCTCGATTCTCGATTGCCTTGGCGAAATTTCGCGGATTTCATATGCGGCCCCAATGCGTTCCGCCACCGGTGCAAGGTCGGTTTCCCTACGGATCTCACCATCGTGTACGAGAAGAACGAGTTGCCCCGTCGCGGTTGGCAGGTAGCGCAGAATGTTATCCCTGTGCCTTAGGTCAAGGCGGCCGAAGGGCGTGTCCATCACCACCGGACCCGCTGCACGACCTGTCCGGGAAAGGCCGTCAATGAGGGAGAGGGCTACGATCTGCTCTGCCCCGGCGCTACGAACAGTTACCTTTGTTCCCTTTTCGTCGAGGATCGTTAGACCGTAGTTGTCATTGATTTCCAAGCCAGAGTACGATTTCTGTGTCGTCAGTTGTCCGAACGCTTCCGATGCCCGGCTTTGGACATGACGCCTTAAGTCTCCACGCAAGCGCTCGATACTTTCGCCGAACACTCTTTCGATCGCCATGCACACCTTTACCATGGCGGTGCTTCGGCTCGCCCTTGCCTCAGGAAGATTCTGCAGAGACTTGGCGATGACGTTCAGTTCCCGCCGGGCCTCATCTGCCTTTGCGCTCCGGTCGTCGATGTCGCGTTCAAGTTGCCCTTCTTCTCGGAGGAGCCCGTCGCGATATGCTCTCTTGCGGGCAATATCGACCGTGTCGAAGCCCTTTATCTCGTCGGTGAGCCGCTCGGCCTCATTTTCGTTCTTGGTTAGTTCGACCCCAAGCCGGCGGGCCTCGGAATCGAGCTCCCTGAGCCTCCCGGCGGTGCCTGGCTGGGAAAGGCGGTCAATCTCCTTTATCCGCGTCGCGACCTCCACAAGGTTGGAATGATCGAACCCCGTCTTGCGCAGTTGAGCCTCCAAGTGGCCAAGCTCCGCTGCCGCCTCTAGGCGAGAAGACTCTTCAGTAGGCCTTTTACAGGTGGGACACGTGGAGTTCTCTAAGACCCGACGAAGGTCGGCAGCCCTTGATTCCAAGCGGCTGCGCTCCTCCATCTTGCGTGTAAGCGAGAGTTGCTCATCGAGAAGCGCGGCTTTTCGGGTATTCAGCTTCGGGCGTAGTAAATCCCGCCAAGCATCTTTGAGCAGAGCTAGGCGCTCGCCAGTAGCCTCCTTCTGCCGAGCGACGATTTCGCCCTGACGTTGCTCCAGCATATCCAGCTTTGATTTCGCCTGATGGATGGAATCGAGCTTCTTAAGCTCGTCATCCAGAGCAGACCTCTCGGCCCTCGTCTTCGCGAGCCTTTCATGCAGATCCTTCAGATCCTTATCGTAGGATTCCTGCCGCGCCTGCCATTGGGCCTGCTTTTCTGCCTGCCGTTCTAGCCCCGCGACATGGGCCAGATCCTTGGCCTGCTGGCGTTGGAATTGTCTAAGCAGGGTGGAAGCCTCATCCCGGCCGTGGATGAGAGTGGGTACGCCAAGAACCTGTTCGATGGCCTCCTTGATCCGTCGGCCTTGGTCACTGCCCTCGATGAGGAGTGTCTCGTACTCCTGAAGCAACTCCCCGTCGAATAGGAAGAACCTTGACACTTGTTCGGGAGCGAAACGGTTGATCTCTGCTTCGATTAGGTGGCCTGGAATGGCCACACCATCCCGCTTCAGTCCCACTGTAATCTCGAAGTCTTCCGGTCGTGACGGGAAAGCGACCATTTGGCGTTTCACTGCCCTGCGCCGAAGGTCATAGGCGTGCCCGTCGGCTGTGAATTCAACAGACGCCTCGATGGTGAAGTCACCCTCCAGACCTGCTTCTTTGTTCAGAATCTCATGCAGGGGGATTTCCCTTAAGTGCCGACCGAGGGCCTTTCCGTAAAACACCCAACGCAGCGCGTTCAGCAGACTCGTCTTACCACGCATGTTGTCGCCGAAGACGACCATGACATTTCTTGTCGGGTCCTGCGGAAAGGAAATGGTTGAGCGCCCCTTGTAGGGCATGAAATTCTCCATTCCGAGCGTGACGAGCTTCATTGGCCTCCCCCTTCAATTTCCGCAGCCAGGGACTCGATCAACCGCTGCATTTCCTGAGAGGATGCCGATCTGTCGGCGTCAAATTGGTGGCGCTTTTGAATGGCGTAAATGCGTTCTATGGCCCCATTGGGTAAATCGGTTCCGATCCCTTTGGCCACGGTATTCAGGGTTTCAAGCGCAAAATCTTTTGTCCCGTTCATTGCTCTTCCTCATCCTCCTCGAATCCTTCTTCCCGCGCGCGTTCGGGGTCAAAGCCGATCTCAGCGGCTAGCGCTCTCAATTCGGCGGCGGCTCCACGGTTGATGGCCGATTCCGCAAATTCCAGGGCCCGTGCGAACTCCGAACGAAGTAGGGCGATTTGCTCCGGCTCGTCTTCGAGGCTTACAGGGACGACGATTTGGTCGTGAATGACTGCGATGTCCTTCCCTGGGGCCTTGCGTAGCACACGCCCCCGCCTCTGGATGAACTGTCTGGGGTTTTGCGACGAGGCTAGTATCATGGCGTGATCCACTGAAGGAATGTCCACCCCCTCGTCGAGGCAGCGAATGGATACCAATACGCCTCCGAAGGTCTTGAACCAGTCGAGCGTGGCTCCCGGGTCGCCGGCCATTCCAGTGTGGTACTCGACTGGAGATATGCCCATTACGGATAGAGCCGCCATCATATCGGCAAGGTGGCCTGCATCTTCACAGTAAACCAGCCAGCGCTGTCCCTCCCGATATACCTTTGCAATTGTATTCGCGGCCAGTGGAACCTTGTTTTGCGCCTTTTTGGCGATCCGTGCTCTCTGAATGAGAAGCATCTTAGCTCTTTCCGTGAGAGGCCTCCTCCCTCCATCCGCGCTCTTGCCGCCTATTTCGCGAACGATTCTTAGAGTCAGGGACTTCCACTCTTCGGCCTCATCGGCTGTCAATCTGACCGGGTGCGGGTAATATTCGTATTCGACAAGCCTACCGGCTTCGATTGCATCTTGGAGCGTAACAGGCGGCGGTATGGCGGGCCCGAAATAATCGAACATCCTCGCAGTACCATCAGGGTCGCCATAACGCGTTGGCGTCGCGCTCAAACCAAGCCTGGGTCCAGAGTCGAGCGTGAATAGTTTGGAGTTGAAGGCGCTTCCGGATTGGTGAACCTCGTCGGCAACCACCATAAGGTGCCTGCCACCCCGAGCCAGTTTGAGAAATTCGTCGGTTGCGGCAGTCTGCATGGTGGCCAGGACGATCCTCTGCCCATAGGAGGATGCCGGATCCGTCATCGCGCGGAGGCGACCTGAGGCCCTCCACCTTTGGTTGCCGGCGCCCGCGAGGAGCAATGCCACATCTGGAAGTTCCGTTCGAATCTCGTCGGCCCATTGCATGAGCAATAATTTGCTCGGGACAACGATGAGAATGGGTTGTCCGGTGTTTAGGTGTGGGCGCATTGCTGTGATAGCGGTGAATGTCTTTCCGCTACCTGTGGCGTGTTCGAATATACCGCGCCTTCCGGCTACCTCCCAGGCGGCAATTGCCCGGCTTTGGTGTGGGAGGGGCTGACGTCCTTTAACTGGTGGCTGGTCTGCTAGCTTGGAAATGTCAATGTCACCGGCATTTCCCAAGGAAGCACTAACAAGCTTACGTTTGGCAGCTTCCGGGAAAGCGACTATATCGACGCCATCAACGCCACCTGTCCAAAGGCGCTCAAAGTAAGCATCATGTCTTGCGACTCTCTGCGCTTCGGTTTCTCCAGCCCAAGAACGGAAAACCTCGATTGCCTCATGGTTGCCCAAGAAATGCCATCCGTTCCAAGTCTCATTCGCGGAACCGAGGAATGAGACGCAAGAGCCCGCGTTGTCTAAGAACAGGCCGATCTTCTCATGGTAGAGGCCGTACGCTTCGGGGCGAAGAGCCACCCTAATGTCGAGCACGCCAGTTGCGACAAGGGTTGCGAGAACCTTGGTACGATAAGAAGTAGCCTCTTCGGAAAGGAGGCGATCAACCTGATCGGAAAGCATTTTGGCCGCGCGAGTCTCGCGCTCTGCATAGCCGGCCGCAATGCTTGAAGCGTCTTCATCCGAAATCGAAGGGGAGCAAACCAGCCGCATTCTTCCACCCCGACGCGCGAAATCCACGGTATCAGGGCCAATAATCAAGAAAACACTTGATCTGAAGTAGCCGACCGCGCGCTTGTATTCGCATGCCCGACGAAGGCACGGGCGGTAAAACCCCGCTACCGGATCCAATTCGCCGGTTCGGTATTGGGTGGAGAGTGTCAGTGAGGCTAGGCCTGCATTTACTGGCAACTTTCGTATCCCCTGATTTTTATTTGCGTCTTATTGAGAACTATCCAATGGTCATTTTTGCAGACAGATAACGTCCGCGCAACTCAAGATGACCGATTGTCGGGCACATTTTAGGGCAGTCGATAAGCTAAGAGGGCTCAAAGATCATCCCAGCAGGGGCGCCACCGACGTGGCTCTTTGCGTTGAAGGCAGGAGCGAATATTGAGATTTCACCCATTGAGTAACAAGAGCAGGACGGGGAAGCTTGCGATGTCGCCGCCATTCTTGGCCGACCAGGTTTGACAGCCTGACCCACGTACACCGGACGAGCAGCGAAGCGGTAAGCTCTCGTTCTTCGCCTACGCACACCCTTTCGGGTGAGCCGAGGCGGGGGAGCCTTCCGGCTCGCCGGTGGTACGTGCCGGTCTGTCAACCCTGCCTCGTGCTCGCCCACCCGATTGACAGCGGATGACGAGCCTCGATTAGCCACGTACCGGAGGTCGCCATGCAGCCCACCACCCCAGCTCCCCAAGAGCCCACCCTCGCCCAAAAAGAAGCCTATCTAGCCCAATACCTCTCCAAAGCCGACCGCGCCCTGGCCCGCCGCCTCGCCAGAACCCCCCTGCCCCCACCCAGCACGCCCGTCACCCTCGAGGACCACATCCTCGAAGCCAGCGACGACCTCCTGCGCGTCAGCGCCGGCCTGCGTTCCGTCCTGACCCTGCTGAGGTTGCAGAGCGACGACAGCCCCGATTGCATGGGCCTCCACGCCCTGCTCTTGCCGCTCCAGGAGCAGATTGACGAAAACGCCGACCGCCTGCAGGCGCTGGTCGACTGACGAGGGACCGGGCCCGCGCAACGCGGGCCCAAAAGTCAAACGGCGCGAGCCACCTGGTCTCGCGCCGTTCGCATTCCGGCACCACAAGGCGCCGCCACCCAACGCCTCAATACTCCCCCAACACCCACCCACTGATCGCCGCAAAATACTCCCGCAACCACGCATTGAACCGCAGGTACAAAGGCGTCTGCGCCCCCACGCCGGACACCTCGCCGAACCCTGCCTTGCGCGCAATCCGCACCGCTCGCCATACGTGGAAATCACTGGTCACCACGACAATGGGCGCTGCGGCCGTCACGCCCTGCTCGCCAAGCAAGCGCTGGCTGAACACCAGGTTCTCCTCGGTACTGGTACTCCGTCCCTCGCGCAGGATCCGGTCCGGCGCCACCCCGCGCGCGATCAGGGTGTCGGCCATGATGTCAGCCTCCCGGCATCGCCCGCCGAAGTCCAGGCCGCCACTCACGACGACCTTGGCCGACGGCCAGCGGCGCGCTTGCGCCATGCCTTGCTCCAGTCGTGCCATCAACGTTGGCGAGGCCTCGCAGTCCGGCGAGCCGGAACCGAGCACGATGATGGCTGCGGGCGGCGATGCACGGCGCGTGGCGGGTTCCATGCCGCTGCGGATGCCATGGAAGAACCATCCCACCGTCACCAGCCACGCGGCAAAGGCCCCCAGCCTGCCGCCCAGATCCATTGGCGCCACGGCTTCGCCGCGCGCCATTGCGCCACTTGCCGCCAGCGCCATGACAGCGCGAGAAAGGCCGCGCCAATGGCCAGCGGTAGAACGATCCCGAAATTGAACAGGCCCATGAGCATCAGTGCGATGGCATCGCCCAGCAGCAAGGCGCCCGCTAATGCCAGTCCGATGCGCAGCCACGGGGCGCGGTCTTTTATGTCATGCGTTGTGGTTCGTGCCAACTTCGTCCTTTGCGGTGAACTCGTTGGCGTCAAGCATACCGCGCCGTGATGGGGGCCGGTCGTGACAGGCGGGGAGCTTGCTCAGAGTCTGTTTGCGAACGCCAGGTCCGCCCCAATGCGTCCAGCTTTCAAGTACCGCATCTGTCAACGTGCCCCGCCTTTAGGTTCCTCGCAGATGCTGCACTGACGAAGTCCCAGGCCTCGGCAGCGCACTCTGGCCCGATGCAGCAACTAGGTTAGCGCCACCTGCAGCGGCGTCAGCCTATCGCTTTCGCGGAAGACGTCACCAGCAGCAGTCAATCAACAGTCCCCTGATTGTGAAAAAACGCATTAGTGCTTAAGACTTTTCCCACATTGGCTTCAATGCCTTCCTGCTAGGTTGACCTCTCCGTCGTTCCTGCGAGCGTCGGGCTGTGGCGCAAGCCGACTTTCCGGCCAGGTCAAAAGTGGGAGGGCTAACGTGAGAGAACCCAGAGATCTTATCTTCTTCGTCAATCCACCAAACAGCAACGACATTGACGCTGCACCGACGGTCGGCGAAACGGTGTCGAAAGGTGCGCAGCACACCGATTGGGCCAACTTTCCGCATCTGGGAATCCTGTCGCTGGCGTCATACGTCGATTCGTTGCCAGATTTGCAGGCGTCTTACATTGACGGTGTCGTGTATCCGATCAATGTCATCACGTCTGAAATCCAGTCCAAAGCAGCGACCACCTTAGCCGTTTGTCTCAGTGCAATCACCGCCAATTACGAGGCAGCACTTCGAATCGCGCACGCCGTAAAGACAATCGATCCGGCCATTTCGGTCATCATCGGAAATGATCACTTCACGGCCTTGAGCCGGGAAATCCTATCGCGCCACCATATGCTTATCGATTGTGGATTTGCTGGAAACGAGGTTTACACGGGTCTCGGTGAGTACTTGCAGGACCTTCGTCGCCATACGGTGAACGGGATATATCCAGGCGCTGTGCGATGGCTAGATGGTCAGATCGTCGCCGATCCGCAGATTTGCGAAGAGGTGAACCGCGTGATCGATTACGGACTGATCGACCGCGCACTGCCCCACACCTCGCTCTATTCCGCAAATTTCACCCGTCGCCTTGGGCGTCGGATTCTTGATCTCACGGGCCGGCATGCGAGTCGTGGAGTGCCCATTGAGATCGGTCGCGGTTGCATCAAGTTCAGCGGGGATGATGCGTGTTCATTCTGCTCAATCCAATATGGCGGCATGTGGAAGAACGGGCTTCACGCTGAGCATGCCTGGCAGGCGATTCATAACGCATGGTCGGCGGGATATGACTATCTGTACGTCACAGCCGACGAGCTGCCTCTTACGTTTGCCCGCCAGATGCTCGACATGGCGAACGCACCACCCAAATGGTGGCAGGAGCTGGCCCCCGACGAGAGGCCGATCCTTGTCGGCTATGCGCGAGCCGATGGCATGGAGAAGGAACACGTACTGAAAGCCATGAGGCAGATCGGCTTCCGGACCCTGTTTGTCGGTGTCGATGCGGGCGCACCACTGTCATTGCGCGCGCTCAACAAGCCCCTCAGGAATGTAGACCCGCGACTCGCGTCTCGGCGGATGCACGCGTCGAATCTGCGCGCGCTGCAGAACGCCAGAGACCATCAGGTGCTGATCAAGGCAGGATTTGTGTTGGGCCACATCGGAATGAATGACGTGCTACTCGACGAGAACGTGCGGACCTATGTCGAATTCCTGCGCAGCGGGCAAGACGTCGTGGTCAGTGCTGACATCGAACTCTTGTCGCCTGAACCGGGCTCGAAGGATTTCTATTACCTGACTCACCCTGACGCGGCCGAGACGGTTGCTAGCGATCTCGGACTCGATATCGCGGCGCCCGAATTGCGAGAGCGAACGGCTGCTGACTATCGCGGCATCGACATCTTCGACCGCGAGCGTGCGATCGAGGACTATATCCGGGTGTTCATGCCAAGACTGTCGAAGAACACTCTTGCGCAAGCCCGTGACTATGTGAGGTCCGCATGTAAAGGACTTGGCATCATGATAGGGGACGAAATCTGATGACAACCACACAGGCTCTCGCCTTCACTGCCGCTTGCATCGGTTTCGGCTTCATCCCCGGGCCGGCCCTGCTGCAAACAATTTCTATAACTCTTCAGCACGGTCGGCGTGCCGGCTTGCTCTCTGCATTCGGCATTCATCTTGGCGCGCTATTACAGATCGGCCTTGTCGCGATCGGTGCGGCCGTTGTGCTGAGGACGTCGCCTTGGCTCTATCACGCGCTGCGTGTAGCGGCGGGCGGATACTTGGTCTGGCTTGGCATTCAGCGTATCCGCACCCGATCCGGCGCGGGCGGCGAACCGTCCGGCATGCCAAAGAACGTAGTTTCGTCAAGCGCGCTGATTGAGGCAATGAATCCGAAATCCGCGCTGTTCTATCTGTCGTTCCTGCTGCAGTTCGTCGATACGTCGATGTCGCTCGATATCGGTTGGCAATTGTTCTTCTTGGGCGTCAGCGCAAACTTGCTGTTCTCTGTCGCTGACCTTGTTGGTATTGCACTCGCACATCAGCTGCAAAAGAGAGCGGCGCCGGGTGGCACTGCATTGACCGTTGGCCGCTATCTTGCGGGCGCACTCTTCATCACGCTTGGCATGGTCGCGATAGCCGAGGTTTGAGGCCTAACGTGTCGCGCACGCCTGGCAGCCGAGGGTTTGAGATGAGCGCCAAACCGCGGCTCGTCCGATACGTCGATCTTGCGGTCTGCCTGCTGGCGCTGGATGGAATTGGCTATGCAATCGCCATTCTGCTGACGCCGTTCCAGCGGGGTGATCTGTATGCCGGCGCGCCTGTGGTCTATCTGGGCGTCTCCCTGGCTGTCGCCGCGCTATTGCTGCTGTCGGGGTTGCTCATGCTCCTTATGGCATTGATCCACCAGCATCCCTATCGGCGCCGCTTGCTCGTCTCATACATTAGGGGGTTTCTGCTGTATGCGCTGGGCCTTTCGCTTGCACATGGTTGGATCGCGTGCAGGCTAGCGTGATCAAAATGCTGTGATTGCACGGCAGCATATTTGTCGCCACCAGCCACACTGGGGCGAAGGAGCACGAATGATACGAGCTGTTCTTCTGCCTTTCCTCATCGCACTTTCAGCCTCTGCCTACGCTGGACAGGTGCCAGAAGCGATCATCGATAGTTGCCTGTTATTCGACAGATCGATCGATGCCTCGATTTCGATCACTCCAATTGAAGGGGAGGTGCAGCTGATAGATGATGTCACTGTGCCGGGCTATCAATTATTTTTCCCCGCAAGTGACGGCGATAAGCTTCCGGTTGGCTATGCAACCAGTAAGCACGGAATCAACGACTACATCTTCGCCGGCCCGCATCGCGGCTACATCATGCAGGCGTCTGCTATGGGAAAGTACAGGCCAGCAAGGATCGAGCAATCGAGCCTTGCCGCCTTTGCCGTGCTGCGCCAGCATGGGCACCAATATGTGTGCGTGATGGAAAGCAACGGCAACGGCAGTGCCGCCTTTTTGAGATCGGCCTTTGTGGGCCGAATTCCACTATCAAGAGGCTCCACGCTGAAGTTGTTCTACAAGGTGGCAGACGTGAAGAGGTTCAAGGCCTTCAATGACGCTCAGTGTTGAAGTCTGTGGTGTCCAACGCCAGGGTAGCGCCGCTCCAGTCAGGCCGTACGACATATTCGAGCTCGCTGCCGACAGCGTGCTGTGCCGCACGGTTCGTGAGCCGCCAGACCTGGATGCGCTCAAGACAACGTGGCCAGCAATTTGATGAAGTTGCGCTTCGCGCGAAACGTGGCGCGAATCTTTTCCAGTTCGCTGGTGAACTTCGCGCGCTCCCCCAGCTTTGCCCTCAGCTTGCCGATGGCGCGCACGATTTCAAACGCCTCGTCATAGCGCGCGTTGCGCGCGCTTCCCGTAGCGACCGGCAGCAGCTGATGATAGAGGGCAATCGCGTCACGCGGATGTGTGCTGCCGCGAACCGCTCCCATCCGCCGCCACAGCTGCGTCGAAACCGGGCCACCAATGAAAGCGTCCCAGGCCATGTCGTTCTTGTCCTCGAAGAGGAAGATACTGACCAGTTCGGTGCGCGCCGACGTGTGCCAGCCAGGGCGATTCGAGTCTCCTGCCGACTCCTCCTGCTGGATCAGCGTCCCAATATGCCTGAGTGCACGGTCCCGGGTTTCGTCGTGCTTGCCAGTCGCCGTAGCGACCTTCATCAACGCGGGAAACGCCTCGGCCGTCGGACGCAACTCGAAACGACGCCATGCGTACGCGTCGGCCTGTTCAAACTGCTTTCCTTGCAGATAAGCCTCGACACAGAAGTCGATCAGGCGCGGGTCAACATGCTTGCCCTCCCTGAGGCCACGTTCCGCCCAAACGATTCCCTCGTCCAGGCGACCATGCTTCATGCAAAGCTCCGCTACCTGCAAATAGCGGTATGGGCTCGACAGGTCGCTTGCGCAAATGCGAATGATTGCATCAACGTCGCCGTCAAGCTCCGCCAGCGACAGTATGGCGGTCTCCAGCCTCATACGCCGCGGGTCCATTGAGTAGCGAGACACGTTGCCGCCAAGCACCGGCAAGGCCTCCCAGGCCGCGGTCACCAGTTGTCGGTAGCGTTTCAACCCGCTCTCGCCCAGAGGTTCCTCATACGCTGGCAAGACATTGTAGAAGGTGTCCTTGTCCCCCTCAGTCTGCAGGAGGAAGAGTCGCTCCGCGAGCTTCACAGGGTCGGGTCGGGTCTGTTTGCATGCGTCCAGATGGACAGACGCCAGCTCGAAGATGCCAGGCATCACGCCGCCGTTGGAATCGTCAATCTGCTCGAGACTCTTCTCCGCGCCGGCAATCGCCAGTTCCGACAGTTCGACCACTTGCGCTGCGTGCGGTCCGGCAAGCCGCTCGCGCAACACGTCAGCCAGCGACATCAGGCCGTCGCCGTATGCGTCTGCTTCCCTCCAGTCCAGTGGCCGGGGTATGCGGGTTGCCTGTCGCACAGTGGTTTTCATGCTGGGCAAGTCGGATGCCTGCGCCGTGCGCGCGGCGAGCAGAAGCTTGTCGCGAAACGTCCGGTCGAGCTCGACAGCTTCCAGCAGCAGTTCCTGAAGTGTGTCCCTGTCCAGCGTTGCCACGTATTCGCGAATCGCTTCCCCGTAGGTCTTTCGCTTCTTGCGCGGCTTTTCCTGGGGTGCCTCTTTGGCATGGAACACCTCTGCGCCGGAGTTTTCGAGCCAGGCGAGTGCAACGGATACCGCGTGCTTGCAGAAAATGCCGTCGCCGCCTACCGGACAGTTGCATGAATAGGCGAGGGTGCCATCGCGAGCGACGGCCAGCTCGACCTGATAACGGTGCGTGCCGCGCACACTGGCGTGAACAGCGTCTTCGCGTTCCTCAAGACGGGACACTGCGCCGTCGTGAAAGTAGGCCATGCCGCGCGCGAAAGTCTTCGGGTCGGCTAGCGACTGGATGTCGTCTAGCGTGAGAATTTCGGCAAGCTTTGAAGGTTCTGGCATGAAAAGGGGCACTCCATCGAAGGCATTCCGCAAAGGGCGGCGGACGGTCACGATGATACCTGCCCGAATGCGCGCGGCCTGAGCACCGGTCGATGTCTGGCGCAGGTCGACGACATCCAGCACCTCCACAGCCAAGATTGCGCAGGTTACCTTGGCAACGGCCTTCGAAATCTCACGAAGTGCGCACAGTTGTCAAAATTGTCTGCATTCGGGAGGACGTATTTGTTGGCAAATGGCATGTGGTCGATTGCGCGACGGGTCTACGGGCGAACCGTGGCAGGGGAGCTCAAATCGGAAACTTCAAAGCTCTCTTTCGGAACCCTTCTATTGATGGAACCTCATGCAAGCGATACACATACCGGTTCCCAGTTCACCCGCAGCATGAAGCTGCCACGATGATGAATCACAACCAGCGGAGAACCTTCCTTGCCCTTTCCGTTGTCGCATTGCTGAGCACGGGCGGCTGTGCCACGCCAGCGTTGATCAAGGAAGCGAACAAGCAGGAGTATCGCGGTTACCAGGAGACCATCAGCCAGGTTCTTCTCACGGCGGACGGTACGAAGCTGGTGATTATTGGCCCGACGTACCACTACATCTTCGACACGCCTGACGGATTTGCCACGTTGCTTGATTCACCGCTTCACTCCAGGTTGTCGGCTACGTTCGGTCTCTTTCGCGTCAACCAGGACGCCGACGTCGAAGGTCGGTTCGCGTTAGTCCTCGATCATCCGAGCGATGACGAGCGACAGGCCGCAAGTGCGCTTGGCTTCAAGGGCTCGCAAGCCGGCGTCAAGCGGATTTTCGAGCTGCGCGGCAAGCGTTATGCCGCGGGTAACTTCAGCATGCCGGCCAGTGCAAGGACGCTGAACAAGTCATACAAGATCGACGTCAGGGAGGCCTTGCCAAAGGGTGGAAGACAAGCGCTTGTGTTGATGACGCCGATCACGCTGGCTGTCGATGGTGTACTCGTTGTGCTCGGCATCCCTTTGGTGCCAGTTGTGCTGGCGCTATTTTCCAGCAGCAGACGGCTTTGACTTCCGGAGTCCCAGCCAATGTGCCGGCGCGGTATTGCATCGTGCTGGAGCTTGAAACACCGGAAACGGCCAACGAGGAACTACCCGGACTCAGCCATACCGGCGATTTGATGAAGGGCAAGTAAGTTGCGTTGTCGAGCGATGAGCTTCAGATGAATACGGGGCAGCGCCAGGATTCGAAAGAACCAGAATGTTGGTGCCAATCTCGCCGCACAACGCAAATTTTTGTGATCTGTCATAAAGATTAAGCGTTCTCCTAAAGACTTCCGTAACCCCCCCTGATAGCTTGCCTCCCGTTCTCGCGCGGGAGGGTGCACACCGAACCTTACGCATCGGGCGAAGCCCGGATCCTTCGGTGGCACCCTGAGACATCCTGTTCCCGCGCCATTCTGAAAGGAGCGGGTCAGTGCGTTACGGTTCCAGTGCGAAAGCGCGCAGGGCTTTTTGTCCGCGCGCATCGCGGCAAGCGGCAATGTGGTTGTTCGCCATGGCATGCGCCAAGGCATGGTCCGGAGGCATCACTCCAGATGGCGCTACTACCACCAAGGTGAGCATTGGCGCAAATGGCCGCGTCACGGTCAGCATTGCGGATGCCATCGGCGGTGTCTCGACCAATACCTTTCGCGATTTCAATGTCTCGCGTGCAGGCGTTGACCTGGACAACAACAAAGCGCTCGCACGCACCATCCTGAACCGGGTCACCAGCACCAATCCCTCGGTGCTGGAAGGCCCGCTCTCCGTGCTGGGACAGCTGCACGCGAACGTAATCGTGGCCAATCCGAATGGTGTAACGGTGAATGGCCTGAGCGTGCAGAACGTGGGCAATCTCGCCATTACGACCGGCCAGGTTTCGTTCAACGATTTCATCACGGCAAACAAGCAGCTGCAGCGCAACGTCATCCTGGAGACCGGCCAAGGCATGATTGCCATCGGCGCCGAAGGCTTGTCTGGCTCACTCCTGAATCTGGAACTGATCGCCAGCCAAATTCGCATTGGCGGACCGGTCACCAACCTGTATAGCGATGCGAATGCCAAGGTGCGGCTGATAGCTGGCACAAGCCGCGTCGAGATCGATACCAGCGTCTCTCCCACGGACAATCTGACGCCGTGGCTTACCTACACGGCGCCATTGGCCACGCCCGGCCAGGGCGTCGCCATTGACATCAGCGCAGCAGGCAGTCTCAGTTCCGGCCGCATTGAACTCCTGGTGACAGACCAGGGAGCAGGGGTACATCATGCCGGCGCGGCTTTTGCCACCGCGGGCGACTTCGTGGTGACGGGCAGCGGTGACTTGCAGCTGGCTTCGGGCACGATCCAGGCCAGGCGTGACCTGCTGGTCCAGAGCGGCGGCCTGGTGGGCGCCGGGAGCGTCAGTGCCGGCCGGCACCTGCAGGTGAGTTCCGACCGCGTGGACCTGGCGCAGTCGCGTCTGTCGGCCGGAACGAACGAGCCCGGCGATATCGTGATCGGGGCAACGGGGCAGGTACATAGCCAGCCCATCCGCCTTGTCGAATCCACGCTCGACACCAGCGGCGGTATCGGGATCTTCGACGCAGGCGAAGGATTGTCGCTCACCGGCACGCAGGCGAAGGCCGCCGGTAACGTCTTGATCCAGACGCCGAGCCTCGCGATGGAAGGGGGTGTCCAGCGCGGCGCACTGGTATCCACCAGCGGGACTGTGACAGTGGCCACCGGGGACGCGACGGTTTCCCGAGCCGATATCGACGGCGTTGCCGGCACGCGCATCCAGTCGCGAAACCTGACCATGCGGGAGGCGGAGGTCAGGTCTTCCGGCGAATCCGTCATCATGGATGCCGCCGGCACCTACACGCAGCACGACAGCAGCGTGCTGGCAGCTACCAATGTGCGCGTGCACGGCGACGCCGTGACGATCGATTCAGCCAGCACGCAGGCGTCACTGGTGGCAAAGAGCGGGGGCGTGCTGATCGAGTCCGATACCGACATCACCAACGATGGAGCCCTGATTCAAGGCCAGACCCGCATCGCCGGCGAGCCATTGTCCACGGGCGCGGTGACCGTGCGTGCCGGCGGCAATGTCACGAACCAGTCCACGCCCACTTACCTCGGCATCCTGTTTGGCGCGGCGGAAGATGTCGATGTGCAAGCGGGTGGCAACGTCGTGAACCGCCATGCTCGCATGCTCTCGAACGGATTCCTGCGCATTCACGCGGATGGCGACGTCTCCAATGAGATCACAAAACAGCCCGGCAGCAATGGCGAGCAGCCGGCGTTCTACACAGCATCCGGTCAACGCTGGCTGGTGCTCTCCAGGCGCACCGCGGGATTCGATGTGGACTATGGTTTGGCCGATCAGCCTGGCCAGATCGCTTACCTGAGCTCGGACAAGGGCACGATCATTTCCGCGCGGAACGTGGTCAACGATGGCGGCGATATCTACGCCAACGACGGACCGATCCGCATCACAGCCGCTGACACATTCCGTACACAAGGCGTGGCCACCGGCACTGCGCACTACGAGCGCTCCTGCCTGATCTTCTGCCGAACTTCGGCATCGTCAACGACGACGGTAACTGGCGGCCTGCTCTCCGCGGGCGGTGACATCGACATCCAGGCCGGTAAGGCGGCCTATAACGTGGGTGGCCGTGTGCTGGCCATGGGCGACCTGACTGTTACTGCGCCGGTCACCTATGCGAGCGGCATCACCGGTTACACGGCGATTGCCCGCGATCGCGGCTTCAGGGCCTTTCTTGGGGACAGCTGGGCGCGCCTGTACGCGACGGACGTGGGTGGCAGTTGGATGGCCGCCGGCCAGACGCAGATCGACGGCGACACCGTCACCGATGGCGGCAGCTTCGACGGCAACGTCACGGTCAGCGGCCTGTCCTCCGTGATTCGAGCGCGCCATCGCGATCCGGTATCGATCGATAGCCATCTCGGTCTCACCAGCTGGTTCTGGCAATGATGCGGAAATCAATTTCGCTGCGTGCAGCCGCGTGGGCGGCCATGGCCATGGCGTGCGCGCCAGCGTGGGCTCAGGTGCCACCGGCCGCGCTCGTGCCTGAGGATCCCGCGCAACGGCTGTTGCGCGAGCAGCGTCAGCGCGAGCTTGAGCGCGAGGCGACCCAGCCTCCGGCCAAGATTGAAGTGCCCGCTGTGGTGCCTGCCGATGCATCGGTGGAGGCGGTGCCCGAAACCTCCGCCACCTTCGAGATCCGGCGCATTGGCGTCGTCGGCAATACGGTACTGAGCGACGGCGAGGTCGAGGCCATCACCGCACCGTTCGTCGGCCACGCGCTGGGCACCAACCGCATCAATCTCTTGCTGCGGCGCTTCACCGAGGCGTTTGTCGCCAGGGGCTACATCACCACGCGCGCGTATCTGGGCGAGCAGAACCTTTCCAGCGGAGTGTTGGTCATTACCGTCGTGCCAGGCAAGGTGGTGGCCATCACGCTCAACGGCGAGACGATCCGGCCGAATGACCGCGCCCCGTTTGACACGCTGGGAGGCGGCTGGCTGACCGATGCCGGTACCGCTGCCCAGTTCCCTCCGCCCGGCGATACCTTGCGCTTGCAGGACCTGGAGCAGGGCGTGGACCAGATCAACCGGCTGCGCCGAAACCGCGCCGAGCTGCAGATCCAGCCTGGCCAGACGCCGGGCAGCTCGATCGTTGCGCTGACCAATCAACCGGGTGACCGCTTCCGGTTCAATGCCGGTGTGGACAACTATGGCAGCAAGACCACGGGGACTTCACGCACGCGGCTTGGCATCGACGCGGAAAACGCGCTTGGCTTTCAGGAGGCGCTGTCGGCGAGCTACGTGGGCACGCTGGACACCAACGCCGGCGTCGTGTCGGCAGCCGTGCCTTGGGGTTACAACACGTTCAGCTACACCGGATCGGTTTCCGAGTACCAGAACGTCATCGGCGACACGGCGCTGCTGTATGGCCGCACCTTCGGTCATACGGTCGGCTGGAACCGGGTTCTTACCCGTAGCCAGCGTGGCAGGCAGGCCTTCGACCTGACGCTGACGCACCGCAAGACAGAGCGCGAGATCAACAATCTCCAGCTCGACCCCCAGCGCCTGACCGTGCTTCGTGCGGCCTGGAGCGGGCTGCAGCGCTTCATGGCCAATAGCCAGCCTGGCTACGGCACGGCCGAAGTCGGCATCTCGCGTGGCCTGCCCGGCGTCAATGCCACCCGCGACCCATCGGACATCCGATCCGACGAGGCTCACGCCCAGTTCACCAAGCTGGATGGCAACGTGGGCTGGCAGCTGCCATTGCCTTTGGAGTCCGACAGTGCGCGCCTTGCCTGGCGCGCCCAGTTGGTCGGGCAGTGGACCACTGTGGCGCTGTTTGGCTCCGAGCAGATCTATGCCGGCGGCATGAGCACGGTGCGCGGTTTTCGTGAAGGGGTGATCGCCGGCGACCGCGGCGCCTACTGGCGCAACGAACTGGCGTGGGCCAACGCGCCAATGCTGGCGGGCCTGCGCATGGAGCCGTATCTCTTTCTCGATGGCGGCCAGACGATGTACGTGGCCACCCGTCACTGGCAATACGTGGCCGGCACGGGCGCCGGCCTTCGCCTTTCGGCCCAGTGGGCCCGACAAACCTTCACCAGCGAGCTTCTGGTTGGCGTACCGCTGGCCCAGCCGGCCGTGCTGGGTGGCAAGCGCCCGATCGTGCTGGCCACGCTCAACTGGCTCTACTGAGCTCCATCTCCAGGGAATTCACCATGTCGTCCAACTCCGCCCGTTTCCTGATCACCACCGCCATGGCCTTGGGCCTGCAGGCATACCTGCCCGCCGCCGATGCGGCTTCCGTCAATGGCGTGACCATCCCGGACAGCCAGGTCACGGCGGCGCTGCAGCAGGCGCATCTCCCCGATACGCCGCAAGCGCGCAGTGCCATCACACAGCAACTGATTGCGCGGGAGCTGTTCCGCCAGGAGGCAGCCAAGGACAAGTCTCTCGAATCGCGCGCCGAGGTGCAGCAGGCCATCCGTGACGCCAGGTCGGCGATCCTCACCCAAGCCTGGCTGAAGCACCACATCAAGCCGGCCTCCGTCACCGGCGCGGAGGTCAGGGCACGCTACGACGCCATCGTGGCCAGTCTCGGCGACAAGGAATACAAGGCACGCCTCATTCAGGTGGCCGACGAGGCGGGGGCCGCGGCGGCACTCGCGCGTATCAAGAGCGGCGAGGATTTCGGCAAGGTGGCGCAGCAGGTCAGCCTCGCGCCTTCAAAGGCCGCCGGTGGCGCGATGGACTGGGTCAGCTTCAAGGTGCCGGCGCAGGACGGCAAGACGCAAGGGCTGCCGTTGCCGCTCGCGCAAGCCATCGCGACTTTGCCTGCCGGCGCGGTCAGCGCCGCGCCGATCGCTTTCGACAACCGCTTCTACCTGCTCAAAGTCGACGAGGTACGTGCCACGCAAGTGCCGGCCTTCGATCAGGTAAAGCCTGGCATCCAGCAAGCCTTGCAGGCGCAGGCGCTGGAGCGCGCGACCACCGCGCTGGTCACGCAGCTGCTGGCCAAGGCCAGGATCGCCCAGTAAGCAAGCGGGCAGGGCGGGGCGCAGCCTTGCCAGATTGCCCGCGGCGCGTGAGCCAACGCGCCGCGCCAACCCCGACGCAAGACAAGCAGCAAACCGCATCGTCAGGATCGCTATGACCCGCACGCAGTCGGCCGCCACGGCCTCCGCAGCACAGATCCCCGCTGGACTCCAGGCCGGCGCCACGACGCGCGAAGCGACGTCAGGCATGACGCCTGACGTCTCGATGGCTGAGCGCATCCGCCGTAGCTTTGCGGCGCGCACCCTGGCCGGGGTCGTGGCGTTGACGCTGTGGCTGGCGCCGCTGCAAGTGTCGCTCCAGCAGGCGCGCCAGGCAGCCGGCGTGCTGGCTGCGGGCGCGGTTGCGGTCGACACACCGGCGGTGCTGGCCGGCGCGGCACGCCAGGGCTTGATGCAATGGGCGGTCAATCACTTGCCGGTGACGGTCAGCTTCGGCGTGCGCGAGGCCAATGCCGCGCCTATCGTCGATCCCACGGCACCGATCCGATTCCAGCCGGCGATCAGTGCCACCACGGGATCCGGTGCGCCAGAAGGAGGCGTGCCAGTCGTGGGCATCACGACGCCGAACGCTGCGGGCATTTCGCTGAACCAGTACCGCGCGTTCGTGGTCGATCCGGTTGGCCTGATCCTGAACAACAGCACCACGGGTGGGGGCACCTTCCTTGGTGGCCAGGTGGCGGCGAATCCGAACCTTGCCGGCTCGGGACCGGCTAGCCTGATCATCAACCAGGTCACCAGTACGGCGCCGGCACAGGTCAACGGCACGGTGGAGATCTTCGGCGCGCCCGCCGGACTCGTCATTGCAGCACCGGGCGGCGTCTATACAAGCGGTGCAGGCTTTACCAATGCGACGCAGGTGACGCTCACCACGGGCGTGCCGCAATTCCTGTCCACCACTGGCGCCCCGAGCAGCTTTGATGCGGCCTCCGCGGCCGGCTTCCTGGTGGCAGGCGGGCGCATCCAGATTGCCAATCCGGCCCCAGGCAACCCCAACGGTGTCGGCATCGAAGGCACGGTCG
This sequence comes from Cupriavidus sp. 21MJTG02-4, assembly GCF_057798975.1. Lineage (NCBI taxonomy): Bacteria > Pseudomonadati > Pseudomonadota > Betaproteobacteria > Burkholderiales > Burkholderiaceae > Cupriavidus > Cupriavidus sp. 21MJTG02-4. The sequence goes on along the minus strand of NZ_JBYOJP010000001.1, from coordinate 544,562 downwards.
GGAACATCAACCTGATCGGCGAATCCGTCGGCATCGATGCGGCGCTCTACGCCGGCAATCAGATCAACGTCGTGGCCGGACGCCAGTTGGTGGCACCGGCCGGCAGCGGCTTCACCACTACTGCTACCGGCCCGAACAATGCCGTCGCCAACACCACGGCGTCCAATGGACTGGCGATCGATGCCACAGCGTTTGGTGCCATGACCGCGGGCCAGATCACCATCCTCTCGACGGCGGCTGGCGTGGGTGTCCGCGCCGACGGCAACCTGGCTGCCTCCGCCGGCAACCTGACGCTGGATTCGGCGGGCAATCTCAAGGTCGGCAAGACCTACGGCAAGGGCGACGTCGTCCTGTCGGCCGCAGGCAGCGCCAATGCCGCAGGGAATGGACAGGCTGAGGGCAACTACAGCCTGCGTTCGGGCCTGGACGCGACGGTGGGTGGCACGCTCAGCGCCAACCAGGCGGTGACCGTCAACGCAGGCGGATCGATCACTGGCGCCGGCGGCGTCAGCGCCCAGCAGGCGGTGACGCTGGCCGCCGGCGCCAGCGTCGATATCGGTGGCGCAGTATCGGGTTCGCAGGTATCGGTCTCGGCGGCGGGCAATGATGGCCGCGGCGACGTGCATCTGGGCGGTGACGTGACCGCGCCGGGGATCATTGCGCTCAATGCGGCCCGCGATACCACCATCGATGGAAGCGTGGTGTCGGCGGGCGACCTGAACCTGTCCAGCCAGCGTAACCTGACCATCCACGGCGCAGCAGGCAGCACCGGCGGCAATGTCACGCTCACTGGTGTCAGCGGTGCCGTGACGACCACAGGCGATGTGGTCTCGCCCGGCTCGCTGACTGTGAGTGCCGGCACGGACGCCAACCTCGGCGGCCAGGTGGCGGCCACCGGCCCGGTATCGGTGACGGCGCAAGGCGGCAGCATCACGACCAGTGGCCAGGTTGGCAGCAACGCGGACCTGACGCTAGCCGCCGCGCAGAACGTGACCGTGGGCGGGCAGGCGCAGAGCCAGGGCAAGACCACGATTACCGCGATGCGTGGCAGCGCCACCATCAACGGCGCGCTCACCAGCAACGGCGACGCGGCCATCACCGCTGCGCAGGACGCGACGGTGGCGGGCAGCCTTGACAGCGGCGGCAACACCACCATCCAGGCCACCAGCGGCTCGGCTACGGTGAACGTATCGCTCCTGAGCATGGGCGATACGAGCGTGAGTGCAGGCCAGAACGCAAACCTGAGCGGCAGCGTGCTGACCGTGGGAAATCTCAACGCCAGGGCAGGGCAGACCTTGACCGTGGGCAGCCTGCCCTATGTGGGCGGCAATGCCACGCTGCGCGGCCAGGACGTGAGCCTCGGCTCAGCCACCGGACAGGACAACCAGATCGGCGGCGCACTGGATGTAGCGGCCACCAATAGCCTGACGCTGACCGGCAACACGCAGACCGCCAACGCGACGCTCGCGGGCCAGGCGGTGAGCAATGCCGGCACGACAGTCGCCACGCAGACGCTCGCCGTCAATGGCGGCAGCGTCTCCAACGCGAGCACGGGCGCACTGGTCGGCAATACGGTCAACGTGAACGCAAGCGATGTGGTCAACCGGGGCACGCTGGGCGGCCAGATCGTCGACGTCAATGCGGCCAGCAGCCTGGACAACGCGGGCGGGCTGCTGGTCGGCGCGCAGAGACTGAATGTCACCACCGGGGCGCTGGTCAGCAACACAGGCGGCACGCTTTTCGCGGGCGATCTGTCGGGCCTGAACCCGACCGTGGGCGACCTGACGCTGACGGTCAACGGTGGCGCGGGCAGTTTCAATAACGCGTTGGGCCAGATTCAGGCGGGCAACAACCTGACGGTCAACGCGCCCAACCAGGTATTCGACCCCTCGGCGGCCACCACCGGGACGCTGAATGCCAACGGGACGCTGACGCTTTCGGCCCAGGCAATCCGGAACACCGGCACCTGGGATGTGCTGCCGGGTAACGTGGTCCTCAACGGCGCACAAGGTGTCAGCAACACCGGCACCATCCAGAAGGCTGGCGACCTGACCTTGAGCACCGCCGGCACGTTGGATAACAGCGGGCAGATCGTGGGCGGGGGCAACTTGAGCCTGTCAGCGGGGGCGCTCACGAACGCCGGGACCATCCACGCCAACGGCGACCTGGCGCTGGCCGGCAACACGACCAATGCCGGCACGGTGGAGGCGCTGGGCAACATCGCCATCACGGGTGGCGACTATGACAACCGGGGTGGTACCACGCAGGCCGGCAGGAATCTCGCCGTCGACATCAGCGGCGCGCTGAACAACACCGCAAGTGTGATCGGCGCCCGGGGCGACATCCATATCGCCGCGCAGCAGGTCATCAACGACCGGGGGGCACCGGTCAATACGGGGAGCAGCGTCTCGGGGAAGGTCATCAACGATGCGCTGGTCAATTCGGTGGTGATTGGCAGCCATGCGACACAGGATACGACCTGCGCGGGCGATGCCGGATGCAACACAACCATGACCGGCCCGCCGGTCAATGTGACGCTTGGCGACCTGATCCGCAATCCGGACGGCACCATTCCGCTCCTGCTGGGCAATGTGCAGGTCTCGACCGGTGACCTGAATGGTTCCATGCAATGGGTGCTGATGTGGCACCTCGGCGTGGACCCGACGTGGTATCCGAACCTCACCTCCTCCTGGCAACAGACCCTGTCCCTGTCCTCCGTGACGGTGGACCGCACGGTGGTGCAGCAGTCCGAGGGCGCCGCCGGCCAGATCATCAGCGGCGGCAAGCTGGACATGACCGCTGCCTCGCTCTCGAACAAGGGCGGCGTGATCTCGGCCGTCCGGGATGCGACGTTCGACGTGGGGACGCTGGACAACGGCCATTCGGCGTCGCTGCTCGACGGCGTGACCGACACCGTGAACCAGGGCAGCCTGTCGGCGTTCCTCGCGCAATTGCAGGCCATTGGCGGCACCACCATGGGTGGGCTCGCTGCGCCCGGCAACACCTTGATGTTCGGGCCGCTCGTCCAGTCCGACTGCAATGGCGATAACGGGTGCACCATATCGGCCGCTGCCGACACCCCCTTCATCATCGGCAAGGCAGCGGACGGCTCCGCCGTCACGGGCGCAGTACAGAACAGCGTCACCGAGCGCGTCGGCAAGGCGGGCCAGATTCTGGCCGGCGGCAATCTGGCGCTGAACGGTACCGGCAACCTGACCAACGCCGGTGACCTGGCGGCGCTCGGCAATATCACGATCACCACGCCTGGAACCTTCACCAACCAGGGCTTCTACGATGCCAAGGTCACGACCACACCGGGGTGCATGCCGGGCTCGACCACGTGCAAGATCGCCAATGCGCACTATGACGACCTGACCTGGCAGCAGACGAACAACACGGTGGCGGCGGGACAAGGGCTGACCATCAACGCAGCGAGCATCCAGAACCTGAATGGCACGCTGGCCGCGCAGGGCAATGTGAACCTGACCGCTCAGGCCGGCGTCACCAACCAGAGCGGCACCATCCAGTCGGTGAACAGCGACGTGTCGATCAACGCGCCGACGCTGGTCAACAAGGCGATGGACCCGGTGACGCTGCACAAGGACTACGGCGACCTGAACCCGCCTTACGCGGGCGGCTGCAACGGTGGTGGCAGCTACAAGGGCAGCAACTGCTCGGCCAGCGAGACCGTGGCGGCGGGACCGGCAGGCGTCATCCAGGGCGCGCGCGACGTGACCCTCTCCGGCACGACACTGGCCAACAACGGGGGCCTGATCTCGGGCGGGCGCAACGTCACGGTCACCATGACCGGCGGCGTGGACAACACCAGCCTGGTGCAGAACGCGAACTGGGCCGGCATGTGGGTCGAAAAGACCGGCATGTTCAGCTCGGACAAGACCCACAGCACGGGCGGCACGACGGTGCTGGGCAGCCAGGAATCGCTGATCCGGGCCGGCAACGCGCTGACGGTGACGTCGGGGGGCCAGGTGATGAACACCGGCAACCTGATGGGCAACTCGGTGGACCTGAGTGGCGCGGACCTGGTCAACGGCTACACCAGCCCGAACCAGCCGACGCCGCCGGCCACCGTGCCAAAGCAGGTGATCTCGCTGGGCCCGGCCCCGGTGCCGGCCGGATCGCTGCCGCCGGCCAATCCGGCGGCGGACCCGACCCAGCCGTGGCAGTTCAACCCTGTCATCGTGGCCACGCCTGGCACGCCGACGACGGGCGGTGCGCAGACCATCGACTGGCACTTCACCGCCAACCTGGGCGGCAATCCGCTCACCGCGCCTGGGGCCAATACCGACCGTACGCAGTACCTGACGGGGTCCGCAGCCACGTCAGTGCTGGCAGGTGTGACGCCGGACGACCTGCTGTCGCAACTGCCGCAGAACCTGCGCCCCGGCAACAACGTCAGCTTCTACTACGACCCGTACACGGAGAACCAGAAACTGCAGCAAGCGGCGCTGCAGCAGACTGGGCAGGACAGCTTCATCAGCGGCCTGGCCTATGACAGCCAGCACCAGCTGTCGGTGACCGACCAGGAGAAGCAGGACCTGTACCGGAACGCGGCGGCCTATGCGGCGGCCAACAACATCCCGCTCGGCACCGCGCTGACGCAGGCGCAGATCAATGCGCTGGACAAGCCGATGTTGTGGTACGTCGAGCAGACGGTGCCCGACCCCAATTGCGACACTGTCAGCAGCCTTGTGTGTCCGGGCGTGACGGCACTGGTGCCGCAGGTGTACCTGCCGGAAGGCTATGCGCAAGCGCTGGCCAAGGCGACCGGCGGCAATATCGTCGGGGACAACGCCAATCTGGACTTCGCGGGCGGGACGATCCGCGACAGTGGGGTGATCGCGGCCACCGACACGCTTACCGTCAAAGCGGCGAGCCTGGACCTCGCGCCCAACGTGGTCGATATCGGCAAGTCGGCCTATGCGATGAAGGGCGGCTGGCTGGAGGTGAGTGGCACGCAGGTGCAGCCGGGCGGGTTCCTGAGCGCAGCCAATATGGACCTGCAGGTCGGGGCCATCAACGCTGTCAATGACGCGCTGCGCATCACCAACCCGGATGGCTCGACGAACCACGCGGCGACTGATGCGCTGATTGCGCAGTTGCAGGCCAACCTCGGCGGTGACTACACCGCCGGGACGGTGGCCGATGACATTCACCAGAACTTCATCAAGAAGGAAAGCGCGGTACCGAGCTGGGTCGTGATGGCGGCGGCGGTGGTGATTGCCATCGTCACCTATGGCGCGGCGAGCTACGCGATTGGTGCCGCCGCAGCGACTGAAGGTGCTGCGGTCGGAGCGGCCGCAGCCGGCACTGCTGCTGTCGGGGAAACCGCTGTAGCTGTAGGCGGCACTTGGGCGGCGGCGACGGCAACCGCGTCGGCGGGGCTGGGCAACGTAATGGTGTCATCGGCGCTGGCCAGCATGGCCAGCAGTGCCTTCTCGCAGGTGGCCTCCGGCCAGGGCTTCAATCTGGGCAAGACTTTTGAAGCCGGGGCGGTCGGTGCCATCACGGCGGGCCTGACCAACGGGATTACCTTGGACGGCGCCGGCAACATCGGCTTTAACACTGGCGTCAACGTCGCCGGATCGGGCACGCAGAGCCTCGCTGGTCTGGCCGGCGTCAGCAATGCCAGCGGGGTCATGCAGGCCGCGCAGAACGGTTCGACCTCGACGCTGCTTTGGCAGCAAGGTGCTGCCATTCTGGGCACGGGCCTCATTGCGTCGAGCGTTGGCACGGCGTTCTACGGAGGTAGCTTTGGCAAGGCCCTGGCAGGTAGCTTGGTCGCACAAGGCGCTGCGCTCGGGGCATATGCCATCGGTGACAAGATTCCTGGCATCGGTGACGTCCGGGCGACCACCAGCACAGAAATTGGCAACGTGCTCGCGCACGCAGCCCTTGGCTGTGCCTCCAGCGCGGCGCTGGGCACTGGCTGTGGAGGGGGTGCCATTGGCGGGGCGACCAGCGCGCTGGTGGCGGGCACGCTGGTTGACCAAGCAGGCGGGGCCGCCAACCTGACTGATGTCCAGCAGGCTGCGATCGCTGCCGCTGCGATGCTGGCAGGTGGTGGTATTGCGGCGGGGCTACGCCAGAATCCGGACGCGGCAGCCAGTGCAGCTGAGAATGAGGCGCTGAACAACTCAGAACGGGTGCACAGTTTTGGAGGATCTGCCTTGGTGAAAGCGTGCGGCAACGGTGACCAGTCGTGCAACACGAATGTGTTGGGCGCGATCTTGCAGGCGGACGGAGATAATGCGAGCCGGGCGTTGGGGAATATGGAAACCGGGGCCAAGTATGGCTTGCCAGCCGTGGCTGTGGCGCTGCTGGGTCCGGAAATACTGGCAGGAGCATCGGACGTGTTTGCAGCCTACAAGGCAGCCCAAGCGGGGTACTCGCTCACGACAGCGGCCGCGACCGGAGCCGCGGTATCAGGGGGAAGCTACACTGCTACTGCAGCAGCAAATGCGACGTACAACTATTTCCAGACCGGACAAAGCTTCATGGATACATTCGATCAAAAGTTCTCCACCGCGGGGCTCGCGGCGGCGTCAACTATAGGTGCATTTAACAGCATGTTCGGGACGTCGATGTTTAACTGGGCGGGCATACCAAACAGTATTGCCAACATTTCCACTGTGCCGGGAGCTGTGATTCGTTTGAATGGTGTTTTTCTTGGGCAAGCCGCTGGAAAGGCTGCGCAGGCTGCGGTCAATCAGTCAAGGTAACCGGAGTGCGTAATGCATAACGAGACGTTGCACGGAATCCTGCACGGCATATTCGGACCTGTCGTGGCTCGGTTTGTTACAAGATTTCGCTATATAAGTATTTTTTGTTCGGTCGTTTCGGCTATTTACATTGCGTCTTTGGTAGTCTTGATAAAGAACAACGGCTTGGGCGACGGAAGCCGGATTTTTCTCTCAAGGTTGTTGACGCCAACGGGTATCCTTGCCCCCTTGGGTTGTGGTCTTCTCATTGTGTTATGTGTCTTTGTTGCATCTATCGGAGCGCGGGAAAAAAGGAACTGATATCTAAAATCGATAGCCGCTGGCCTCCGGTTCGGGATCCCCGACATCGTCTACATCGGGCTACAACTTGATCATCGCGCGATGAGAAATGCCGATATCGAAAATACTTGAGCTTTACGCCAGAAGTGGACACAGCCTCATTGAAATTGGCCTGAATGAGGCAGCGCTCTCTGTAAGCGACGCCAAAATTGTGCTGGATCTGTTCGGCCAACAGCGATGGCGGGTGCTTGGGGGCGATGTGTATCGCTTGATTGAAGGTAACCGATTTGAGTCAACGCGCAGGCCTTCAACACATCATAGTGGAGCATGGTTCGGAGTTTGCGAAAATGGGTGTGTCGCCGACTCAGATTCCCGATGTTGTTATGGAAGCTGTAACGCGAGGAAAGATCGTTGGTTACCAAGGTTCCGGGACCGGGCGGCCGATTTATGAGGTGACCGTGAATGGCCAACAACAACGAATCGCGGTTACAGTTGGAAGCAATGGGTTTATCGTGGGTGCGAACCCGCGGGGGAGTGTGAAATGAGAAAAATAAAGGTAATGGCCGACTACCAATGCCACCCCTTGTGGGACATGTCACCAGGGGCATATGGCGACATCGACCCAAATGCCCTGCCTATTTCTGACCGGCTAAAGCAACGACTCGCTGACTGGGCACGCGCGTTTGATGAAACTTTGAATATGGCGGACCCTGCGAGTTCTGGCTTCAAAAGCATCGAAGCAGAGGCGGCATTCAAAGAGAGGGGTATTCAGCTTGCGGAACAGTTACAAAACGAACTCGGTCCGGAATTCTTAATTTCCATCAAGCTGTAACTCGCCACAAACGGAGCAGGTCAGACGAGTAAATCAGTCAGTTGTTCGGGTGTTGACGAGTAATGGCTCCAACATCGCCGATTGGGGCAAATATACGACCCAGTCCGTGGCTGCACCCAATGGGCAATCGCTGAAAATTCATTACTATCGGAATTCCGTGGCGAGGAAAATTGACTACCTCACACCAGACTTCAATGTGAAAGGGAGCGTTCTACCATGATCGTTCGTTATGCAAGGGAGCGCGTCTATAGTGGCTCGGGAGAAGATCCATTTCTAACGATTGGAAGAGATTATGTCAGTCTCGGCATCGTGTTTCGACCTGTTCCGTATACCACGCAGGTATGCCTCGAAACCGATGTTGATACCGGGAATCATTTAGATGGGAACCCTGTTAGTACGTGGAAGGCCATAAAATGAAAAATGTTCGCGTAGGCGTAGTTTATGGCGCGCCGCCAATCTTTTATGCTGATGTTGACAAAATGGGGTACGTAGAGCCAGAGTCGCTATCGTTGAGCCAATCACTTCTTGCCGATCTAGGAGCTTGGAATCAGGAGTATCAGGAAACCTTCTGCGAGGATTACCCTCCTGATTCGCAATTCCCCTCGGATAGTGACCGGATTGAGCACAATCGACGTGGACTGGAACTTTGTCGGCGACTTGAGCAGGAACTGGGCTCCGATACATCCGTCGAGTTTCGTCCGCAAAAATAGGCAGTGGCTCCTTTCGCAATTGGTCGCTGTACCGCGCGGGTCGTCAGGTGAATGCACAGATGGTGCGATTGGTGGCGGATTCATTGAGAGTGGCGAAATCTATACCAGCTTCCCTTCGGCTAAGGGCAAAAATTTTCTGGACTGCATCTTCAAGCCCGGCGCTGACCACGGAAAAGACGCGGTATTTGAGTCTCTAGGCTACACTGGCGCGGATTCAACTGGTCTGGCACAGATCTGGCAGGAACAGGCGACACAAAAGTTCGCAAGTGGTCAGTTCATTTTGGGAAAGGCCGACCAATACGGTCAGCGGGTGAATATTGAGATTGCTTTGCCGGGAAAGGGTGCTGCGAGTGGCCAGACAAGTTACCTCCAGTCAGGGTGGATGATCCGGCCGGATGGGTCCCTAAAGCTTAATACCCCATTCTCCGGCTTTACGAGGAGTCGCCAATGAGACTCTCGATCTACGACCGAGTGCGCTTTATCGGCCAAGCAAACATTATTGATGGCGTCAGTCCTGGTGATATCGGATACATCATTGAGGACTACGGAGACGGCAACTTTGAAGTCGAGTTCTCAGCGCCAGACGGAACAACAAGGGCGCTTGCAGTAATAGGCGGACATGCCTTGGAGGTGGCAGAGACGGCAGTGTAGTTGATGCCATTCAACGGTTCACCGTCGATATGCCGATCACGGGACCAAATGGCAACACTGCGACAGTTCGCAGGGGTTGGATATACGACCCCGGTTCATCCGTTCCTCGACTGGACTACGCTGTACGTGAAGTGACCTCTATGACTAACGCGAACCTATTAGACGTTGTGGTCTTGTTGGAAGACCTTCCGGAAGACGGGCTTCAAGCGGGTATGAGGGGTACGGTGGTTGACATTCACCGTAGGCCATGTCTCGCCTATGAAGTTGAGTTTTGCGATGACCGAGGTGGGACAATTGCACTAGTTGCTCTGCTCCCGAATCAGATTGAACGAGTATGGACTCGTCGCTGAACTGACGAACCCGGCTTCGGCCGGATTCATCGTTTCTGCAGAGTGTTGATACAGCCTGCTGGAAAGACCGGATATCCCATCCATCGTTCTGTACTCTGGATCTCCAATTTTTCATGACTCAGGAACTAGAACTCCGCAACGCCAAACGTAAGGCGATGGCCCTGCTGCTCGCGGCGACGCTCGTCTTTGCGATCACGATCTTCCTCCCACACGGCTTTGCCACCGATTGGGTGCGCGCTGCGGCCGAGGCTGCCATGGTTGGCGGCATGGCCGACTGGTTTGCGGTAGTCGCATTGTTCCGCCGTATTCCGGTACCGGGGCTCGCCAGCCACACCAACATCATCATCCGCAAGCGCGACGACATCGCCGATGGGCTTGCTGTCTTCGTCAAGGAAAAATTCCTCGATGTGAACTCGGTGGTCGCGCTGATCGACAAGCACAACCCTGCACAGGTCGTCACCGATTGGCTCGATTCCGCATCCAATACGCGCCGCATGGGCGATGCCGTGGCCCGCTTCGCACGAAGTGCGCTCGACCTGTTGGACGAAAAGACAGTCCAGGCGTTTGCCAAGGACGCCGTCGATGCCATGATCGATCAGGTGGATCTCACACAGTCAGCGGCGGGAATCCTGGAAACGCTGACGCGAGACAATCGGCACCAGGCGCTGCTGCGGGAATCGATCACGCATCTGGTGGAGCTGCTCAAGCGTCCGGACACGCGCGACATGATTGCCGGGCGAATCGCGGAATGGCTCAAGCTGGAGCATCCGTACAAGGAGAAGGTGTTACCGACTGAATGGATCAGCGGTCATGGCGCGGAAATGATCTCGGCGGGATTGTCGCGCGTGCTGACGCAAGTCGAGAAGGACGACGGCCATGAGCTGCGCAGGAAGTTCGATGAGGTGACCAATAGCTTGATCAAGCGCCTGAAGGAAGATGCGTCGTTTCGCGCCAAGGCCAATGACATCAAGCGTTATCTGCGGGAACATCCGGCGTTCAATGCCTACATAGGGGAGCTTTGGGGCGAATGGAGAGCGCGGCTCAAGGCAGACCTGGCGCGCGAGGACTCCGCCATCTATCGCAAGGTGGCGGGCGCAGGACAGTGGATTGGCGAGGAGCTGGCCCGCAACGAATCCCTGCGGCAGGCGCTGAACCAGCACCTGAGGGATGCCGCGCGCACGATGGCGCCCGACTTTGCGGACTTCATCACGCGTCATATCAGCAATACGGTGCGCAGCTGGGACGCGAAGGATATGTCACGGCAGATCGAACTCAACGTCGGCAAGGACCTGCAGTACATTCGCATGAACGGGACCATCGTTGGCGGGCTGATCGGAGCGACGCTCTATCTGCTTGCCCAGGCGCCAGCGCTGATGCGATGAGGCGTGTCGGTGGCGGCCGGTCTCGATGTCAGCCGCCAATGCCCGCACGCTGTAACCGCTCAGCCTTGACAGGCCGTGCCAGCAAAAACCCCTGCGCACGATCACACCCGATCTCCCGCAGGAACTGCAACTGCTCCTCGTTCTCGACCCCTTCAGCCACCACGGTCAACCCAAGCGAATGCGCCATGGCAACAATGGCGCGCAGGATCGCTCCATCACGCCGCTGTGCATCGATACCAGCAAGAAAGGACCGATCCACTTTCAGCGTATCGACCGGCAAGGTCTGCAAATACGTGAATGACGAGTACCCCGTTCCGAAATCGTCGATAGCAAGGCTCACCCCACGCCGGGCGAGTTCGCCCAGCAGCGATTCCGTCATCCCATTGCCCGTCATGGCCATGCTCTCCACCAGTTCGAGTTGCATCCTGGCCGACGGCACGCCGGTATCGCTCAGGATTGTGGTGAAGTCATGCAGGAACTGTTCATGGCGGCATTGCCGCGCGGAGAGGTTGACCGCCATCCGGCCGAACGCGAAGCCCTCTTCAATCCAGAGGCGAGCCTGCCTGCAGGCTTCGCGCAGTACCCAGGCGCCGATGGGCACGATCAGGGCCGAGTCTTCAGCGGTGGTAATGAACGCACCCGGTGCCAGCAGTCCCCGCGTCGGATGCTGCCAGCGCAGCAGCGCCTCCACGCTGACGATGGCCCCGCTGCGCAAGTCATAGACCGGCTGGTAGTGCAGGCGGAACTCGTCCGCCGCCAGGGCGTTGCGCAACTCGCTTTCGAGCGTGATCCGCTCCATCGAGGACGAGGTCATCTGCGCGGCGAAGAAACGGAAGTTGTTCTTGCCCTCGTCCTTGGCCTCGTACATGGCGCGATCGGCCTGCATCAGCAACTGCTTCGAGTCGGCGCCGTCGTCGGGATAGATGCTGATGCCGATGCTCGGTGTCACGAACACGGTGCTTCCGTTTGCGTCGATCGGCTGCCCGACCACGTTCAGCAAGGCCTGCGCAATCTGCGCGACGTGGCGGATGTCTTCGATGTCCTCGATGATCACGGTGAATTCGTCTCCGCCCAGGCGCGCCACCGTGTCGCTTTCGCGAATGGCTTCCTTCAACCGGCGGGCGATGACCTTGAGCGCCTGGTCGCCCACGCCATGTCCCATGGTGTCGTTGATCAGCTTGAAGCGGTCCAGGTCGATGAACAGCACGGCCACCCGCCGCGCGGCACGCTTGGCGCGTGCGATGGCCTGCTTCAGGCGCTCGCTGAACAGGGTACGGTTCGGCAAGGCCGTGAGCGCGTCGTGCATCGCCAGGTGGTTCAGGCGCTCTTCGTCAATCCGGCGCTGCGTGATGTCCGAGAAGATGGCGGCGTAGTGCGTGCATTTGCCATCGTGGTTGTAGATGCCCGAGATCGACAGGTACTCCAGGTAGAGTTCGCCGTTCTTGCGGCGGTTCCAGATCTCGCCCTGCCAGCAGCCGGTCTCGCGCAACTGGCGCCACAGGGACTGATAGAACGCGGGGCCCTGTTCTCCCGAGTGCAGCATTCGCGGGGTCTGGCCGACGGCCTCGTCGCGGGAATAGCCGGTCAGTTGCGTAAAGGCCGGATTGACTCGCTCGATCACCCCGTTCAGGTCGGTCACCATGACGCCATCGAGCGTGGCCTCGAATACGCGGTCGGCCAGCTTCAGGTGATACGCTGACTCGAGCAGGGCCTCGTCGCGTTCGCGCAGCGCGAGCTGGAGCTCGTGCACGTACTCGTATTCGATATTGCTCAGGATGTCGGCCAGGCTCAGCACGCCCGCCAGCTCATTGTGGTCGTCGAGAACGCCGACATGGCGGATGCGGTGTTCGACCAGGATCTGGCGGGCCGCATAGAGGGTTTGCGAACGCCTCAGGGCGCGCAGCGGGCGTGTCGCATGCTCGGCCACTGTGCCGGCGAGTGCATTGGCGGCCGCCAGCCGGACAATGTCGCGCTCGGTCAGGATGCCATACTCATCCCCGGGGTAGCGCACGACGACGGCACTCAGCCCGCCCGAGCGCATGATGCGCATGGCGTCGCGCAGCGTGGTGGCCGGCGGGACCAGGGCCGGCTGGGACAAGCTGACTGAATCGATCGGCTTGGTGCGCAGGAAGAATTCCGCGCCGTGGCCCATGACGAGGTCGGTCTGCGTGAGCATGCCGAGCGGCCGCTCGGAGTCGTCGACCACCAGGCAATGCCGGATGCCACGATTCTTGAAATGGACCACCGCGTCACCAAGGCGCGTGCCGCCGGACAGGAACTGCACGGGATGGCTCATCAGCGCGCTGATCGGCCGGGACAGGGCATTGACGTCATCGCCGAGTGCCAGTGCATCGCGTTCGGTCCAGATGCCAACGGCGCGCCCCTGGTCCACCACGACAATCGAACTGCAGCGGCGCCTTGCCATCCTGGTCACCACTTCGCTGACCGGAGTCAGCAGCTCACACTCCAGCGTCGATCTGGATACCAGGCGCTCGATCTCGATATCCATAGTGTGATGCGGCATGTCGCTCCCCTGGTCCCTGAGTGTTGTTGTTAAGCCTGCCCGACAGCGCCCGCCAGAATAGTGGCGAGGCCGGTGGCGACTCTTGATGCAAATCAAGGTGGAATTAGCAGGTGCCAAAGCGCAACACGTCGATGGCGGACCGGAATAAACAATGCCCGCCGTGCCGCCCCTCCTGGGATGTGGGGCGGCACGGCGGGCATCCGGCTGACGCCCGGCGCAGAGGCCGGTCAGGCGCGGCTACCGTGCCGCGTGAATCCAACCTGCCCAGGCTTTCGATTGGGCGCGAACCCGTTCTCAGCCAGCGTCTCCGTAGCACTGTCATAGAACGTGCCGATCTTGTAGATCTCCCGCGCTTCCTCGCCGTTGGCCACATCGCGCCCGAACTCGCGCGACATGCGCACCAGTTGCTCGATCTGCGCCACGGTGCCCGTCTTGCGGTCGCGGCGCTGGGTCCAGATGTTGTCCTCGATGCCGCAACGCACGTGCAGGCCCAGGGCGATGGCCATCATGTTCAGCGGCAGCACGTTGAGCATGGAGGTCTCCAGCGTCAGCACCGAGCCATTTGGGCAGGCACGCACGAAGTTCGCCAGGTTGTAGAGGTTGGGCGCCTCGAAGCCGCCGCCGATCGCCACCCAGGTCAGGATCAGGGGCACGTTGCAGGTGCCCTTGCGCATCATCCGCTCCACCGTTTCCAGCTGCGCGATGGTGGCAAGCTGGAAGTGGGTCTGGATGCCGTTGCTGCTGAGGCGGCGGATGTGTTCTTCCACCCATTCCGGCCCGGCGGGGATGGTCATCTCGCGATAGGCGCGATAGTTCGCCGGCTCGGCCAGCGAGGTGCCAGCCACGTCGGCCGCGCACATCTGCTCGACCACGTTCATCTGGTTGGTGTTGACGGCGATCGTCACCTGGTCGGGCCTCGGCTTCAGCTCCGCCAGCATATGGCGGGTATCGTCCGACAGCCACTTGGCCACGTCACCGTCATTCTCGGGCGCAAAGGAAATCGAGCCCCCCACCTGCAGGATCATATCCGGCACGCGGGCGCGGATGCCTGCCAGCAGTTCGTTGAACTTGGACAGGCGCTTGGAGCCCTTGCCGTCCGCCTCACGCACATGCACGTGCAGCACGGTGGCGCCGGCGTTGTAGCAGTCCACGGCCTTCTGGATCTGCGCTTCCATGGACACCGGGATGTCTTCCGGGAAATCCGAAGGCATCCATTCCGGGCCATAAGGGGCTGCCGTTATCACCAGCTTCTGCTGGTTCTCGGGGAACAGCGAACCGTCGATGAAATCCATGTCTCTCTCCTCGTGATGGTTGGCTCAGGCAGCCAGTGCGGGTTCGGTGGTGTTGGTATTGATGGCGCGTTCGCCAATGCCAAAGGGCTTGTCGCCGATGATGCCGGCGCGCTCCATCCTGCGATGGCAGGGCGCGTAGTCCATCACCGCGTAGTGCTGGGTGCTGCGGTTGTCCCAGATGGCCATGCTGTTGGCCTTCCAGCGCCAGCGGACCTGGTACTCGGGAATGAACGCCTGCGACACCAGGTAACGCAGCAGTTCGAGCGCGCCCGGGTTGTAGTCCTGGCCGTAACGCACGTTTGCCGGGGCGTGGAAGTTGGTGAAGTGGGTGGTGAAGGCGTTGACGAAGAGGAGCTTTTCACCCGTCTCGGGGTGGATGCGCACCACCGGGTGCTCGGGATCGGGGTACTGCTCCTTCAGTGCCAGCCGCCGCTCGATCGGCATGGCAGCGCCAAAGCTGGCCTCGATGCTGTGCCGGGCGCGCAGGCCGGCAATCTGCGTCTTCACATGCTCGGGCAGGTTCTCGTAGGCGAGCGCCATGTTGGCCCACATCGTGTCGCCCCCGACGGCAGGGCCTTCCACGCAGCGCAGCACGCAACCCATGGGAGGCGCTTCACGCCAGGTCGCATCGGTGTGCCAGGCGTTCTCGTAGCGGTCCATCGGCTGGTCCGGCTGCTTGTAGATCTGCACCAGGCCGGGGTATTTCGGATGGCTGCCGGCTACCGGGTGATTCTCCAGGCGGCCGAACCGCTCGGCAAACGCGACATGCTCGGCGCGGGAGATGTGCTGGTCACGCAGGAACAGCACCTTGTGCTGAAGCAGGGCGGCCCGGATCTCCCCGAACAGTCCGTCATCGTGGATGGCATCGGCCAGGCTCACGCCCGTCAGTTCGGCGCCAATGGTGGCGGTCAGTTGTTCTACGCGCATCATGCGGCCTTCGTGCGGGTAATGACGGAAGCCGGGCATGCGATACCGTGCCCTGCCGGGCGATGGGAAATGCTGGTTGAAGTCACTCTTTGTCTCCTGCCGTATGGTCTGGGGTCAGTCAACGCGTCTGGCGTCAAGTGAAAACTACTGTCAGGACCACCGCTGGACTTGTCATTGCGCGTCAAGCGCATTGCGTTTGATGCCACGGCCGGGCTCATGGCCGCAGCGATTTGATCGCCGTCAAATTTTTTGCGTCCGGTCGACACCATCCTTCCAGGCAGAGCCAGAGGGAGAGAGCAATGGAGACAAGAGTTCGCGCGGCGGCGTTGACGGGGTACTTCGACGTGGCGTCGCAATTGGGGCTGGATACGGAGCCCATCCTGCGAGCGGCAGGCGTCTCGCGCGCTTTGCTCGATGACCCGGACCAGCGCCTTCCGGTGACCACGGTCATGACCTTGCTGGACGAGGCGGCGCGCGCAAGCGGATGCCAGTCGTTCGGCCTGCGCATGGCCGCGACGCGCCAGCTCGCGGACCTGGGCGCCATCAGCCTGTTGCTGATGCACCAGGCCACCCTGCGTGATGCGCTACGTACGCTGATCCGCTATCGCAGCCTGATGAATGAATCGCTGGCGATGCTGGTGGAGGATGCCGGCACGACCGTGATCGTGCGTGAGGAAATCGTACTGGAGAAAGCACCAGTATCACGCCAGGCCATCGAGCTTGCGACCGGTACGCTGCATCGCGCGTGCAATGTGCTGCTAGGTCTTCAGTGGAACCCGCACAGCGTTCATTTCACGCATGACGCGCCGGCCGATCCGCAGCTGCATCAGCGGATCTTTGGCTGCAAGCTGAAGTTTCGCAGCGAGTTCAACGGGATCGCCTGTGCCGCCGCGGATCTCGACCATCCCAACCCGATCGCGGACCCGGTGATGGCGGAGTATGCGCGCCGCTGTCTGGAGGCGCAGTCGGTGGCCTGCGCGACATCGTGCGTCCTTGAGGTCCGCAAGGCCATCTATCTGCTGCTGCCAATGGGCCACGCGTCAATCGAACAGGTGGCCCGGGGGCTGGAGATGGAAGTGCGAACGCTGCAGCGCAGGCTCAAATCGGCGGGCACCGTGTTCTCCCATCAGGTCAATGACGTGCGGCGCGAACTGGTGGTCCGGTACCTTGTCAGCGGCGGTCATCTGCTGGCCGAGGTGGCGGAGCTGCTCGGCTTTTCGATGCCGAGTTCCTTCACGCGCTGGTTCTCGGCGGAGTTCGGTGTGGCACCGTCGCAGTGGCGTCAGCGGCTGGTGCAAGTCGGGACACCAGTGGACTATCGCACGCCAGTGTGCCTTCGGCATGGTTAGGCAACAGTTTTCAGGGCGTTTCTTTACCATCCCGGGCGAAGGCATCTGCCTGCGTCGTTGCGGGATTTTATGAAAACAGGCCAGAGTGGAGCAGCAGCCCTAAGCCTCAATACTCGCGCAGGATCCAGCTGCTGATCGATGCAAAGTACTCACGCAGCCATGCATTGAAGCGCAGGTACAGCGGCGTGCCGGCGCCCACGCCGAAGACGTTGCTGAATCCCGCCTTCCGTGCAATGCCCAGGGCGCGCCGCACGTGGAAATCGCTGGTCACCACGATGATCGATCCAGTGTCATCAACACCTTGCTCTTCCAGCATGCGCCGGCTGAACACAAGGTTCTCCGCGGTACTGGTGCTGCGGCGCTCGCGCATCAACCTCTCCGCCGCAATGCCACGCGCCATCAGGTAGTCGGCCATGATGTCCGCCTCCGTGCAATGCCGCTCGAAGTCCTGTCCGCCACTCACCACCACCTTCGCCGCCGGCCATCGCCGGGCTTGCACCAGGCCCTTGTCCAGTCGCGCTTTCAACGCGGGCGATGCCGTGCAGTCTGGTGTGCCGGAGCCAAGGACGATGATCGCCTTGATCGTAACTCCCGCGGGCACGGTCACGCCGGCGTCGCTGCGGATACCGTGGAAGTACACACCCACAGTCAGAAGCCAGACGGCAAACGCGGTCCACGCTGCACGCCATAGCCACTGCCTGCGCCGATTGGCCTGACGCCAGCGTGCGACACGATGCCAGCCCAGCGCGAGCAGCAGGAACGCGATGCCGATGCCGGCGGGGAGCACGATGCCGAAGCTGAACAACCCCATGGACATCAGCCCGATGGCGTCGCCAAGCAGTACGGCGCCCACAAGCGCCAGGGCAAGGCGTATCCATTGCCTGCCGGGATTCGGTGACCGCGCCATGGTCGTCCTCTTGTTAGCTGCCATGGTGCATGTGCAACGTGTCTTTGCTGAACTTCATGTTTGTCCCTGATTGATGGGCTCGCCGCAGCGGGTGGCTGAGCAAAGGCGAAGGCGACACTATAGCGGCGGGTCGATAACGTTGACTGGCTTGTGGCTGCAAGTAGCCTATCGCAGACTCCATCACTATCGATTCTGCGCGTTTCTGCAATGAACTGCCGAACGCGAGCGATGCAGCGTCGCTTGCTTCGCCTGCAAGCCGAGTCGGCCTTTGACTTTGAAGGCGCATGCACCATGCTTACCAGGGTCCGTATGCCGCAAGGCAGTCCCGCAGGAAGTCCGTGTGCCGAAAGCGACGCGACCAGCCGATCCAGGGCGCCGCATAGTTCCTGGCGGTCTCTCGCACAGCATGGACATATCCCGCTACATCTCCCGGAGATTCGAACATGAAAGTCCTGATTGTCCTGACCTCTCACGACCAACTTGGCAACACTGGTGAAAAGACCGGCTTCTGGCTGGAAGAACTCGCGGCCCCGTACTATGTGCTGAAGGATGCTGGTGTCGAAGTCACGCTCGCATCGGTAAAGGGCGGGCAGCCGCCGCTCGACCCGAAGAGCAATGACCCCGCCTTCCAGACCGCCGCGACCCGCCGCTTCGACGCCGATGCCGACGCAAAGGCCGTACTGGCGTCGACGCGGAAGCTGTCCGATGTCTCGGCCGGCGACTACGACGCGGTGTTCTATCCAGGGGGCCACGGTCCGATGTGGGATCTCGCCGAAGATGCCCACTCCAAAGCCCTGATCGAAACCACGCTAGCGAGCGGCAAGCCCGTCGCTCTGGTCTGCCATGCGCCGGGTGTGCTGCGTCATGTGAAGGCGAAGGACGGCAGCGCCATGGTCAAGGGCAAGAACGTCACGGGATTTACGAACAGCGAAGAGGCCGCGGTCGGCCTGACGGATGTCGTGCCGTTCCTCGTCGAGGACATGCTGAAGGCGAACGGTGCGAACTATTCCAAGGCCGGAGACTGGCAACCGTATGTGGTCACGGACGGCCTGCTGGTCACGGGCCAGAATCCTGCATCCTCGGATCCCGTTGCCCATGCGCTGCTGACGATGTTGAAGCATCGCTGACACGGAACAGCGAAGAGCGGGCCCAAGGCGCCGTTGCCGTGGCGCCCCTTTGGCACCGCCGGCCGTCCTTCTAATACACACCCGGCACCATCCTCCAGGTCCTCGCGCAATACGCCTCATATTGCGCCCCAAACTCCGACCGCAACATAGCTTCTTCCGCACGGATACGTGCCACCAGCGGCGGGATCATCAGCAATGTCAGGATCACGCCCACACCTGAGCGAAACGCCAGTACCCATCCCAGCGAACTGACGACGAAGCCGAGATAGCTTGGGTGCCGGATCACGCCATACAGGCCGGTGGTCACGAGCTTGTGCCCGCGCTGGATCGCGACCAGCCCGCTGAATCGCTTGCCCAGGATGAAGACAGGCACCAGCCGCAATACGCCGCCACCGGCGAACAGCGCCACGCCGATCCAGCGCAGGGTGTCGCCGTCGATGACCCAGAAACCGATGCGATCGTTCCACGCTGGCACGTAGCCGGCCAGCAGGCCGAGCACGCCGAACGCCGCGAGCACCCAGCGGTTGCCGCGGTCTTCACGTTCGCCGCTGCTGATGTTGCCTTGGGAGAAGACGGCGACCACGGCGAGCGCCATGGTCGCCTCGGCCAGTACGATTCGCGCCGGATGGGCAAAGAACGGCGCGATGCCGCCCCAGCCGAGAACGGGAAGCGCCAGGTAGGCAAGGGTGCCCGCCAGCGTGAAGACAGCCATGCCGATGGATGAACGCATGCCGGGCCGCCATGAGGAGGATGCCGAACCTCCAGCGTATGCCGTTTTGCCACCGGTTGCTGGCCGCCCTGGCATGTTTCAATACGGCTTTGCCGAAGACACCTCATGCAGCAGACCATGCCTCTCATCGATATCAAGAATCTCCAGCAAGCCGCCATCGCCTTCGGCGAAGCGCGCGGCTGGGGCAAGTATCACAGCCCCAAGAACCTGGCCATGGCGCTGAGCGTGGAGGTGGCCGAACTGGTCGAGATCTTCCAGTGGCAGACCGAAGAGGAATCGCGCGGGATCATGTCGACGGACGAGCGCGCGCATGTGGAGCAGGAACTGGCGGATATCACCATCTACCTGACGCAGCTGGTGACGGCGCTGGGTGTGGACCTGGACGCGGCGGTGCGGACGAAGATGGAGATGAATGCGAAGAAGTATCCGATTCGCGACGTCGGTGCCTGACTTGCAGTCATTTTTTCTATCCAAGCCAGGAATGACGGTCGCCTATTACGGCGGTGAATCATAAATAGCTGTGATAGTTGTGGCGCCATGCCCCAGACGCGTGACGGGCCATGGCATCCGTCACGCATCGATACGTTAGCGCCCCACCAACACCTCCCGCCCATTCACCGCCTGCACCGGCCGCGCATTCATCTTGTACAGCTTCCTGAACGCTGCAAGCTGCGCGGACGAAAACGACACCGGCGTCTTCATCACCACCCATCTCACATCTTCGCTGCATGGTGGCGTGGTGAGCGAGCCGATGAACGTGTAGTTGTCGCGTTTTGCCGGCAGAAGTTCGTCGACGTTGATGGTGCCGTCCAGCGCTTGCTTGTCACCCGCTTTCGCCGGCAGGCTCGCGAACACCGGCTGCAGCGTCGCATTGGCCTTGCCCGTGCGGAACAGCACGGCGATCACGGCAAGCTTGCCTTCGGCACTCTTGTGCACAAGGTGGGCCACCAGCGGATAGGACTTGCCGTCGATCTTCTCCTCGCTTGGCGTGTGGAAGTGGAACTGCGCAAGCTTGTACTGCACGCCATCGATGGTGAGCGTGCCGCCATTGGCCGGTTCGACCTGAACGGTGTGGCCGTTGTTGATGACCTCGGCATTCGCGGGCGCATAGGACAGATCGATGGCCTGTGCCGTGGTGCCGGTCACCTTGCGGGTCTCGATGTTGATCGGCGACTGGCGCTGGCCCGTCCCGCACACGGCGTAGTCCGCTTCAAGGTGGGCCCACTGGCTCGCGCCAGTCTTGCCCTGGTAGGTCCAGTGCGGCGCTTCGGTGGCGCTGGCAATCGACATGAGAAGCAGTGTGCCCAATGCTGCAATCGCAATGCGTGTCTTCATCAGATGGTTACCGTTGTGGAAACTAAGGGATGAGCAGGCGGCCGCATGCCTGAACGGACCGATGCCCATGGCTCCGGAACGCTGCCTGCAGGGCAGGGTTGACCGGGGGAATGCATCAAACCGTCTCATTGGACTGGGGAAGTGTAGCGGGCTATCGAGCGCGACCACGCGAATCCCATGACGCCGGTATGAATGATGTGCCACAAACAAAAACGGGCGGCCTTGTTCAGCCGCCCGGGCGCAGAAGCGCGCAGTACCACATGAACACTCAACTACCCCGATACGTCCCGAAGCTCCACGGCGAGCACAGCAGCGGCACATGGTAGTGCTGCGCGGCATCGGCAACCGTGAAACGCACGGGCACGATATCGGCGAACACGTCCGGCGTCTTGAAGTAATCGGCAACCCAGAAACGCAGTTCGAAGTCTCCGGTGCGCGCCTGCGTGGCGGGCAGCATCGGCGAATCGGTACGGCCGTCGCTGTTGGTGCGCGCGCGGGTAATCAGTTTGGGCGGCTGCGTGCCCATGTCGAACAGTTCGATCTGCATGCCGGCGATCGGCCTGCCGAGCGATACGTCGAGTACGTGAGTGCTGATGCCTGCCATGTCGGTCTCCTTGTCAGCAAACGGGCCGCATCAGCTGCCGCGATAGTAGTTGTAGCTCCACGGCCCGAACAGCACGGGCAGGTGGATGCGCTGGCTGGCGTCGGTCACGCGGAAGCGCAGCGGGATCTTCGACAGGAACAGCGGCTGCGGCAGGTTAGCCTTGCGCGCGGCGAAGTATTCGTCCACATGCAGCAGCAGTTCGTAGGTGCCCGTGCGATAGGTGTCGCCGATCAGCAGCGGCGGTTCGCTGCGGCCGTTGGCGGCCAGCGCCACTGTCTGCATGTGGCGCGGCTGGCCGTTGTCGATGCGGTACATGTCGACGCGCATGCCGGCAGCCGGCGTGCCGTGCCAGGTGTCAAGCGCGTGCATGGTCAGGCGCGGGCTCAGGCCGCCTTGCTGCACGGGCCCGGTGGTCTGGTTGGGCGCGGTCTCGGCCAGCGCGTTGCCAGCCAGGAGGGCGCTGCCGCCCAGCGTGAGCGATTGCAGCGCGAAGCGGCGGCGGCTGGCGTCGAAGTCGGGATCTTGCTGGTCGCGCATATCAGGCTCCACGCTTGTTGGCGAGCTGGCGAATGCCGAACACCACCAGCACCGCAGCCGCGATTTCGATGACGGCCACCACGTACAGGCCGGTGGTGACCTTGCCCGTGGCGGTCTTGATCAGACCCATCGCATACGGCGCGCCGAAGCCTGCGAGGTTCGATACGGAGTTGATCAGTGCCACGCCCACCGCGGCGGCGCTGCCGGCCAGGTAGCGGTTGGGCAATTGCCAGAACACGGGAATCGCGCTCATGGTGCCAACCAGCGAGGCGGTCATGGCGAGCAGGGCGATCACCGGCGACAGCGCGTTCATGCCGAGCAGAATGGCGAGCACCGCCATGGCGCCGCCACCGACCAGCGCCGCGGTGCTGAAGTGCCAGCGCACTTCATTGCGGCGATCGGAGTGCGCGCCGTTGGCGATCATGCCGATGGCGCCGCACAGGTAAGCCACCGCTGCGATCCAGCCGACCGCCATCGGCGTGGTGAAGCCCACGTCCTTGATGATCGTCGGGATCCAGAACGTCAGCGTGGAGTTGGCGCACAGTAGGCAGAAGTAGATCGCAATCAGCAGCCACACCTTGGGGTTGGTGAACACGCTGCGCCAGTCGTGGCCGCGTTCACCCATGGCCGCGTTGTCGCGCTTCAGGGCGTCGAGGACCACGCGCTTTTCATTGTCGGTGAGCCACTTGGCCTGCTCGGGCTTGTCGGTCATGTAGAACCAGGCAAAGATGCCGGCCAGCACGGACGGGATGCCTTCGATGATGAACAGCCACTGCCAGCCGTGCATGCCATGCACGCCGCCCATCGACGTCATGATCCAGCCGGCCAGCGGGCCGCCGAGCACGCCGGCGATGGCCGATGCCGACATGAACGTGCCGAATGCGCGGGCGCGGCGCTCCGACGGATACCAGTAGGTCAGGTAGAGAATCACGCCCGGATAGAAGCCCGCTTCGAACGCGCCGAGCAGGAAGCGCAGCGTGTAGAACTGCAGGGGCGTGGAGACATGGGTCTGAAGCATGCAGATCACGCCCCAGCAGATCGTGATGCGCATGATGGTCTTCTTGGCGCCGATCTTCTGCAGCAGCATGTTCGACGGCACTTCGAACAGGAAGTAGCCGATGAAGAAGATGCCGGCGCCCAGGCCGTACACGGCTTCGCTGAACTGCAGCGAATCGAGCATCTGCAGCTTGGCGAAGCCGATGTTCACGCGGTCCAGCCACGCCAGCACCCACAGCACGCCCAGGAAGGGCAGCAGGCGCCAGGAGACCTTGCGGTAGACGCTGGCCTCAGCGTTCTCCGCTGTGCCGGCGAAGATCGGCACGCCTTGCTTCGTAATGGACATGGTGTCTCCTGTCTCGTCAGTTTGCGTCGTGCGTCCCGGCTGCCTGAGAGGCGATGCGGCGGGCGCCGTCGTTTGGTTGGAAGCAAGTATAGGAATGGGCCGGCAGGGGGGAACGGGAAGGCTGGTATAGGCCCTATATCAGCATCGATATGGAGCGCAAAGCCTTGTGCGGCGCGGGTTTGCGGGCGATCGCAGGGGGTGCTCGCAGACCTATGGATTACCCTAGCCGGCCGGTTTTCGAGCGCTATGGCGGGCTCGGTTCTGCGCACGCGCTGACCGACTCCGGGTTCGACCGCGTTGCCGCGCGGTGCCCGACACGTTACAAAGTGGCCATCGGCGGACTGGGATAATGCGCGATTGCGCTGTGTGGCGCACCCGGCTGCCATCTCCGCCCAGGACTCCATCATGATCCGCGCCGACGACCCCTTCGATACCTACCTGCTGCGCGTGCTGTGCATCCTGATTGCCGAGCAGAGCGTCTCGCGCACGGCCATCCGCCTGAACCAGTCGCAGCCGGCGATCAGTTCTGCGCTCAAGCGGCTGCGCGTGATCTTCAACGACCCGCTGCTCACGCGCGAAAAGAACGTGATGGTGCCCACCGAGCGCGCCTTGCAGATCGCGCGCAACGCACAGGCCGCGCTCAGTGCGCTGGACAACCTGCTGGTATCGGATGACCGCTTCGATCCCGCCACCACCGAGCAGACCTTCACCGTGGCGATGCCGGACTACCTCGCGCCGCCATTCTTTGCGCACGTGGTGCGCGAGTTCCGCCGCGCGGCGCCGCATGCGCGCCTGGTGGCCGTGCCGCTGAGCGCGAGCTTCGACTACGAACAGGCCTTGTCGGAAGGCGCGGCGGATATCGTCATCGGCAACTGGCCCAACCCGCCGGAACACCTGCATTTGTCGGTGCTGCTGGAGGACGAAGTGGTCTGCATGGTGGCGCAGGACAGCGTGCATAACCAACCCGGCAAGTTCACTGCGCAGGCCTATCTCGGTGCGGCGCATATCGTGCCCACGCCGTATTCGCGCGACCAGCGCGGGCTGGTCGATTCGGGACTCAGCACCATGCGCGTCCATCGCGACAACCGCGTGAGCTGCCCGTATTTCAACCTGGCGCCGAGTTTGATCCCCGGTACGGACCTGATCCTGACCACGGGGCGCCACTTTGCCAACTATCACGCACAGCACGTTCCGGTGGCAGTGCTCAGGCCGCCGATCGAGTTTCCGTTCATGCGCTTCTATCAGCTATGGCATCCGTCGCGCCACCGCTCGGCCGCGCATATGTGGTTGCGCGGCATGTTGACGGCAGCCTCGCAGGCGTTGCGCAATTTGCGCGATATGCACCCCGCGTAGCGGTATCGGATTCTGTTATGCGACCTATAGGGTGGCGGGCCTCGCCGCTGCCCGGAGCGCTTCCTATACTCGGCCCGTATTCAACGTCCATGCCTTGCCAAGCGGCGGCTTTTACGGGAGAGCAGTCCATGTCACAGTCAATCGATCTCGCGCCGGTCAACGCGCTGGACCAGGCGGGCTTCGCGCGCGTGTTCGGCAGCGTGTTCGAGCACTTTCCGCAGGCAGCGGCAGGGGCCTGGGCACAGCGCCCGTTTGCATCGGTAGCGGCGCTGCATGACGCGATGATGGATGTGGTGCGCAAGCTCGACGACCAGGGCCAGCGCGATTTCCTGAACCTGCACCCACTGCTGTCGGGCGCGAACATCCGCGCGGGCACGATGACGGCGGACTCGAATGCGGAACAGAAGAGTGCGGGGCTCGATGCCATGACGGCGCGGCAGGAAGCGTCGCTCGATCGCATGAACACGGCCTACCTCGCGCGCCATGGTTTCCCGTTCATCATCTGCGTGCGGCACTACACCCGTGAAGGCATCTTCGCCGCGCTGGAGCGCCGTGTGGACCGCAGCACGCCAGTGGAACTGGATGAGGCGCTGGCACAGATTGCGGCGATTACACGCGGGCGCCTGAATGCGCGGCTGACGGCCCTGGTGTCCTGATCCCGGCTGCGTGCGCGTGCAGGCTGGCGGCGCACCCCCACTGGCCCATGCCATCCTTCAACACGATGCGAAATTCGTCGCGCGTCGCTGTCGTGAATGCATGCATTCACGAATCGATCTGATGCTCCCTGGCATCGCGCCGAGTCGCTCCTGTGCGTGACGATGCGCTGCCATGCAACCGACGTTGCCATGCAGTGTCCGTCGTCTGTCCGGCCAAGCCGCGCCGACGCTTTCGCGCTGATGGCAGCGCAGCAAATGTGTCGTTGCACTGCGTCGCTCGCGCTCGCACACGTCTTGCCGCAGGCGACGTTTGGCTGATCCAGCATGCAGACAAGGAACGTCGTTCCTTTACAACCCATTACAAAGACTTACAACGGGTGTGCGGTTTGCAACATATTCTCCGATTAGCTTCCAACAACAAGCGGAGACATACCGTGTCTGACTTTTCCAAATCCTGTTCTTACAGCGCATTGCGCATCGTCGCACTGGCCGGCGCCCTTGGGCTGGCAGCGTGCGGCGGCGGCGGTGGCGATGATTCAGGTGGTGGTGGCCAGGGAACGCTGAAGGTCTCGATGACCGACGCGCCGGCCTGCGGCTTCGACCATGTCTTCGTGACCGTGAACCGGGTGCGCGTGCATACCAGCGCCAATGCCGATCCGGGCGCCAGCGGCTGGGTCAACATCGACGTAACGCCAGCGCGCAAGATCGACCTGCTGTCGCTGACCAACGGCGTGCTGTCCACACTGGGCCAGACCGCGCTGCCCGCCGGCAACTATCAGCAGATCCGGCTGGTGCTCGATCCTAACAACGGGGCTGGTTCGGCGGCGCTGGCCAACTCCGTCGTACCGACCGGCGCTAGCGAGCAGACGCTGGATACACCGAGCGCGGTGCAATCCGGCATCAAGATCAACCGGCCGTTCACGGTAGCATCCGGCACGCTGACCGACCTGGTGCTGGACTTCGACGCTTGCAAGTCCGTGGTGAAACGTGGCAACGGCAGCTATGGCTTGAAGCCGGTGGTGACGGCAATCCCCATGGTGGTCAGCGGTGCCGTGACTGGCGTGGTGAGTTCGGCCCCGGGCGCCAGCGTCTATGCCGAGCGCAACGGCGTGGTGGTGAAGGCGACGGTGGCGGATGCCAACGGTAACTTCACGCTCTCGCCGATCGAGCAGAGCAGCACCGCCGGTCCGGTCGATGTGGTGGTGGTGCCGGGTTCGGCCAATGGCCGCGGCACGGGCATCGTGCGTAGCGTGCCTGTGGTGGCGGGCGGCAGTACCGCGATCTCGACGGCGGGCTCGCCGATGTCGCTGCCGACTTCGGCGTACCGCAGGGTTTCGGGCACGGTGTCGCCGGCATCTGCCGACGCGACGCTGCGCGCGCTGCAACTGGTCAGCGGCGGCACCTTCGAGATTGCCGCGACCGCTGCCGCCAGCGATACCGGTGCCTATAGCTTCTTCCCAGCCGCGCCGGCGCTGCCGGTGGCGGCCCCTGTGATTGGCACGTACCAGGCCGCATTGCCGATCCCGCTGCAGCCGGACGGCGCCGCGGGCGGCAAGTACAGCGTGCAGGCCACCAGCGCGGCAGGGGTGGTGAAATCGCAGCCGGTGGATGTGAACACCGCCGACGTGATCCAGGACTTCTCGTTCTGATTGGACCGGTTCAGCCGGGGGAGCCGGGAGCGGGCGCTTGCCTGCGCCCGGCTTTGTTTTGACTGGTGCCGCCTTCTCATTTCCGCTGGCTGCGGTTTCCCGCTAGACTTTGATTCTCGCGCCCAGGGAGATCGCGCCATGGCAGCACGCACGGCGGCCAAGTCCGCATCCACGCCGGCAGAGCCGGTTGCTTCCGCACCGCAGTCCGCCTCGCGGCGCAAGACCGGGGCCGATACCCTGATACGCGTCGGCATCGGCGGATGGAGCTACGCGCCGTGGCGCGACAATTTCTATCCCGGCGGCCTCGCGCAGTCGCGTGAACTGGAATACGCCAGCCGGCACCTGACGGCCATCGAGATCAACAGCACCTATCACGGCACCCAGAAGCGCACGTCGTTCGCCAAATGGCGCGACGAAACGCCCGACGATTTCGTGTTCTCGGTGAAGGCCTCGCGCTTTGCCACCAACCGCCGCGTGCTGGCGGAATCGGGCGAATCGATCGCGCGCTTCATCGACAGCGGCATTGCGGAGCTTGGCCCGAAGCTCGGGCCGCTGGTCTGGCAGTTCGCCCCGACCAAGCAGTTCGACGCCGGGGATTTCGAAGCCTTCCTGCAATTGCTGCCGGATTCCGTGGAAGGCGTGAAGCTGCGCCACGTGCTGGAAGTGCGGCATGACAGTTTCGGGGTGCCCGAATACCTGAAGCTCGCGCGCAAGTACAAGGCGGCCACGGTCTATACCGATTCGGCGAAGTTTCCGTCGATCGCGGACCTGACCACGGATTTTGTCTACGCGCGCCTGATGGAAAGCAGCGAGAAGCTGGCGACCGGCTACGGGCCGAAGGCGCTCGAGGCGTGGGCCGGACATGCGCAGACCTGGGCCGCGGGCAAGGCGCCGGCTGAACTGGAGCAGGTGGAAGACAAGCAGCCGGCGGCCAAAAAACGCGAAGTCTTCATCTTCTTCATCAACGGCGCCAAGGAACGCGCCCCGGCGGCCGCGCAGGCACTGCTGTCGCGTCTGGGCTGGGCGCCGCAGGAACCGGTGCCGGTGAAAAAGCGCGCCTGAGGGCGGTTGACCGAAACCCCGTTGCTACAATCCGGCATGAACGAAAACTCCCAATCGCCGCAAGCCGGCGCCCCCGCCGCGGATTTCTCCGCCCTGCCCCTGTCGCCGGCCATGCTGGCCACGCTCGCCCAGCTCGGCTATGACGAGATGACGCCGATCCAGGCCGCCAGCCTGCCGTTGACGCTCGCCGGACACGACCTGATCGCCCAGGCCAAGACCGGCAGCGGCAAGACCGCCGCGTTTGCGCTGGCCCTGCTCCACCGGCTGGACACGCGCCGCTTCGACGTGCAGGCCATGGTGCTGTGCCCGACGCGCGAACTGGCCGACCAGGTCACGCAGGAAATCCGCCGCCTGGCGCGCGCCGAAGAGAACATCAAGGTGCTGACGCTGTGCGGCGGCTCGCCGATGCGTCCGCAGGTCGACAGCCTCGTCCATGGCGCGCATGTCGTGGTGGGCACGCCGGGCCGCATCCTCGACCATATCGACCGCGGCAGCCTCGAGCTGTCGGCGATCAACACGCTGGTGCTCGACGAAGCGGACCGCATGCTCGACATGGGCTTCTTCGACGATATCGCTTACGTCGCCAGCCGCTGTCCGAGCGAGCGCCAGACGCTGCTGTTCTCGGCGACTTATCCGCCCGGCATCGACAAGCTGACGCAGAAGTTCCTGCGCAAGCCGCGGGAGGTCAAGCTGGCCGAGCGGCACGACAACACCAGCATCCGCCAGTATTTCTATGAGGTCGAGGAAGGCGAGCGGCTGAACGCCGTGGGCCGCCTGCTCGACCATTTCCGTCCGGCCAGCACGCTGGCGTTCTGCAATACCAAGGCGCGCTGCCGCGACCTGGTGGACCTGCTGCGCGCGCAGGGTTTCCAGGCGCTGGCCTTGCACGGCGACCTGGAGCAGCGCGACCGCGACCAGGTGCTGGTGCAGTTCGCCAATGGCAGCTGCTCGGTGCTGGTGGCCACCGATGTGGCCGCGCGCGGGCTCGATATCGCGCAACTGGGCGCAGTGATCAACGTGGAGGTCACGCCGGATCCCGAAATCCATATCCACCGTGTCGGCCGCACCGGCCGGGCCGGTGAAGAGGGCTGGGCTTTCAGCCTGGTCAGCATGGACGAGATGGGGCGCGTCGGCAACCTGGAGCAGCACCACGGCGGCGAGTTCGAATGGCATCCGCTGGCCGAACTGCAGCCGGCCAGCAACGAACGGCTGCTGCCCTCCATGGTGACCCTGCAGATGCTCGGCGGGCGCAAGGAAAAGATTCGTCCGGGCGATATCCTGGGCGCGCTGACGGGCGAGGCTGGCTTCACCAAGGAGCAGATCGGCAAGATCAACGTAATGGAGATGTCAACCTACATCGCGGTGGATCGCGCCATCGGCAAGGAAGCCGTGCGCCGGCTCAATGCCGGGAAGGTCAAAGGCAAGAAGGTGAAGGTCAGGATGCTGACCGAGTGAGGCTGCCACGGGCGACCGCATAGTTTCGCTCAGATCCGACTTCTTGAAGATTCGTGTAAGTCACCCTGTTAGGGCGCACCATCCTTTGCTAATCTGGATGGACATGGCATTTGTGCTGCCAGCGCATGATCGACAGAAGAGGAGTGGGTGATGAAAACCGCACGCCAGGTCGTAGAGTCCAAGCCGACCCAAGCCATCTTCAGCATTCCGCCCACGGCGACGGTGTACGCCGCGCTGCAGTTGATGGCGGAAAAAGGCATCGGCGCCGTGCTGGTGATGGAGCACGGCAAGATCGTGGGGATCCTGAGTGAGCGCGACTATGCGCGCAAGGTGATCCTGATGCAGCGTTCGTCACGCGATACGCTGGTGCGCGACATCATGACCTCGTCAGTCATCTATGTGAGTGGCGACCAGAGCACCGACGAATGCATGGCGCTGATGACGAAGCACCGCATGCGCCACTTGCCGGTGATGAATGGCGAAGATCTGCTCGGCATGCTGTCGATCGGTGACCTGGTGAAGGACATCATCTCCGAGCAGCAATTCATCATCGAGCAGCTCGAGCACTATATCCACGGGGGCAGCCGCTAGCTGCCGGATCGAACCCAGGGCGGTGCGCCCCGCGCGCACCGTGCCTTTGCCCGTCCATGGGCGTTTCGGCCTCGTTGTTGCACGGGCGCCGCACGCCATATGCGAGTCGCGCATATAATTATGCGTTTGCTGAATTCGTGAATCCGGCCATCCGCCGCGGCATCTGAACGCCGCGCGCCTGGACTTCCGGCCGGAGCCAGTCCCCCTGCTTTGTTGACCGCCCGCGGCCATCTCGCCGCGCGCTGCTGTTGTCCGCCCATGTCATCGCTTACCCCGGCCAGTCAGGCCAACGCTTCCATTCCCCTTGCCCCTGCCATTGACCACCACGCCATCATGCGCGTCATCGGCGGCATCGTGCTGTGCATCCTGCTGGCGGCACTGGACCAGACCGTCGTCATCCCGGCTGTGCCGGCGATCGCCAATGACCTGAACGGCTTCGGGCACCTGTCGTGGATCGTGACGGCGTACCTGATTACCTCGACCGTTGCCACGCCGCTGTACGGCAAGCTGTCCGACAGCTTTGGGCGGCGCCGGCTGCTGATGGTGGCGATCACGCTGTTTATCCTGGCCTCGGTCGCGTGCGCCATGGCGCAGTCGCTGGGGCAGCTGATCCTGTTCCGCGCGCTGCAGGGGATCGGCGGCGGCGGGCTGATGTCGCTCGCGCAGGCTTCCATTGCCGATGTGGTGGCGCCGCGCCAGCGCGGGCGCTACCAGGGTTATCTGGCGACGGTGTGGGCGGTGGCTTCCATCGCCGGGCCGCTGGTGGGCGGCTGGGTGTCCGACAACCTCTCGTGGCGCTGGCTGTTCTGGATCAACCTGCCGCTGGGCGGGCTGGCGATGGTGATGTGCTACCGCGGCCTGGCCATGCTGCCCGTGCGCGGCGGCCGTGCGCGCGTGGACTGGCTGGGTGCGTTGCTGCTGGCCGTGGCCATCGTCGCGTTCCTGCTGGCGATGAGCTGGGGCGGAGACGTGTTCGACTGGCTGTCGCCGCAAGTCGGCCTGCTGGCCTTGCTGACCGTGGCCGCCGTCGCCGCGCTGGCCTGGCAGGAACGCCGCGCCGCCGATTCGATGCTGCCGCCGCGGCTGTTTGCCAACCGTGCCTATGTGATGGGCGTGGCGGCTTCGGCGCTGGCCGCGCTGAACATCTTCCTGTGCATCTTCGCCCTGCCCCTGCATTTCCAGCTCGTGCGCGGCGCCGATGCGTCGATGTCGGGGCTGCTGGTGATGCCGTTCCTGCTGTCGACCGTGGCGGGCAATTTCATTGTGGCGTGGCTGGCGCCGCGCGTGGGCCGCATGCGCGGCATCCTGACGGCAGGCTTCGTGGCTGGCATGCTGGGGCTGGCGGTGCTGGCGCTTTCCACGCCCGCTGTGCCGCTGGCAGTAGTGCTGCTGGCGATGGCCGTGGGCGGCGTCGGCTTGGGCATGGTCATGGTCGGTACGCTGATGAGCGTGCAAAACGTGCTGGAGCGCCGCGACACCGGCGCCGGCACCGGCGCCCTGCTCGTGCTGCGCTCGCTGGGCAGCGCGCTGGGCGGCGCGTTGGCCGGTACGCTGCTGACGCTGGAGTTCCGTCACGCCACGGCCGCCGCCGGGCTGACGCAGGCGCTGGACCTGGGTGCGCTGCGGCACGGCAGCGAAGCCTTCGCGCAGCTCTCGCCGATGGTGCGGCAGGCGCTTGCCGCGGGCGTCGAATCGGGCTTCCAGCTGATCTTCTCCGTGGGCGCCGTGGCGGCGCTGCTGGCGCTGGGGATCGTACGCTGCATGCCGGACCTGGAGCTGCGCGGCAGCGTCACCGAACACGCCGCCACGCTGGCCATGGACTGAGCCGTTGCCGGCGGCAAGGCGGCCAACGGCGTAAACTATGCGTACCCGATACAGCGAGACGCCCCCGCATACAGAGACAGGAGACATCGCATGAACCGCCGTCAAACCGCCCTCGCCGCTGCATTCCTGCGCCCTTCCGCACTGGCTGCGGCCCTGGCGCTTGCCGCCGCCAGTGCAGCGCTCCTGCCGCACCCGGCGCGTGCCGCGGACAAGCCCGCCGCCCTCCCGGCCGCCGCGCCGGCCGGCCACTGCCCGGCCTCGCTCAATTTCCAGTTCCCGCGCCTGCAGGACGAGGCGCCGCAAAACCTCTGCCAGTACGCCGGCAAGGTGGTGCTGGTGGTCAACACCGCGAGCTATTGCGGCTTCACGCCGCAGTACGAAGGGCTTGAAGCGCTCTACTCCCGGTACCGCGACCGCGGGCTGGTGGTGCTGGGGTTCCCGTCCAATGACTTCTCGCAGGAGCCGGGGTCGTCCAAGGAGATCGCGGACTTTTGCTACAACACCTACGGCGTCAAGTTCCCGATGCTCGGCAAGTCGCACGTTCGCGGCGGCGATGTCAATCCGATGTACGCGATGCTGGCGAAGGAAACCGGGACCGCGCCGAAATGGAACTTCTACAAGTACCTGATCGACCGCAGCGGCAATGTCGTGGCCAGCTACAACAGCAAGACCACGCCCGACGACAAGCAGTTCGTGGCGAAGATCGAGCAGTTGCTGTCCAGCCAGCGCTGAACCGACCGAACCTGTCTTTCGCCTGCGACAGCCCGGCCATGGCCGGGCTGTTTTGCTTGGGAAAATTGACCTGCATCAAGCTCCCATCGCCGCCGGCTGATTAACGTCGCCGCTTTCAGACGGCGGAACCAGACGATGGGCATCACCCTGTACGACGCAGACGGACACGCCTGCCTGATGTTTGCCGACCTGGTCGAAGAGGCGCATGGCGAGGTGGTGCAGACCAACCAGTTCCTGGTGGTGGACCACGGCCATGGCGCGCTGATCGATCCGGGCGGCAACATGACCTACAGCGAGCTGTACCTGGCCATCGGCCGCTACTTTCCGCCCAAGCAGCTCGATTACGTGCTGGCTTCGCACGCCGATCCGGATATCGTGGCTTCGGTCGGCCGCTGGCTGACCGGGTCGGATTGCCAGGTGCTGATTTCCCGGGTCTGGGCGCGCTTCCTTCCGCATTTCTGCCAGGCCGGCAAGACCGCTGGCCGCATCGTGACCATTCCCGATGCCGGCGCGCATATCCCGCTGGGCCGGAGTTCGCTGATTGCCCTGCCTGCGCACTTCCTGCATTCCGAGGGCAATTTCCAGTTCTACGATCCGGTCAGCAAGATCCTGTTCTCGGGCGACCTGGGCGCGGCCATGACGAGTGCCGGCGAGGCCGGCACCACCGTCACGGATTTCGATGCCCACGCGCCGCGCATGCTGCCGTTCCACCAGCGCTACATGAGCGGCAACCGCGCCTGCCGGCTATGGGCGGCCATGGCGCGCACGCTCGATATCGAATGGATCGTGCCGCAGCACGGGCCGTCGTTTCGCGGCAAGGCCATGGTGGCGCGCTTCATCGACTGGGTCGAGAACCTGCAATGCGGGCTGGACCTGCTTACCTCCAGTCACTATCGCGTGCCGCCAGCGCGCGCCACGATGGACTGATCAGCCGCGGAGCAAGCCTTCCGCGCGCATGGCTGCCTGTACGGCGGGGCGAGCGGCGACGCGCGCGAGGTATTGCTGCAGCGATGGGAACGCCGTCAGCGGCATCATCAGCATGCGCGCCCAGCCCAGAATCGTGAAGCAGTAGGCATCGGCCACGGTAAAGGTGTTGCCGGTCAGGTACTCGCTGGATTGCAGGTGGCGGTCGAGTTCGGCGAAGCGCAGCTGCAGCTTGGCCTTGCACACCTGCGCGGTGCTGTCGGCGGTTTCCTTGTGCCACAGCCACGGGCTGAACACCTTGTGCAATTCCGTGGAGACCAGGGTGAGCCAGCTAATGGCCTCAAGCCGTTCTCGCGTGCCTGCAGCCGGTAGCAGCTTGCTTTCGGGCACCAGATCGGCGACGTACTGCAGCAGGGCGGCCACTTCGCTGTGGCGCGAGCCGTCGTCGAGCTGCAGCAGGGGCACGTAGCCGCGCGGATGGATCGCGTAGTAATCGTCGCTGCCGTTCTCGGCTTCCACCAGCTTGTGGTGGACCAGGTCGACCTTGGCGAGTGTGACGGGCAGGCCCGCTTCACGCAGGGCGATGTGGACCGCCATCGAGCAGGCGCCGGGGGAATAGTAGAGCTTCATCAGGGTGTCCTATGTCGCGTTGGACGGCCACTGCGTGATGCAGTGGCCGTGCACGCAGTCTAGGACTTGCCCGGGTGGCAGGCAATGCGCAGGGGCGTGGCCCTGCGCATTCGCACCGGATGCGCTCAGGCGAGCAGTTGCGCGAGCGCGGCGGGGAGGCCGGCATTGGGCTTGCGTGGCGGGCGCGCGAAACTGCCTTCACGCGTGGTGCCGGCCTGCAGCGCGACCAGCGATTCGCAATGGCGCACGGCGCTGCTGACGCCATCGACGACCGGCACCGGAATGCGGCCCTTGAGCGAGCGCGCCAGCCCCGCAAGCGGCGCACCGGCGACGATGATCACGTCGGCGCCGTCTTCGCGCACGGCCTGCAGGCTCAGTTCTTCCAGCCGCGCGGCATGGTCTTCCTGCACGCTGCCGATATCGCGCAGCGGCTCCTGCAGGGAACGAATGCTGGCCAGCCGCGACGAGAGCCCGTTGCTTGCCACGCATTCGCGATACCACGCTTCGATGCGATGCGAGATCGCAATGATCGAGAAGCGCTGGCCCAGCAGGCAGGCGCTGGCCAATGCCGCTTCAGTCATGCCGACCACGGGCACGTCGAACAGCTCCTTGAGCCCGGCCAGGCCGGGGTCGCCAAATGCGGCGACCACCAGGCCGTCGAACTTGCCGGCATGCTCGGCGGCGGCGCACGCGGTCGCGTAGCCGCCGACCAGCGCTTCAAAGCGCGTTTCGATATAGGCCACGCCGAACTGCGCAGTGGCCATGGTGATGTTCGTCTCGGGCGCGGCGGTGCGCAGCGCTTCCGCGTGAATCAGGTCGGTGACCGACTCGCTGATGTTGGGGTTGACGATCAGGAGATTCATGATGGGTTTGCGATGGATTCTGGTTCAGACCTCGGGTTGCCCGGCTTCCAGGAACCTGCCGCGTCCGGCGGCGGGCTCGAGGTATTCGCCGTTGCTCACCAGCATGTCGCCGCGCGAGAAAGCGGTGACGGGCCAGCCCGTCACTTCGATGCCTTCATACGGCGTGTAGTCGACCGCGTGATGCAGCGCGTCGTTGGTGATGCGCACCTTGCGCACGGGATCCCACAGCACGATGTCCGCATCGGCGCCGACCGCGATGGTGCCCTTGCGCGGATACAGGCCGTAGATCTTGGCCGGACGGTACGAGGTCAGCTCGACGAACTGGTGCAGCGACAGCTTGCCGCGTGCCACGCCGTCGAACAGCAGCGGCAGGCGCGTTTCAATGCCCGGTACGCCATTGGGAATGTGGTCGAACGAATGCTCGGTGCTGCCGCCCAGCTTCTTGCCTTCCGGATCGTCGTAATTGAACGGCGCATGGTCCGACGAGAACACGCTGAACACGCCGTTGACCAGCGCGCGCCACACGGCGGCCTGGTTCTCCGGATCGCGCGGCGGCGGGCTGCAGACGCACTTGGCGCCTTCGTAGCCGTCATCGCCGGGCAGGCCCATGTCGTCGGCGGTGAGGTACAGATACTGCGGGCAGGTCTCGGCCAGGATCTTCAGCCCGCGGCCCTGCGCCCAGCGGATCTGCTCGATCGCTTCCTTGCCGGACACATGCACGATCAGGATCGGCACATCGACCAGTTCGGCGAACGTGATGGCGCGGTGCGTGGCCTCGCGCTCGACCGGCGCGGGACGCGCCAGGCCGTGGAAGCGCGGAGCGATGCGCCCTTCGCCGGTCAGCTTGTCGGTCAGCCACGAGATGCAGTCCGAGTTCTCCGCGTGGACCATCACGAGCGCCTTGTGTTCGCGCGCGACGTCGAGCACCTCCAGCATTTC
Source organism: Cupriavidus sp. 21MJTG02-4 (assembly GCF_057798975.1). Lineage (NCBI taxonomy): Bacteria > Pseudomonadati > Pseudomonadota > Betaproteobacteria > Burkholderiales > Burkholderiaceae > Cupriavidus > Cupriavidus sp. 21MJTG02-4. The sequence goes on along the minus strand of NZ_JBYOJP010000001.1, from coordinate 508,266 downwards.
GCGATCCGACAGCTTCAGGTCGTCATAGGTCATGTAGACCTTGAACGAGGTGTAGCCCTGGCGGATCAGCGCGGGCAGTTCGTCCTGCAGCACGGCGGGCGTTGGGTCGGCGACGATCAGGTGGAACGCGTAGTCGATCACGGCGCGGCCTTCGGCGCGGCTGTGGTAATCGGCGACGGCTGCCTTGAGCGAATGGCCTTTTTCCTGCGCGGCGAATGGGATCACCGTGGTGGTGCCGCCGCACACGGCCGCGCGCGTGCCGGTGAAGAAATCGTCGGCCATGCGCATGCCGTCGGGCATGGGCTGGTCCAGGTGGCAGTGGCCATCCACGCCGCCGGGTAGCGCCAGCAAGCCGGTGGCGTCGATTTCCCGGTTGCCTTGCGGCAGGCCTTGGCCCAGCGCGACGATGCGGCCGTCGCGCACGCCGATATCGCACTGGAAGCGGTCGGAAGCGGTGACCACGTCGGCATTGCGGATCACCAGGTCGAGGTTATTGTTTGCGGGCATGGTCATCACTCCGGTTCGGTTGGTGGACGCGCTGCCTTATTCGACTTCGCGGAACAGCCGGCCCCAGCCGGTCAGCGCGCGCGTATCCACGCCGGCCAGGCGCAGCGACTTCCACACCACGGTGGAGATGGTGTCGTACACGGGAATGCCGGTCTCGGCTTCCAGCGCTTCCACCAGGTGCGCTGCGCGCAAGTTGGTGCAGAACGTGGTAATGGCCTGCGGCTTGTCTTCGGCCAGCGCGCGCACCATCGTGCGGATGGTGTCTTCCTCGACCTCGGCAAAGCTGTAGTTCACGTGCAGGTCCAGATGGCGCTCCGCCGAGCAGTCGAAGCCGCTGCGCTGGTAGTTGGCGATGATGCGCTGCTGCACGTCTTCAAGATACGGCGTGGCCAGGCCGAAGCGGCGCGCGCCGGTTTTTTCCAGGATCTCGTTGAGCGCCAGCACCGACGTGGTGGCGGGGATGCCGGTGGCTTCGGTGATCTGCTTGCACAGCGCCTCGTCCTTGTCGAAGCCGAGCCAGCCCGACGACGTGCCGTTCCACGCGATCACATCGACGCGCGCATCGGCCAGCAGGCGCGCGGCGCCAAGGATTTTTTCCAGGTCGAACTGGCCCAGGGCCTGGTCGCGCAGCGAGATCTCGGTCACGGTGAAGCGCGAGAAATGCGCGCTCACGTTGGGCAAGCCGCTGACCATTGCGCTGGTGATCGGTTCGAGCGCGGTGTTGGAAGACGGCGTCAGCATGCCGAGGCGGATTTGCTTGGTCATTGCAATAGTTCTCTGGAGTGGTGCGGGCGCCGTCATGTGCGGCGCTCCGCAGTTTGTTTCGCGAGCTTACTGTTCGGGCTTGTCGTTGAAGGCGAGGGCGGTGCCGGGCACGCGCTGGCTGCTACGTGCCAGTTCGAGTTCCTTCTGCAGCGCGGCCTGTCGCGCGGCATCGGGGTGCACGGCGTTGCCGGCCTGCAGCGCGGGCAGGACGTAGTCGTTCACCATGCGCCGGTACAGGTCGAGGTACGCCGCATCGCGCAGGCCGCCCTGCGTGGACATGATGCTGTTCATCACGATGACCGCGTTCTGCTTCGGCAGCACGGTGATGAACTGGCCCTTGTAGCCCATGGCGCTGAACTCGCGCTCGCTCTTCACGATGTTGTTGATCCAGCAGTAGAAGCCGTAGTCCTGTGCCGGTCCGGACGGCGCGGTCATGCGCGCGACCCATGACGCGGGCACAACCTGCTGGCCGTTCCAGCGACCCTGGTTCAGCATCAGCATGCCAAGCCGCGCCATGTCGATCGAGCGCAGGCGCAGGCCCCAGCCGCCGGACACCGCGCCCTTGCCGTCGGCGCCGTCCCAGCGGTAGTGCTGCATGCCCAGCGGCTTGAAGAGGCGCTTTTCGGCGTACTGCTGTTCGGGCAGGCCTGTGACCTGGCTGATGGTGGCGCCGACCAGTACGGGATTGACGTCGATGTAGTTGAACTCGGTACCGGGGGCGACGCGTACGCTGGCGGAAGCCGCAACCTTGAGCCGGTCGGGCACTCCGTAGTACAGCGTGTCGGTGCCTTCCACGAGCTTGTACGACAGCCCGCTCGACATCGACATCAGGTGACGCAACTGGATGGTCTGCTTGTCGGCAAGCGCGGCGGCAAGGTCAGGGCGCGCGGCGGCAAGGCGCTGCGCCGGCGCATCTTCGGCCTTGAGCTTGCCGTCGCCGACCAGCGTACCCACCAGCAGGGCGCTGATGAACTTGGTGACGGAGTAGAGCTCATGGTTGTAGTCGCGCGAAAGGCCGTCACCATAGCGCTCGAACACGAGCTTGCCGTCTTTGATGACGAGCAGGCTGCGCACGTCGAGCTTGTCGCGGCGAATCCATTCGGACAAGGCCACGAGCTTCGTCGAGTCGACGCCGACTGCCTCGGGCTGCGCGGCAGGGATACCGTCGGCGCCTGCACGGGCGGGCGCCGACGCGGCGGCATGGACCTGCAGGGCGCCTACGGCCAGCACGGCGGCGGCCAGCATGCGTGGGATGCGAGTCATGAAATGTCTCCTCCGCCGCCGCGCCCGCCGTTGCATGGGCGGTGGCGCGACGGACGCGGCTATGTTTTGTCGGGGAGGTCGGTCAGACCGGGATCTTCGTTTCGTAGTCGATCGACGTCGACGCCAGCAACAGGCCCACGCCGGCTGCCGCGAAGAACATCAGCGCCAGGAAGTACGAGCCCGTGGCCTGCACGATCAGGCCGACGATGATCGGCACGCTGATGCCGGCGATATTGCCGCCCAGGTTCATCAGGCCGCCCAGGAAGCCGATCTTGTTGCGCGTGCCCAGCATCGACGGCACGGACCAGAACAGGCCGCACCAGCGCAGGAAGAACATGGTGGAGGACAGCAGCGCGACCACGGCCACCGCATTGGCGACATAAGCCACGGAGAAGATCGACACGGTGGCGACCACGGCGGCAATGCCGAACAGCGTGCGCATCACCACGTTCGGGCGGCCGCCGGCTTCCTTCCACTTGTCGGCGATCCAGCCGCCGACCAGTTCGCCGACAAAGCCGCTCATGAAGATCAGGAAGCTCGCGCCGCCCATGGTCTTCAGGTCGAAGCCGCGGGCCTTGCTCAGGTAGGTCGGCATCCAGGTCAGCAGGCCGTAGAACACGGCGTTGAAGCACATCCAGCTGATTGCCATGCACCACACCGAGCGGTACTTGAAGAAATCGAGCGAACGGCCCGAGAGGTTGGTCGGCTCGGCGCTGTGTTCGCGAGCGTGTGCCTCTTCGATGTGACGCGCTTCCAGTTCATTGACGCCGCTGTGTTCGCGCGGCGAATTGCGGATGTACCACCAGGCCACGAAGCCGGCGAGCACGGTGCCGACGCCGGCGACCACGAATGACATGCGCCACGAGCCGAGTTCGCTGATCAGACCGGCGATGATGAGCGAGCCGAGCGCCGCGCCCAGCGGCGCGCCGCCGTCCAGCAGCGTGGCCCCGCGGCCGCGTTCGTTCTGCGTCATCCAGATGGCATTGAGCTTGCCGCCGGCCGGATAGATCGGCGCTTCGGAGGCGCCCAGCCCGAGTCGGGTCAGCAGCAGCGCGGTGGCGTTGGTGCAGACCGCCGCGATGGCCTGGAAGAAACCCCAGAACACGGTGGCGCAGGCGATCACGATGCGCGGCTTGTACTTGTCGGCCAGCATCCCGCCCGGGATCTGCATGAATGCATAGGTCCAGAAGAAGGAACTGAGGATCAGCCCCTGCATGGCGGGGCTGAGATCGAACTCCTTTGCGATCAGCGGCATGGCGACCGACAGCGACGCGCGGTCGATGTAGTTGATCGCGACGAGCATCAGCATCATCAGGAAGATTTTCCAGCGCACGCCGCTGCGCGTGGCCGTGAGGGTGCCGGCTTGGCTTGTCGTTTGCATGACGGGGGTGTCTCCTTACTCCAGGTCCTTCGATTGAGGCGTTTGTAGTCTGTGTCGCGCAACTGGATCGGAGTATAGGATACGTAATCTGTAATTACAACTCACGTAAGTCATTGATTTTGTGTAGATGCAATTGCACAATTGTGGGTGTGATAGCCTTCGGTTGGTGCAAATTTCCCCATGCTGGTGACGTCCGTGACACAAACGCTTCCGAAAACCGCCCGTCTGCGCACTTTAGGCATGTCCGCCGAAATCGCGGCGCGCCTGCGCACGATGATCGAAGAGGGCGAACTTCCGCCCGGCGAGCGCATCGACGAGCGGGCCTTCTGCGAGGCGTTCGATGTCTCGAAGACGCCGCTGCGCGAGGCCCTCAAGGTGCTGGTGGCCGAAGGTCTGGTACTGCACCGGCAGTACATTGGCTACCGCGTCGCGCCGCTGGATCTGGACGAACTGCGTTCGACCTTCGAAACGCTGCACGGCCTGGAGGCGACCGCCGGCGAGCTGGCCGCGCAGCGCCTGGACGATGCCGCGCAGGCCAGGCTGGAGCGCCGCCACCAGGCCATGATCGACGCGCACGAGGCGGGGCGGCGCACCGACTATTTCCGCATCAACCAGGAAATCCACCAGCTCATCATCGACGGTGCCGCCAACCCGGTGCTGGCGGCGGTCTATGCCTCGCTGATGAGCAAGGTGCACCGCGCCCGCGGCGCCGCCAACGCGGATATGCTGCGCTGGCAGGAGTCGCATGAGGAACATGAGGAAATCATGGCGGCGCTGCGAGAGCCGGGCCGGCCGCGCCTGGCTCAGGTGCTGCGCCGACATTCCGAGAACACCGCCAATGAAGTAATGACCGTCGTCGCGCGCTCGCTCGCGGGGGCGGCCGACCGTCAGAACAATCCATCCAAGGGGAGACAATGAAACTGGTGAGAACTGGCCAGCCCGGCGCCGAGCGCCCGGGCCTGATCGATGCGCAGGGCAAGGTGCGCGACTTGTCCGGCGTGGTAGGGGACATCACCGCCTCGCAGCTGTCGCCGGATGCGCTCGCGCGCCTGGCACAGGTCGATGCGGCCACGCTGCCGGTCGTGGAGGGCGCGCGCTTTGGCGTGCCCTGGACCGGCATCGGCAAGATCATCGCGATCGGCCTGAACTATGCGGACCACGCGGCCGAAGCCGGCATGCCGATCCCCGCCGAGCCGATCGTCTTCCTGAAGGCCAACAGCTCGCTCAACGGCCCCGACGACGACGTGATGCTGCCCTTTGGGTCGGTGAAGTCCGACTGGGAGGTGGAGCTGGGCGTGGTGATCGGCAGCACCGCACGCAATGTCGCGCGTGAAGACGCGCTGAGCCATGTGGCCGGTTACTGCGTGGTGAACGACGTCTCGGAGCGCGAATTCCAGATCGAGCGCGGCGGCACCTGGGACAAGGGCAAGGGCTGCGACACGTTCTGCCCGGTCGGCCCGTGGCTGGTCACGCGTGACGAAGTGCCCGATCCGCAGGCGCTGGGCCTGTGGCTGGAGGTCAATGGCGAACGTGTGCAGAAAGGCAGCACGGCGACCATGGTCTTTGACGTGGCCACGGTGGTCAGCTACGTCAGCCGCTTCATGACGCTGCAAGCTGGCGACCTGATCGCCACGGGCACGCCGCCGGGCGTGGGCATGGGCTTCAAGCCGCCCCGTTTCCTGAAGGCGGGCGACACGATGCGGCTGGGCATCGAAGGCCTTGGCGTGCAGGGGCAGAAAGTGGTGGCGTACGAGTGATGTGCGCGTAAGCGATTGTGTGCTCGCCTCTCCCGCAAGCCGGAGAGGCGAGCACACAAGGGGCATATTCGGGACCTTCTTTAAGTTCCCCATCGAAACGCTTTCACACAAACCGTTTGGTTTACACACAAAGCGTGCCGCGCGAGCAACAGTCCCGGTGTCGAAAAGGGCCCGATTACAGGGATTTACATGAAATCCCCCGCATGACGGTTGCGTTGCGATTTCTGCGTGAAATACTGGTTATAAGGACGGCGTTCTGACCGTCCACTGTCTTTGCCAGATCAAGCCATGTCCGAGCACGCCCCCGAGATCGAGACTTACCTTGGTACCACTCTGAAGCGCCGCTTCTGCGCGCTGGCCGACACCCTGGACAGCCGCGCCGAACTGGAAGCCATCCGGCGCAACATCCACCAGAACCCCGAACTCGCTTTCGACGAAGTCCGTACCTCCGGGCTCGTCGCCAGTCTCCTGGAGAGCTGGGGCTACGCGGTGACGCGTGGTGTCGGCGGTACCGGCCTGGTCGGCACGCTGAAGTCGGGCACCGGCGGACGCAGCATCGGCATCCGCGCGGACATGGACGCGCTGCCTATCCACGAGCGCACCGGCCTGCCATATGCGAGCGCGAACGAGGGCCGCATGCATGCGTGCGGCCATGACGGCCACACCGCCATCCTGCTGGGCGCAGCCAAGCAACTGGCCCGCACCCGCAACTTCAACGGCACCGTTCACATGATCTTCCAGCCGGCCGAGGAAATCGGCGCTGGCGGCGGGGCCGAGCGCATGCTGGCCGATGGCCTGTTCGAGCGCTTCCCATGTGACGCGATCTTCGGCCTGCACAACCACCCGGGCGTGGAGCAGGGCCATTTCCTGTTCCGGGCGGGCCCGTTCATGGCGGCCTGCGACACGGTCACCATCACCATCCGAGGCAAGGGGGGCCATGCCGCGCGCCCGCATCAGTCAGTGGACCCGATCCTGGTGGCGGGCAGCCTGGTGATGGCGCTGCAGTCGGTGGTATCGCGTTATGTCGACCCGAATGAAACCGCCGTGGTCACCATTGGCACGCTACACGCGGGACATGCACCGAATGTGATCCCGGACAGCGCCCGCATGGAAATCAGCGTGCGTTCGTTCAGCCCGGAAGTGCGGGCCTCGCTGGAAACCCGCATCCGCCAGCTCGCGATCGCGCAGGCCGAGGGCTACGGCGCCGTGGCGGAAGTGAACTATGTGCACGGCTACCCCGTGCTGATCAACAGCGAACGGGAAACCGAATTCGCGCGGCAAATTGCCGAGGAACTGGTCGGCGCCGACAAGGTGGTCACGCAGGCTGCGCGCATTACCGGCAGCGAGGACTTCGCCTACTACCTGCAGCAGCGGCCCGGATGCTTCGTGCGGCTGGGCAATGGCGCCAACCAGCCATTGCTGCACAACCCCGGCTACGACTTCAACGACGAAAACCTCACGGTCGGCGCGGCGTACTGGACGCGGCTCGTAGAGCGTTACCTGTCCCGCTAACCGGGCTCATCGAAAAAACGCACTCGGCGGTACGCCGAACTGCCGCTTGAACATCGTCGCAAACGCGCTCGGGCTCTCGTAGCCGAGATCGAGCGCCACATCCACCACCTTGCTGCCCGCGGCCAGTCGCTCCAGCGCGGCCAGCAACCGCGCCTGCTGCCGCCACTGCCCGAACGTCATCCCGGTTTCCCTCGCGAAGCGGCGCTGGATGGTCTTGGGATCGACACCAAGCCGTTCGCCCCAATCGGCCAGCGTCAGCGATGTATCGGGCGCGGCGATGATGGCATCGCAGATCTGGCGCAGTCCGGCATCGCCCGGATGCGGCAGGTGCAGCGGCAGCGTCGGCACCAGCACCACCTCGTCGAGCAGCAGGCGCATCAGCCGTCCGTCGCGCGAATCGGCGGAGTAGGGCAGCGGCACATCGATCGCGGCCAGAATCAGTTCGCGCAGCAGCGGCGAGATGCCCAGCACGGTGCAGCGCCGCGGCAGGTCCGGCGCTGCGTCGGGACGGATATAGGCGGTGCGCATCTGCACCTGCCCCACCATGCGGATCCAGTGCTGCGTGCCGCCGGGCATCCACATGCCGCGCGTGGGCGGCACGATCCACTGGCCCTCGTCGGTCGAGACGACCATCACGCCGTGGACGGCGTGGATCAATTGCGCGTGCGGGTGCTGGTGCCGGGATGTGACGTCGCCAGGCTGGTAATCCGCCGCCATCGCCGTGACCGGCATGGGACTGCGATCAAAGTGCACATAGCGCGGCGGGTTGGTGTACGTGTCTCCCAGGGCCTGGGTTACCGCCGGTGCCGGCTTCCACACACGTGACGGTGGCATGTCCTTTTCTCCAAGGTTGTGGACCCATTCTCGCAGGACAGGCGGCCGAGGGCCAGATAGCATCGCGTTTCTTACTGTTCCGACGAGCGCCCCCAGCGGTTCGTCATCCGTCCTGTCGAGACCGCCAATGAGCACAACCATCGACTCCAAGGCCGCCGCTGCCGGCGTCCATCCCGAGCCATCCGCCGAACGCACGGGCTTCCGCGTCCTGTCAGCGATCAGCTTTGCGCACTTCCTCAACGACATGATCCAGTCGTTGATCCTGGCGATCTATCCGATGCTCAAGGGCGGCTTCAACCTGAGCTTCGTGCAGATCGGCCTGCTGACCATGACGTACCAGGTCACGGCATCGCTGTTGCAGCCGGTGGTGGGCCTTTACACCGACAAGCATCCAAAGCCGCATTCGCTGGCCATCGGCATGGGCTTTACGCTGGCCGGGCTGCTGCTGCTGTCGGTCGCGCCGACCTACGGCGTGCTGCTGGTGGCCGCGGCGCTGGTGGGCACCGGTTCGTCGATCTTCCACCCGGAGTCGTCGCGCGTGGCGCGCATGGCGTCGGGCGGCCAGCACGGGCTGGCGCAGTCGATCTTCCAGGTCGGCGGCAACGGCGGCAGCGCCATGGGGCCGCTGCTGGCGGCGGGCATCGTCCACAAGCAGGCCAGCGTGGCGTGGTTCTCGCTCGCGGCGCTGCTGGCCATCGCGGTGCTGTGGAAAATCGGCGGCTGGTATGCGCAGCAGCTCGCGCACCGCGCGCGCAAGGGCAAGGCGGCCGGTGCCACGGCCAGCCCGGTGCCGATGCGCGTGGTGGTGCGTTCGATGGTGGTCCTGCTGGTGCTGGTGTTCTCCAAGTACTTCTATATGGCGAGCCTCACCACCTACTACACCTTCTACCTGATGGAGAAGTTCGGCCTGGCGCGCCAGAGCGCGCAGGTCTACCTGTTCGTATTCCTGTTCGCGGTGGCAGCCGGCACCATCCTGGGCGGCCCGATCGGCGACCGCATCGGCCGCAAGCGCGTGATCTGGGCTTCGATCCTCGGCGTGGCGCCGTTCACGCTGGTGCTGCCGCACGTCGGCCTGCTCTGGACGGGCGTGCTGACCTTCATCATCGGCTTCATCCTGGCGTCCGCGTTCTCGGCGATCCTGGTGTTCGCGCAGGAGCTGATTCCGGGCAAGGTCGGCATGGTCTCTGGCCTGTTCTTCGGGCTGGCCTTCGGCATGGGCGGCATCGGCGCCGCGGTGCTGGGCGGGCTGGCCGACACGCACGGCATCCAGGCCGTCTACCGGCTGTGCGCGTACCTGCCGCTGCTGGGTCTGCTGGCGGTGTTCCTGCCAGACCTTGGCGGCCGCCGCAAGACTGCCTGACGCGCGCCAGCGCACACAGCGCCATTGCGCCCCGCCCTGGCGGGGCGTTTTCACTGGTACCGGCGTCTCCTACACTGGGGACTATGCCTGCCCGCCGGTCATCCTCACCCACGCCAATGCCCGCCTCGCCACCGTCGGCGCTGGCCGCTTTGCGTGCGGGCGGCCAGGCCGCCGCGCTCGACCGCCGCGTATCGGTGATCGCCGCCACGCGCGACGCCGCACGGATGCCGCACCTGATGCGCGCGGTCGGCTTTCGCATCGATGATGACGACGCCTGCGTGACCGTGTTCCTGTGCCGCCCGCAGTCGCTGCAGGTGCTGGCCGACATTGCCGCCAACCAATCGATCGCCGTGGTCTTCAGCGAACCGACCACGCACCGCACGCTGCAACTCAAGGGCTTTGACGCGCGCGAAACGCCGCTGCAGCCCGGCGATTGCGCGCGCGTGGCCGCCTACCGCGAGGCGCTTGGCGAGGAGATCAGCCTGATCGGCCACGAGGCCGCGCTCGCCCATGCTTTCCTGGCGTGCCCGGACGACGAACTCGTCGCCGTCAGCTTTACCCCGACGCAGGCATTCCAGCAGACGCCGGGCGCGCAGGCCGGCCAGGCACTCGGCGCGGCAACGACCTGAGATGGCAACGACGCGCGCCCCTATGAAGGCCCTGCTGACCGCCGCCGACATCCGCGATTGCCTGGAAGGCGTGATTCCCGCCGTGATGGCGACCTGTTCTGCGGACGGCACGCCCAACGTCGCGTATCTCTCGCACGTGCAGTACGTCGATCCGCAGCATGTCGCGCTGTCGTTCCAGTTCTTCAACAAGACGCGCGAGAACGTGCTGGCCAACCCTGTCGGTACGGTGCTGATGATCCATCCGGACACTGCGGCCATGATCCGCCTGACCGTGCATTACCTGCGCACCGAAACCGCGGGTCCGCTGTTCGAGCATATGAAGGCCCGGCTCGCCGGCATTGCCTCGCATTCGGGCATGGAGAACGTGTTCCGGCTGCACGGCGCGGATGTGTATCGGGTTTCGTCGATCGGGGCCGTGCCGGGCGGCGGCCGCCTGAGCGAGCCTCCCGGCCAGGTTCGCTGGCAACGGCTCGGCGCACTGCGCTGCATGACCGGAAGACTGGCATCCTGCACCGAGACCGGCCAGCTCTTTGACGTGGCGATGGCGGGGCTGGCGGCGGACTTCGGCATCGACCACGCCATGCTGCTGATGCACGATGCCAGCGCCGGACGGCTCTATACGGTTGCCAGCCACGGCTACGTGGCCTCCGGCGTGGGGTCCGAGATCGCGCTGGGGGAGGGCGTAATCGGCGTCGCCGCGCGCGAGCGCACGCCGATCCGCATCATCCACATGACCTCGGACCGCAGCTACAGCCGCGCCATGCGCGACAGCGTGATCGACACCGGTTTATCGGCGCGGCTGGATACCGAGATTCCGCTGCCGGGCCTGACAGCGCCGGGCAGCCAGCTGGCGGTGCCGGTGTGCGCGGGCGCTGCGCTGCTTGGCGTGCTGTTCGTCGAAAGCGAGCGGGAACTGCGCTTTACCTATGAGGATGAGGACGCGCTGGTGGTGCTGGCCGGCCAGCTCGGGCAGGCCATGCGCGGGCTGCAGGCCAGCGCGGACGCCGCAGCCGATGAAGCCGCCGCGGCGTCCGTCCCCGGCGATGCGCCGCCACCCGCGCCGCAACCCGTGCTGGTGCGCTACTTCGAGGCCGACAGCAGCGTCTTCCTCGACGACGACTACCTGATCAAGGGCGTGGCCGGCGCGATCTTCCGGCGCCTGGTCTGCGACTACCTGCATGCCGGGCGCGAGGCCTTCACCAACCGCGAACTGCGACTCGATCCCGCGCTGGGCCTGCCGGACATCAGCGACAACCTTGAAGCCCGGCTGGTGCTGCTGGCGCGCCGGCTGGTCGAGCGCGACGCCAGCGTGCGCATCGAGCGCACCGGCCGCGGCCGCTTCGCCTTGCGCGTGACGCGGCCGCTGCGGATCGAGCACGTGGAGCGAGGCGGCTGATCAGCCCGCGGCCCAGGCCGCCTGGGTGGGGCCGGCGGGCAGGCCCAGCGCGCGCGTCAGCTTCATCCAGTCCGGCATCGGCAGCAGCGTGCGGCAGACATCGAGCAGCCCGGTGAAGGCTTCCGCCGGCGCGTTGTCGCGGATGCCGGCCAGCATCAGCGCGCGCTCGGCCGGTGTGACGTTCGGCAGCATCCAGCGCGCGATCATGCCGACCGTCTCCTGCGGCAGCGACGCCACGATGCGGTTTTCCACGTCGAGCAGCTCGGCATCGGTATGGCTGGCCCACAGCACCGCGTTGTGCCGGGTTTCCTCGAAATGCATGTGTTCGTAATTTTCGGCAACGAACAGCGACAGCTGGCGGTACAGCTCGCGGACGGCATCGGCGCGCGCCACCGGAATGGTGGCGGCGACCCGGTCGGTCAGCGCGAGCAGCGCACGGATCTCGGCCATATGGGTGACGTGCTCGTGGGCGATGCGCGCCGTGGAGCCCGGCACGCGCGCATCCATGGCCGCGTGCACGTACTCGTTTTCCTTGTGCAGGTGCTGCTCGCAAGCCGACAGCAGATCGCGTACCTGACTCAGCGTGCCGCGCAGCTCGGCCTCGTCGTCGGTGTCGGTGCGGCCGACGCGCAGCAGCGTGTCGGCCATGAAGGCGCGCAGCGCCTTGTGGATGCGCGCGTAGATATCGAAGCGCGGCGCTTGCTGCGCCTGTTGCGCCTGTTGACGGGATTGCGCGAAGCCGAGGGTGTTGCCAGTGACTGCCATGATGAACCTGTCTCCTTCAGGGCACCTGCGGTGCCGGGCGGCCTGCAATGGGCAAGTCCGGCGCCAGTGGCGATCCGGATCGCGGCGCCATCAGGCCGGTGCTGGCCGCCGCATGCAAGGCAGTCTAGAAAGCGGCGGGATGGCAGGTTCGTAAAAGTTCGCTCAGGAAATCTTAACTGTTCCTTAAAGCGCGAAATTGAGCGATTGCGTGCGAATGCCGGTGAGGATCGCGCTCTCGACCGGTGCGCATGCGCGCGAATCGGATGGATCGCGATGGATGTGGTCTATATGGCGCAAAACAACGCGAATGCGGGCCGCGTGCGGCGGGGCGCGCAGCATGCGGACGTTTTGCGGCATCATGGCGGGCATGACGTCCGCCGTACCTTCGCTTCCTGCTTCTCCGTCCACCGCTGTTCCTGCCTGCGAGCGCTGCCTGGCGCTGGCGGCGGATCCGCGACGCCGCGAACCGCCGTCCTGCCTGGCGCTGCGCAATACCGCACCGCAGGCCGGCCAGAGCCAGGCAGGCGTTCCGTACAGCATGCTTACGTTCTGCTGCCGCGACTGCGGCACGGTTTGGCGTCTCTACGACCGCGCCAACGAACTGTTCGTATCCTGGGTGCCCGAACACCCGCTGGTACGCTGAGACGCAGGCCCCGCCAGCCGATCGGCTAACATAACGCGATGCGGCCGCGCGCCGCGCGCCTTTCCATCTCCCGCATCTGTCATGGCTTTTCATTCCCGCTTGCCCGTGCTGGCCGCGCTTGGCGCCGCCAGCCTGATGGCGGCAGCGTTGCCCGCTGCCGCCGCCGATCAATACCCCAGCCGCCCGATCCGCATGATCGTCGCCTATCCCACGGGCGGCATCAGCGATACCGTGGCCCGTGCGCTCGGCGAGCGGCTCTCTGCCCAGATGGGGACTTCGGTGGTGGTCGAGAACAAGGCCGGCGCCGGCGGCAGCATCGGCATCGATGCCGTGGCCAAGGCCGCGCCGGATGGCTACACGCTCGGCTTTGCGTCGACCAGTCCGCTCACGCTCAACCCGCACGTGGGGCACGTCAACTATGACCCGCAGCGCGATGTGGCGCCCGTCATGAGCGTGATGTACTCGCCGGTGCTGATCGTCGCCACGAAGAGCTTTGCCGGCAAGACCTTCCAGGACCTGGTGGCGCAGGGCAAGGCCAAGCCGGGTTCGGTGCGCTGGGCAACCTCGGGCCTCGGCACGGTCGGGCACGTCGTGCTGGAGCAGGTGAAGGCCAGGTCGAAGGCCGAGCTGACGCTGATTCCGTACAAGGGCGCCGGCCAGCAGATGAACGACGCGCTTGGCGGCCAGTTCGAGGTCATGAGCACCAATGCCAGCCCCATGCTGACCCAGCACATGCAGGCCGGACGGCTGCGCCCGCTCGCCGTGGGCGCGCCCAGGCGCCTCGAAAGCATGGCGAGCGTGCCCACGCTCGCGGAACTCGGCTACCCGAAGGCGAACCTGACTTCGACCTTCGGCATTTTTGCCCCGGGCAAGACGCCGCCGGCGATCATCGACAAGCTCAACGCCGAACTGAACAAGGCCCTCGGCGAGCCGGAGGTGCGCGAGCGCCTGCTCAAGGGCGGCGAAGTGCCTACCGGCGGCACGGCCGCGCAGTTCGCCAAGGCCATCCACGAGGAATCCGTCGACAATGCCCGCATCGTCAAGGAGGCCGGCATCAAGGCCGACTGACGTCTTGCGCCACCGGGTCCAGCCGGTTCCCGAGGCCATAGACGGCACACAGCCGCACGCCGTTGTGCGGCCATAATGCCAGCTTGGTGCGCACGCGCGACAGATGGCTGTCGACGGTGCGCGAAGCCGCCTCGACGTGATAGCGCCAGACCTCGTTCACCATGGTCTGGCGCAGCACCAGCGAGCCCAGGTTCCGGAACAGCAGCACGGCCAGGTCGAATTCCTTGGGCGCCAGCGCCACCGGCCGTCCGTGGACCCACGCACGGCGATCGGCCGTGGCGAAGCGGAAGGCGCCGTGATGCAGGTCGCAGGCATGCTCCCCGCCCGGGCAGGCGCGGCGCAGCAGCGCCATCACTCTTGCAGCGAGTTCCGCCATGCCGACGGGTTTGCGCAGATAGGCGTCGGCGCCTTCGCCAAAGCAGGCCGCGATATGCCTGTCGTCGTCGCTGTCTCCGAGCAGCATCACCGGCAGCTCATGGCCGAGCGTGCGGCGCACCCATGACAGCACGTCCAGCGCGGAAATGCCCGGCGCAGCACTGTCCAGCAACAGCATGTCGAAGGTGCCGCCGCGCAGCGCTTGGATCAGCGAGCGGCCGTGAATGTAGCGCGTGCACTGGTGCCCGTTGAGGCGAAGGGTCTGGTCAATGCCGATGGCCCGGGTCGGGTCGGCCTCCAATACGGCAATTCTCACGTCGTCTCTCCTGGCGCTGCCGAATTGGGGGAAGTCCGGCGGGGAAGTCCGGCCGGCGCAATGGCCGGCACGGCAATGGCCCATGGTAGGGACGCGCGTCTGCGGCCAGAAGTAAACGATTGTTGACGGGCCGTTTTGAGGGCCGTCCTATTCTGGCGTCCCGGTCCGAGGTTTCTAATTCCATCACGCGCAAACGCTGGGGAACAGAGACCATGAGAAAGACCATTGCCTCGCTGGAAGCCGATCCCGTCCATGCGGCGCTGATCCGCAGGATCGTCAATGAAGCCGGCTACGAATGCGTGAGCTTCAGCCAGAGCCGGCGCCTGCTGCTGGCCTTGCATGACAAGGCTTTCGACCTGCTCCTGATCGACTGGCAGATGCCGGGCATGTCCGGCGCCGAGGTGCTGGGCTGGGTGCGCGGCAACCTGGACCGGCGCATCCCGGTCATGTTCCTTTCCGCGCGCGATGCCGAGGCCGACGCGGTCAGCGCGCTGATGGCCGGCGCGGACGACTACATCGTCAAGCCGGTCCGGGCCGCCGAACTATCGGCGCGCATCGGCGCCGTACTGCGCCGCGCCTGTCCCGCGGATTTCGCGCGCAACACGCCGTTGCGCCTGGCCGGCTATGTGTTCGATTGCGCCGCGCGGCAGGCGACTTTCCACGGGCATCCGGTCTGCCTGACGCCAAAGGAATTCGACCTGGCCGTGCTGCTGTTCCGCAACGAAGGGCGGATCGTCACGCGCGACCACATCATTGCCACCGTCTGGGGCCGCGAGATCTCGCCGCTGTCGCGCACCATCGATACGCATGTGTCGCGCGTGCGCAGCAAGCTGGGTTTGCATGCCGCGAACGGACTCCGGCTGACGCCGGTCTATACGCACGGGTACCGGCTGGAACTGGCGGAGAGTGAAGCGGCCTGAAGCCGCAGCGCACTGCCGGCGGCAATAAAAAAAGGCACCCGAAGGTGCCTTTCTGCCGGACATTCAACCGATCGGGAAACGATCAGAAAATGTGGCGGATACCAGCGGCCACGCCGGTCTGGTTGTTCTTGCCCGGCAGTTCGGTCTGAGCAGCGCCAGTCAGCTTGTTGTAGTCGATGGTGCCGTAGACCTGGGTACGCTTGGACAGCGAGTACTCGGCCAGCAGGACGCCGGTGTAGCGGTTGCCGCTGTTGGTCGTGCCGTTCTTGTTCTCGATGTGGTCGCCGTAGAACACGCCGGTCAGTGCCAGTGCCGGGGTGGCTTGGTAGGTCAGACCGATGTAGCCCAGGTTGTCCTTGCGCGGGTTGCTTTGTGCGCCATTGGCGATCAGGGTCTTGGCACCCGGGGTCGTCGAAGCAGCCGAAGCGTTCATGAAGCTGTTGTCGATCACGCCGGTGCGATCCTTGCCGCCGACATAGCCCAGGAAGACCTTGGCCGCGCCGAACGAGTACTTACCAGCGGCGCCCCACATTTGCTGCTTGTTGCCGTTGGTGTCGCGGATTTCCTGGTACACGCCACCGAAGCCGAACGGACCGGCTTCGTATGCAGCGCGGGCGCCGAAGTACGGAGCATTGCCATTGGGCGGGCTGGTCTGAGCGTGCGTGAAGCTGCCCGGCTTTTCGCCGAAGCCGTAGCTGGCGCCGACGTTCAGGCCGCCGAACTTGCCGCCGTAGCTGACGACGTTGTTGGCGCGGAACTGGGTCAGGAAGAACGGCCAGGCGTTGGCGCCGTAGTTACCGATGGTCAGCGGATCGTAGTCGCCGAAGAAGTTAAAGCCTTCGGTGTACTGGCGGCCCAGCTTCACTGCGCCGAAGTCGCCTGCCAGGCCGACGTAGGCTTGACGATTGAACAGCTGGCCGCTCGAGTTCATCGTGCCGTTGTCAACGCTGTAGCCGTTTTCCAGCTGGAAGATAGCCTTCAGGTTGTTGCCCAGGGCTTCGCTGCCCTTGATGCCCCAGCGGCTTTGCGTCACAGCGCCGTCGGTCAGTTGCGTCTGGCTGTGGTTGCCCGCATCAGCGTTGTTCGTGTAGCGCAGGCTGACGTCAGCAATGCCGTACAGCGTGACGGAAGTCTGTGCAAACGCGGAACCTGCCAGCAGGCTGCCGGCGGCGAGGACGATGGCCGATTTCTTCATGGTGCTCCTTTTCTGTTCTGTTCTGGTCTCCGCCGGATCACGGCGGGGCACGGGATCTACGTTTCCTGTGAACGCCGCGAAAATTTAACAAAACGTCAGAGCGAAGGACACAAATACGCGTTAGGGGCCGGATTTGAGCAGGATTCTGGTGCAAATCCGTTGTCTGGCCGCTACACAATACCGCGTTGGTGCGTTGCACCAGCATCGGACGCTAGTTGGGGAATGGGGAGCGGGGAGCGGGGCGTGAAGCAACACCGGCGCACCCTTGCGGGAAGGGGCGCCGGTGGCGGAACAGCGGGTGGGGCTGGCGAATCAGCCCTGCGGGATCTCGATCTTGACTTCGAGCACTTCCAGGTTGTCCTGGCGCTCGAGGCTCACGCGCAGGTCCTGGTCGCTGATCTTGACGTACTTCGAGATCACGGCCACCAGTTCGCGCTGCAGGGCCGGCAGGTAGTCCGCCGGGGGTGAATGGCCCGTGCGTTCATGGGCCAGGATGATCTGCAGCCGCTCTTTGGCGACCGAGGCCGATTTCTTCTTTTCCCCCAGCAGGAAGGACAGGATCGACATGGGGATGAGTCCTCCGTATTGGTTTTACTTGTTGCCGAAGATGCGCGACAGCAGGCCGGGCTTCTGGTAGTCGGTGAAGCGCATCGGCTTGTCCTTGCCCAGGAAGCGGTCCACCACGTCGCCGTAGGCGTCCGCCACGTCGCTGCCTTCCAGGTGGATGGCGGGCGTGCCCTGGTTGGACGCGTGCAGCACGGCTTCCGATTCGGGGACGACGCCGATCAGCTTGATGCGCAGGATTTCCTGGATGTCGGTCAGCGACAGCATCTCGCCGCCGTGCACGCGCTTGGGGTTGTAGCGCGTGATCAGCAGGTGTTCCTTGATCGGCTCGCCGCCTTCGCTGGCGCGCTTGGTCTTCGAGGCCAGGATGCCCAGGATGCGGTCGGAGTCGCGCACCGAAGACACTTCCGGGTTGGTCACGATCAGCGCCTCGTCGGCGAAATACATGGCCATCAGCGCGCCCGATTCGATACCGGCCGGCGAGTCGCAGACGATGTACTCGAAATCCATCTCGACCAGGCCCTTGATCACCTTCTCGACGCCGTCCTTGGTCAGCGCGTCCTTGTCGCGCGTCTGCGAGGCCGGCAGGATGAACAGGTTCTCGCACTTCTTGTCCTTGATCAGGGCCTGGCGCAGGTTGGCTTCGCCCTGCACCACGTTGATCAGGTCATACACCACGCGGCGCTCGCAACCCATGATCAGGTCGAGGTTGCGCAGGCCGACGTCGAAGTCGATCACGGCAGTCTTGTGGCCGCGCAGGGCCAGGCCCGCGGCAAAGCTGGCGCTGGTGGTGGTCTTGCCGACGCCCCCCTTGCCGGAGGTCACAACGATGATTTTTGCCATGGCTCTTTGGTCCGTAATTAGGTTGAAGCTTGCGCTGCAGTGATTCGGTTCGGGGCTGGTCGCCGGCTCATCGGAACCGGATGGCTTCCAGGATCAGCTTTTCATCGGCCAGGCGAACCTGGGCGGTCTTGCCGAGTACGTCGGCCGGCAGCGTCTGCTCGGCCGTCCGATAGATCCCGGCAATGGAAATCAGTTCAGGTTCCATGCACGTGCTGAAGATGCGTGCGCTGGTGTTGCCCTTCACGCCCGCCAGCGCGCGGCCGCGCAGCGGGGCATAGACATGGATGTTGCCCTCGGCGATGACCTCGGCGCCGTAGCTGACCACGTCCATGATGACCACGTCGCCCTGCGCGTAGACCTGCTGGCCCGAGCGCAGCGGCTTGTCGATCAGGACGGTCTGGGTCTGCTGGATGGCGGCCTTGACGGCGGCGTCGGCGGCGGACTGGGCGGCCGTGCGGGCCGCTTCCTCGCGCGCGGCCTGCTCGGCAGCGGCCTCTGCGGCAGCGCGGTCGGCGGCCTCGGCGCTTTCCGCCGATTCACGCAGGCCGCGGCGGCTCTGGCTGTCGAGCAGCGGCAGGCCGAAGCGCTGCACCCACTCGTGCTGCGCCGGGCGCGCGACCACGCCGATCGCACGGGCCTTGAGCGTCGCCAGCGTGCCGATCACGGTATCGAGCGAGACTGCCTCGTCACTTTCGAGCGCGCGCAGGTCCAGCGCAATCACGTCATTGGAAAAGAAATCGGGAGTGGCTTCGAACCGGGAGAGCAGGTCGTCTCGCAGTGCAGCCATGTCGGCGGTCTGGAGCGCGAGAAGGAGGGCGTCTACATTGCCACTGCGCAGCTCGAAGCGTGGCGATTTCTTCTGTGACATAGCCGGGTGACCGTGGAAATGCCACATTCTAACTGCGGTTTCGGTGCGAACTGTAACAAATAGGGCGACTTTGTCCCCAGGTGCCGCACGCACTCCATGGGACGCCCGCAAGTGGCGCCAGCGCCAGCGCGGTCAACCCCGTCCGACCCATGCCCTGACGCCTTGTTACGATTGCGCCATCTGCGGAATGGAGCTGTCATGGGCGCGATCGTCAATTGTGTGGCTTACCGGGCGGGCAAGCGGCTCGGTACCGTCGGCATCGAAGAGATCCCTGAAGCATTGAGCGTCCCGGACACCTTCGTCTGGCTGGGTTTGCACGAGCCGGACCTGGCCTTGCTGCGCCAAGTCCAGCAATCCTTCGGACTGCACGACCTGGCGGTCGAAGATGCACTCGATGCACACCAGCGCCCCAAGCTGGAGGCGTATGGCGACTCGGTCTTCGTCGTGCTCAACACTGCGCAGCTGGTCGAGGACGAGGTCGTGGTCGGCGAAACCCATCTGTTTGTCGGGCCGAACTATGTGGTCTCGGTCCGGCATGGCGCCAGCAGCACCTACGCGCCGGTGCGCGAGCGCTGCGAGCATGACCCGCAGGGCCTGGCCAACGGTCCCGGCTACGTGCTGTACGCGCTGATGGACTTCGTGGTCGACCACTATCTACCCATCGTCACCCGCCTGGAGGACACCTTCGCCGAGCTGGAGCAGGGCATCTTCCGCGACGAATTCGACCGCGCCGCGATCGAGCGCCTGTACCAGATCAAGCGGCAGGTGCTGCGCCTGCGCAATGCGGTGAACCCGGTCGAGGATATCTGCAGCCAGCTCATCCGGCTGCACGAAGACCTCGTGCCCAAGGAATTGCGCGCCTATTTCCGCGACATCGAAGACCACGCGAGCCGCCTCGTGCGCACGCTCGATGTCGTGCGCGAGATGCTGACCACGGCGGTGCAGGTCAACCTGGCCCTGGTCACCGTGGGGCAGAACGAGGTGGTCAAGCGGCTCGCGGGCTGGGGCGCCATCCTGGCGATCCCGACGGTGGTGTTCAGCCTCTACGGCATGAATTTCTCGTTCATGCCGGAGCTGAAGTTCCACTACGCGTACCCGGTCGTGATCGGCACGACGGCCGTGGCGTGTGCCGCGCTATGGCGCCGGCTACATCGCGCCGGATGGATCTGATGGGCCTGATTTATTCGTGAATAAAATTTCGTAATCCAATTTTGTCTGCGGTTGATTATTCGCTTGAATAATCAGGCCCCCTGTCATCGGCTTCCGGCACGCATCGCTGCCTCCTACACTGGATTCAAGAAGGCCCAGCGCATCCGGAGTCCGCCATGCCACTAGCCCGCCCCCCGCTTTGGCCCGCCGAAACAGCCGGACCGATCCCTCGTCGTCCGCTGGCGGTTGCCGTGATGGCGATCCTGCTGGCGCTCTGTCCCGGCGTTCCGATCCAGGCCGCGACCGCGCCTGTGCAGCCAGCTCAGGCGCAGACCCGAGAGGCGCTCGCGGCTTACGAGTCCGGAGCGTTCGATGCCGCACTGCGCGGCTTTGCCGCCGCCGCGCGCGACGGCAACCGGCTGGCCCAGTTCAATTACGCGATGATGCTGCTGCGCGGCGAAGGCACGACTGCCAAGCCGCAGGAAGCCTTGACCTGGCTGCGCAAGGCTGCCGACAACCAGATGACACATGCACAGTTCACCCTCGGCGACCTGTACGAGCGCGGCGAACTGGTGCCGCGTTCGCTGCAGGAGGCCAATCGCTGGTATGAGCTCGCCGCGCAAGGCGGCCACGTGCAAGCGCAGATGGCGCTGGCCACCAACTACTTCACCGGCCGCGGCATGCCGCGCGACTATGCCAAGGCGTTCGAGTGGTACAGCCGCGCTGCCAGCGCGGGCGACGGCGGGGCCCAGTACATCGTCGGCAGCTACTACGAGCGCGGCGAGCCCGGCGTGGTGGGCAAGGACATCGAACAGGCCAAGATCTGGTATGCGCGCTCGGCGGCGCATGGCGATCCGGGCGCGCTGGCCAAGCTGCGCTCGCTGCTCGAGGAGACCGTGCGCGCGAAGGCCGGCGGTACGATGTGAGCGGCCCCCGGGTGAGTACGAGTCTCGCCCCCCACGCCCCGGCGCCGATTGCCCCCGCCGTCGGCCTGGGGCAACCGGTCCCGGCGGGACACCTCGATGAACTGCGCTTGCCCGACGGTTCGCTGCGCGAGGCGTGGGCGCGCTTCTTCGCCGTCGTGGGCGAGCCTGGCGCGGACGTGCTGGCCCCGCGCGCGGTGGCCATGGCGCGGCAGATCCGCGACAACGGCGTGACCTACAACGTCCATGCCGACCACGGCGCGGCGCGCGCCTGGCCGCTGGAACTGTTTCCGTTCCTGGTGACCGAACAGGACTGGCACGTCATCGAGCGCGGCGCCGCGCAGCGCGCGACGCTGGCCAATGCGATCGTGGCCGACATCTATGGCGAACAGACGCTGCTGTCGCGCGGACTGTTGCCGCCGGGGCTGGTGTACGGGCATCCGGGCTACCTGCATCCGCTGCGCGGCTACCGGCCGCCGGGCGGCAGCTTCCTGCAGATCGTCGCGGTGGACCTGGTGCACACCGAAGGTGGCTGGACCGTCATGGCGCACCGCACCGATACGCCTTCGGGCATGGGCTACGCGCTCGAAAACCGCCTCATCATCTCCAGCCTGTTCACCGACGCCTTCCGCGGCCTGCATGTGCGCCGCCTGCCGCCGGCGTTCGCGCAACTGGTGTCCACGCTCGCGCATGCGCCGCTGGCCGCGGCGACAGAGACGGGCAGCGGCACGGCCGCTTCCGGCACGGGCCACCACATCGTGCTGCTTACGCCGGGCCCCTACAGCGAGACCTATTTCGAGCACACGTTCCTTGCGCGCTACCTTGGCATCACGCTGGTGGAGGGCAAGGACCTGACCGTGCGCAATGACGTGGTCTACCTGAAGACCTTCGGCGGACTCGAACGCGTGGACGTGGTGCTGCGGCGCCTGGACGATGTTTTTTGCGATCCGCTCGAACTGCGCCACGACTCCACGCTTGGCGTGCCGGGGCTGCTGGAGGCGATGCGCGCGGGCAACGTCATGGTGTCCAACGTGCCCGGCTCCGGCTTCCTGGAAACGCCGGCGATTCACGGCTTCCTGCCCGCCATTGCCGAAGCGCTGCTGGGCGAGCCGCTGTGGCTGCCCGGTGTGCCGAGCTGGTGGTGCGGAGAAGACGCCGCGCGGCAGCAAGCGCTGGCCACGCTGACCGAAGCCTTCGTGATGCCGACCTATCCACGCCGCGCCGATCTCACCGACGAGCCCGTGGTGGGCATGGAACTGGGCCTGCAGGCGCTGGACGGCTGGCGCGAGCGCATTGCCCGCATGCCCGACCGCTACACCTTGCAGCCGCCGCTGCCGCTATCGCACACGCCATGCTGGGAAGGCGACCGGATCGGCTCGCGCGCGGCCATGCTGCGCGTATTTGCCGTGGCGGACGGCAACGGCGGCTGGCAGGTCATGGCGGGCGGCTTCAGCCGGCTCGCGGCACCGGGGCTGGAATCGGTGTCGATGCAGCTCGGCGGCACGAGTGCCGATACATGGGTGCTGTCCGGCCAGCCGGTGGCGGCCGCACCGTTGGCCAGCCGCGCCGGGCTCGCCGCACCGACACCCGCGCGGACGCTGGCGGTATCGAGCCGCGCGGCCGAGAACCTGTTCTGGGCCGGGCGCTACGCCGAACGCGCCGAGAACAACGTGAGGCTGTGCCGGCAGATCCTCGGCTCGATCGAAAGCAGCGACGATACCGATGACGGCACCCTATCGATGCTGGGCCGCCTCGCGCAACTGGCGGGCCTGGTGCCGGCCGGGGCGCCGCAGGCGAACGTATCGCTGAGCCGGTTCGAGCGCAGCCTGGTGGCCACGCTGGCGGACGCGCGCGCCAGCACGGGTCTCGCGCGGAACCTCGCCGCGCACGCGGCCACCGCCAACGAGATCCGTAACCGCCTGTCCAACGACCACTGGCGCACCATCCTGGCCGCGCGCAACGATTTCGGCGACGCCATGAAGCAAGCCACGCTGGCTGCCGCCGACCGCGGCGTCGACAGCTACGACCGCGCGCGTGTACTGGCCGCGCTCGAGCATCTGGCGATGCAGCTTGGTGCCATCAACGGCGCGCAAGGCGACCGCATGTCGCGCGACGAAGCGTGGCGACTGGTCTTCATCGGCCGCCATATCGAACGCCTGTCCACCATGAGCGGCTTCTTGCTGGCTGCGATCGACACCGGCGCGCTGCGCTCGCGCAGCGGCTTCGAGCTGTTGCTGCACCTGTTCGATTGCACGCTGACGTACCGCTCGCTTTATCCGGGCCGCGCCGACCTGGCCGCGCTGGTCGACTTGCTCGTGCTGGAGCCAGCCAATCCGCGCGGCCTGTACGGTGTGCTGGAGCGTCTGCGCGGCAAGCTGGCGCAGCTCGCCCCGGGCGGCAGCGCACAGGCGCGTGTGCCGCTCGCGGAGCTGCTGCCCGCGCCGAGCGCGCTGCCAACGCGCGCAGCGCTGTGCGAGGCCCTTTGCCATGACGATGGCGATGCGGACAACTTGTCGGCGTTGTGCCGCCTGTTCATCGAGCGCATGGCGCGCGTGTCGGACGAGATCAGCGCGCGCTACTTCAGCCACGCGGCGGCAAATCCGGACGGCGACTTTCCGTGAGCGACGCCGTGACCTCTCCTGCCGGAAGCAGCACGCTCAACGTGCTGCATACCACCACCTATCGCTATTCGCAGCCGGTCGAGCACGCGCAGCAGCGTGCCGTCGTCACGCCGCCTGACTTGCCGTGGCAGGCCGTCACCGCGCACGACACCCGCATCGAGCCGGCGCCCACGCACGAGCACGTGCGTACCGACGCGTTTGGCAATCGCGTGCTGCATTACATGCTCGACGTGCCGCACACGCAGATGCAGCTGACCTGTTCCAGCACCGTGGTACTGACGCCGCGCTGGCGGGCGCTGGACGTGTCCGCGTCCGCACCGTGGGAGACGGTCGCGCAGTCGCTGCGTTTCCACGCGGGCCAGCCGTTCGAGCCGGCCACGCAATTCGTCTTCGCCTCGCCCAATATCGCGCTGCATCCGGCGCTGCGCGAATACGCGCTGCCAAGCTTTGGTGCTGGCGTGACTGTCGTGGCCGGTGCGATGGATTTGATGTGGCGCATCCATGGAGATTTCACTTATCACAGCGAATCCACGGAGGTGGATACACCGGCCACGCAGGCCTTCGCGCAGCGCAGCGGCGTGTGCCAGGATTATGCGCAGGTCATGATCGGTTGCCTGCGCTCCGTGGGGCTCGCGGCGCGCTATGTCAGCGGCTATCTGTGCACCGAACCGCCACCCGGCGAGCCGCGGCTGATTGGCGCCGATGCTTCGCATGCGTGGGTGTCGGTGTATTGCCCGGTGGTGGGCTGGGTGGATCTTGATCCGACCAACAATGTGCTGGCGGATACGCGTCACGTTACGCTGGCGCTAGGCCGCGATTACAGCGATGTGCCGTTGCTGCATGGCGTGATCGTGGGCGGGGGCGCCCATGAGGTGGAGGTGGCCGTGACTGTGAGGCCGATGGCGTGATTGAAGGGGCGTTCGTTTCGCCGGCATAGCCAGGCATAGCCGGCGAAACATGGGTCGCCCTTGAAACGCTTACCCCAGCTTCTTCTTCAACAGCTCATTCACCTGCGCCGGATTCGCCTTACCCTTGGTCGCCTTCATCGCTTGCCCGACGAGCGCATTGAAGGCCTTTTCCTTGCCTGACCGGAACTCTTCCACCGATTTGGCGTTGGCCGCCAGCACGTCATCGATGATCTTTTCCAGTTCACCGGTATCGGACATCTGCTTCAGCCCCTTGGCGGCAATGATCGCGTCCGCATCGCCATCCGATTCGCCAGCCCACATGGCAGGGAAGACATCCTTCTTGGCGGTGTTGTTGGACACCGTGCCGTCAGCGATGCGCGCCAGCAATTTGGCCAGTTGCGCCGGCTTGACCGGCGCCGCATCAATGCTCATGCCTTCGCGATTCAATTGCGAAGCGACATCCCCCATCAGCCAGTTGGCCGCGGGCTTGGCATTGGCCGCACCGGCCTCGGTCACGACCGCTTCGTAGTAACCGGCCAGCGCCTTGGTGGCAGTGAGCGTGCTGGCGTCATAGGCCGACAGGCCATACTGCGAAACAAAACGCGCCTGGATCGCCGCCGGCAGTTCCGGCAGTTCGCCGCGCACGCGCTCGACCCAGGCCGCGTCGATTTCCAGCGGCATCAGGTCAGGATCGGGGAAGTAGCGATAGTCGTGCGCGTCTTCCTTGGTTCGCATGGCACGCGTTTCGCCGGTGTCCGGATCAAACAGCACCGTGGCCTGCTGGATCTTGCGGCCGTCCTCGATCTCGTTGATCTGCCACTGCACTTCGTACTCGATCGCCTGCTGCAAGAAGCGGAACGAGTTCAGGTTCTTGATCTCGCGGCGCGTGCCGAATTCCTGCTGCCCGACCGGGCGCACCGACACGTTGGCGTCGCAGCGGAAGCTGCCTTCCTGCATGTTGCCGTCGCAGATACCCAGCCACACCACCAGCGAGTGCAGCGCCTTGGCGTAGGCCACGGCTTCGGCAGCGCTGCGCATGTCCGGCTCGGTCACGATTTCCAGCAGCGGCGTGCCGGCGCGGTTCAGGTCGATGCCGGTCATGCCGGCGAAGTCCTCGTGCAGCGACTTGCCCGCATCTTCTTCCAGGTGGGCGCGCGTCAGTTGCACGGTCTTTTCATAGACCTCGCCCTTCTTGCCTTCGACCTGGATGGTGATCGTGCCGCCCTGCACGACGGGGATTTCGTACTGGCTGATCTGGTAGCCCTTGGGCAGGTCGGGGTAGAAGTAATTCTTGCGCGCGAAGATGCTGCGCGGCGCGATGGTGGCGCCGATCGCCAGGCCGAACTGGATCGCGCGTTCCACCGCGCCCTTGTTGAGCACCGGCAGCACGCCCGGCAGCGCGAGATCCACCGGCGAGGCCTGTGTGTTGGGCTCGGCGCCGAAGGCGGTGGAGGTCCCGGAGAAAATCTTGGAGGCCGTCGAAAGCTGCGTGTGCGTTTCGAGGCCGATCACCACTTCCCATTGCATGGCGGTATTCCTGTTCGGTTCTTGGGTTCTTTCTGTTGCAAAGGGCCGGCGCAACCGCCGACCTCATGTGTTTGTTTTGGCGCGCTTTAGGGATCAGGGCTGGCGAGCCACGAGTCAAGCTGGGCCATGGCGGCCACGCGCGCCACGGCATCGCCGCCGACGGTCACGCCGCGGCCGGCGCGCGCGCCGCCAGGCCCGTCGCGGCGCACCTGCAATTCGCTGGTGCCATCAAAGCCGTGGTACGCGCCGGGGTAGATCTCCAGCCGGAAACGCGCGCCTGGCTGGCGCGCCAGCACCGCGTTCTGCAGCATCGCGCAGCGTGTGGCCGGCGTCCAGTCGTCGGCCCCGCCGATCATCAGCAATACCGGCGCGCGCAGCCGGAAATTGTGCTGCTGCACCGCCCGCTTGCAGGCCGGATAAAACGCCACGGCACGTTCCACTTGCGGCGTGTTGGCCGGCCACGGACGGCTTGCATCGACCGTGGCCAGCACCGCCTGCGCGCCATTGGACCAGCCCAGCAGCACGATGCGCGTGGCGTCGATGCCGGGCTGGCGCGCCACCCAGCGCAGTGCCCCCAGCGCGTCGGTGCGGCGCATGCGTTCATCCACGCCGCGGGTCTCGGCCGAATCGCCGCAGCCTGGCAGCTTGCCATGGGCTGACTGGCTGTCGGGCATCAGCACCGCGTAGCCACGCTCGGTCAGCCATTGTGCGTAATCGCGATAGCGCGGTTGCAGCCCAGAGGCTGCGTCGCCGTCCGCGGCACTGCTGCCCGCAGGGGCAGCTTCCGCGCGTACGGCGTCGCGGCGCGTGCCCATCAAGCCGCTGCAGCCATGCAGTGCAATCACCACCGGCAGCGCTTGCGTGCGCGGCGTGCTGCCTTCGCGCGGCACGAACCAGTAGGCGCTCAGCGCCGGCGCGCCTTGTTCGCCGGGCAACTGCACGCGCAGTGCCGGCGTGGCGGCGCGTGCGGACGGCGCCGTTCGCGTGGTGGCGCCAGGGGTGAGCGCGGTGAGCGGCGCCGTATTGGCCGGCTGCACCAGCGCCGGTGTCGGCGGTGCGGGCGTGTGCGCGAACACCGCGCCGGCCAGCAGCATGCCGGCTGCACCGGCAACGCGCGTGGCGAGCCGGGGCAGACGATGCAGGCAGTAGCTGGCGGGCGTGGCGGTCATCGCAGGCCTCAGCGGGTTTGCGCGCAGGCGCCGGTGCCCGGCTCGAACATGACCGGCCAGGCCTGTTCGTAGATGCCCGGCGTGCAGCGCTGCGCGCAGTTGGCATGCGCCAGCGTGACGCGGCGCGGATCTTGCCAGACCATCAGCTTGCAGCCGCTGCCGTCATTGGCGCGCAGCTCGATATGCGGCTTCTTCTGTGTCTGGCGGAAATCGGCCAGGTTGAACGTGCACGAGCCACGCTTGCCGACCCACAGCTTCCATGAGAGCTGCTGCACGCTGTTGTCGGACACGCGCAACTGGGCGTCCTCGCGGAAGCCGTCTTCCTCGGTGCGGCGGCAGTCGCCGACGATGTCGATATCGCGGGCCGCGATCGGCGTCGGCTTGCCGAGGATCGGCAACTGGATGCAGCCGGCCACCACCGCGGCCAGGGCCGCGGCGAGGATCAGGCGGAAGACTTGCGCAAGCCGTTTCATGCCTTGGCGGGACGGCGCAGGTGCCAGTCGGTGGCCTGCTGGAACGCGTGCGCGGTCTGGAGCAGCTGCGCTTCGTCGAAGTAGTTGCCGATCAGCTGCAGGCCGACCGGCATATTGCCTTCGCCGAAGCCGCACGGCACGCTCATGCCGGGCAGGCCGGCCAGGCTGGTCGACAGCGTGAAGATGTCGGCCAGGTACATCTGCACCGGGTCGGAAGTCTTCTCGCCGAGCTTCCACGCCACCGTCGGCGCGACCGGGCCCATGATCACGTCGCACTGGGCAAACGCGCGCTGGAAGTCGTCGGCGATGATGCGGCGGATCTTCTGCGCCTGCAGGTAGTAGGCGTCGTAGTAGCCGTGCGACAGCACGTAGGCGCCCACCATGATGCGGCGCTTGACCTCGGTGCCGAAGCCTTCGGCACGGGTCTTCTTGTACATGTCGAGCAGGTCGCGGTACTCGGCGGCGCGGTGGCCGTAGCGCACGCCGTCGAAGCGCGACAGGTTCGACGACGCCTCGGCCGGCGCGATCACGTAGTACACGGGGATCGACAGCTCGGTCTTGGGCAGCGAGACCTCCACCAGCGTGGCGCCGAGCTGCTCGTACTGGCGCAGCGCGGCGCGCACGGTCTCTTCCACGTCGGGCGACAGGCCCTTGCCGAAGTACTCGCGCGGCAGGCCGATGCGCAGGCCCGCCAGCGGCTGGCTTTCCGAGGCACCGGCGCGCGCGCGGCCCAGGTGGCGCGTGAAGTCCTCATCCACGCCGCCTTGCTCGGGCGGGATGCTGGTCGAATCCTTCGGGTCGAAGCCGGCCATGGCGTTGAGCAGCAGGGCGCAGTCCTCGGCGGTGTGGGCCATCGGGCCGCCCTGGTCCAGCGACGACGCAAAGGCGATCATGCCGTAGCGCGACACGCGGCCATAGGTCGGCTTGATGCCGGTGATGCCCGAGAACGACGACGGCTGGCGGATCGAGCCGCCGGTGTCGGTGCCGGTCGCGGCCGGCGCCAGGCCGGCAGCCACGGCAGCGGCCGAGCCGCCCGACGAGCCGCCCGGGACGCGGTCGGTGTCCCACGGGTTGCGCACGGCGCCAAAGAACGAGTTCTCGTTGGACGAGCCCATCGCGAACTCGTCCATATTGGTCTTGCCCAGCGTGACCATGCCGGCGGCGGCCATGCGCTCGACCACGGTGGCGTCGAACGGGCTTTCGTAGTTGGCCAGCATCTTCGAGCCGGCCGTCGCGCGCCAGCCACGCGTGACGAACACGTCCTTGTGGGCCACCGGCACGCCGGTCAGCAGCGTGGCCTCGCCGCGGGCGCGGCGCGCATCGGCTTCGCGCGCCTGGGCCAGCGTGCGTTCGGCGTCGACATGGGTGAAGGCGTTCAGTGCGCCGGCCTGCTCGATGCGGGCCAGGTAGGTGCGGGCGAGTTCCTCGGCGGAGACGGTGCGCGCGGCCAGGGCATCGGCAAGCTGGCGCAGGGAGGTCACGGAATCAGCGGAAAAGGGCATGAGAGTCGGTGGGCATCAGGGGTGGCGTGCGTCGGTGCGGTGCGGTCGGGACATCCGGCCGGGGTCATTCAATGACCTTGGGCACCAGGTAGAGGCCATCCTGGGTGGCCGGCGCGGGGCGCTGGTAGTCTTCGCGCCGGTCGCTTTCGGTCACGGCGTCTGCCCGCAGGCGCTGCGCCATGTCGCGCACGGTGGCCAGCGGGTGGGCCAGGGGCTCGATGCCGGAGGTATCGACCGCCTGCATCTGCTCGACCAGCGAAAAGAAATTATTGAGCTGCGCAAGCGTCTGGGACGCCTCTTCATCGGTGGTTTCGATGCGGACCAGATGGGCGATGCGCTTGACGTCGGATAGGTCGAGGGCCATGGCGAGGTGGATAGTTCGGGTGCAAAAAGGCGCTTGCGGCACAGGCGCCAGGGGCATGCGGCGGGTGCGTCGCGCGGCCGGGGCAGGTGCCGGAGGGGCGCCCCGGGGTCGTCGGATCAGCTGTGGTTTTCAGGCCGTAAACGCCCGATTCAGCAGGAATTATAAGGTATCATTGCGTGCCTCCCGACCTTTGGCAGCGTCTACGCCACATGACCGCCGGCGTTATCTCGCGGGTGCGCAAATTGTCACTTTTTCGGCATAAGTTTTGCTGCCGTCAAACGTGCTCCGGACTGCACTGGCCACGTGCCGTGCGCTGCCCGAGGCGCGATGGTCTGGGTCCCTCTGATTAGCCCTCCGCTGCATTGCTGATCTTCAGCAAACTGGCATCGACGTGATCTTTTCGCGAACTTTTTCGTGAGGTCTAATCAAAGGTTCCCGTAAGAGTGGTGCGCGACTGCGCACTGCGGCGGTTTGCCGACGCCCCTGCGAGGGGGCGGCTGGCCGGCTGGCCGGTGCCCGGGACGCCTCGACCTTACCCGCATGAACATATATTGTGGCCGGCCCGCAGGCGGTGCCGGCCACTTCGCCTACCCGCGAACCCAACAGAAACAGGATTCCTGATGTTCGGATTTCTCCGCAGCTACTTCTCCAACGACCTCGCCATCGACCTCGGCACCGCCAACACGCTGATCTATATGCGCGACAAGGGCATCGTCCTGGACGAGCCTTCGGTCGTGGCCATCCGCCAGGAAGGCGGACCCAACGCCAAGAAGACCATCCAGGCGGTGGGCAAGGAAGCCAAGCAGATGCTGGGCAAGGTGCCGGGCAATATCGAGGCGATCCGCCCGATGAAGGACGGCGTGATCGCCGACTTCACCGTCACCGAGCAGATGCTCAAGCAGTTCATCAAAATGGTGCATGACACCAAGCTGCTGCGTCCGAGCCCGCGCATCATCATCTGCGTGCCGTGCGGTTCGACCCAGGTCGAGCGCCGCGCCATCCGCGAATCGGCGCTGGGCGCCGGCGCCAGCCAGGTGTACCTGATCGAGGAGCCGATGTCGGCCGCGATCGGCGCCGGCCTGCCGGTGTCGGAGCCGTCGGGCTCGATGGTGGTGGACATCGGCGGCGGCACCACCGAGGTGGGCATCATCTCGCTGGGCGGCATGGTCTACAAGGGTTCGGTGCGCGTCGGCGGCGACAAGTTCGATGAGGCCATCGTCAACTACATCCGCCGCAACTACGGCATGCTGATCGGCGAACAGACCGCCGAAGCCATCAAGAAGGAAATCGGCTCGGCTTTCCCGGGTTCCGAAGTCCGCGAGATGGAGGTCAAGGGCCGCAACCTGTCCGAAGGCATCCCGCGTGCCTTCACGGTGTCGTCCAACGAAATCCTGGAAGCGCTGACCGATCCGCTCAACCAGATCGTGTCGGCCGTCAAGATCGCGCTGGAACAGACCCCGCCCGAACTGGGCGCCGACATTGCCGAGCGCGGCATGATGCTGACCGGCGGCGGCGCGCTGCTGCGCGACCTGGACCGCCTGCTGGCCGAGGAAACCGGCCTGCCGGTGCTGGTCGCCGAAGACCCGCTGACCTGCGTGGTGCGCGGTTCCGGCATGGCGCTGGAACGCATGGACAAGCTGGGCGGCATCTTCTCGTACGAGTAAGGCCACCGGATTGCACGCGGCGATGCACCGCCTGCCGGATCTCCTGATCAGGGCTGCGGGGCAAGGCCGCGTCCGCGGGCACGCTCCCGCGGAAACGATTGCCGCCTCCGTGCTGTCCGGCCGGGGCGGCAATGTCTTTGCGCTTTCGGTATTGCTTCCGCTTTCGCTTCCGTCTTCCATCCCGTCAACGCCCGCGCCCGGCTAAATGGATTACTCTCCACCGCCGCTTTTCAAGCAAGGGACTTCGGCCGTCGCGCGCCTGGTCCTGTACGTGGCCATCGCGCTGGCGCTGCTGATCGTCGATGCGCGCTTCAATGCGCTCAGCGTCGTGCGCCAGGTGGCCGCCACGGTGCTGATGCCGATCGAGCGCGTCGTGCTGGTGCCGCGCGATGCGCTGCGCGCCGTGTTCGACTACGCGCAATCGTCCGCCGCGCTGGCCAGCGAAAACCGTGAACTGCGCCTCGGCGCCGTGCAGCAGGCCGAAGCCTCGGTGCGCCAGGCGCAGCTCGAGGCCGAGAACAACCAGTTGCGCAAGCTGCTGAGCCTGCAGCAGCAGTCGGCCACGCCGGTCACGGCGGCGGAAATCCTCTACGACGCGCGTGACCCGTATTCGCAGCGCATCGTGATCGACAAGGGCAGCCAGCAAGGGCTGCGCGCCGGCTACCCGGTGATCGACGAACGCGGCGTGGTGGGTCAGGTGACGCGGGTCTCGCCGTTCCAGTCCGAAGTCACGCTGCTGACCGACAAGGACCTGGCGATTCCCGTGCAGGTGGTGCGCAACGGCCTGCGCAGCGTGGCCTTCGGCGGCGCGCGCGCCGGCCAGCTCGACCTGCGCTTCATGGCCGCGGCGGCCGACTTGCAGCAGGGCGACCTGCTCGTGACATCCGGACTCGACGGCACTTACCCGCCTGGCCTGCCGGTGGCAAAGATCACGCATATCGAGCGCAAGGCCGATACCGCCTTCTCGCGCGTGTGGTGCGAACCGGTGGCGGGCGTGCGTGCGCACCGCCAGCTGCTGGTGGTGCGCTACGACTCCGCCATGCCGCCGCGCGAAGCGGCCGAGGACAAGCCCGATGCGCCCGCCAAGGGGGCCCGCTCGGCCGCCGCGCGTGCCGCGGCAGCCAGCGCCGCGGCGGCCAAGGCTGGCCCCGCCGCCAAGGAGGCTCAATAGTGACCAATCCCCAGTACCTGCTGCGCCCGGTGAACCCCGCGTTCATCGCGTTCAGCTTTGTCATGGCGTTCCTGTTCAACCTGATGCCGTGGGGCACCACCTTGTGGATCCCCGACATGGTGGCGCTGGTGCTGGTGTTCTGGAACATCCACCAGCCGCGCAAGGTCGGCATGGGCGTGGCGTTCGCGCTGGGCCTGCTGATGGACGTGCATGACGCGCGCCTGCTGGGCGAGCATGCGGTGGCCTATACGCTGCTGGCCTATTTCGCCATCACCATCCACCGCCGCGTGCTGTGGTTCACGGTCTACACGCAGGCGCTGCACGTGCTGCCGCTGCTGTTCGTCGCGCACGCGGTGCCGGTGGTGATCCGCCTGGCCATGGGCGCGCCGCTGCCGGGCTGGCCGCTGCTGCTGGCGCCCGGCATCGAAGCGCTGCTCTGGCCGATGGCTACCGCCGTGCTGCTCGCACCGCAGCGCCGCTCGGTCGACGTCGACGAAACGCGTCCGATCTGAGCGCGACCAACGTATCCAACCCGGCAACCCGGCAGTACCATGACCGAAATCCGCAACGTCGAACTGGAAATCGGCCGCTTTCGCCTCCGCGTAGCGGCCGCGGCGCTGTTCACGGTGATCTGCTTCGGGCTGCTGTTCACGCGCTTCCTTTGGCTGCAGTGGTACAAGCATGACCAGTATTCGGCCAAGGCCGAGGACAACCGCATCTCCGTGGCGCCGATCGAGCCCAACCGCGGCATCATCATGGACCGCAACGGCATCGTGCTGGCGCGCAACTACTCGGCCTACACGCTCGAGATCACGCCGTCCAAGCTGACCGATACGCTCGACAACACCATTGAAGCGCTGTCGTCGCTGGTCGACATCCAGCCGCGCGACCGGCGCCGCTTCAAGCGCCTGCAGGAAGAGTCGCGCAGCTTCGAAAGCCTGCCGATTCGCAGCCAGCTGACGGACCAGGAGGTGGCGCGCTTTTCCGCGCAGCGCTTCCGCTTCCCCGGCGTGGATGTGCGCGCGCGGCTGTTCAGGCAGTATCCGCTCGGCGAATCGGCATCGCACGTGATCGGCTATCTGGGCCGCATCTCGCAGCGCGACCAGGAACGCATCGAGGCCATGGACGAGGCCAACGACGCCGATGGCGCGAAGTACGATCCGCGCAAGGACGCCGACAACTACAAGGGCTCGAACTACATCGGCAAGATCGGGCTGGAGCAGAGCTACGAAACCGAACTGCACGGGCTGACCGGCTTCGAGGAAGTCGAGGTCAGCGCAGGCGGGCGGCCCATCCGCACGCTGTCGACGTCTCCCGCCACGCCGGGCAATAACCTGATCCTGTCGCTGGACATCCGCCTGCAGCAGCTGGCCGAGGAACTGTTCGGCGACCGCCGCGGCGCGCTCGTGGCGATCGAGCCTTCCACGGGCGACATCCTGGCCTTCGTGTCCAAGCCAACCTTTGACCCGAACCTGTTCGTCGAAGGCATCGATTCGAACACCTGGAACGAACTCAACGGTTCGCCCGACAAGCCGCTGCTGAACCGGCCGCTGCGGGGCACCTATCCGCCGGGCTCGACCTACAAGCCGTTCATGGCGCTGGCGGCGCTGACCACGGGCAAGCGCACGGCGGCGTGGGGTATGCATGACCCGGGCTCGTTCACGCTGGGCAACCACACCTTCCGCGACGACAAGCCGGGCGGCCACGGCTGGGTCGACATGCACAGCTCGATCGTGCAGTCGTGCGATACCTACTACTACGCGCTCGCGCGCGACATGGGCGTCAATGCGATCCATGATTTCATGAAGCCGCTGGGCTTCGGCCAGATCACGGGCATCGACATCGAGGGCGAAAGCCGCGGCATCCTGCCGTCCACGGACTGGAAGCGCAAGGCCTACCGCAAGCCCGAGCAGCAGAAGTGGTATGACGGCGAGACCATTTCACTGGGCATCGGCCAGGGCTACAACAGCTTCACGATCCTGCAGCTGGCTAACGCGATTTCCATCATCGTCAATAACGGCGCGGCGATGAAGCCGCACCTGGTCAAGGCCGTGGAGGACTCGGTCACGCGCAAGCGCACGCTGACGGTGCCCAAGGAAAGCTACCGGCTTGACTTCAAGCAGGCCGACATCGACGTGATCAAGCGCGCGATGGTCGCGGTGACGCACTCGGGCACCGCCGCGCGCGTGTTCGCCGGTGCGGCCTACGAGTCTGCCGGCAAGACCGGTACGGCCCAGACCTACACGCTCGGCAAGAACGAGAAGTACAACCACCACGCGCTGGACGAGCGCAAGCGCGACCATTCGCTCTACACCGCGTTCGCGCCTGCCGACAACCCCAAGATCGCGCTGGCGCTGATTGTCGAGAACGCGGGCTTCGGCGCTGCGGTGGCGGCCCCGATCGCGCGCAAGGTGATGGACTATTACCTGCTCGGCAAGTGGCCGGCGGAACTGGAGGCCTCGGCGCCGCCGCCGGCCGAGCGGCCACCGGTCGATACGGCCAGCGTCTTCACCACCGGCAACACCGCGAGCATCGCCAGCGCGACGGTGATGTCGAGCGGTGCCAGTGCCGTGGCGGCCAGCGCGGTTGGTGCCGCTTCCGTGGCGTCGGCGGCGCCGGCGTCCGCGGTGGCGGGCGCCTCCGCGGCCGTGGCGCTCGACCCCGCCGCGATCGCGCCGGCTTCGGCCGTCGAGACGCTGGACGAGCGCATGCTGCAGGCGCTGGGCCACAGCAAGCCGAAGCCCGTGGCACCGGCCTCCGCGGCAGCCGCCGCCAAGGCGCCCGCGCCCAAACCACGCGTCAAGCCCGTAGCCGCCACGCCGGCAACGGGCGCCGACGTCACCCGTTGAAGGAGACGCGCATGGACAAGCGTCGCGTCCTGTCGCTGATCAAGACAGCGTTCACCGGCTTCGACAAGCCGCTGGCGCTGATCGTGTTCCTGTTGTTCGCCACCGGCATCGTGGCCCTGTACTCGGCCGCCATCGACATGCCGGGCCGGGTCGAGGACCAGCTGCGCAATATCCTGCTGTCGTACGTGGTGATGCTGGTGATCGCTTACCTGCCCACGCAGACGCTGATGCGCGTGGCGGTGCCGATCTATACCATCGGCGTGGCGTTGCTGATCGCGGTGGCCATGTTCGGCCTGATCCGCAAGGGCGCGCGCCGCTGGCTCTACGTGGGCATGGTGATCCAGCCGTCCGAGATCATGAAGATTTCCATGCCGCTGATGCTGGCCTGGTACTTCCAGAAGCGCGAGGGCGTGGTCCGATGGTATGACTTCGCGGTGGCGCTGCTGCTGCTGCTGATCCCGGTCGGCCTGATCGCCAAGCAGCCCGACCTGGGCACGGCGCTGCTGGTGATGGCGGCGGGCATCTACGTGATCTACTTTGCCGGCCTGACCTGGCGCATCATCCTGCCGCTGATGGCGATGCTGGTGGTGGCGGTCTCGCTGCTGATCACGTTCCAGAACGACATCTGCGCGCCCGGCGTGACCTGGCCGGTCCTGCATGACTACCAGCAGCATCGCGTGTGCACGCTGCTCGATCCGACCACCGACCCGCTCGGCAAGGGCTTCCACACGATCCAGTCGATCATCGCGATCGGCTCGGGCGGCGTCGAGGGCAAGGGCTGGCTCAAGGGCACCCAGACCCACCTGGAATTCATCCCGGAAAAGCACACCGACTTTATCTTCGCGGTGTATTCGGAGGAGTTCGGCCTGATCGGCAATGCCATCCTGCTGGTGCTGTACCTGCTGCTGATCTTCCGCGGCCTGTTCATTGCCGCCAACGCGCCGACGCTGTTCTCGCGGCTGCTGGCCGGCTCCATCACGCTGATCTTCTTCACCTATGCCTTCGTCAACATGGGCATGGTGAGCGGCATCCTGCCGGTGGTGGGCGTGCCGCTGCCGCTGATGAGCTACGGCGGCACGGCGCTGGTGACGCTGGGCGCGGGCATCGGCATCCTGATGGCGATTTCCCGACAGAAACGGCTGATCCAGACGTAATACAGAGGGACGATGGCCCAGGGCGGGGCGCCGGCGCCCCGCTTTGCTAAACTGCCATGCAAAATTCTCTCGGTTCGAAGCCCATGAACGCCCAAGACGTCGCCGCCTACCTGCAGAGCAATCCCCAGTTCTTCGAAGACCATGCCGAGCTGCTCGCCACCGTGCAGCTGACCAGCCCGCACAGCCACCGTGCGGTGTCGCTGCAGGAACGGCAGATGGAAATCCTGCGTGAAAAGAACAAGGTACTGGAACTGCGCCTGGCCGACCTGATGCGCCACGGGCACGACAATGACCGCACCCAGCAGCGCATGCATGCCTGGCAAATGCGGCTGATGGGCGAGCCGGACTCCCACGCGTTGCCCTATGCCGTGCAGGACGGCCTGCAGCAGGTGTTCGATGTGCCCGCCGTGGCGCTCAAGCTGTGGGATGTGGCGGAGCAGTATGCCCATATGGAAGTGGCGCAGGGCGGCAGCGATGACCTGCAACTGTTCTCCGAAGGCCTGCGCGCACCGTACTGTGGCGCCAACGCGGGTTTCGAGGCGGCCGGCCTGCTGGAACTCGACGAAGTCGCATCGCTCGCCATGGTGGCCTTGCGTCCGCCCGTGCGCACCGCCGGCGAGGTGCCGGGCCCGGCCTTCGGCCTGCTGGTGCTGGGCTCGCCCGACCCGCGCCGTTTCCTCGAGGGCATGGGCACGGCCTACCTGACGCAGATCGGCGAAGTGGCCGGTGCCGCGCTGAATCGCCTGCGCGACTGAATTCCAGCGGGCCGCGTCGTCCACGCCTTGCTTCCATGACCCACGATCCGACCAAGGTCTCAGTGGCGGATACGGAGCCGCCGGCGGCCGACCCCGTCATCGCGCAATATCTGGCCTGGCTGCAAGGCAGCCGCAAGCTTGCCGAACACACCATCAGCAGTTATCGCCGCGACCTGACCGCGCTGCAGGCGCACGCCGCCAGGCACGCGCCGGGCTTTGCGCTGCTGGCGCTGCAGACCCGCCATATCCGCGCCTTTGCCGCGCGCCTGCATGGTGCAGGCCTGGCGGGCACCACGATTGCCCGCACCTTGTCGGCCTGGCGTGGCTTCTATCTTTGGGCGGCGCAGCACGGCCTCGGCGTCCAGGCCAATCCGGTGGATGGCGTGCGCGCGCCGCGTTCCGGTCACCGGCTGCCCAAGGCGCTATCCGTCGAGCATGCCGTGGCGCTGGTCTCGCATTCCGCGGGGACCGATGCCGCCGCGCTGCGCGACCAGGCCGTGTGGGAGTTGTTCTATTCCAGCGGATTGCGCTTGTCGGAACTGGTGCAGCTCGACGCCTGCTATGAAAAGCGCGATGGCTATGAATCGGCCGGCTGGCTCGATATGTCCGGCGCCGAACTGACCGTGACTGGCAAGGGCTCGCGCCGGCGCACGTTGCCGGTCGGCAGCAAGGCGATGGAAGCGTTGCGCGGCTGGCTTGCCGTGCGCGAGCAGCTATTGCGGCCGGGTGCCGCGCCCGAGGATGCGTCCGCACTGTTCCTCGGTGCGCGCGGACACCGGCTGTCGATGCGCGTGGTGCAGTTGCGGCTCAAGGAGCAGGCGATTCGTGCCGGCGTGCCAGCCGACGTGCATCCGCATATGCTGAGGCATTCGTTTGCGACGCATATGCTGCAATCGTCGGGCGACCTGCGGGCGGTGCAGGAGCTGCTCGGGCATGCCAGCATCTCCACGACGCAGATCTACACGTCGCTGGACTTCCAGCATCTGGCCAAGGTCTATGACAAGGCGCATCCGCGGGCCGGAAGGGCGGCGTCGGCAAAGGACCAGGACGACGATGACAAGGCGTCGCCCGTGAAGGACTGAGTTCTCAATCCGCCCACTGCGCCAGCACTTCCCGGAACCGGTCGATCTCCGGCAACAGCCAACCTCGAAACGCCTGCACTTTCGGCGAATCCAGCGCCCCGGGCGCGCAGACGAAATACAGCAGCCACGGGCACGGAATGCTGACATCGAACAGCCGCACCACGCGGCCGGAAAGCAGGTCGTTGTAGGCCAGCGAAGAGCGGATCAGTGTGACGCCCTGGCCCTCGGCCGCTGCCTGCAGCAACAGCGACGAATCTTCGAGCAATAGCCCCTTGCGCGGCTCGGGCCAGTCCAGCCCTGCGGCTTCGAACCATGGCTTCCAGGGGTCGCCTTCGCCGCGCAGCAAGTTCAGGCCGGCCAGGTCGGCAGGCCGCTCCGGCAGGCGTCCGCCGTTGAAGGCGGGGCTGCAGACCGGAAAGAACACATCATCGAGCAGCTTTTCCACGTACAGGCCCGGATAGTCGCCAGTGCCCATGCGCAGCGCGATATCGACCTCTTCCTGGCCGAAATCCACGAGCGTATTCGACGACAGCAGCTCGACGTCCAGCTCCGGATGCCGTTCGATAAAGCTGCCAATGCGCGGCATGAGCCAGCGCGCGGCGAATGACGGCATGGTGCTGATCGTCAGCCGCTTCTCGCGGTTGCCGGACTGCAGCACGCGCGTGGCGTCGGCGATCTGCAGCAGGGCATCGCGGATGCGCTCGGCGTAAAGGCGCCCCGCCGGTGTCAGCGCCACGCGTTTGCCGTGGCGTTCGAACAGCGGCATCGCAAGTTCCTCTTCCAGCGCGCGGATCTGGTGGCTGACCGCGCCGTGCGTGACGAACAGTTCCGTCGCCGCGCGCGAAAAGCTCTCGTGCCGGGCCGCCGCCTCGAACGCGCGCAACGCCGTCAGCGCCGGCAGGCGCGGCAATTCGCGGTGCCAGCCACGCGGCATATCCCTTTCCCATGCACCTTTCCATGCCATGACACGCTCCGCTTTGTGAATTTGGCTAACAAGAACCTTAAAAATATATCGTTTTGCCAGTGCCCGGGCAATCACTAGAATTCAGTTCACCGGCGCCCCATTGCCACGACGAATCGAAGTGTACTGGCAGGAAAACCAGGCCAGTACCGGTCATGTGGCAAGACTCGGCAAGCGTGCCGAGGCCGGCGGACAGGAGATCCATCATGCAAGCTCTGCTCACAACGACAGTTTTCACCCTGAATCCCGGCGAAGTCACCGCGCTGTCCATGCATGTGGCACAGCGCCTCCACGTGGAAGATGCCGCCGGCACCGACCTGTGGATCACCCGCGAAGGCGATTCCGAGGACTACTGGCTGCGTTGTGGCGGGAGCCTGCTGCTGCGGCGTGGCGATGAAGTGGTCTTGAGCATCGATCCGCGTGCCCGCCGTGCCGTGCGCCTGGCGCTGATCGCCGAGGCGCGCCGCCCGGCGCTGACGCTGGCCGATGTCCCCCACCTTGTGTACCGCAGCTTGCGGCGCCTGGTTCGAGGCACGGAATGGACGCCGGGCGACGACCACGCCAAGGCCGCGTGACGCGATGGGCGGAGAGACGTCCGAAGCTCATGCGCCAAGGCTGCGCCTGGTCTGGTCGAGGCCGGGTGATGAAACCGGCAGCCTGGACACGCGGCCGGACTGACTAATTCCCCATGAACGTGGCAGGGGCCGGCGTAAGCCGGCCCTTTTCGTTACACTCTCGCCATGCATCCGATTCAAGTCTTCGAGCGGGGCCGCGAGGATTACCAGCCCTGCTTCGACGCGATGCGCGCCTTCACTGCCGCGCGCACGCCCGAGACGCCCGACCAGGTCTGGCTGGTCGAGCACCCGCCGGTCTACACGCTTGGCCAGGCGGGCGATCCCGCGCACCTGCTGGCGCCGGATGCGCACATCCCGATGGTGCAGATCGACCGTGGTGGACAGATCACTTATCATGGCCCAGGCCAGGTGGTGGCTTATCTCTTGCTCGATCTCAAGCGTCGCAAACTGATGGTGCGCGAACTGGTGAACGACATCGAGCAGGCCGTGCTGGACACGCTTGCCGCGTATAATCTCGCGGCTGAGCGCAAGCCCGGCGCCCCCGGCATTTACCTGTCGGACGGGCCGCACCGGGGCGCGAAGATTGCCGCACTCGGGCTCAAGATCCGCAATGGCTGCAGCTATCACGGCGTCAGCCTGAACGTGCAGATGGATCTGGCGCCGTTCCTGCGCATCAATCCGTGCGGCTATGCCGGACTGGAAACGGTCGACATGGCCACTGCCGGTGGACACTGGCAGGACCAGCCCGTGACCGCCGCACAACAAACTGACATCGCGCGACGCCTGGCGGCGGCATTGTGCGAGGTGCTGGCAGCGCGCGAGGCCCGTGCGCTGGCGGCAGACAAGACTGCCGCCACGCCGGCCCTGGCCTCTTAGTGACAAGCTGACAAGCGAATTGCACGCCGTTGCGCGTGCGGAGAAATTTATGAGCGACGCCCTGATCGCCTCCTCCAGCGAAGCCCCGCAATCCCCCGCGGAGCAGTACGATCCGACCCGCAAGCAGAAGTCTGCCGACAAGACCGCGCGCATCCCCATCAAGATCGTGCCGGCCGAAAAGCTCAAGAAGCCGGACTGGATCCGCGTGAAGGCCGCCACCGGCAACTCGCGCTTCTACGAGATCAAGGACATCCTGCGCGCCAATAATCTGGTGACGGTGTGCGAGGAAGCGAGCTGCCCGAACATCGGCGAATGCTTCGGCAAGGGCACGGCCACGTTCATGATCATGGGCGACAAGTGCACGCGCCGCTGCCCGTTCTGCGACGTCGGCCACGGCCGCCCCGATCCGCTCGACGTGAACGAGCCGGGCAACCTGGCGCGTACCATCGCCCAGCTCAAGCTGAACTACGTGGTGATCACCAGCGTCGACCGCGACGACCTGCGCGACGGCGGCGCCCAGCACTACGTGGACTGCATCAGCCAGACCCGCGAGCTGTCGCCCGTGACGCGCATCGAAGTGCTCGTCCCTGACTTCCGCGGCCGTCTCGACAAGGCGCTGGACATCCTGCAGGCCTGCCCGCCGGACGTGATGAACCACAACATGGAAACCGTACCGCGCCTGTACAAGCAAGCCCGCCCGGGCGCCGACTACGCGCACTCGCTCACGCTGCTGAAGGAATTCAAGCGCCGCAACCCGAACGTGGCGACCAAGTCCGGCCTGATGGTCGGCCTGGGCGAGACCGACGAGGAAATCCTCGAAGTCATGCGCGACATGCGCGCGCACGACATCGACATGCTGACCATCGGCCAGTATCTGGCGCCGTCGAACCACCACCTGCCGGTGCTGCGCTACGTGCATCCCGACACCTTCAAGATGTTCGAGGAAGAGGCCTACAAGATGGGCTTCACGCATGCCGCCGTGGGCGCGATGGTGCGCAGTTCGTACCACGCGGATCAGCAGGCGCATCAGGCAGGGTTTGCCTGAGCGGTTGCCGCATCCGGAATGAGCCAGAACGGCCGGGGAAACCCGGCCGTTTTTCTTTGCCGAAAGGGTATCCAAAGTGGGCGGTTTCTTTTCTCCCACAGACGCGTGAGAAGGGAGCAGCCGAGACTGAAGAGACCCGTCACGTATTAGGGTCAATCCTGAGTGCGACCCATATCCTCATTCCGTTACTATCAATTCATCGATAAATCATAGATAAATTGCTGATGCGTCACGTCCGGGGCCATACCGGCCTACACTGAATCAGCTTCGCGCTGGTGTTGCCTATGACCTCCTGTACCGTCCATCGTCTTGCCGAACAGGCGCTGCTCTGCAGCGCGCCGCCGCCGGCCTCGCTGGAAGTCCAGCGCCGCATCTGGGCCATGGCGGCGCGCGCGGCCGACTGGCGCGGCGTGGTGGACGTCGTGCCCGGCATGAACAACCTGACGGTGATCTTTGACGAGACCGCCGATGTCGCTGCGCTGGAGCGCAACCTGAAGCTCGCCTGGGCTTCGGGCGAGGCGAGCCAGGCCACCGGCCGGCTCGTGGAAATTCCAGTGCGCTACGGCGGCGAGCATGGACCCGACCTGTCCGACGTGGCCGCGCATACGGGCCTGCGCGCGCAGGAAGTGGTGCGCCGCCACAGCGCCGGCGAGTACGTGGTCTATTTCCTCGGTTTCCAGCCAGGCTTCGCCTACATGGGCGGACTGGCGCCGGAACTGGCGACGCCGCGCCGGCGCGAGCCGCGGCTGGCGGTCCCGGCCGGCTCGGTCGGCATCGGCGGCGAGCAGACCGGCATCTATCCGGCCTCGGCTCCGGGCGGCTGGCAGCTGATCGGGCGTACCGACGCCGCACTGTTCGTGGCAGATCGTGATCCGCCTTCGCTGCTCGCCCCCGGCGATACCGTGCGTTTTGTTGCCGAGGAGGTCATCGCGTGATCGAGATCATCCGACCCGGTGCGCTGGCCTCCGTGCAGGACCTTGGCCGCACCGGCTTTCGCCGTTTCGGCGTGGGTCGCTCCGGCGCCATGGACCCGCTGGCGCTGACCATCGGCAACCGGCTGCTCGGCAACGCGCCCGGCTGCGCCGCCATCGAGTTCACGCTGGGCCGTGCGGCCGTGCGCTTCCACGACGATATGCGCGTGGCACTGGCCGGCGCCGAGTGCAACGCCAACCTCGACGGGGTATCGGTCTGGTCGTGGCATGCGTTCGACGCTCACCGTGGCGAGACGCTGACGCTGCCCGCCATGCGCGGCGGCACGCGTGTCTACCTGTGCGTGGCAGGCGGCATCGATGTGGAGCCCGTCATGGGCTCGCGCAGCACTGACCTGAAGGCCGGCTTCGGCGGCTTTGGCGGCCGTGCCCTGCGCGAGGGCGACCGCCTTGCCGCCGCACGCCCCGGCGTGGCCGAGGGCTCGGACTGGCTCGGCGTGCAGGCGCCGTCGTGGGCGCTGCCGTGTGCCGATGCCGGCGGCGTCATGCCGATCCGAATGATGCCCGGTCCGGAGTACGGCGATTTCGAACCCGCTGCGCAGGCTGCGCTGTGGGAATCCGAGTGGACCATCACGCCAAATAGCAACCGCATGGGCCTGCGCCTGCAAGGCCCCGCGCTAGCACGCAAGGCCGAACGCAGCGCCGACCTGCTTTCGCACGGCGTGGTGCCGGGCGTGATCCAGGTGCCGCCGGCCGGCCAGCCGATCGCGCTGATGGCCGATGCGCAGACCACCGGCGGCTACCCGAAGATCGGCGTCGTGATCGGCGCCGACCTGTGGCGCCTGGCGCAGGTGCCGCTGGGCGCGCCGGTACGTTTCGTGCGCGTCACGCTCGAAGAGGCCGCCGCCGCGCAGGCAGCGGTGGATCGCTACCTGCGCCAGATCGACCAGGCCCTGCAATGGCAGGGCGATGGCATGACCATAGCCGCGCGCCGCCGTACCCGCACGCGCGCCGCAGCCTGAAGGAGAACCGCAATGCAGATCGATTTGAATGCCGACCTTGGCGAAGGCTGCGGCAACGACGAGGCGCTGCTCGCACTGATCAGTTCGGCCAACGTTGCGTGCGGTTGGCATGCGGGCGATGCCGC
Source organism: Cupriavidus sp. 21MJTG02-4 (assembly GCF_057798975.1). NCBI lineage: Bacteria > Pseudomonadati > Pseudomonadota > Betaproteobacteria > Burkholderiales > Burkholderiaceae > Cupriavidus > Cupriavidus sp. 21MJTG02-4. The sequence continues at coordinate 464,461 of NZ_JBYOJP010000001.1, read as the reverse complement.
CACCATGCTGCAGACCGTGAAGTGGGCCATTGAAAAGGGCGTGGCCATCGGCGCGCACCCGAGCTTCCCCGACCGCGAGAATTTCGGCCGCACCGAGATGCAGCGCGACCCCGAAGCGGTCTATGCGGACGTGCTGTACCAGATCGGCGCGCTCGCCGCGATCGTGCGCGCACAGGGTGGCCAGCTGCATCACGTCAAGCCGCACGGCGCGCTGTACAACCAGGCCGCGCGCGACCCGGCGCTGGCCGAGGCCATCGTGCGCGCCGTGCGCGATTTCGATTCCGATCTGGTCTTCTTCGGCCTGGCCGGCAGCAAGATGATCGACGTGGCGCGCCAGGCTGGCCTGCGCGTCAAGGAAGAAGTCTTTGCCGACCGGGGCTACAACCCCGATGGCTCGCTCGTCAAGCGCGGCACGCCGGGCGCGTTGCATGAAGACGAGGAAGTCGCCCTGAACCAGACGCTGGCCATGGTGCGCGAGCAGCGCGTGCGCGCCATCGACGGCAACTGGGTACCGATCCGCGCCGAGACCGTGTGCCTGCACGGCGACGGCGCCCATGCACTGGCTTTTGCGCGCCGCATCCGCGAACGGCTCGGCGCCGAAGGCATTGCAGTCCGCGCCGGAGCCTAGGTCGGCAACCGTGGCCACCGGCATTTCCCGCGGCTTTCCCTGTCGTGCAGTCTGACGGCGGAAGGCCGCTAGCCTCCATCACACTTCTATTGGTGCCCCCATGGAACAGGCAGTCAACCTCTGGCCCCTCATCGGGGTCGGCGTCATCATCATCGGCTTCGTGCTGCGCTTCAATCCCATGCTGGTGGTGGCCCTTGCGGCGATTGCCACGGGCATTGCCGCGTCGATGCCGGTGATGCAGATCTTCTCCGCGATCGGCACCGCCTTCGTCAAGGCACGCAACCTGCCGCTGATCATTCTGCTGCCGCTGGCCGTGATCGGCCTGCTGGAGCGGCACGGGCTGCGCGAGCATGCGCAGGCGTGGATCGCGCGCATCGCGTCGGCCACCGTCGGCCGTTTGCTCATTGTCTATCTCGGCGTGCGCGAGCTGACCGCGGCCGTCGGCCTGACCAGCCTCGGCGGCCATCCGCAGATGGTTCGCCCGCTGCTGGCGCCGATGGCGGAAGGCGCGGCGGAGAACCGCTTCGGCCATCTGCCGGAGCCGGTGCGCCAGCGCGTCCTGGCATTCTGCGCGGCCACCGACAACGTGGGCCTGTTCTTCGGCGAGGATATCTTCGTGGCGTTCGGCGCTATCGCGCTGATGCACACGTTCCTGCTGTCGTCGAACATCGACGTGGAGCCGCTGCATATTGCCGTGTGGGGCATCCCGACCGCGGTCTGCGCGTTCCTGATCCACGCGGTGCGCCTGAAGCGCCTGGACGGTTGGCTGGAACGCGAGCTTGGCGGCAAGGCTGCTGCCAACGTCGCTGCCAAGAGCGGGGAGTAAGCCATGATCATTTCCATCGAGTACCTGTATTGGCTGGCGGGCCTGGTCCTGGCCATTACCGCGCTGCTGACCTTTGCCGACCGCGAGCATCCGCGCCGCTTCAGCACGGGCCTGTTCTGGCTGCTTTATGCCGCCGTCTTCCTGATCGGTGACCGCCTGCCGCCCGCGGCGGTGGGCATCGGTGCCGTGGTGATGGCGCTGATTGCCGGCTTCGGCGGCGTCGGCCACGGCAAGCACGACACGCTGCCCGAAGAAGAGCGCCGCGCCAGCGCGCGCCGCCTCGGCAACAAGCTGTTCATCCCGGCACTGCTGATTCCGGTGGTGACCGTGATCGGCACCGTGCTGTTCAAGGACGTGAAGATCGCCGGCATTCCGCTGCTCGATCCGAAGAACGTGACCTTCGTTTCGCTGGGCATCGGCTGCCTGATCTCGCTGGGCGTGGTGTGCTGGCTCACGCGCGACTCGGTCGTGCAGGGCATGCGCGAATCGCGCCGGCTGACGGAATCGCTCGGCTGGGCGCTGGTGCTGCCGCAGATGCTGGCGATGCTGGGCCTGGTGTTCGCCGATGCCGGCGTGGGCAAGGCCGTGGCGCACCTGACCACTGCCTACATCAACATGGATTACAAGCTGGTCGCCGTGGTGGTGTACTGCGTTGGCATGGCGCTGTTCACGGTGATCATGGGCAACGGCTTCGCGGCGTTTCCGGTCATGACCGGCGGTGTCGGCGTGCCGATCCTGGTCGGCATATTCCACGGCAATCCGGCGGTGATGGCGGCCATCGGCATGTTCTCGGGTTACTGCGGTACGCTGATGACGCCGATGGCGGCGAACTTCAACATCGTGCCGGCCGCGCTGCTCGAACTGGAAGACAAGAACGCCGTGATTCGTGCGCAGGTGCCGACCGCGCTGGCGATCCTTGTCGCGAACATCGCGCTGCTGTACTTCCTCATGTAAATCCGGAGACCCGCCATGCGCACCGTATTGCTCACAGGCTTCGAGCCATTCGAAAACGAGCCGATCAATCCGTCGTGGGAGGCGGTGCGCGCGCTGGACGGCGAGCGCATCGGCGATGCCGTGGTCGTCGCGCGCCAGTTGCCGTGTGTGTTCGGCGTGGCCATCGATGCCATGGACGCGCTGCTGCGCGAACTGAAGCCCGCAGTGGCCATCGCGGTCGGGCAGGCGGGCGGACGCATGGAAATGTCGGTCGAGCGCGTGGCGATCAATGTCGACGATGCCCGCATTGCCGACAACGCTGGTGCGCAGCCGATCGACACGGTGATTGCTGCGCAAGGTCCTGCTGCGTACTTTTCCACGCTGCCGATCAAGGCGATCGCGCGCGACATGCGCGCGGCCGGCGTGCCTGCCGCTGTATCGCAAACGGCGGGAACGTTCGTCTGCAACCACGTGTTCTATGGCCTGATGCATTGCCTTGCTACCCCTGTCGGCGCAGGCGTGCGTGGCGGGTTTATTCATATTCCCTATCTGCCCGAGCAGGCCGCGCGCCATCCGGGCCAGCCCAGCATGTCGCTGGAGATGATGATCCGCGGCATCCGCCAGGCTGTTGCCACCACGCTGACGACGGAAGTCGATGTGCGGGAGCAGGGCGGGCAGTTGCATTGAGGCGCTGGCAGCCGCAGCAGCCGGCCGGTCGCCAGACCGGCCGCTTCCCGAAGTCCATCAATCTCCCGACACCACCGCCTTCTCCCGCTTGACCGCCTCCCGCCGCGCCGCAGCCGCCTTGCGCCGCTCATGCCGGATCAGGCTCACCTGTTCAAACCGCCACATCACATAGCAGAACGCCAGGAACGGCCACAGCCACCCCAGCCACTGCGCCAGGCTGTTGAAATGCACGAACCGCCCCATCCTCCAGCCTTGCTCGGAGATCCATGCATACGGATTCGATGGCAGCACATTGGTGAGCATGACCAGCGTGATCAGCGCAGCCATGGCGAGCACCGCGCGCAGCCAGCGTGGCACGTACAACAGCAGCGCCAGCGCCAGCGAACTCGTCAGCAACGCGAAGCGGCCACCTTCGGACAGCCAGATGAAAGCGTTGCCATCGGGGAATTGCAGTTCCGCCACAGCGGCCTTGAGCAGCAGCGCCGCGGCAAGCAGTCCGGCCAGGATGCGCACCATCGGCGCGTGCCGCCGCATCGAGATCGAAGCGAACAGACCGGTGCCAAGCCAGCTGCTGGCTGTCACCATCGTTTCCAGCAACTGCTGGCTCTGCATGTCGTCAGGACGCAGGCCAATGCTTTCCTGCCATGCCGGCAGCGACGGCACCAGCATCTGCAAAACCTGCATCGGCCATGAGTCCGGATCGGTCAGCCATTCGCGCACGATGCCGCCCATGCCGAACAGATGTTCTTGCGGAAATATCTGCGCGAACGGCCACAGCATCAGCAGGATGATGGCAAAGCTCGCATGCGGCTCGAACCACGCACTGCGCAGCTGCGTGAGCGTGCCGCGGTCGATCAGCGCGGAGGTGAACGGCGCCACCACGGCACCGCCGAGCAGCGCGCCCAGCGCATTGGTGATGAGGTCGATGTTCGACGAGATGCGGCTCGGTAGCCAGGTCTGCAGCGCTTCCATGCAGCCGGAGAGCAGCGCGCCGGCGACGAACGCGATCAGCGTGGCGCGGGCACCCGACACGCGTGGATGCAAGGCAAGCACCGCCAGCGCGCCGAACGGACAGTAGCCGAGCACGTTGGTGAGCAGGTCGAACTCGGTGATGTAGCGCGGCTTGGGCGCCGTCAGGAACGCAAACGGCGAGATGCCGTTGTCGACCCAGCCGCTGAACGGGTACAGGCTCGCATAGACCACCAGCAGCGTGAAGCACACCAGCCCCACTCGCGCCAGCGGCGAGTGCCGGGGCGCGTCCACCTCAGGCAGTGGCGCCTGCGGCGGCATGGCGGGCGGCGTGCGGGCCGGCACCATGGGGCTGTCGTCCTACTTGCCCTGCATGGGCAGGGTGGCCGCCCACGCCAGCATGTCGGCGATGACCTTGTCGGTGCTGTCCGCCAGCGCCTTCACGCCACCCGCGCCGTCGGCGCTGGGCGCGGGCTCGCGCGCGGTGAAGGTCTGCTGGCCGATCATGCCGTGGAGGTACACCGTGGCGCGCACGCGCACCACGCCGCGGCTTTCGGTGGCGCTGTCGAACACCTGCTCGAACTCGAGCATGTCGATCTTGAGCGCGGGCACGGTGGTATCGCCAAACCACGTCAACGCACCGCGCGCGGCCACGGCTTCACGCAGGCGGCCGTCGAACAGCTGCGTGGGCGGTATCACCCAGCGCTGCGTGGCATAGGACTGCATCCGCTGCGCCTGCGCGTACTGCAGGCGGTAAAACAGCGCATTGCTTTCCATCCAGGTCGGACCGTCGGTCTGGGCGATTCTTAGTTTCGGCAGCTTTGGCAGCGTCCCGGCAGAATGTTCCGAGGCCAGCGGCGGCCCCAGGTCATAGGTCGTGACGGGGGGCGACGAGCGGGTCAGCGCGCAGCCAGCGAGAGCGGACACAATGGCCAGCGCGGCGAACAGGGTCCTGGCGGCGCGGCGTGCGGTGGGCAGGTCTGGTGTCGATGTCACGATTGGCCTCGTTGGTTCATCAGGGCTGGCAGATGGGCTGGCATATGGGTCACGGCGCGCTGAAGCCGGGCTCGCCCGGACCCGGCACCGGCGCCGGCGAGCCGAACAGCAGGCTGTTCGGGCTGTCGCTGAACTGCCCGGCGGCGCGTTCGAAGGTGCGGGCGGTCTGGCGTGCGTCGCGTGCCAGGCCGTTGATCTGCGGCAGCGTTTCCTGGCTCAGCGTGCCGGCAGCCGACTGGATCGATTCGGCCGCGCCCTGCAGGTCGTGCCCAACCGTATCGACCGTGCGCAGCACCGTGCCGTTCGGGTTGGCCAGTTCCTGCGTGAGCCGGCGCGTCGATTGCAGCGTCACGTTGAGGTTCTCGGCCACCTGCGGCAGCCGCGCCGCCGCGGGCGCGAGCGACGCCGACAGCTTCGAGTAGTCATCAGCGGTCTTGTGGATCGAGCGGATGGCCGCCATCAGCTCGGCACGGTTGTTCGTCTGGAACATGTCGTTGAGCGAGGTCATCATGGTCTCGACCTGCGTGAGCAGCGAGTCGCCGCGCTTTTCCAGTTCCTCGAAGAATCCCGGCCGCATGGCGATGCGCGCCACGGCCTTGGGCGAGGTGCGCAGCGGCGGCGACGTGACCGCGCCTTCTTCCGCGGCGGTGTCGTCCAGCTGCACGTAGGCGATGCCGGTCACGCCCTGGAAGCCCAGCGTGGCATACGTGGTCCGCGTGATCGGCGTGTCCTGGTTCACGTTGACGCGCACGATGATCTGGCCCGGCACCTGCGGGTCGAAGCGGATCGACACCACCTTGCCCACTTCCAGGCCGCGGTACTTCACGTCCGCCTGCGGCCCCAGGCCGTTCACCGTGGAGCGCGTGATCAGGTCGTAGGGCACGCGCACGGCGTGGTCGCTGCTGAACCAGAAAATCGCGAACAGCACCAGCACGGCCAGACCGATCGTGAACAGGCCGGCAAGGAAGGCGTGTGACTTGTTTTCCATCATGCTTCTCCAGGTTGCGCGCCGCCCTTAGCCGGCTGCAGGGCCTGCATCGCGCGCTGCGCGCGTTCGCCCAGGAAGTACTCGCGGATGAACGGGTGGTCCACCTTGACGACTTCCTCGATCGGCGCCGCAGCCAGCACCTTGTGGTCGGCGAGCGCGGCGACGCGGTCGGACAGCGCCACCAGCGTGTCGAGATCGTGGGTGATCATCACCACGGTCAGTCCCAGTTCGCGGCGCAACTCGCGAATCAGCTCGACGTAACCGTCGGAGGCCATCGGATCGAGGCCGGCGGTGGGTTCGTCCAGGAACAGCAGCTCCGGCTCCAGCGCCAGCGCGCGCGCCAGCGCCACGCGCTTGATCATGCCGCCGGACAGGTCGGACGGCATCTTGTCGGCATCGCGTGCCGACAGGCCCACCATCTGCAGCTTGAGCAGGGCAGCCTGGCAGATGAGATTGTCGGGCAGGGCCCGGAGTTCACGCAGCGGCAGCGCAATATTGTCGATGACCGACAAGGCCGAGAACAGCGCGCCGCCCTGGAACTGCAGGCCCCAGCGATTGCGCAGCGCCTGCAGCTGTGCGGGCTTCAGGCGGCTCGGGCTTTCGCCAAAGACGCGGATCGACCCTGACGTGGGCCGCTCCAGCCCGACGATCTGCCGCAGCAGCACGGTCTTGCCGCTGCCCGATCCGCCCACGATGGACAGGACTTCGCCGCGGTACACATCGAGGTTCACGCCGTCGTGCACGACGGCCTTGCCGTAGCGCTTGACGAGGTCGCGCACCTCGATGACGGCTTCGCCGCGCGCGGGCGGCGGGGAGGTGGACGAGGCGGCGGGCAAGGTGGCCGATGGGATCGTGCTGGTCGCGGTGCTCATATTCCCACGTCCTTGAACATCACGGCGAAGATGGCATCGGCGATGATCACGATGGTGATTGACACCACCACCGAGGCCGTGGTGCCTTCGCCCAGGCTCTGGGTATTGGGCCGGATACGCAGCCCGAAGTGGCAGGCGGCCAGTCCGATCAGCATGCCGAAGGCCACGCCCTTGCCCAGGCCCAGCCACAGGTTGGCCACGGGCACGGCGTCGGGCAGCGCGCGCAGGAAGAACGTCGGGCTGATGCCGAGCTGCATGCGCGCGGAAATGATGCCGCCGGCGAGTGCCAGTACGTCGGTCCACGCCACCAGCAGCGGCATGCACACGGCCAGCGCGACCACGCGCGGCATGATCAGGCGGAAGCCGTGGGAAATGCCCATGACACGCATGGCGTCGAGTTCTTCGGTCACGCGCATCACGCCGATCTGCGCGGTGATGGCCGAGCCCGAGCGCCCGGCGACGAGGATCGCGGCCAGCACCGGGCCCAGCTCGCGGATCACCGCCATGCCGAGGATATTGACGATGAAGGTGCTGGCGCCGAAGGTGCGCAACTGGTTGGCCGACAGGTACGACAGCACGATGCCGATCAGGAAGCCGACCAGTGCCGTGATGCCGAGCGCCTTGTAGCCGATGTTGTAGATATTGGCGGAAATCTCGCGCCACGGTCCGCGCTGCGGCGCGCGTGCGAAGCGGATCAGGTCGAAGGCGAGCTGTCCCAGCATGCTGACGCCGTTGGCGGCCTGCGCGCCGAACGACAGCACCGAACCGCCGAATTCCGTGATCGGGTTGAACCGCTCGACGATATGCTTCTTCCAGCCTTCGCTATGCAGGTTGGCGATGCGCTCGAACACGCGGCGCTGGCCGTCGCTGGCATCGAGCCGCTCCGGCAGCTTGCCGTTCCACGCCTGCCACAGCAGTTGCCCGCCCACGTGGTCGAGCTTGTCCACGCCGGCCAGCGACCAGTGGGCATCGTCGGGCGCATCGGCCAGCGCGTGCAGCCGGGAGCGCATGGTGCGCGCCTGATGGCAACCGGCCAGGGCCAGCGCGGTCCAGTCACCGCACAGCTGCACGCTGACGTTTCCGTCCTCGCGAGTGATGTTGAAGGCAGGCGTCGTCTGACTTTCCAAGGGCAGGGACAATGTGATGGCTTAGTCCCGATTCTAAGCCACAGGCTGGGGTGGCGCGAGGAAAGGGCGCCCGCGGCTACAATGCGGCCTTGGAACCGGCGCTTGCATCACGGCGGTTCCCGGAGCCAGCCGGACCGGCGCCGCTTACCAGCTTTCCATGCCCTTGCCACGTCCTTTCCTCGCTTTCCCATGACCGCCGCCCCCGATCCGCAGCCCGCCCACGCGCCATCCTGGCGCATCGACGCCGCCGCCCTGCGCGCGGCATTGCCCCAGTCGCTGCAGGGGTGGACGCTGGAGCTGGTCGAAGAGACCGGCTCCACCAACGCCGACCTGACGCAGGCCTGCCGGCAGGCGCCGTGGTCGGATGCGGGCACCCTGCGCCTGGCCTACCGCCAGACTGCCGGCCGTGGCCGCCAGGGCCGTCCATGGCAGGGGCAGGCGGGGCTGACGTTCTCGGTAGCGTTGCCGCTGGCGCTGGCGCCGTCGCAGCTGAGCGGCCTGAGCCTGGCCGTCGGACTGGCGCTGGCGCAGGCGCTTGGCGATGTCGACGCGGGCCTGGGCGCGCGCGTTGGCCTGAAATGGCCGAACGACCTGCAGATCGACGGGCGCAAGCTGGCGGGCATCCTGATCGAGGCCGTGCCGGCCGGCCCGCAACGCGTATGGGCCGTGATCGGCATCGGCCTGAACCTGGTGCGCGATCCGCAGATGGAGCTTGCGCTCGGGCGCGAACTGGCCGGCGTGGCGGAGGCCTTGCCGGGCTTTGATGCGCAGCGCGACGCCACCGGGCTGCTGGCCGCCGTGCTCGCGCGGCTGGGTGCGATGCGCGAGCTGTTCCTGGCGCAGGGCTTTGCGCCCATGGCCGCGCCATGGTCCGCACTGGATGCGTATCGCGACCAGCCGGTCCGGCTGCTGCACGATGGCAAGGTGCTGGCCGAAGGCATGGCGCGGGGCGTCGACGGCGATGGTCAGCTGCTGCTGGAAACGCCAGCGGGCATGGAGCGCATCAACAGCGGCGAGCTGTCGTTGCGGCCCGCCGGGGGCGCGGCATGAGCGCGCCGCTGCTGCTGGTCGACATCGGCAACACCAGGCTGAAATGGGCCTGGTGCGAGGCTGGCCGGACGCACGTGGCCGAACCTGGGCACCTGCCCACGCCATGGCGGCACGGCGGCGCCCTTGCGCACACCGAAGACGGCGCCATGGACGCATTGGCCGGCGCGTTGCGCGACCTGCGCGGCAAGGGGCCGATGCCGACGGTATGGATCACCAATGTCGCGGGACCGGTGATTGCCGCGCAGGTCGACGCCATGCTGGTGGCGGCATTCGGCGAATGCCCCGCCGTGCAATGGGTGCGCAGCGCGGCCAGCCACGGCGACCTCGTCAACGGCTATCGCGAGCCCACGCAGCTTGGCGTGGACCGCTGGGTCAGCAGCGTCGGCGCGCATCGCTGGCTGCCTGGCGAGACCCTGCTGATCGTCACGGCGGGCACGGCAACCACGCTCGATATCGTCACGGCGCAGCCGGACGGCCGGGCATGCTTCGAGGGCGGACTGATCCTGCCGGGCCTGGCGTTGATGCTCGGCACGCTGGCGCGCAACACGGCGCAACTGCCGGCGCTCGATGTGGAAGAGACCGCCACCGCAGCCGCCACGCGCCTGTCGTGGGCTGACAACACCCATGACGCCATTGCCGCGGGCTGCCTGGCCGCGCAGGCCGGCGCCGTCGAACGGACCTGGCGCACGCTGAGCGCGCGCAGCCACACGCGTTGCCTGCTGTCGGGCGGCGCGCGGCACGCGCTGGCGGGAGCGCTCGCCGTGCCGTTCGAGATGCACGATAATCTCGTGCTGCTCGGGCTGCACGCGATGGCAACGGCCTGAGCGCCACGCCGCCGCCATTATCGCAGCGCCCGGCAATCGTCCACGCGTCGCCCCTTTGACATCGCCCCGCCCCATGTTCCGCCTTGGCCCGCCCGACCGGCCGCACTGGCTGTCGATCCTGCTGCCGCTGTTGCTGCTGGCAAACGTCGTCCTGCTCGCGGCCGTGCTGGGCGCGTTCGGCCCGGACCCGATGTCGGGCTGGCTCGGCACGCCGCGCGAACCGGCACGGCTGCGGCAGCAGGTGCGCACCGAGCGCATGGAGCTTCGCCCCGCGCCCCCGGCGCCCGAGGCGGTTCCGCGCAGCGCGGGTCCGGCCGGCAAAGTCATTGCGGTAGCGGGCACGGGCAGCGACAACAGCCAGTGCGTGGAAATCGGCGGGTTCAGCGCACAGGCCGTTCGCCGTGTGGCCGAAGACCTTTCCGGTGGTTCCTGGCAGGTCGAGCAGTTCGAGCGCCGCGAGCAGGTGCGCTGGTGGATCCACCTGCCGGCCCAGCCCACGCGCGAGAATCTCGAACGCAAGCTGGCCGAACTGCGCCGCCGCAACGTGACCGACTATGCGGTGGTCACCAGCGGCACGCCCGACGCGGAGTCGTTCACGGTATCGCTAGGCTTGTTCCGCGAGCGCGAACACGCCGAACACTACCTGGAGACGCTGCGTGGACAGGGCGTGCGCACCGCCGTGCTGGCTGACGCGCCGCACCCGTTCATGCGCCCGTGGCTGCGCGTGCGCGGTGCCGATGAAGCGGTGCGCGCACGGCTGGACGCGATGCGCCAGCGCTACGGCGCCGAGACGCTGCTGACCTGCGGCGCCGCCTGAGCATCCGGATCCGGTGAAGCAACACGGACAGCGGACCTGAGCGCCGGCCCATTGCTTTAACGATGCTGCCGGACCTTGGTCAGCAGCTTGGTGGTCGAGCGGTCGTGGAGGAACGGGATGGCGATGGCCTTGCCGCCCCAGCTGCGTACCAGCCGCGTTTCCTCGAGCGTCTCGATGTCGTAGTCGCCGCCCTTCACGTAGATATCCGGGCGCACCTGGCGGATCAGCTCCACCGGGGTCTGCTCGCGGAACATCGCCACGAGGTCCACCGAAGCCAGCGCGGCCAGCAATGCCATGCGGTCGGATTCATGGTTCAGCGGGCGGTCGTCGCCCTTGCCCAGCATCCGCACCGAGCCGTCGCTGTTGACGCCCACGACCAGGCTGGCGCCGAGTTCGCGCGCCTGCGCCAGGTAGGTCGCGTGGCCCCGGTGCAGGATGTCGAAGACGCCGTTGGTGAACACCAGCGGGCGCGGCAGCGCCGCGATGTGCGCGGCCAGCGCCGCGGCATCGTCGGGCAGGGTCAGTTTGGATTCGAAGGCGGGTACGGACATGTCTGGGGCCAGGTTTTTCATCCCCGGAATGGTACCCCACGCCGGCTGGTCCGCTGGCAGCCGATTCAGCCGGCACGCCGCAATGGCCGGGCCTCGTCATTGGCGGGTAGCGGCATGGTGGCCGCCGCAATCCCGCGCAGCACCGTCAGCAGCTCCCGGCGCACCGTGCCGAGCCATGACGCTTCGGCGCATCCGGACAGGTAGAACAGGCTCAGGTTGGCCCAGGCAGGGAAGCCCGGCGGCACGTCGGTCACGTAGGCCGCGCTGGCGCCATCGATCCACGGCACGTTGAACTTCAGCACCGGTGTCAGGCCGCCGCGCGAGCGCCACAGCGCCAGCTGGCCGTTCCAGGACGGTGCCACGGTCAGCCGCACGCCATCCGCCGCCCCGGCCAGGTAGCGCCGCACCGGGCTGTCGGAATCGGCATCGTCGCTGAGCAGGGTCCAGTGTTCGCGCTGGCCGTTGTCCGGGCCGGTGTCCGCCGTCGGCAGGCCGATCATGCAGCGCTGCGCCCTGAGCATGTGCTCGCTCGCGATGCCGTCGAGCGATACCACGCCGTCGACCGTCACCGCGCAATCGATCAGCCCCTTGCGCAGCGCCTGGCCTGTCTGGCGGCCATTGTCGAGCACGCTGGAGACGATCTGGCGCTCCGGCAGCGCGGCCGAGACCCGTGCCAGGATTTGCGTCAGCGCCGGGTCGCCGAGTGCCATCGACAGACCGATGCGCAGCGTCTGCCTGGGTCCTGCGAGCCGCGGCGCCTGGCGGTTGTGTTCGATCAGGCCGTGCCAGTTCTGCAGCATGCCGGAGGCCGCTTTCTCGAGCTTCAGCCCCCGCGCGGTCGGCACCAGGCTGCCGCGCCGTTCGAGGAAGAGCGGGTCGCCGGTCACTTCACGCAGCTTGCGGATGGCGTAGACCACCGTGGGCGGGCGCATGCCCAGTGCCACGGCGGCGTTGGCAATACCGCCATGGCGCATGACGTGGAGAAAGACATCGAGCGCCTTGAAATCAATGTGACGCAATATTCAACCCCCTAACGATTATGTTGTCGCGTGCCGAATTAAAATGCCGGCCGGTCGAATAATCAGCCTTATCCAGGAATTCCCGTGCTTTTGTGGAAAACTCGGATATTCGGAATGGGATCCCCGCTGCAACGCCGGGTGGCTCACCCATTCGGGCTATGGGCACTACGACAAGACCTCTCCAGAACAGGAGGAGCGATTATCTTATCGTATATTTCAGGCCCTTACAAAATGACTAGATTGAATCGTCTAATGTTTGCGGAAACAAACATTAATAATTAAAACTCGTTACCACATTAATCCGTGGCGGCGATTTAATTTTTCTTTTTGGTGATTTCAAAGGTTTCGTGAAAAACCGGAAACCCAGATGGCAAGCCCACAGCGGGGGAATGTGTCCGATGATGCAAACGAATGTGGTAACCCGTTACTACCCGGGCGGGCAATATTGCCGGTAGCATCCTGGCCCCTTTGAATGCCGCGGCGATTTTAAGCGCATTGACGAGGTTGTTCCGCCCCATCGCTACACGACGATTGCGTCAGGGAGACTTCGGGTGGACGTCACCATGGCGGCGCGTTCATCGATCTAAAACGGCGGGCACCAATGAAAAAAGCCCCATCGGTCCGATGGGGCTTTTCAGTCAGCGGGAGTCAGTCCGGGATTCAGGCCGGTTGCTCGCCACCGCCGGCCTGCAGGCTGGCGTTCAGTTCCTTGCGATAGCGGTTCAGGTCCTGCACCGTTTCGAAGGTGCGCTCGAACAGCAGCGACATATTGTGCAGGATCCGTTCGATAACCTTCTTTTCCCAGCCTTCGTCGAAGCGGATCTGCTCGTCGAGCCACGTTTCCAGCCAATCGGGATCGGGCAGGCGCGACTGCACGGTGTCGTTCGGGAACAGCGCCTTGTTGACATGCAGGTTGGTCGGGTGCAGCGGCTTCTCGGTGCGGCGCGCCGAGGCCATCAGCACGCCGATCTTGGCGAACGCGGCACGCGCGTTGTCGCCGAACTGCGCCAGGTACTTCTTCATGTAGCGCAGGTAGGCGCCGCCATGGCGGGCTTCGTCCTGCGACAGGGTGCGGTAGATATGCTTGATGACCGGTTCCGAATGCCACTCGGCCGCGCGGCGGTACCAGTGGTTCAGGCGGATCTCGCCGCAGAAATGCAGCATCAGCGTTTCCAGCGGCGGGGCCGGGTCGAACTCGAAGCGCACCGCGTGCAGCTCTTCCTCGGTCGGCACCAGGTCCGGGCGGAAGCGGCGCAGGTACTCCATCAGCACCAGCGAATGCTTCTGCTCTTCGAAGAACCAGATGCTCATGAAGGCCGAAAAGTCGGAGTCGTGGCGGTTGTCACGCAGGAACATCTCGGTTGCCGGCAGGGCCGACCATTCCGTGATGGCGTTCATGCGGATGGTCTTGGCCTGGTCGTCCGTCAGCAGGCTGGCGTCGAACGTATCCCAGGGGATGTCCTTGTCCATGTGCCAGCGGACCGCTTCCAACGATTTGAACAGTTCGGGGTAGAGCATGGTAAGCCTTTGAAATTACGGGCGGATTCTACCAGATGCGAATTATTCTCTATTCCCTTTTTTAGGGCGGATCGCCGCAAATGCAACGACTATCTCAGTGGTTCGGGCGGATTCAACGCCATATTTGGGCGATTAGCGACACGCTCGTGCAGCCATGTGCCAATGACGGCGCTTGTCGGCTGGGAGGCTGTCTTTATACGACGTGTGCATGGGTGATCTGCGCGGCGCCTGCGTGGCCCGCCGGTGTGTCCGGGATGATGCCATACAGGAAGGCCGCCAGTTCATCGGCCTGGGCCGCGGCGTCCCGTTCGCCGAGCGCGATCAGGGCTTGGGTGAACTCGGGCTCGAACAGCAGGTAGCTCGCGAACGCGGCCCCGCGCGCCTCGGTGCCGCCCAGCGGACTCAGCAGCGCGCGCACGGTGCGCGGCAGCTGCTGCAGGTGTTCGGCGGCAATGGCCTCGATGGGCTCGCTTGGCGAAATCGTCATGACCTGCACGGGGCGCCAGCCTTCGGCATCGCCCGCCAGTTCCGGCATGCGCGCCAGCAGGCGGTTGATGTGGAGCAGGCGCTCCAGGTCGGCCGAAAGCCCGTCCAGGAAGATGCTCGCCAACGCCTGCCCGCCGACCTGGGCCAGCGACGGATAGCCGCCGGACGGCACGGTGTCGAACCAGCCGGGACGCTGCCGCGACGCCGAGCCGATTGCCAGCACGCGCGCGGCGCCCAGGTGGATGGCCGGTGACAGCGGCGACATCTGGCGCATGGTGCCGTCGCCGAACCACTCGTGATGGCCATCGAGTTCCAGCGCCATGGCCGGGAACAGGAACGGGATCGACGACGACGCCAGCAGGTGGTCCACCGTGATCTGCGCGGGCACCGCAATGCGCTGGCTGCGGTGCCACGGGTGGATGCGCCGGTGCGACTGGTAGAACGTCACGTGCCGGCCGGTGCTGTAGGACAGTGCCGTGACCGCGAACGCCTGCAGCAAGCCGGCATCGAGGCTTGCCTGCACGCGCTGCCCGTCGAACAGTTCGCCCAGCATGCTGCCCAGCGGCGCGTTGTCGAGCAGCGCGCGCGGCGCGCGCCGCTGCGTGACCCAGCCGAACGCCAGCGCCGACAGCCAGCGTGCGCCGGACACGCCCGCGCGCAGCACGTCGGTGCGGTAGACGTCGTCGGTGTGGATGCCGTGCCAGAGTGCCGAGAGGCTGTCCGCGGCGGCCTGGAAGTCCGCCGCCTGGATCGCCAGCCCGGCACCGTTGATGGCGCCTGCCGAGGTGCCGGCGAGGATGCCGAACGGTATCGGCTCATGGGCATGCCCATGCTCGGCTGCGATGCGCGCCACGCCGCTGAGCACGCCGGCCTGGTAGGCCGCGCGCGCGCCGCCGCCCATCATGATCAGCGCGGTGGCGTTGCGTTGCACGCCGCCATGGTGTCCATGGCGCGGCGTGGTGGCGTGGTGGGTGAAATTGTCTCGATGCATGCGGCAAGCCGGGCAGCCGGGGGGCAGCGGCGTTACTTGTCGCCGTTGGCAGGCTTGGCCGTCTTGCCAGCGCCCGACGGCTTCTTGCGCGCGGCCGTGCTCCTGGCCGCGTCCTTCGTGGCCCCCTTCGGTGCGGTGTCGGCGTTGCGCGCGGGGCTGGCTGCCGACTTGTCCGTGGCGGCTGGCTTGGCGGCCGGCTTGTCGTCCGGTTTTTCTTCAGGCTTTGCGGCCGTGGCCGATGTGCCGGCACCAAAGCCGCTCATGCCGAACGGTGCAATGCTGGCTGCCGCCGCGCCGCTGGCGATCTGGTTGAACTGCTGCTGCAGCATGTCCCACCACAGCGATGCGTTGGGCGGCAGCGCCTCTTCAGCAGCCTTGCCGGCGCCTGCCTCGGCCGAGTCGTCTGCCTGCGCGGCGGGTTCCGGTGCGGCGTCCTGGGCGGGCTTTTCACTGGCGGCCGGACGCTGCGAGGGCGTGGTGCCTGGCGCGTTGGCGGCGCGTGCCACGGTTTCCATGGCGTTCTGCATGGCCTCCGGCGACAGCGCGTTGCCGAAGGTCTGCAGCGCCACCAGCGTGGCGCGCTGTACCTCCAGGCCCTGGATGGTGGTGTGCAGCAGGTTGGTATTGAGCTGCAGCCAGCTTTCCACGGCCTTCAGGTCGTGGATGCGCTTGTCGAGGTCTTCAAGGTTCATGGGCGGGGTCATGGCCGCCTGCAGGCCGGGCATCAGGCTGCCGGGCAAGCCGGCGCCGCTGCCCCACAGCTTGCGCATGAATTCGAAGCCGTTGGTGAAATCGGGAATCTGTCCGAACATGTCATGCGCTCCGTCATGGAGCCAGTTGGCGGGCAAGGGGCGCCGCGGTCTGGCTCCGTCCAATCGGGTTGGGCTACTTGAACTCAGGCGGCCGCTTCTGGCGCAGGCTCGCCATGCCTTCGTGCACGTCGGGGCCGGCAAAGCCCATGAATTCGAGCGCCAGCGAGGAATCGAAGGCGGGACCGGCCATCCGCAGCCAGTTGTTGAGGGCGTACTTGGTCCAGCGAATCGCCGTCTGCGAACCGGCTGCCAGCCGGCTGGCGACGTCAAATGCGCGCTCGACCAGTTCGTCTTCATCCACCGCCAGCGAGACCAGGCCGATCCGCTCGGCTTCTTCGCCGCTGACCGACTCGCACAGCATCAGATAGTACTTGGCCTTGGCCATTCCGCACAGCAGGGGCCACACGATCGCGGCATGGTCGCCGGCCGCCACGCCCAGGCGCGTGTGCCCGTCGACGATGCGCGCGGTCTTCGCCGCGATCGAGATATCGGCCAGCAGCCCGGCCACCAGGCCCGCGCCGACGGCGGGGCCGTGCATGGCCGAGACCACAGGTTTGTCGCAGTTGATGACGTTGTAGACGAGGTCGCGCGCCTCGTGCCAGACACGCGTACGCGTCTCGAAATCCGTGGCCATGGCCTCCACCAGCGACAGGTCGCCGCCGGCGGAAAAGCCCTTGCCCTCGCCGCGGATCAGGGCCACGCGCACGTCCGGGTCAGCCGACACATCGCGCCAGATCTCTGCCAGCTCGCGGTGCATGTTGGCGTCCGCGGTGGCCAGCTTCTGGTTGGCCGACTGCGCCGCGCCCATGATGATTTCCAGGATCGGGCCATGCTGGCGCAGCGTGAGTGCGCGATAGCGTTCGTAGCGGGAAGAGAGCGGCGTGGGGGCTGGTGTTGGTGTCGTCATGGCAGGCCTGTGCAATGGAAAAAGGGCCGTGCCGGGTGCATGGATTTATTCACCAACCGGCCGGTCGGTAAATTATATGCACATCCGGCACGGCCCTGGCCGGCCTGCGGTCTTGCCGTCAGGGCTGCGCGACGAGCTGGTCGATGGCGCCGAACACCGAATGGCCCTGGGCGTCGAACATCTCGATCTTCACCGCGTCGCCGAACTTCATGAACTCGGTCGACGGCTTGCCGTCCTCGATGGTCTCCAGCATGCGCTTCTCGGCGATGCAGCAGTAGCCCTTCTTGCGGTCGACATTCGAGATGGTGCCCGAGCCGACGATGCTGCCGGCGCGCACGTTGCGCGTCTTGCAGATATGCGCGATGAGCTGGCCGAAGTCGAACACCATGTCGGTGCCGCAGTCGGGCTGGCCCACTTTCTTGCTGTTCCAGTGCACGGTCATCGGCAGGTGCACCTTGCGCTCGCGCCAGGCATCGCCGAGTTCATCGGGCGTGACCGCCACCGGCGAGAACGCCGTGGCGGGCTTGCTCTGGAAGAAGCCGAAGCCCTTGCCAAGTTCGGCCGGAATCAGGTTGCGCAGCGACACATCGTTGGCCAGCAGCACCAGGCGGATGCCCTCGGCGGCCTGCGCGGGCGTGGCGCCCATCTTCACGTCGCCGGTGATGACGGCCACTTCGGCCTCGAAGTCGATGCCGAAGGTTTCGCTGGCGCACACGATGTCGTCGTACGGCCCCAGGAAATCGTCGGAGCCGCCCTGGTACATCAGCGGATCAGTCCAGAACTCGGGCGGCATCTCGGCGCCGCGCGCCTTGCGCACGAGCTCGACGTGATTGACGTAGGCCGAGCCGTCGGCCCACTGGTAGGCGCGCGGCAACGGTGCCATGCAGTGCTTTGGATCGAACGGGAACGGATGGCGCGCGCGGCCCGCATTGAGGGCGTCGGAGAGGTCCTGGAGCTGCGGCGCGTAGAAGGCCCAGTCGTCCAGCACGGTCTGCAGGCGGCCGGCGACATCGGCGGCGTAATGGGCGGTCTTCAGGTCGCGCGAGACGACCACCAGCTGGCCGTCGCGCGAGCCATCCTTGAGGGTGGCGAGTTTCATGGTCGGTAAAGGTAAAGCCTTGGCTTGATGAGTCGACCGTCAGTCTACCGTGATGCCTTTTGCCTTGATCAGCTTGCCCCAGCGCTCGGCCTCGGCGTGCGCGTATTGCGCGAACTCTTCCGGCGTGCTCGAAACCGGTTCGACGCCGACGCCTTCCATGCGCTTCTGCACCTCGGGGCTCTTCAGTGCCTTGACCAGTTCGGCGTTGAGCCGGGTGACGACGGGTTTGGGCGTGCCGGCCGGCGCCACCACCCCTTGCCACGCATAGGCCTCGAAGCCGGCGATGCCGCCTTCGGCCACGGTCGGCACATTGGGCAGCACGGCCAGGCGTTTGGGCGTGGCCGTGCCGAGCGCGCGCAGCTTGCCGCCGGTGATGTTCTGCTGGCCCGATGCCAGGTCCACGAACATCAGGTCCACCTGCCCGGCCAGCAGGTCCTGCACGGCCGGCGCGGCGCCCTTGTAGGGCACGTGGGTCATCTTGATGTGGGCCTGGTCCATGAACAGTTCCATCGCCAGGTGGTGCGGGCTGCCCGCGCCCGGCGAGGCAAAGTTGACCTTGCCGGGGTTGTGCTGCGCGTACTCGATGGCTTCCCTGAGCGTCTTGGCCGGGAAGTTCGGCGCGGCCACCAGCACCAGCGGGAAACGCGCCACCATGCCGACGTGGACGAAGTCCTTCTCGGCGTTGTAGGGCAGCTTCTTGTACAGCGACGGATTGGCGGCCAGCGTGGCAGTGTCGGCAGTCAGCACCGTGTAACCGTCGGGCTTGGCGTGGGCGACCGCGTCAGCGCCGACGATGGTCGCCGCGCCGGGCCGGTTGTCGACCACCACCTGCTTGCCCAGCGCGGGCGAAATGGCCTGGCCCAGCGTGCGCGCCACCACGTCGGTGCCGCCGCCGGCCGGATAGGGCACGACCCAGCGGATCGGCTGCGACGGCCATGCATCCGCCGCACTGGCGGGCAACGCGGCGGTGGCGGAAAAGGCGGCAAGGGCGCAGCAGGCAGCGCGCAGCAAGGCGCGCGAAGGGCGGAAGGGCGTCACAGGTTGTCTCCGTCTGGTGTCCTCAGCCCGGCTTGCTTGGCGGCACCGTGGTCCATGGCGGACCGGCCGGTGCACCGGGTCTGTCGCGAAAGTCTACTCACCGTTTAAAAATTGGTAAATCGATTTCGCTATAGTAAATTCACGTAAGGATTTCGCCCGAGCCCCTGTGCTGGCGGCGGCCAATCCCCCACAATCCTGCTGTTGTTCGCTGACTCACGCCAACCTTTCTACTCACGGTGCCCAACCCTCGCCGCGCATGACCGAACTTGACGAAGACGACGCCAAGCTGCGCTCCGGTATCCAGTCCATCGAGGTGGGTTTCAAGCTGCTGCAGGCGCTGGCCGCCTCGCCGCGCGCGATGATGCTGCGCGACCTCGCCGCCGCCGCCGAGATGAACCCGGCCAAGGCGCACCGCTACCTGGTCAGCTTCCTGCGCCTGGGCGCGGTGGCGCAGGACCCGGTGAGCGGGCGCTATGACCTGGGGCCGTTCGCCCTGCAGCTTGGGCTGGCCGGCCTGAACCGGCTGGATCCGGTCAAGAAGGCGCGGCCGATCCTGTCGCAGCTGCGCGACGAGATCGACCTGACCGCCGGCATCGCCGTGTGGGGCAACCACGGGCCAACCATCGTGCACTGGGAGGAATCGAGCCATCCGGTCACCGTCAGCCTGCGGCTCGGCGATGTCATGCCGATGCTGAACTCGGCCACCGGCCGCCTGTATGGCGCCTACCTGTCGCGCAAGCAGACCCAGCCGCTGATCGAGCGCGAACTGGCCGCGCGCGGGCAGGATGACGTGCCCGACATTCCGGCCAGCCCCGCTGACTACGACGTTATCTGTGCAGAGGTGCGCGCCCATGGCGCGGCCCGCACGCGCGGCGGCGTGCTGCCTGGCATCAATGCGTTCTCGATGCCGGTGTTCGACGCCAATGGCCACCTCGCCATGGGTTTGATCGTGCTGGGCGCGCAAAGCATATTCGATGCAGAATGGGGTGGTACGGTCGATCGCCGCGTGCGTGAGATCGCCCAACAGCTTTCATCGGAACTCGGCTATCTTGGTGCCGCCCAAACGGCCGGACGGACCGGCCAATCCTGATTCCCGCGCCAGAGCCGGCGCCGACCCGCGCGCCTGGCGGCGGCGGCGCTGGATCCTCGTCATTCTGCTGGTGGTGCTCGTGCACATGCTGGCCGTGATCGGCTTCCTGCGCATGCCTGGGCCACTGATTCCGCTCGATGTGAGCGAGACACCGTCGCTCGAAGCGGTGCTGCTGCCGCCGCCGAAACCGGTACGCCCGCCGCCCCCGATCCCCCAGCCGGAGGCGAAGCCGCGCCCGGCCCCGCCGCAATTGGCACCGCCGCAACCGGCCCCCCCCCAACCGGCACCGAAAGTCGTTGAAACGCCGCCCGAGCCGCCTGCACCCGCCGTGGCGACGTCCGACCGTGGCGTCAAGGAAACCGTGACCGGCCCCGGCGGCGGCGGTGGCGCGCCTGCCGCCGCGCCGACGCCCGCCCCGCCAGCGCCGCCCGGCCCGCCCGCGCAGGAGGGCGAGAAGTACGTCGCGCCGCCGTCGGCCACCATGCATTACGCCAGCTTCGTCAACGGCGTGCAGAACCCGGATGGGCTGATCCGCTGGCAGCAGGATGGCAAGCACTACCGGCTATCGGTCGAGACGCGCGTGCTGTGGTTCCGCTTTGCTTTTCAGAGCAGCGGCGCCATGACGGAGAGCGGGCTGCTGCCCGAACGCTACGAGGAAAACCGGCGCGGCAAGTCCGAGGCCGCGCGTTTCGACCAGGCCGGCGGCACCGTGGCGTTTTCGCCGGGTACGCAGGCAGCATTGCCGCCGGCCGCGCAGGACCGCTTCAGCGTCTTCCTGCAACTGGTCGGCCGGGTACGCGGCAATCCGCAGCGCTATGCGTCGCCAGGCGTCACCGAAACCTTCCAGGTGGCGGATACGCGCGACATGCAACCGATGCAAGTGCAGTATGTTGGAGAAGAGGAGATCGATACTGGCCGCGGCATGGTGCGCGCCAAGCACTTTGTACGGCTCCAGCGGCACGCGGGCGACAAGCGCCGCGTGGAAATCTGGCTGGCGCAGGCGCTTGGATGGATGCCGGTCAGGCTGCGCCAGACCGAGCCGGACGGCACGCAGATCGACCTCGTCTACCGCAGTACCGAGGGCCAGTAATGGCTGCGGCGCTGCCCGCGTTCACACGCCAACCCTTTCAAGGAGTTCCGCCATGACCGCCAGCACCGTAGCCACCGCCTCCGGCGAGACGCATCGCATCCAGGCCGAGGGCGTCGGCCTGCACGTTCGCGTGGACGGTGCCGATGGACCCTGGGTGATTCTCGCGCATGCGCTCGGTGCCAACCATACGCTCTGGGATGCGACCGCGCGCCACCTGTCCACGCGCTATCGCGTGGTGCGCCCGGACATGCGCGGGCATGGCGAAAGCGATGCCCCGGTCGGCCCCTACACCATGATGCGCCTGGCCGACGACGTCGCGGCCATCATGGACGCGCTGCAGATCCCGCAGGCACATTTCTGCGGCATCTCGGTGGGCGGCATGATTGGCCAGACACTGGGCGTGCGCCATGCCGAGCGACTGCTGTCGCTGACGCTCGCGGCCACCATCAGCCACACGCCGCTCGACGCGCACCCGATGTGGCATAACCGCATCGGGCAGGTGGAGGCGCATGGCATGTCCGGACTGGTCGATGCCACGCTGGAGCGCTGGCTGACCGAGCCCTACCGCCAGGCGCATGGGGACGAGGTCGCGCGCATCCGGGCCATGCTGCTGGCCACGCCGGTGCGCGGCTATGTCGGCGTGGGGCAGGCCATCATGGCGTTCGACGTGCGCAGCGCGCTGTCCCGCATCCACTGCCCGACGCTGCTCGTCGCCGGCGAACACGACCAGGGCGCGACGGTGGCGATGGCGCGGTCCATCGCCGAGGCGATTCCCGGCTCGCGGCTCGAAGTCTTGCCGGCGGCGCATCTGGTGTCAATCGAGCAGGCCGAGCGCTTTCAAGCAGCCCTTGACGCCTTCCTTGGCAATGCCGCCTGCGGCGGCCAATGCGACGTTCCATAACGCACAACGCAGTGGTGCCCTATTCTCAAGAAACTTGTTGGTGTTGCCGTTGCCCAACTTACAAAGGCAGAAAACGTTGTATCCGTACGGCGGCTCGCACGCAAAACTTGAAATCGGCGTGGCCGCCCCTAGCTTGGAGGTAAGAACGCGGCGCCCCCGCTCAATTTGCAACAATGAAAGGGCCCGCCGCCAACCATGACGCGAGGAGGTGTGCCATGCAAATGATCTACAACAGCGACAACTACTGCATCGTGGAATTTGGTGCGGATGTCGAGCAAGCGCCTCTCGAATTCGGTGGTTATGAAATCGTCGACAAGAACATGAAGCGCGAGATTTTTCTCGGCGGCAAGCTGGCCGAGAACTTCAGGGCCGATGTGCAGCGGCTGATCGAGAGCGAGCCGTCGGTTGAAGAGGTTGACGATTTTCTCGGGAAGTTCGATACGGTCATGACGCATCCGCTGGTGATGCACTGACGCTCGAACGGATCGCGTCTGATGGTGGTAACGCCCGCGCTTGCGCGGGCGTTTTTGTTTTTTTTAAGCGTCTTCAGGCGTCAATACGTCAGTACTGCTCCCAATCCAACCCTTCATACCGCCATCCGTTCACCGTATTCCGATGCCGCTGCGCATCGAGATCGCCTTCGAATCCGTGCAGCACGTTATAGACGCTTGAGAAGCCCGCGCCCTCCAGCGCGCGCGCCGCAGCGGTGGAGCGATTGCCGCTGCGGCAGATCAGCAGCACGGGGCGCGCTGAAACGTGGCCTGCCAGCTTTTTCACGACCTGCACGAAATGCGGATTCACTTCCCAGTCCGGCCCGTCGTTCCACGGTACGTTGTGCGCACCTTTGGGGTGGCCGACGAACAGGTATTCCATTTCGCTGCGGCAATCGATAAACAGCGTGTCGGGGGATTCCAGCAGCAAGTTCTGGGCGTCGGCGGGGCTGAGATGTTCCATGGCAGGGCGCGGGAGCCGGCAGGAATGCCGGACGATGGTGATCCGATGGTGACTGTTACGCCTCTCAGTGTAGGTCCGCAGCGCGCGCACAGGCAACCTCCGGCGCCCGCAAGGCCTTGATACACCTGATAAAATCGCCCTCTTGACGATTTGTCCCGCCTTTCACTGTCCCCGCCATGAGTGCCCCTGACCAACCCTCCGTGCGTCCCTTTACCCGGGCTGCAAACCTGCCCCGGCTGCTGCGCGAGCGCATCCTGATCCTGGACGGCGCCATGGGCACCATGATCCAGCGCTACAAGCTCACCGAGGCCGACTACCGCGGCGCGCGCTTCACGGAACACAAGGTGGACGTGAAGGGCAACAACGAACTGCTGCTGCTCACGCGCCCGCAGGTCATCAGCGAGATCCACGAGCAGTACCTCGCTGCCGGCGCGGACATCATCGAGACCAATACTTTCGGTGCCACCAGCGTGGCGCAGGAAGACTACAAGATGGCCGAGCTGGCGTACGAGATGAACGTCGAGGCAGCAAAGCTCGCGCGCGCGGCCTGCGACAAGTACAGCACGCCGGACAAGCCGCGCTTCGTCGCCGGCGCGTTCGGCCCGACGCCGAAGACCGCGAGCATCTCGCCCGACGTGAATGACCCGGGCGCGCGCAATGTCACCTTCGAGCAACTGCGCGAGTCCTACTACGAGCAGGGCAAGGGTTTGCTCGAAGGCGGCGCCGATGTGTTCCTGGTGGAAACGATCTTCGACACGCTTAACGCCAAGGCCTGCCTGTTTGCCATCGACCAGCTGTTCGAGGACACCGGCGAACGACTGCCCGTGATGATCTCCGGCACCGTGACCGATGCCTCCGGCCGCATTCTCTCGGGCCAGACCGTGGAAGCGTTCTGGAACAGCCTGCGCCACGTGAAGCCCGTCACCTTCGGCCTGAACTGCGCGCTCGGCGCGACGCTGATGCGACCGTATATCGCCGAGCTGGCGAAGGTATGCGACGTGGCGATTTCCTGCTATCCGAACGCCGGCCTGCCCAATCCGATGAGCGATACCGGCTTCGACGAAACGCCGGAAGTCACTTCGTCGCTGGTGGAAGAATTTGCCGCCTCCGGGCTGGTGAACCTGGTGGGCGGCTGCTGCGGCACCACGCCCGAACACATTGCCGCGATCGCCCAGCGCGTGGCCAACAAGACCCCGCGCACCTGGCCGGGCCAGTACAGCGAAGCCGCCTGAGCCAGCGAGAAGAACCCATGAGCACGAACCAACTGCCCCCGCGCCCGATGCGCCTGTCCGGCCTGGAGCCGTTCACGATCGACGACGACACGCTCTTCGTCAACGTCGGCGAACGGACCAACGTCACGGGCTCCAAAGCCTTCGCCCGCATGATCCTCAACGGCCAGTTCGACGAGGCGCTGGCCGTGGCCCGCCAGCAGGTCGAGAACGGCGCGCAGATCATCGACATCAACATGGACGAGGCCATGCTGGATTCGAAAGCGGCCATGGTCCGCTTCCTGAACCTGATCGCCTCCGAGCCGGACATCGCGCGCGTGCCGATCATGATCGACTCCTCCAAGTGGGAAGTGATCGAGGCCGGCCTGCAGTGTGTGCAGGGCAAGCCCGTGGTGAACTCGATCTCGCTGAAGGAAGGCGAGGAGCAGTTCCGCCACCACGCCGAACTGATCCGCCGCTACGGTGCCGCCACCGTGGTGATGGCCTTCGACGAGCAGGGCCAGGCCGACACGTTCGCGCGCAAGACCGAGATCTGCAAGCGCAGCTATGACTTCCTGGTGAACGAGGTCGGCTTCCCGCCCGAGGACATCATCTTCGACCCGAACATCTTCGCGGTGGCCACCGGTATCGAGGAACACAACAACTACGCGGTGGACTTCATCGAAGCCACGGCCTGGATCAAGCAGAACCTGCCGTATGCGAAGGTGAGCGGCGGCGTGTCGAACGTGTCGTTCTCGTTCCGCGGCAACGACCTGGTGCGCGAGGCGATCCACACCGTGTTCCTGTACCACGCCGTCAAGGCCGGCATGGACATGGGCATCGTCAACGCCGGCCAGCTCGGCGTGTACGACCAGCTCGATCCCGAGTTGCGCGAGCGCGTGGAAGACGTGGTGCTCAACCGCCGCGATGACGCAACCGACCGCCTGCTGGAAATCGCCGATCGCTTCAAGGGTGGCGGTGCCAAGCGCGAAGAGAACCTGGCCTGGCGCGGCACGCCGGAAGCCCCGGTGTCGGTGGGCGAGCGGCTGGCGCATGCGCTGGTGCACGGTATCACCAATTTCATCGTCGATGACACGGAAGAAGCCCGCCAGCAGATCGCCGCGCGCGGCGGACGTCCGATCGAGGTGATCGAAGGCCCGCTGATGGATGGCATGAACATCGTCGGCGACCTGTTCGGCGCGGGCAAGATGTTCCTGCCGCAGGTGGTCAAGAGCGCGCGCGTGATGAAGCAGGCGGTGGCCCACCTGCTGCCGTTCATCGAGGAAGAGAAGCGCAAGCTGGCCGACGCCGGCGGCGACGTGCGCTCGCGCGGCAAGATCGTCATCGCGACCGTGAAGGGCGATGTGCACGACATCGGCAAGAACATCGTGTCGGTGGTGCTCCAGTGCAATAACTTCGAAGTGGTGAACATGGGCGTGATGGTCCCGTGCAACGAGATCCTGGCCAAGGCCAAGGTCGAGGGCGCGGACATCGTCGGCCTGTCGGGGCTGATCACGCCGTCGCTCGAAGAAATGGCCTATGTCGCATCGGAAATGCAGCGCGACGACTATTTCCGCGTGAAGAAGATTCCGCTGCTGATCGGCGGCGCGACCACGTCGCGCGTGCATACGGCGGTGAAGATCGCGCCGAACTACGAAGGCCCGGTGGTGTACGTGCCGGACGCTTCGCGCTCGGTCAGCGTGGCATCGAGCCTGCTGTCGGACGAAGGCGCTACGAAGTATCTCGACGAACTGAAGAGCGACTACGACCGCATCCGCGCGCAGCACGCGGGCAAGAAGGCATTGCCGATGGTGACGCTGGCCGAGGCCCGTGCCAACAAGACGCCGATCGACTGGAGCGGCTACGTGCCGCCGAAGCCGAAGTTCATCGGCCGGCGCGTGTTCCGCAACTACGACCTCGCGGAACTGGCCAGATTCATCGACTGGGGCCCGTTCTTCCAGACCTGGGACCTGGCCGGCAAATTCCCGGACATCCTCAACGACGAGATCGTCGGCGAGTCCGCGCGCAAGGTCTACTCGGATGGCAAGGCCATGCTGTCGCGCCTGATCCAGGGCCGCTGGCTGACCGCCAATGGCGTGATGGCGCTGCTGCCGGCCAACACCGTCAACGACGACGACATCGAGATCTACACCGACGAAACCCGCAGCAAGGTTGCCCTCACGTGGCACAACGTGCGCCAGCAGAGCGAGCGTCCGGTGGTGGACGGCGTACGCCGTCCCAACCGCTGCCTGTCTGATTTCATCGCGCCCAAGGCCTCGGGCGTGGCGGACTACATCGGGCTGTTCGCGGTGACGGCCGGTATCGGCGTCGACAAGAAGGAAGCCCAGTTCGAAGCCGACCACGACGACTACAGCGCCATCATGCTGAAGGCACTGGCCGACCGCTTCGCCGAAGGCTTTGCCGAATGCCTTCACCAGCGTGTGCGCACCGACCTTTGGGGCTACGACGCCGCCGAGCACCTGAGCAACGACGAACTGATTGCCGAGAAGTACCGCGGCATCCGCCCGGCGCCCGGCTACCCGGCCTGCCCGGAGCACACCGTCAAGGGCCCGATGTTCAGCTTCCTCGACTGCGCGGAGATCGGCATGGGCATTACCGAAGCGCTGGCGATGACGCCGGCGGCCTCGGTCAGCGGCTTCTACCTGTCGCATCCGGACTCGACCTACTTCACGATCGGCAAGATCGGCCAGGACCAGCTCGACGACATGGCGGCCCGCCGCCACGAGGACCGCAATGCCGTGGCGCGCGCGCTGGCGCCCAACCTGTAACGGCATGCGTCGCGCGGGCACCGCGAACGTGCGGTGCCCGAATCGCGCAGGTCTCTGATGCAGCAGGGAATTTGCCTTGCATTGCAGCATCGGCCGTTCCCGGGCGGCGGTAGCGCCGCTTCACAACTCCTTACACTGCATTGCAATCGCTCACAGACCGGGAGCGGATGCGTCCCTAGACTCGGTTCCAAGTTCACGTGAACAACAGCGTGGATGCCGCGGCGAATGTTTCGCAGCGGATCACCTGAAAGGAGCCCTTCCATGAAGAAACTGCTGATCTCCCTGTCCGTCCTGTCGATCGCTGCTGCTTCGTCGCTGGCCATGGCGCAAGGCACCGGTACCACCACGGGCAACCCCGGCGTCAGGGCCGACGTCGGTGCCGCCGTGAACGCGCCGGCTCCGACAGCCGGCGGGGCGCAAGCGGGCGTGGGTGCGTCGACCTCTCTGGACAAGGGCCACGCCGCCACGCCGGCCACACCGGCCGAGCCGGCTGACCCGGCCAAGGCCGATTCCGGCAAGGGCAAGTCAAAGCACAGCGCCAAGTCGCACAAGAAGGACAAGTCTGACGCCTCCCTGGGGGCCAGCGCAGGCGCCGAAGCGGGTGCCAAGACCCAATAAGCCAAAGCGCGGGCCGGCCCAGCCGGCTTGATGCAACGCAGCAAAACGGGACGGACCTCCAGCCGTCCCGTTTTGCTTTGGTGCGTGCGGTTGTCGCCGGGCGGCGCAATGTCAGCCTGACACTGACAGTCCGCGGCGCGTTGCGGCACTACAATGCTTACACAGCAAGCGGTTCCGCCTGCACCCGTCTTTGGGCGAAAGCCCCCACAGTGGAGCCATGATGATCCGCGTCCTGATCGCTGATGATCACGAGATTGTTCGCGCAGGGCTGCGCCAGTTCCTTGCTGATGAACCTGATATCCAGGTCACCGGAGAGGCCGGTAGCGGCGACGAAGTCATGGCGCAATTGCGCGATGGCGAATTCGACGTGCTGGTGCTCGACATCTCGATGCCCGAACGCAATGGCATCGACGTGCTCAAGCTGATTCGCCAGCGCAAGCCGGACCTGCCGGTGCTGATCCTGTCTACCTATCCCGAAGACCAGTACGCGATCAACCTGATTCGCGCCGGCGCTTCGGGCTACCTTACCAAGGAAAGCGCGCCGGATGACCTGGTCAAGGCTATCCGCACCGTGGCACAAGGCCGGCGCTACGTCAGCGCAGCCGTGGCGGACCTGCTGATCGGCGGCCTCGACAAGCCGACCGAGCAGCCGGTGCACCAGATGTTGTCGGAGCGTGAGTTCCAGATTTTCTGCAAGCTGTCGCGCGGCCAGTCGGTATCGGTGATCGCAGACGAACTCTTCCTGAGCGTGAAGACCGTCAGCACTTACCGTTCACGCATTCTGGAGAAAATGGGCATGAAGACCAACGCGGATCTGACCTACTACGCCATCAAGAACGGCCTGGTCGAATAGATCAAGCGATCTCGTCGCGCAGGGCTGGCTGGCGCGATGGGGCAACCCCATCACCGGACGTAGTTGACGAATGTCGGAGCAGGCTTCGAACCCCTCATACCGGGCACTGCGCGTTCTTCTGATCGAAGACTCGGCAGTGCTGCGCGGCATGCTCCTCGAGTACCTGAGCGACTTTCCATATGTGCAGAGCGTCGACTGGGCCGATACCGAGGCCATGGCACTGCGCATGCTCGCCAACGGCCAGCCGTATGACGTGGTGATCGTCGACCTGCAGCTGCGCCAGGGCAATGGCATCAATGTGCTGAGCGCCATGAAGAGCAAGGGCTTGCCCGGCATGCGGATCGTGTACACCAACCACGCGCAGGTCTCCATGTACCGGCGCCAGTGCGCCGAGGCCGGGGCCGACTATTTTTTCGACAAGTCGCTCGAACTCGAGCAGGTGTTCCGCGTGATCGAGGAACACGCGGCGGGCGCTGCCTGACCCTGCCTGACCTCTGCCTGACCTGCTTCCCAGGGCGTCCCGCCTTCCTCGCCCTGCCTTGCCGCTTGCGCTGACTGGCTATTCCGGCTGGGTCTCGGCCGGCTCCTCCGCCGGTGCCAGCACCGACGCGGTGAGCGGCACCTCCACGCGGATGCTGACGCCGGTATTGGGCGACGACACGATCTCCATGCTGCCGCCGAGCGCCGTCACGCGCTGCTCCATGCCAAGCAGGCCATGGTGTCCGGCCGTGCTGCCGGCATCGAAATCGGGCGGCAGGCCCTTGCCATCGTCGTGGATCGTCAGCGTGAGCTGCGTCTCCGTGTGGCCCAGCGACAGGCGGATATGGGTCGCCTCCGAATACTTGCTGGCATTGGTGAACGATTCCTGGGCGATCCGATAGAGCGCAATCGCGGCATCGTCGCGCAGGCGCGGGAGGTCGTCGGGAATGCTGACTTCGGACTCCCAGTGATTGCGGCCGGCGACGTCCTCGACGAGCTGGCACAGCGCCGCCCGCAGCCCCAGGTTGAGCAGCACGGTCGGCCGCAGGTCTTCGATCAGGCGGCGCTTGATCTGGATGCCCTGGTCCACGTGGAGCATCACGCGCGTCAGCTTGTCCGCGGCTTCCGGGTGGCTCTCCTGCACGCGCCGGCGGACCCAGTGGAGGTCCAGCTTGATGGCGGTGAGGATGGCGCCGAGTTCGTCGTGCAGCTCGCGCGCCAGGCGCGTCTTCTCGTCTTCCGTCACGCGCTGCAGGTGACCGGCGAGCGCCGACAGCTGGCGCGTGCGCGCGCGCACCTTGCGGTCGAGCCGCAGGCCTTCTTCTTCCGCCTGCGAGCGCGCGGCTTCGGACATGGTCAGGCGCTTGGCGTGGCCCAGGCCCACCGCGATCAGCAGCACGATATTGATGGCCGTCAGCAGGCCGATGCCGTAACGCGACAACTGCACGTCGCGCTCCGCGCCCACCAGCCGATGGGCGACGGTCTCCGCTTCGCGCGCCTGGAGCTGGTCCAGGCCGCGGCGCGCGTTGTCCATGGTCTGCTTGCCGTAGTCGGTGCGCACCAGGTCCAGCGCCACCATCAGGTCGCGCTTGCCGTACAGCAGCGTCAGCGCCATTTCATTGAGCTTGCTGCTGATCTGCTTGGACGTGTCGCCGAACAGCCTGAGGCCTTCTTCGTCAGTGGCGTAGTCCGCGCGGATGCTTGCCGTCAGGTCGGCGATGCGCGGCAGGGCTTTGTAGTAGGGCTCCAGATACGTGTCCTTGCCGGTCAGCAGGAAGCCGCGCTCGCCGGCCTCCGCATTGACCAGCTCGCCATGGAGCGCGGCCAGATGCGTCTGCAGGCGCTGCGAGCGGATGACATCGTTGTAGCTCTCGCGCAGGCGGATATTGCCGGTTTCGGAGGCGACCAGTACCGCCAGGGTCAGCAGGATGCCGCCGGCGAGCAGCAGGGTATGGGGCAGGAAGGACTGCTTGAACTGCTTGAGCATGAGGCAATTCCTCGGTGGGGCGCTTGCCGCCGGGAGCGGCCATGGGATCACATACTCACGGCGAGGTCAACCTGCGACTGTGTCCCCGGCCACGTCTCGAAGGACCTTCGGCGAGCCGGAAATACGGTCGCGGACGGCACTGTAGGACTTGGCTGACAGCGGAATCGGCCCGCTTTCGGTGTCTGTGCCGGGGACGGCTTCCTACGATGAGGCTATGAGCTTGCACGTCACCGCGCAAGTCCTAACCGGCGATGCTGCCCGTCCGGCGGGCAGCTGTCGCCACCATCGGGAGTTCAGTCATGCTGCAATATGCACTCGTCTTTTTCGTAATCGCGCTGATCGCCGCGGTGTTCGGCTTTGGCGGTATTGCTGCCGGCGCCGTGGAGATCGCCAAGATCCTGTTCTTCATCTTCCTGATCGTGGCCCTGGTCGCCGCCGTGATGGGTCTGGTCCGCAGGCGGTGACGCGTGACGTGTCCCGAACCGTGCCCTGAGACTTAGGAGTAGCCCTATGCTGACGCAGAACCCGAAAGTCCGGAAGGAAATCACCCACCTCGCCGATAGCGCCGACAGTACGATTCGCCGGATCCGGCACGCGGCACGCGACACGCGCGATGCCGCCGGCCCGATCTCGGACGAAGTGAAATCCCTGATCGCGCAACTTCAGCACACCATCGAAGTGCTGGCCACCGAAGGATCCGAGCAGAGCCTGAGCGCCGGGCGCCGCCTGCGCGAACGGGCCAGCGAAATGACCGATCGCCTGCGCGCGCAGGCCGGCGACAGTGTGACGCACGTTCGCGAGCGCATGGATGGTGCGGTCGTGCAGGCACAGCAGCGCGTGGCCGAGTCCCCGCTCAAGGCGGTCGGCCTGGCCGCCGCGATCGGTGCGCTGATCGGCCTGTTGCTGGCAACGCGTAATGGGAGTAGCAGGGAGTAGCTCGCTGCGGTCGTCCGCGGGCAGGCGCGACGGCCGGTGGCAACGTTCCCCCCTTGTCCGGAAGACATCCACGTTCCGGAAGCCTGGCCCCGCTGAGGCGGCGCCAGGCGTTTTTTTGTTGGCCACAGGCGTCGTTACGATGCCGCGTTCTGCTGTGGCGAGACGCCGCCCTGATTGCCGTCAGACGCCCCAGAGCACATCCACGCCTTCCTTCTGCGAGGCGCGCAGCATGTCGAGGAACGGGTAGGCACGCTGGCCGAGGTGCAGCGGTTCGTCCTCATCGTCATGCTTGTCTTCGTTGACGGCGGATTCCGCGGGGTGATTGCGCTTGGCGTCGCTCACGGCGGCTTCCAGCTTCTGGATCGCGCGTGGCATCTCTTCCGTGGTGATCACCCCCCGCTCTCCGAGATGCTTGCCGATGATGCCCAGGAGCGTCACGGCCAGATCCCTCATCATGATCAGGTCTTGCGCGGCGTGGGATTTAAAGGTGATCAGCATGATGTTGTTTCCTTTTACGGACATGCATGACGCGGTTTCCCGGGGGCGGGAGCGGCCGCGCGGATTGTGGCTCTTGCGAGCCGCGCGCATGATGTCAGCA
The DNA here is from genome assembly GCF_057798975.1 of Cupriavidus sp. 21MJTG02-4. NCBI lineage: Bacteria > Pseudomonadati > Pseudomonadota > Betaproteobacteria > Burkholderiales > Burkholderiaceae > Cupriavidus > Cupriavidus sp. 21MJTG02-4. The sequence continues at coordinate 432,320 of NZ_JBYOJP010000001.1, read as the reverse complement.
TAGCACCTGATAAAATTCCGCGTTTCCGAATTCCTTTGCCGGTCACGCGGCGCGGCGTTCACTTGCGCGCCGCTTCGTTCGGCTCCGCGGCGCCTTGCCCGTGGCTTTACGCCGGCATTGCCGGCTGGGCTCCCGGGCGCCGTCGCGCCGCCTGCCAGACTTACTGCCCACCAGGGCTTTGACATCCATGCTGCCTGTTCAGACCTCCAATCTTGCCGCTGCGTTCACCGATGCGGTGCGCGCGCTCGCTCCGGCCGACGCGGCCCTGCCGGCCGTGACCTTCGAGCGGCCCAAGGCCGCCGCCCACGGCGACCTGGCGTGCAACATCGCCATGCAGGTGGCACGCGCGCTCAAGAGCAATCCGCGCGAACTGGCGCAGCGCATCGTGGCGGCGGTCCAGGCCGATCCGCGCGCGGCCGGCCTGGTCGCGGCCATGGAAATCGCCGGCCCCGGCTTCATCAACCTGCGCCTGACGCCGGAGGCCAAGGCCGACGTGCTGCGCGCGGTACTGAACCAGGGCGACCGGTACGGCGCGCAGGAACGTGGCATGCATGGCAACGTGCTGGTCGAGTTCGTTTCGGCCAATCCGACCGGCCCGCTGCACGTCGGCCACGGCCGCCAGGCCGCGCTCGGCGATGCGCTCGCCAACCTGCTCTCCTGGCAGGGCTACGACGTGCACCGCGAGTTCTACTACAACGATGCCGGCGTGCAGATCCAGAACCTGGCCGTGTCGGTGCAGGCGCGTGCGCGCGGCTTCAAGCCCGGCGACGCCAACTGGCCGGAAGCTGCCTATAACGGCGACTACATCGCCGACATCGCCGCCGACTTCCTGGCCGGCAAGACCGTGAGCGCCTCGGACGGCCAACCGGTCACCGCATCGGGCAATCCCGAGGATGTCGACTCGATCCGCAAGTTCGCGGTGACCTACCTGCGCAACGAGCAGGACATCGACCTGCAGGCCTTCGGCGTCAAGTTCGACCGCTACTACCTGGAGTCGTCGCTGTACACCGACGGCCGCGTGGAAGCCGCGGTGCAGGGGCTGGTCGCCAAGGGCAAGACGTACGAGAGCGAGGGCGCGCTGTGGCTGCGCACCACCGACGACGGCGACGACAAGGACCGGGTCATGAAGAAGACCGACGGTACCTACACCTACTTCGTGCCGGACGTGGCCTACCACACCACCAAGTGGGAGCGCGGCTTCAGCAAGGTCATCAACGTGCAGGGCAGCGACCACCACGGCACCATCGCCCGCGTGCGCGCCGGGCTGCAGGGCCTGGACATTGGCATCCCCAAGGGCTACCCCGACTACGTGCTGCACAAGATGGTCACCGTGATGAAGAACGGCGAGGAGGTGAAGATCTCCAAGCGTGCCGGCTCCTACGTGACCGTGCGCGACCTGATCGAATGGTCCAACGGTGGCGACGAAACCATCCGCGGCTGCCTGGACGCGGGCGTGTCCGACTGGCCCGCGCACTTCACGCGCGGACGCGACGCGGTGCGCTTCTTCCTGCTGTCGCGCAAGGCCGATACCGAGTTCGTGTTCGACGTGGACCTGGCGCTCAAGCAGAACGACGAGAACCCGGTGTACTACGTGCAGTACGCCCATGCGCGCATCTGCTCGATCTTCGAATCGTGGGGCGGCGCCGAGTGGGAAGGCCGCCTGGCCGAACTGGCCGGCACCGACCTGGCCGCCGTCACCGGCGCCGACGTCAGCCCGCAGGCACTGGCACTGGGCCAGCGCCTGGCCGAGTTCCCCGAGATGCTGGCCGCCGCCGCGGGCGAACTGGCACCGCACGCGGTCGCGTTCTACCTGCGCGACCTGGCGGGCGATTTCCATGCGTTCTACAACACCGACCGCGTGCTGGTCGACGACGAATCGGTCAAGCGCGCGCGCCTGGCACTGCTGGCGGCCACGCGCCAGGTGCTGCGCAACGGCCTGGCGGTGATCGGCGTCTCGGCGCCTCGTCGCATGTAAGCATGTAGGCCAGGACGCGACCGCAAGACCAGGCCGGAGAGGGAAGGGCCGCCCGCGCCGCGGCCGGTGCCTGCGCGGGCGGCGCTGGCACTATAATCTCCCGGCAACACCTAAGAGGACTTATGCAACAGCAACGCAAGCGCGATGCGCGTAGTGCCCGCCGCAGCCAGCAGCGCGGTGGAACGTTCCTGGGCCTGGTGCTCGGGCTGATCGTCGGGCTGGCCATCGCCGTGGTGGTCGCCCTGTACATCACCAAGTCGCCGGCGCCGTTCCAGCAGAAGAATGCGCCGCGGCCGGCCGCCGAGCCGGGCAACGTGGCCAGCACGCTGCCCAGCCCCACGCAATCCCAGTCCCAGCAGGAAGGCCCGGCCGACCCGAACAAGCCGCTGTGGAGCAAGACCCCGGCCAAGCCGGTCGGCCAGCCCGCGCCCGAGGCGCCATCGCAGCAAGCGGCGCCCGACCGGAGCAACGGCGATCGGCAGCCGCCGGTAGCCGTGGCGCGTCCGGCGGAAAAGCCGGCCGAGAAGCCGGCTGAGAAGCCGGCTGAAAAGCCCGCCGAGAAGCCCCTCGCCATGAACAAGCCGGTCGAGAAGCCGGTGGCGGATCCGATTGCCGAGATCGCCCAGGCCGATGCCAACAAGGTCGGCTACCTGCTGCAGGTGGGTGCGTTCCGCTCGTCGGACGACGCCGACCGGCAGAAGGCCAATCTTGCCATGCAGGGCTTCGAGGCCAGGATTACCGACCGCGATGTCAATGGCGTCAAGATGTACCGCGTGCGGATCGGTCCGTACAACCGCATCGAGGACATGAACAAGGCGCGCGACCGGCTGCAGTCGGCCGGCTTCGACGCCTCGGTGATCCGCTTTACCAAGCAGTAACGCGCTGTAACCCCCAGGGCCGGCGGCCCGCTGAACCGGATGCCGCCGCCGTTGTCATACGCTCATCGCCCAACCCGGAAAGCCGCTCCAAGATGAAGAAACTCGCCGCACTGATTGCCACGTTTGCCGCTGTCGGCGGCCTGCTGATGACCGCCCCCGCCCAGGCGGCGCCCACCGAAGGCAAGGAATACCAGGTGCTGAAGGCGCCGCAGCCCGTGCCGGCCGGCAAGATCGAGGTTACCGAGTTTTTCTGGTATGGCTGCCCGCACTGCTTTGACTTCGAGCCCGAGCTCGAGGCCTGGGTCAAGAAGCAGGGCAAGGATGTCGTGTTCAAGCGCGTGCCGGTAGCCTTCCGCGACGACCTGCTGCCGCACACCAAGATCTTCTATGCGCTGGAGTCCCTCGGCAAGCTGGACGCCATGCACGCCAAGGTCTTCAATGCGATCCACGTCGACCGCAAGCGCATGCTGGACCCGAACGAGATCGCCGACTTCATGGCCAAGAACGGCATCGACCGCAAGGCGTTCCTGGATGCCTACAACTCGTTCTCGGTGACCACCAACGCGCAACGCGCCAACAAGATCGCCGACGCCTACAAGGTAGATGGCGTGCCGACCGTGGTGGTCCAGGGCAAGTACGAGACCTCGCCGTCCATCGCGGGCACCAAGACCGGCGCGATCCAGGCCATGGATTACCTGGTGACGCAGGTCCGCGACAAGAAGCTCTGAGCGGTATTCCCGAAGGCCGGTACGGTTGCGTACCGGCCTTTTTTCATTTGAGCCTCCGGTAGACCGATGCGCCCCCTGAAAGTCTTTCTTACCGGCGCCTCCAGCGGCCTGGGCCAGGCGCTGGCACGCGAGTATGCGCAGCAAGGCGCCATCCTGGGCCTGGTGGCGCGGCGCGAGGACGCCTTGCGCGATCTGGCCGGGAGCCTGCCCAATCCGGGGGCGGTCCATGTCTATGCCGCCGATGTGCGCGATGCCGACGCCATGGCGCGGGCCGCGCAGGATTTCCTGGACCGCATCGGCGTGCCCGACGTGGTCATCGCCAACGCCGGGGTATCGGTCGGCACCGTAGCCAGCGAGCGCGAGGACCTGGAGGTCTTCCGCATGGTCATGGACACCAATTGGTTCGGCATGCTGACCACGTTCCAGCCGTTCCTGCAGCCGATGCATGACCGCGAACCGGGCGCCGGCGGCTGGCGCGGCACGCTGGTGGGCATTGCCAGCGTGGCGGGCGTGCGCGGGCTGCCCGGCGGCGGCGCCTACAGCGCGTCCAAGTCGGCGGTGATCAAGCTGCTGGAAAGCCTGCGGCTGGAGCAGCGGCGCCATGGCATCCGCGTGGTGACCATCGCACCCGGCTATATCCGTACGCCGATGACGGCGCACAACCCTTACCGCATGCCGTTCCTGACCGATGCCGATGTGTTCGCGCGCAAGGCCGTGCGCGCGATTGCGGCGGGAAGCCGCTTCCGGGTGATTCCGTGGCAGATGGGCGTGGTCGCGTCGCTGATGCACGTGATGCCGCGCTGGCTCTACGACGCGCTGGCCGCCAAGGCGCCCCGCAAACCGCGCGGCGGCAACTAGGCATGTGGCGCGACGCCATCGGCCAGCAACACGCCGCCGCCAGCGGCGACGTCCGCATTGCCTCGCTGGTGCCGTCAGTGACCGAACTGCTGTTCGCGCTGGAGCTGGGCGGCCAGATGGTGGCGCGCACGGGTTTCTGCATCCATCCCGAGCCGGAAGTGCGCGCGGTGGCCAAGGTCGGCGGCACCAAGGACGTGAAGCTCGACCGCCTGCGCGCGCTAGCGCCCACGCATGTGGTGGTCAATATCGACGAGAACCGGCGTGAAACCGTGGACGAGATCCGCCGCTTCGTGCCGAACGTGATCGTCACGCATCCGTGCGCGCCGGAAGACAATGTGGCGCTGTACCGGCTGCTGGGTGGCATCTTCGGACGGCAGCCCCAGGCGCAGGCGCTGTGTGCCGCGCTGCAGGCGGAGCTGGACGCTGTGCGTGCCCGCGCATGGCCGGCGCGCAAGGTGCTCTACGCCATCTGGCAGGACCCTTGGATGACGGTGTCGCGCGACACCTATATCAGCCGCATGCTGGCGCTGGTGAACTGGCAGACCTGGCCGGAAGACGTGCCGCAGGCCTGCGCGGACGGCGACTGCAGCCGTCCCAACACGGCGGGGGAACGCTATCCGAGCTTCCGCTGGAGCGATGCGCTGGTGCGCGGGCTCGACGAGGTGCTGCTGTCCACCGAGCCCTACCGCTTCACCGAAGACCATGCCGATGCGCTGGAGCGGCAGCTCGGCAAGCCGGTGCAGTTGGTCGATGGGGAGATGCTGTCGTGGTATGGCAGCCGGGCGATCGAGGGTGTGCGCTATCTTGCCGCGCTGGCGGCGCGCGGCTGAGCGCTTTCCGGCTTCAGGCCGCCCGGAACCGGATCACCCCGTCATCCCCGAATTCCCGCACCAGTTCCCCGCGATGCCACAGCGCATGCAGGTGCGCCAGCGACTCGCCCATGGCGAACGTCATCTGGTGGATATCGAACTGGCGCTTGAAGATCACGCCGACGATGTCGTGCGCGCTGCAAGGCTTCTCGCGGCAGGCTTCCAGCGTTTCGGCCAGGCGGTCCACATGGTGCTCGCGCAGCTGCGTGATGCGCGTATGCAGGTTGCGGAAGGGGCGCCCGTGCGACGGCAGGATCAGCACGTCGTCGGGCAGGTCCTGGTACTTGCCGAGCGAATCGAGGTAGAGCTGCAGCGAATTGGCTTCCGGCTCCATGTCAAACACGCTGACATTGGTCGAGATGCGCGGCAACACCATGTCGCCCGAGATCAGCACGTTGGTGGCGGCGTTGTACAGCGCCACGTGCTCGGGCGAATGGCCAAAGCCGGTGATCACGCGCCAGCCGGCGGTGGCCGGGTCGGCGCCGATGGCGACGGTGTCGCCGTCCATCAGGCGGCGGTATCGCGTGGGCAGGTCCGGCACCAGCGACGGATAGTAGGTCTTGCGGGCGCGCAGCTTCTCCTGGCTGTCGGGGTCGGTCAGGCCATGGAGCGCGAAGTGCTCGGCCGCGAGTTCGCCGCCGGCGCTGGAGCCCGCGCCGGTGCCGCTGCCCATCACGCGGGCGCTCATGTAGTCGCCCAGGCTCATCCAAAGCCGCACGTCGAAGCGCTTGCACAGCCAGTGCGCCAGGCCGACGTGGTCGGGGTGGCTGTGCGTGACCAGCACGCGCAGCACCGGCAGGCCTTCGAGTTCGTTGGCGAAGATGGTTTCCCAGTGCGCCTTGATGGTGTCGTTGGTGATGCCGCAATCGATGATGGTCCAGCCGTCCCGGCCGTCGATCCGGTCGCGCAGCAGCCACAGGTTGATGTGGTCCAGCGCGAACGGCAGCGGCATGCGCAGCCAGTAGACGCCGGGCGCCACTTCCTGCTTTGTGCCGGGCTCGGGCATGGTGTCCGCGAACGGGTATTGGAGCTGATGTTCGAGTGCGTTCATGAGGAGTCTCGTCGTCGAAGCCCTGCGCCGTGCACGCCGGGGGCAGGTGGGGGCTTTCTCTTGTTTGCCGTCATGCCGGGCCAAATCGGCAGGGCATGGCGACGCCGGTTGCCAGTCGCCTGGGTTGACGCTAACGTAAACGTCAATTCGTGCGACGCTTGTCCATCTTAAGCCAAAAGTTGACTTCACAACGAACGACCGTTCACTTTTATTGGGCGCATCCATGGCAGCCACAAACGCTTCTACCGGCCCGGCCACTTATACGATTACCGATCTCGCGCGCGAGTTCGATGTCACGCCGCGCGCCATCCGATTTTATGAGGACCAGGGTCTCCTGTCGCCGGAGCGCACCGGCCCGGGCGGGCGCACGCGCGTCTACAACGGGCGCGAACGTACCCGCCTGAAGCTCACGCTACGCGGCAAAAGGTTGGGGCTTACTCTCAATGAGATCCGCGAGATCCTTGATCTCTACGAGTCTCCGCGCGATAGCGCCCCGCAGCTGGAACGCTTCCTGGATGCGCTGGCCGGCCACCGCGCCGCACTCGAACGCCAGCTTGAAGACCTGCAGGCGCAACTGGCAGAAATCGACCAACATGAAAAGCATTGCAAGGCGCTGTTGGCCGCACAACAGGCACCAGCCGACGGACCGGCCAAACATGAAGCTGCCTGACGCTGCACTTATCGCGCATCTTCGTGTCGCTGTGGATTGACGTTTACGTAAACGTAAATAGAATACGTCGAACTATCTCACCAGGGAGTCGCCATGACGCAGGACCTTGATGCTGCCGCCAGCCCCGTCCAGCCCGAACTGCTGTCTGCGGCCCGGACCGACACCATTGCCAGCAGCTTTGCCCGCCAGGGACTGATGCGCGCCTTTGGCGCCGCCCTGGCCCGCGTCGAACGCGGCGAGGTCGAGATCGCCATGCCGTGGTCCGAGGGCGTGACCCAGCAGCACGGCTTCTTCCATGGCGGCGTCGTCGGTGCGCTGGCCGACAGCGCATGCGGCTATGCCGCGCTGACCATGGTGGGAGAGGGCGAGGCAGGCCTGACCGCCGAGTACAAGATCAACCTGCTGTCCCCGGCACAGGGCGAACGCCTGATCGCCGTGGGGCGCGTGCTCAAGCCCGGCCGCACGCTGATCGTGGCGCAGGGCGATGTTTTCGTCGAGCAGCAGGGCCGCCGCAAGCTCGTTGCGACCATGCTGATGACGCTTTGCGTGGTACGCACGCTCGAACACGTCTGACGCGCACATTGCGACGCCAGCAAGCTTCCAACCGGAGACCATCATGACCGAACTCCCTGGCCTGAAATTCGACCTGGGCGAAGACATCGAGATGCTGCGCGGCGCCGTGCGCGACTGGGCCCAGGCGGAACTGGCCCCGCGCGCCGGCGAGATCGACCGCACCGACCAGTTCCCCATGGACGCCTGGAAGAAGATGGGCGACCTTGGCGTGCTCGGCATCACCGTGGCGGAAGAGTATGGCGGTGCCAACATGGGCTACCTCGCACACATGGTGGCGATGGAGGAAATCAGCCGTGCCTCGGCTTCGGTCGGCCTGTCCTACGGTGCGCATTCGAACCTGTGCGTGAACCAGATCCACCGCAACGGCAGCGCCGCGCAGAAGGCCAGGTACCTGCCGAAACTGGTATCGGGCGAATGGATTGGCGCACTGGCCATGAGCGAACCCAATGCCGGCTCCGACGTCGTCAGCATGAAGCTGCGCGCCGATTTCAAGGGCGACCGCTTTGTGCTCAACGGCACCAAGATGTGGATCACCAACGGCCCTGACTGCGACGTGCTGGTGGTGTATGCGAAGACCGAACCGGACCTGGGCGCGCGCGGCATGACCGCCTTCATCGTCGAGAAGGGCATGAAGGGCTTCTCGGTGGCGCAAAAGCTGGACAAGCTCGGCATGCGCGGCTCGCATACCGGCGAGCTGGTGTTCGAGGATGTGGAAGTGCCGGTCGAGAACATCCTCGGCGGCGAGAACAGCGGTGCCAAGGTGCTGATGAGCGGCCTGGACTACGAACGTGCCGTACTGTCAGGTGGGCCGGTCGGCATCATGCAGGCGTGCATGGACGTGGTGACGCCGTATATCCACGATCGCAAGCAGTTCGGCCAGAGCATCGGCGAATTCCAGCTGATCCAGGGCAAGGTGGCCGATATGTACACCACGCTGCAGGCGGCGCGCAGCTACCTGTACACGGTGGGCAAGAACCTCGACTCGATCGGTGCCGAGCACGTGCGCCAAGTGCGCAAGGACTGCGCGGCGGTGATCCTCTACACGGCTGAAAAAGCCACGTGGATGGCTGGCGAGACCGTACAGATCCTGGGTGGCAATGGCTATATCAACGAATACCCGGCAGGGCGGCTGTGGCGCGATGCCAAGCTGTACGAGATCGGCGCCGGGACTTCGGAGATCCGGCGGATGCTGATCGGTCGGGAGTTGTTTGCCGAGACGATGTGATTTTTGGGGCGCTCGTCTCGCGCCCCAAATCGAGCCTCAAAACCCATTTACAATGCCACCAGCCCCCGCCCTACCGTCCACCCCGTCCCATGTCCCACTTTCCCAAACTGCTCTCTTCGCAGATTGCCTTCGACGTGGCGCGGACCATGCTGGACGGGTTCGACAAGCATTACCGGCTGTTCCGCGAGGTCAGCCACCAGGCCAAGGTGAAGTTCGAGGCGGGCGACTGGCTGGGCCTGCAACAGATCCAGCGCGATCGCATTGATTTCTACAACGAGCGCGTGCGCGAGACCAGCGTGTTTCTCGAAGACGAGTACGACGCCGAGAATATCGAGGACGAGATCTGGCAGCAGATCAAGCTGCACTACATCGGGCTGCTGACCAACCACCACCAGCCCGAACTGGCCGAGACCTTCTTCAACTCCGTCTGCACGCGCCTGCTGCACCGCTCGTACTTCAACAACGACTTCATCTTCGTGCGCCCGGCCATCTCGACCGAGTACATCGAGAACGAGGAGTCGCCGATCAAGCCGACGTTCCGCGCCTACTATCCGGGCAGCCGCCACGGCATGGCGGATTGCTTCGAGCGCATCGTTCACAACTACCAGCTCGAGCGGCCGTTCGAGGACCTGCGGCGCGATATCGGCTACGTGGTCAGCACCGTCGAGGAGCATTTCGGCGATGCGCGCATCGCGCCGAATTTCCAGATCCACGTGCTGTCGTCGCTGTTCTTCCGTAACAAGACGGCTTTCATCATCGGCCGCATCCTGAACGCCGACCGCACCTATCCGCTGGCGATCCCGATCGTGCACGGGGCGTCGGGCAAGCTGGTGCTCGATGCGGTGCTGCTGAAGAAGCTGCAGGTGATGATCCTGTTCTCCTTCACGCACTCGTACTTCATGGTCGACATGGAAATTCCGTCGGCCTACGTGACGTTCCTGCGCGACATCATGCCGCGCAAGCCGCGCGCGGAGATCTATACCTCGCTGGGTTTGCAGAAGCAGGGCAAGAACCTGTTCTACCGGGATTTCCTGCACCACCTGCAGCACTCGTCCGACAAGTTCATCAGCGCGCCGGGAATCAAGGGGCTGGTGATGCTGGTATTCACGCTGCCGTCGTACCCGTACGTGTTCAAGGTGATCAAGGACTTTTATCCGGCGCCGAAAGAGACCACGCGCGCGCTGATCCAGTCCAAGTACCAGCTCGTCAAGCAGCATGACCGCGTCGGCCGCATGGCCGATACGCTGGAATATTCGAACGTGGCCTTCCCGTTGTCGCGTTTCGATGACGAGCTGGTGCGCGAACTCGAACACCATGCGCCGTCGATGATCGAGTATCAGCGCGCCAAGGATGGCGCCGAGGAAATCGTGGTGCGGCACGTCTATATCGAGCGCCGCATGACGCCGCTGAACCTGTGGCTGCAGGAAGGCACGGACGAGCAGGTGGAGCACGGCGTGATCGAGTACGGCAATGCCATCAAGGAACTGATCGCCGCGAATATCTTCCCTGGCGATATGCTGTATAAAAACTTTGGCGTAACGCGCCATGGCCGCGTGGTGTTCTACGATTACGACGAGATCGAGTACTTCACCGACTGCAACGTGCGCCACGTGCCAGAGCCGCGCAACGAAGAGGAGGAGATGTCGGGCGAACCCTGGTACACCGTGCGTCCGCACGACATTTTCCCCGAGACCTTCCGCACCTTCCTGCTGGGCAACCCGCGCGTGCGCGAGCCATTCCTGCGTCATCACGAGGATTTATTCGACCCTGCCATGTGGCAGGGCCACAAGGACCGGCTGCTGGCCGGACAAGTTCATGACTTCTTTGCCTATCCCATCTCCGAACGTTTCATCCACCGCTATGGCACCGGACATAGCGCGCCTGTCGCCGGCATTGCAAGGAGAGTCGCATGAGTGACGCCATCGCCCAGCTGTTCCGCAACAACCGCGACTGGGTCGACCGCGTCAATGCGGAAGACCCGACGTTCTTCATGCGCCTGGCCAACCAGCAGGCACCTGAATACCTGTGGATCGGTTGCTCCGACTCGCGCGTGCCCGCCAACCAGATCCTGGGCCTGGCGCCGGGCGAGGTGTTCGTCCACCGTAATATCGCCAACGTGATCGCGCACAGCGACCTGAACGCGCTCTCGGTGATCCAGTTCGCAGTGGAAGTGCTCAAGGTGCGCCACATCACGGTCGTGGGCCACTACGGCTGCGGCGGCGTGAAGGTCGCGCTCAAGCGCGAGCGCATTGGCCTGGCCGACAACTGGCTGCGCCATGTGCGCGACGTGGCCGACAAGCACGAGGCCTACCTCGGCACCATCCTGCGCGAGGACGACGCCCACACGCGCCTGTGCGAGCTGAACGTGATCGAGCAGGTCAACAATGTTTGCCAGACCACCGTGCTGCAGGACGCATGGGCACGCGGTCAGGACGTGACCGTGCACGGCTGGGTCTACGGCGTGTCAGACGGCCTGCTGCGTGACCTCGGCATGGCCGCCAGCAACAACGACGAGCTGCACGAGCAGCTGGCCGCCGCCTATCGCCAGTTCGGCGACCCGCCGCAGGCGTCGATCCGCTGATCGCGGCCGCCAACACAACACGATTCGCGCATACCGATACCAGGAGAACAGACATGCAAGACCCGATCGTCATCGTTTCCGCCGCCCGTACCCCCATGGCGGCATTCCAGGGTGAATTCGCGTCGCTGACCGCGCCGCAGCTCGGTGCCGTTGCGATTCGCGCAGCGGTCGAACGCGCCGGCATCAAGCCGGAGCAGGTCGAGGAAGTGGTGTTCGGCTGCGTGCTGCCCGCCGGCCAGGGCCAGGCCCCGGCGCGCCAGGCGGCACTCGGCGCGGGACTGCCGCTCGGCGTTGGCTGTACCACGGTCAACAAGATGTGCGGCTCGGGCATGCGCGCGGCCATGAACGTTTATGACGGCCTGGTGGCCGGCTCGTTCGACATCGCCGTTGCCGGCGGCATGGAAAGCATGACCAATGCGCCGTACCTGATCCCGAAGGGCCGTGGCGGCTACCGCATCGGCCACGGCATGATCTATGACCACATGATGCTGGATGGCCTGGAAGATGCCTACGACAAGGGCCGCGCCATGGGCACCTTCGGCGAGGACTGCGTTGCCAAGTACGGCTTCACGCGCGAGCAGCAGGACGCCTTCGCGATCGAAAGCGTGCGCCGCGCGCAGCAGGCCACCGAGTCGGGCGATTTCCGCTGGGAGATCGCCCCGGTCACCGTCTCGGGCAAGGGCGGCGACACCGTCATCGATACCGACGAAGGCCCGCGCCGCATCAAGCTCGACAAGATTCCCACGCTGAAGCCCGCGTTCGCCAAGGACGGCACCATCACGGCGGCATCGTCGTCGTCGATCAACGACGGCGCCTCGGCGCTGGTGATGATGCGCGAATCCACCGCGAAGAAGCTCGGCCTGCAGCCGATCGCGCGCATGCTGGGCCACACCACGCACGCGCAGGCGCCGGGCTGGTTCACCACCGCGCCGGTGGAAGCCATGGCCAAGCTCTACCGCAAGCTCGACTGGACCACCGACAGCGTCGACCTGTTCGAGATCAACGAGGCCTTTGCCGTGGTGCCGATGGCCGCCATGCACGACCTGAAGATCCCGCGCGAGAAGGTGAATATCCACGGCGGCGCCTGCGCGCTGGGCCACCCGATCGGCGCTTCGGGCGCACGCATCATGACCACGCTGATCGGCGCGCTGCGCAAGACCGGCGGCAAGCGCGGCGTGGCCAGCTTGTGCATTGGCGGTGGCGAGGCGACAGCGGTGGGGATCGAGATCGTCTGACGCGTTCGATCGCTTCCACCGGTTCCTCCCCTCTCCCGCCCGCGGGAGAGGGGAGGAACCCCAAAACAATCGATGAACCCTTGCCAGGAGCCCAGCCATGCCAACCGCACTCATCCTCGGTGCCTCGCGCGGCATCGGTCTCGAATTCGTCCGCCAGTACCGTGCCGACGGCTGGCGCGTCATCGCGGCGGCGCGCACGCCTGAGGGCGTCGCCGCGCTGAAGGCGCTGGGCGCCGAAGCCCACCAGGCCGACCTGACCGATGCCGGCGCCGTGGCCGGACTGGGCTGGAAGCTCGATGGCGAATCGTTCGATGTGGCCATCTACAACGCCGGCGTGATGGGCACGCGCACCGAAGGCGCGCAGCCGGTCACGCGCGAGGATTTCGACCACGTCATGCACGTCAACGTGCTCGGCCCCATGATGGCGCTGCCGCTCGTGCTGCCCTATGTCGAGACCGGCCTGGGCGGCCACGGCGGCGTGCTGGCGGTGCTGTCCTCGCGCATGGGCAGCATCGGCTCCATGGACAGCAATGGCAGCTGGCTGTATCGCGTCAGCAAGGCGGGCGTCAATGCGGCGCTCAAGGCGGTCTCGCTCGACGCGCGCCACGCCACCTGCGTGGCGCTTCATCCGGGCTGGGTGCAGACCGACATGGGCGGCAAGGCGGCGGACATCACGCCGCCGCAGAGCGTGAAGGGCATGCGCCAGCTGCTGGCCGGGTTAAAACGCCGCGACAACGGCAGCTTCTTCAACTACGACGGCACCCCCATCCCCTGGTAAGCGCGGGCCGGACTCACTCATACAGAAACGACATGCTGCTGACATCCGAACAGGAAATGATCCGCGACGCCGTGCGCCAGTTTGCGCAGGAGGTGATCGCGCCGCAGGCCGCGCAGTGGGACCGCGACAAGACCTTCCCCAAGGACGTGCATCGCGAACTCGCGGCGCTGGGCGCCTACGGCGTGGCGGTGCCGGAACAGTATGGCGGCGCGGGCCTCGACTACCTGTCGCTGGCGCTGATCCTGGAGGAAATCGCCGCGGGCGACGGCGGCACCTCGACCGTCATCAGCGTCAACAACTGCCCGGTCTGCAGCATGCTGATGGCGTTTGCCAATGAAGCGCAGAAGCAGCAATGGCTGGTGCCGCTCGCGCGCGGCGAAATGCTTGGCGCGTTTTGCCTGACCGAGCCGCACGTGGGCTCGGACGCCGCGGCGCTGCGTACCACCGCCGTGCGCGATGGCGATCACTACGTGCTCAACGGCGTCAAACAGTTCATCACCAGCGGCCAGAATGCCGACGTGGCCATCGTCATGGCCGTGACCGACAAGGCCGCCGGCAAGCGCGGCATCAGTGCGTTCCTGGTGCCCACCAGCACCCCCGGCTATGTGGTGGCGCGCATCGAAGACAAGCTCGGCCAGCATTCGTCGGACACCGCGCAGATCCTGTTCGAGGATTGCCGCGTGCCGGCCGCCAACCTGCTCGGCGACGAAGGCGCGGGCTACAAGATGGCGCTGTCGGGGCTGGAAGGCGGCCGCATCGGCATTGCCTCGCAGAGCATCGGCATGGCGCGCGCGGCGTTCGATGCAGCGCTGGCCTACGCCAAGGAACGCGAGAGCTTCGGCCAGCCTCTGTTCCAGCACCAGGCCGTGCAGTTCCGCCTGGCCGAGATGGCCACGCGCATCGACGTGGCCCGCCAGATGATCTGGCACGCGGCCTCGCTCAAGGATGCCGGCCGGCCCTGCCTGAAAGAAGCGGCCATGGCCAAGCTGTTTGCCAGCGAGATCGCGGAGAAGGTCTGTTCGGATGCGATCCAGGTTTTCGGCGGCTATGGCTACGTCAGCGATTTCCCGGTCGAGCGCATCTATCGCGACGTGCGCGTGTGCCAGATCTACGAAGGCACCAGCGACATCCAGAAGATCCTGATCGCGCGCGCCCTGGCGTAGCCGCGGCGCGCCGACACGCGTACCATGGGGCTTGGGAAGCACGGCCAGGCGTCCTGGAGGCTTCCCCGAGCCATCCGACCATCCACCACGACCAAGGGCCCCCGACCATGACCGCTGCGATCGACTTCTACTTTGATTTCTCGTCGCCGTATGGCTACTTCGCCAGTACGCGTATCGACGAGCTGGCGCAGAAGTACGGTCGCTTCGTGGCCTGGCATCCGATCCTGCTCGGGGTGGTGTTCAAGACCACCGGCTCCTCGCCGTTGCCGCAGATCCCGCTCAAGGGCGAATACTGCTGGCGCGACTTCGAGCGCAGCGCGCACTTTCACGGCATCGAATACAAGCGTCCGACACACTTCCCCCTGCCGACCACGCATGCCGCGCGTGCCATGCTGTGGCTGCAGAACCACCACGGCGCGGATGTCGCCACGGCGTTTGCCAAGTCGGTGTACCACGCGCTGTTCGTGGACGACATCAACATCGCCGAGCCGGCCGAGATCTCGAAGCTGGCCGAACCCCTTGGCGTGGACGTGCATGCCATGGATGCCGGCGCGACCGGCTACCAGATCAAGGACCAGCTCAAGGCCGAGATCGAGGTCGCCATGGCCAAGGGCGTGTTCGGCTCGCCATTCGTCATCATCGACGGCGAGCCGTTCTGGGGCTTCGACCGTTTCAACCAGATCGAAGACCACCTGAAGCGCGATCGCCAGACCGAGCTGCGCGCCGTGAGCAGCGTGGATAGCAACAAGGAAAAGAAACCCGCATGACTGCAGCAGACCGGGCCGTGAATGGCCCAACCTCCGGCCCATCGTCGCGTTTTGATTGTGTGATCTTCGACTGCGACGGCGTGCTGGTCGACAGCGAGCCGATCGTCAACCGCTTGCTCAACGAAATGCTCAACGAGCTTGGCATTGCCATCTCGCTCGAGGATTCGACCAAGTGGTTCCTGGGGCGTGCCGTGCGCGAAGAGCTCGGCAATATCGAGCGCAGGCGCGGCGCGCCGTTGCCGGAGAACTGGCTGTCGCAATGGTTTGTGCGGCGCAACCAGGTGCTGGAGGCCGAAGTGCAGAGCGTGCCCTACGTGCGCGAAGCGGTATCCGCGATTGCCGCGACCGGCATGCCGGTGTGCGTTGCATCGGGCGCGGACCGCGTCAAGGTCAAGCTGCAGCTCACGCGCACGGGTCTGGTGGAGCTGTTCCAGCAGGACGAGCGCGAGCATATCTTTTCCGCCACCGAAGTGGAGCGCAGCAAGCCGGCACCGGACGTGTACCTGCTCGCCGCCCGCACCATGGGCGTCGAGCCGTCGCGCTGTGCGGTGGTGGAAGACAGCCCGACCGGCATCACTGCTGGCGTGGCAGCGGGCATGACCGTGTTCGGCTATGCAGCGCGCAACGATCCTGCACTGATGCGCGAA
The DNA here is from genome assembly GCF_057798975.1 of Cupriavidus sp. 21MJTG02-4. NCBI lineage: Bacteria > Pseudomonadati > Pseudomonadota > Betaproteobacteria > Burkholderiales > Burkholderiaceae > Cupriavidus > Cupriavidus sp. 21MJTG02-4. The sequence goes on along the minus strand of NZ_JBYOJP010000001.1, from coordinate 416,322 downwards.
GCCGGCGCCCACCATCTGTTTACTGACATGCGCGAACTGGCGGAGTTGCTGGGATGAGCGCGAAGCGACCGCCCCGCGCCACCGCCGCGCCGTGCCCCTGTGGCCTCGGCGCGGACTATGCCGCATGCTGCGGCCGCTATCACCGCGGCGAAGCCGTGCCGCCCAATGCCGAGTCGCTGATGCGCTCGCGCTATACCGCGTATGTCATGGGCAATATGGATTGGTTGCGGCAGACCTGGCACACGTCCACGTGCCCGGCCGACCTGGCGCCGGATACGGGCACGCGCTGGCTGGGTCTCGCCATCAAGGCTCATTCCCAGCAGGACGATACGCATGCCGAAGTGGAATTCGTGGCGCGCTACAAGGTGGGCGGGCGCGCGTGGCGGCTGCATGAGCGCAGCCGGTTCGTGCGCGAGCCGCGCGCGGCCGGCGAGGCGCCGGTGTGGCTGTATGTGGATGGCGACATGATCGGGGAGGCGTCATGAGCGACGAAGCGAAGACGTCCGGCGAAACGCCGGAATACCTGCTGTACTGCTTTGCCCAGTCCGGCAATGCCTACAAGGTGGCACTGCTGCTGGAGACCGTCAGCGCGCAACGCGACCGGCCGTTGTGGCAGCCGCGCTTTGTCGATTACTTCAACGGCGAGACGCGCACGCCGGAGTACCGCGCCATCAATGTCATGGGCGAGGTGCCGGTGCTGGAGTTCGGCGGGCAACGCCTGTCCCAGTCGGGCGTGATCCTCGAAACGCTGGCATCGCGCCTCGATGCCTACGGTGCCGCCAACGAGGCCGAGCGCGCCGAAGTCCTGCGCTGGCTGCTGTTCGACAATCACAAGTTTACGTCGTACACCGCCACGTATCGCTTCCTGCGCGCGCTGACCGCATCGCCGGACCCTGCGGTGCTGCAGTTCTTCCGCACGCGCTGCGAAGGCGCATGGAGCGTGCTGAACGCGCAGCTGGCCGGCCGCAGCTTCGTCACCGGCGAGCATGCGACCATCGCGGATTTCTCGCTGGCGGGCTATGTGTTCTTCGACGACGAGATCGGCGTGCACTGGCGCAAGGAGTATCCGCACATCCACGCGTGGACCGAGCGCATGCGCGCGCTGCCGGGGTGGAAGCATCCGTATGACCTGATGCCCGGGCATCCGCTGCCCAAGCGCAGCGGCTGACGCTGGCAGGCGGCGATCCTGACGCGAAAGATTTCGAGCAACCAAGCGGCAAGAGACCGGAAAGAGACCTCAACATGCCCACGCTGGAAACCAAACTCAACGCGCGTTCCGAATCGTTCAAGGCCAACGCCGAAGCCATGCGGGCGCTGGTGGCCGACCTCAAGGCCAAGGTGGCGAAGCTGGCCGAAGGCGGCGGTGATGCCGCGCGCGACAAGCACCTGTCGCGCGGCAAGCTGCTGCCGCGTGATCGCGTGCAGCAACTGCTGGATCCGGGCACGCCGTTCCTGGAGCTGTCGCAGCTAGCGGCATACGACATGTACGACAATGCCGCGCCAGGCGCCGGCATCATCACCGGCATCGGTCGCGTGGCCGGGCAGGAATGCGTGATCGTCTGCAACGACGCGACGGTCAAGGGCGGCACCTACTACCCGATGACGGTCAAGAAGCATGTGCGCGCGCAGGAGATAGCCGAGGAAAACAACCTGCCTTGCATCTACCTGGTGGACTCGGGCGGCGCCAACCTGCCGAACCAGGACGAAGTGTTCCCCGATCGCGACCACTTCGGCCGCATCTTCTACAACCAGGCCAACCTGTCGAAGCAGGGCATCCCGCAGATCGCGGTGGTGATGGGCTCGTGCACGGCCGGCGGCGCCTACGTGCCGGCGATGAGCGACGAGTCGATCATCGTCAAGAACCAGGGCACCATCTTCCTCGCCGGCCCGCCGCTGGTGAAGGCCGCAACAGGTGAGGTGGTCAGCGCCGAGGACCTTGGCGGTGCCGATGTCCATACGCGCCTCTCGGGCGTGGCCGACTATTTCGCGCAGAACGATCATCACGCGCTGTCGCTGGCGCGCAATATCGTGGGGCACCTGAACCGGCGCAAGCCCGACCAGATCCGCCTGCATGAGCCGGCCGAACCGCTGTATCCGGTGGAAGAGCTGTACGGCGTGATCCCGACCGACACACGCAAGCCGTTCGACGTGCGCGAGGTCATCTCGCGCATCGTCGATGGCTCCGAGTTCGACGAGTTCAAGGCGCGCTACGGCACCACGCTGGTATGCGGTTTCGCACGCATCTGGGGCTACCCGGTCGGCATCGTGGCCAACAACGGCATCCTGTTCTCGGAAGCGGCGCTCAAGGGCGCGCACTTCATCGAACTCTGCTGCCAGCGCAAGATTCCGCTGGTGTTCCTGCAGAACATCACCGGCTTCATGGTGGGCCGCAAATACGAGAACGAAGGCATTGCGCGCAACGGCGCCAAGATGGTGACGGCCGTGGCGACGGCGCAGGTGCCGAAGTTCACCGTGATCATCGGCGGCTCGTTCGGTGCCGGCAACTACGGCATGTGCGGCCGCGCGTATTCGCCGCGCTTCCTGTGGATGTGGCCGAACGCGCGCATCTCGGTGATGGGCGGCGAGCAGGCCGCGAGCGTGCTGGCGACCGTGCGCCGCGATGGCATCGAGGCGAAGGGCGGCCAGTGGAGCCAGGAAGAGGAAGAGGCATTCAAGCAGCCGATCCGCGACCAGTACGAGCACCAGGGCCACCCCTACTACGCGAGCGCGCGGCTGTGGGACGACGGCGTGATCGACCCGGCGCAGACGCGCACGGTGCTCGGGCTGGGCCTGTCGGCCAGCCTGAACGCGCCGATCGACGATATGAAGTTCGGCGTGTTCCGCATGTAAGGGAGCTGGCCATACGCGCCGTACGTCACCGTCATGGGTTGTCCTGCCTTTTTGCTTCGATGTCTCGCCGCACTGCAAGTGCTGGGGCTGCTGCTGTATGCGCCGGCCGTGGCGCAGGCCCAGCCACCGGGCACTGCGCAAAGCGCACCGGCGACGCGCGTCCGTTTTTCGGAGCAGGTGGTGCTGGTGCCCAAGGCGGCTTCGCCGTTCCGCGTTGACCTCGAAGCCACGGTATTCCGTCCGTCCGGCGAAGGGCCGTTCCCGCTGGTCGTCATCAACCACGGCAAGTCGCCCGGCAAGCCGGTCTTCCAGGGGCGTGCGCGCTTCCCGGCGCAGACCGTGGAGTTCCTGCGCCGCGGCTACGTCGTGGTGCTGCCGATGCGCCAGGGCTTCGCACGCTCGGGCGGGCCGTACATCGGCGGTAGCTGCAATATCGAGATCAACGGACTGCAGCAGGCCGAGGACGTGGTCGCCGCGCTGGATTACATGGTCAGCCAGCCTTACGTCGACAAGGACCGCATCGTGGTCATTGGCCAGTCGCATGGCGGCCTGACGACCATGGCGTTCAGCACCATCTCCTATCCCGGCGTGCTCGGCGTGGTCAATTTCGCAGGCGGCCTGCGCAACCTGAGCTGTCCGGACTGGGAGGACAAGCTGATCGAGACGTTCGGCGACTATGGCAAGGACGCGCGCTATCCTTCGCTGTGGATCTACGGCGACAACGACAGCTACTGGCCCGCACCGCTGCCCGACCGCATGTTCAACGCCTACAAGGCCAGCGCGAAAGGGGCCGCAGCCGATGCGCGCATGGTTGACGTCGGCGAGTTCGCCGGCGATTCGCACCGACTGTTCAGCGCGCGTGAAGGCATTCCCCTCTGGCTGCCGGAAGTCGGCGCCTTCTTTCGATCGCTTGGCCTGCCGTTCGAGAACGGTTCCTGATCCGGCGCCCGCGCTTCCCGCGGGCCTGCATCCCCATTCCATCCGGAGCGCAACATGAACTTCACCACGCTTACCGTCAACGTTGCCAGCCACATCGCCACCGTCACGCTGAACCGGCCCGATGTGCGCAACGCCTTCAATGAGACCGTCATTGCCGAACTGACCGGCGCCTTCCGCGCGCTCGGCGACATGGACGGGGTGCGGGCCATCGTGCTCGCCGGCAACGGGCCGGCATTCTGCGCGGGCGCGGACCTGAACTGGATGAAGAAGATGGCCGGCTACTCGGAGGACGAGAACCGGGCCGACGCGCTGACGCTCGCGCAGATGCTGCATACCATCTGGTCGTGTCCGCGGCCGGTGATTGCGCGGATCCAGGGCGATACCTATGCCGGGGGCGTGGGGCTGGTCGCTGCATGTGATATCGCCGTGGCGGCGGAGCATGCGCATTTCTGCCTCTCCGAAGCGCGGCTTGGCCTGCTGCCGGCGACGATCAGCCCGTATGTGATTCGCGCCATGGGGGAGCAGGCGTCGCGGCGTTACTTCATTACCGCCGAGCGGTTTGATGCGGCCGAAGCGCTTCGGTTGGGCTTTGTGCACGCGGTGGTGCCTGCCGAGGCGTTGGATGCCAAGATTGGCGAGATCGCCGCGGCGCTGGTTGCCAACAGTCCTAACGCCGTGCGTGAAAGCAAGCGGCTGGTGCAGGAGGTTGCGGGGCGGGTCATCGACAACGACTTGCTGGCCGACACGGCGGACCGGATTGCGAAGATCCGGGCCTCGGCGGAAGGGAAGGAGGGGGTGAGGTCGTTTCTGGAGAAGCGGTCGCCGTCGTGGCGGCCGGCTTGAAACTGGCTTCCAGCTACGCGCTTGTTTGCTCCCCTCTCCCGCCGTGCGGGAGAGGGGAGCCACGCCGCAGCATGCGAAATCCCATCTCAGCAAAAAAAGCCTTCAACAACTTGCGTGGAGATCGCCGCACGCTGGCGACAAGAATAAGGCTTCGCCCTCATAAAATCGGCTAAATTCTCTCAACCCGCCGTCAACTCAGAAAACCCGCCGCCATTGCCAACCGCGCCGGCAGATTCCTAACATAGCCCTCCCGAACCCTTCCATCCCTATCGCCCGGCCCAGTTGCCGGCGCGCCACGCGGAGGGTCAACCAAGGAGGACTCCCTTGCAACAACAGTCCCTGCATGCCCCGGCCGGCGATTCGCTTGGCCAGCGCAGCAAGCGCGCGGTCTGGCACCCGTGCACGCGGCTGCGCCCAGATGACGACGTGACGCCGCTGGCCATCGTGCGCGGCGAAGGTCCGTGGCTTTACGATGCCAATGGACGGCGCTACTTCGATGCCACCAGTTCCTGGTGGGTCAACCTGTTCGGCCACGCCAACCCGAAGATCAATGCCGCGCTGGTGGACCAGCTCCAGACGCTGGAGCACGTCATGCTCGCAGGCTGCACGCATGCGCCCGCTGTCGAGCTGGCCGAACGCCTGTCGGCGCTGACCGGCGGCGCGCTCGGCCACGCGTTCTACGCATCGGACGGCGCATCAGCGGTGGAGATCGCGCTCAAGATGAGCTTCCACTACTGGCGCAACACCGGCCTGCCGGCCAAGCGCGAGTTCGTCTGCCTGGCCAATGGCTACCACGGCGAAACCGTGGGCGCGCTGGGCGTGACCGATCTTGACGTCTTCCGCGATGCCTATGACCCGCTGATCCGCCGCGCGCACGTCGTGATGTCGCCGGACGCGCGCCAGGCCGCAGCGGGCGAGACCGCCGCCGATGTCGCCACGCGCGCGCTGGCCGCGTTGGAGACGCTGCTGCGCGAACGCGCTGGCCAGATCGCCGCGCTCATCGTCGAGCCGCTGGTGCAGGGCGCCGCCGGCATGGCCATGCACGATCCGTCCTACCTGGAAGGCGCGCGCGCCTTGTGCGACCGCTATCGCGTCCATCTGATCGCCGACGAAATTGCCGTCGGCTGCGGGCGCACCGGCACCTTCTTCGCATGGGAGCAATGCCGCGACGGCGAGCAGCCGCTGCCCGCGCATGCGTGGCCCGATTTCCTGTGCCTGTCCAAGGGCATCAGCGGCGGCTACCTGCCGCTGTCGCTGGTGCTGTCGCGCCCGGAGATCCAGCGCGCCTTCGTCGCCGACGATCTCGCGCGCAGCTTCCTGCATTCGCATTCCTATACCGGCAACCCGCTGGCCTGCCGCGCCGCGCTGGCCACGCTCGACGTGTTCGCGCAGGACGACGTGATCGCGCAGAACCGTGATCGCGCGCAGTGGCTGGCCGATGCGATGGCGCCGTTCGCAGACGATGCACGCCTGCACCGCATGCGCCAGCGCGGCCTGATCTGGGCCGTCGATGTGCGCGACGACGTCGCCGGCGAAGGCTTCGCCGGAAGCTTCCACCGGGCTGCGCAAGCGCGCGAGTTGCTCGTGCGGCCGATCGGCAACACGCTGTACGTGATGCCGCCCTATGTCTTCGACGCCGCGCAGGCGCGCTGGCTGGCCGGGCAACTGCTCGCCACGCTGGACGATGTGCTCGGCCCTACCCATGCCAACAAGGAGGCCCGCCATGCTGCTTGAACAACTGCGCCGCGCAGCCGATGAACGCCAGGCCCGCGCGCTCACGCGCCGGCGCCGCATCGCGCATACGGCCTGCGCCCCGCACCAGTCGGTTGGACCGGTCGATACGCCCGCGCCGCAGTCCTTGCTGACCTTCTGCAGCAACGACTACATGGGGCTGGCCAGCCACCCCGATGTCGTCGCCGCGCTTGCCGAGGGCGCCCGGCTGTATGGCGCAGGCAGCGGCGCCTCGCACCTGGTCAGCGGCCATTCACTGGCGCACGCACGGCTCGAAGAAGAACTGGCGCGCTGGTTTGCCCCATACATCCCGCAAGCCCGCACGCTGTATTTCTGCACGGGCTACATGGCCAACATGGCCGTGCTGACGGCGCTGGGCACCGCGGGCGCGACGCTGTTCTGCGAGTCGCTCAACCATGCCTCGCTGATCGACGGCGCCCGGCTTGCGCGCGCCGACGTGCAGCGCTACCCGCACTGCGACGCGGCCGCGCTCGATGCGCTGCTCGGCGCCAGCACCAGCCCGCTCAAGCTGATCGTGACCGACAGCGTGTTCAGCATGGACGGCGACGTGGCGCCGCTGGCCGAACTGCTCGCGCTGGCCGAACGCCACGACGCATGGATCATCGTCGACGATGCGCACGGCTTCGGCGTGCTCGGCGACGACGGCCACGGCGTGCTGCAGGCGCTGGGGCTGAACTCGGAGCGCCTGATCTACATCGGCACGCTGGGCAAGGCCGCCGGCGTGGCGGGCGCCTTCGTGGCCGCGCACGAGACCATCATCGAGCACCTCGTCAACACCGCGCGCCCCTACATCTACACCACGGCCGCGCCCCCTGCGGTGGCCCACGCACTGCTGGCGAGCCTCGCGATCATCGAAGGCGAGGAGGGCCGGCAACGCCGCGCCAACCTGAACCAGCTGATTGCCGACCTGCGCGCCGGCCTGGCGCCGCTGGCGGCGGCAGCGGGCTGGCAGTTGGGCGACAGTGCGACGGCCGTGCAACCGCTGATCGTCGGCGACAACGCCACCTCGCTCGCGCTGTCGGCGCGGCTGGAAGCCGACGGCATCCGCGTCGGCGCGATCCGGCCGCCGACCGTGCCGGAGGGCACCGCGCGGCTGCGCATCACGCTGTCCGCCTCGCATACGGCCGCGGACGTGCAGCGGCTGGTCGGCGTGCTGGCCGACGCCGTGATGCGCGACGCGAAGCAGGAGGCCGCATGAGCCAGCCCGCGAAGTTCCAGTGCTTTGTCACCGGGACCGATACCGGCGTGGGCAAGACCCATGCGAGCGCCACGCTGCTGCACGCGCTGCATGCAGCCGGCTATGCCACTGCCGGCATGAAGCCCGTGGCCAGCGGCAGCGAATGGCGCGGCGACCACTGGCACAACGATGACGTGGCTGCACTGCGTGCCGCCAGCTCGGTCACGGTGCCGCTGGCGCAGACCTGTCCGTTCCTGCTGCGCACGCCGTGCTCGCCGCACCTGGCTGCCGCGCAGGAGGGCGTGCGCATCACGCGCGCACCGATCCGCCATGCCTTCGATGCGCTGCGCGAGCAGGCCGATGCCGTGGTCGTCGAAGGCGTCGGCGGTTTCCATGTGCCGCTCGATACCGGCGCGGTGCGCTGGAGCACGGCCGACCTTGCCGGGATGCTGGCGCTGCCGGTGGTCCTGGTGGTGGGCATCCGCCTGGGCTGCCTGAACCATGCCGTGCTGACCGCCGAGGCCATCCGCGCGCGCGGCCTGACATTGGCCGGCTGGATCGCCAACCGCGTCGATCCGGACATGCTGCTGGCCGACGAGAACATCGCCACGCTGCATGGCGCGCTCGATGCGCCGTGCCTCGGCGAATTGCCGTGGCAAGTGGCGCCGGCCGATGCCGCCGCGCGCCTCGACCTGGCGCCGCTGCTTGCCTGCTCCTCCCAATACCAGTCCGAGGCACAAGACCTCGCTGCCTGACATAAAACCGAACCGATCATGACCCAAGCCACTCAGACCGTCGCCACCATTTCCCCCGAATCGCTGCGCCAGACCGCGCGCAGCCACGCACTGCCCGAAGATGCCCGCTGGAGCGTCGACGACGTCGCCGCGCTGTTCGCGCTGCCGTTCAACGACCTGCTGTTCCGCGCGCAGCAGGTGCACCGCGAGAACTTCGACGCCAATACCGTGCAGCTGTCCACGCTGCTGTCGATCAAGACCGGCGGCTGCGAGGAAGATTGCGGCTACTGTCCGCAAAGCGCGCACCATGATGCCGGCGTCAAGGCCGAGAAACTGATGGCGCTCGACGAAGTGCTGGAAGCCGCCCGCACGGCCAAGGCCAACGGCGCCACGCGCTTCTGCATGGGCGCCGCGTGGCGCAGCCCGAAGGACCGCCACCTGGAGCCGGTGATGGACATGGTGCGCGAGGTCAAGGCCATGGGCCTGGAGACCTGCGTCACGCTGGGCATGCTGAAGGCCGAACAGGCGCAACAGCTCAAGGAAGCGGGCCTGGACTACTACAACCACAACCTCGATACCTCGCCCGAGTTCTACGGCAAGATCATCACCACGCGCACCTACCAGGACCGGCTGGATACCATCGGCCATGTGCGCGATGCCGGCATCAACGTCTGCTGCGGCGGCATCGTCGGCATGGGCGAAGCACGCGAGGCGCGCGCCGGGCTGATCGCGCAGCTCGCCAACATGGACCCGTATCCCGAGTCGGTGCCCATCAACAACCTGGTGCAGGTCGAAGGCACGCCGCTGGCCGGCACCGATGCGCTGGACCCGTTCGAGTTTGTCCGCACGATTGCCGTGGCGCGCATCACCATGCCGGGCGCGATGGTGCGCCTGTCCGCGGGGCGCGAGGCGATGGAAGAGGCCTTGCAGGCGCTGTGCTTCATGGCCGGCGCCAATTCCATTTTCTACGGCGACAAGCTGCTGACCACCGGCAACCCGCAAGCGGACCGGGATCGCGCGCTGCTGGCCCGCCTGGACATCCGCGCCGAAGGCCACGCAGGCTGAATAGTTAAGAAATCACCACGCAGAGGGCTCCCCGCCGTAAGATCCCGATAACCGGGTCAAAACGGAGGGAGCTCATGTTCAGCAAGATCCTGATCGCCAACCGCGGCGAGATCGCCTGCCGCGTCGCCGCCACCTGCCGCCGGCTGGGCATCCGCACCGTCGCGGTCTACTCGGACGCCGACGCCGATGCGCGCCACGTCGCCTTCTGCGATGAAGCCGTGCATATCGGCGGCGCCGCGGCGCGCGACAGCTACCTGCGCGCCGACCACATCATCGAGATGGCGAAGGAAACCGGGGCGCAGGCGATCCACCCCGGCTACGGATTCCTCTCCGAGAATGAAGCCTTTGCCGAGGCGTGCGCCGCGGCGGGGCTCGTCTTCATCGGCCCGCCGGCCTCGGCCATCCACGCGATGGGCAGCAAGAGCGCGGCCAAGCAGCTGATGGAAAAGGCCTCGGTGCCGCTGGTGCCCGGCTACCACGGCGAAGACCAGAATCCAGGCTTGCTGCGCAGCGAGGCCGACCGCATCGGCTACCCGGTGCTGCTCAAGGCCAGCGCAGGCGGTGGCGGCAAGGGCATGCGCGTGGTGGAATCGGGCGATGCCTTTGAAGCGGCGCTCGCCTCCGTCAAGCGCGAGGCATCGGCCAGCTTCGGCGACGACAAGGTGCTCGTCGAAAAGTATCTGACGCGACCCCGCCATATTGAAATTCAGGTCTTTGCCGATACCCACGGCGACTGCGTCTACCTGTTCGAGCGTGATTGCTCGGTGCAGCGCCGCCACCAGAAGGTGCTGGAAGAAGCGCCCGCGCCGGGCATGACGGAAGAACGTCGCCGCGCGATGGGCGAAGCCGCCGTCGCAGCCGCGAAGGCGGTCGGCTATGTCGGCGCGGGCACGGTCGAGTTCATCGCCAACCAGGACGGCTCGTTCTACTTCATGGAGATGAACACGCGCCTGCAGGTCGAGCATCCGGTCACCGAGATGATCACCGGACAGGACCTGGTCGAGTGGCAACTGCGCGTGGCCGCGGGCGAGCCGCTGCCGCTGAGGCAAGAAGAACTCCGCATCGGCGGCCACGCGCTCGAAGCGCGCATCTACGCCGAGAATCCCGACAAGCAGTTCCTGCCTTCCACGGGCACGCTGCGTTTCCTGCGCACACCGCCCGCCGTGCAGTTCATGCGCGGCTGCGATGCCCACGGTCCCGCAGGTGTTCGCATCGACTCCGGTGTGCGCGAAGGCGACACCACCAGCCCCTACTACGACCCGATGATCGCCAAGCTGATCGTCTGGGGCAAGGATCGCGACGAAGCCCTCGCACGCATGCGCCAGGCGCTGGCGGCCTATCACGTGGTCGGCCTGTCCACCAACGTGGCATTCCTGCAGCGGCTGTTGAAATCCGAAGCGTTCCGCACGGCCGATCTCGACACGGGGCTGATCGAACGCAACGAGGCCACCCTGTTCCCGGCGCCCGCGCCGGTCGGCATGGAGATCATCGCGCTCGCGACCGCCGCGCTGCTCGACCGCGAAACGCGCGAGCGCCGCATCGACGCGGCCGACCAGCATTCGCCGTGGACGCATGCCGGCGCGTGGCGGCTCAATGGCGGCGCCACGCGCGCGCTGCGTTTTGCTTACGGCAGCCATACGCTCGATGTCGTGCTGACCGCGAACGAGCGCGGCAGCACGCTGATCTATGCCGACCAGGCGGCGCCGTTCCGCGCATCGTGCCAGGCCGACGATATCCGCGTGGATCTCGGCACGCGTCGCGCGCATGGCCAGGTCCATGTGGAGGGCAATGATTTCCACGTCTTCAACGCCGGACGCCACGCGGTGCTCGGCTGGCTCGACCCGCTCGCGCACGCGGGCGAAGCCGAGGGCGAGGGCGGCAAGCTGACCGCGCCGATGCCGGGCAAGGTCATCGCCGTCATGGTCGAACCGGGCAGCACGGTGACGCGCGGCACGCCGCTGCTGGTGATGGAAGCCATGAAGATGGAGCACACGATCAGCGCGCCGGCCGATGGAGTGGTCAGCGAAATCCTGTACGGCGTGGGCGAGCAGGTGGCGGAAGGTGCGCAGTTGCTGGCGTTTGCGAGCGGTGAGGCCTGAACCGCAGGCGGCGCGGGGCGATTGCCGGCCACTGGCGGGCACCGTCCCGCAACCTCTGCCAAAATGATCCATCCCGCCACGGAAGACCCGGAGTCCCTCCATGAAGTTGCAGTTGTATGTGCCTGACGGCCGCTATGAACCCTGGATCGAAGGTTTTGCGCAGGCGCTGCCCGAAGCCGAGTGCCTCAAGTGGGAGGACAGCCGCGGCGAATCCGCGGACTACGCCGTGGTCTGGCGCCCGCCCGTGGAGATGCTGCGCGGCCGCACCGACCTGAAGGCGGTGTTCAACCTGGGCGCCGGCGTGGACGGCATCCTGGGCCTGCGTGACCAGGACCCCGACGCGCTGCCCGCTGGCGTACCCATCGTGCGCCTGGACGACGCTGGCATGGCCGCGCAAATGGCCGAATACGTCACGCATGCCGTGCTGCGCTATTTCCGCCGGCTGGACGACTACGCTGCCCAGCAGCAGGCCGGCAACTGGAAGTTCCTGAAGCCACACCGCCGCGCGGAGTTCACCATCGGCGTGATGGGCGTCGGCGCGCTGGGCACGCATATCGCCAGCACGCTGGCCGGTTTCGGCTTTCCGGTGCGCGGCTGGAGCCGCTCCGCGCGCGCCATCGAGGGCGTGGTGGGATTCCATGGCGATGCGGGCCGCGCCCCGTTCCTGGATGGCCTGCGCGTGCTGGTCAATGTCCTGCCGCTGACGCCGCAGACCGAAAACATCCTGAACGGCGAACTGTTCGGCAAGCTCGCAAAGGGCGCCTACGTGATCAACGTGGCGCGTGGACAGCACCTGGCCGAGGACGACCTCCTTGCCGCGGTGCAGGCCGGGCAGATCGCCGGCGCGACGCTGGATGTGTTCCGCACCGAGCCGCTGCCAGCTGCGCACCCGTTCTGGCAGGAGCCGCGCATCACCATCACGCCGCATATCTCGGCGCTCACGCTGCGCGAGGACAGCATCGCGCAGATCGCAGGCAAGATCCGCGCGCTGCGGGCCGGCCAGCCGATCGCGGGCGTGGTCGACCTGCAGCGCGGCTACTGAAGCGCCACGCAGAGAACAACAGATATTGGAGATAGCCATGAACCTGCCCAACTACGTGAAGATCGTCGAGGTCGGACCGCGCGACGGCTTGCAGAACGAAAAGGCCATGGTGCCGACCGACGTCAAGGTGGCGCTGATCAACCAGCTGACCGAGGCCGGTTTCGTCAATATCGAGGCCGCGTCCTTTGTCTCGCCGAAATGGGTGCCGCAAATGGCCGACGGCGCCGACGTGATGGCGCGCATCCAGCGCCGCCCGGGCACGCTGTATTCGGTGCTCACGCCCAATATGAAGGGACTGGAGGGCGCGGTGGCGGCCGGTGCCGACGAGGTCGTGATCTTCGGCGCCGCCAGCGAGGCGTTCTCGCAGAAGAACATCAACTGCTCGATCGCCGAATCGATCGCGCGCTTCGAGCCGGTGGCGGCGGCCGCGAAAGAAAAGAACATTCGCGTGCGCGGCAGCATTTCGTGCGCGCTGGGCTGCCCGTACCAGGGTGAGGTGCCGGTGAGCGCCGTGGTGGACGTGGTGCGCCGCATGCGCGCCCTGGGCTGCGACGAGATCGATATCGCCGACACCATCGGCGTGGGCACGCCGGGCAGGGTGCAGGACGTGATGCGCGCGGTGTCGGCGGAATTTGCGCTTGACCGTCTGTCGGGGCATTTCCACGATACCTATGGCCAGGCGCTGTCGAACATCCTGGCCAGCCTGGAAGTGGGCATCTCGATCTTCCACGCATCGGTGGCCGGCCTGGGCGGCTGTCCGTACGCGAAGGGTGCGACCGGCAACGTGGCGACCGAAGATGTGCTGTACATGCTGCACGGGCTTGGCATCCATACCGGTATCGACCTGGAAGCCGTGGTGCGCACGGGCGACTACATCTCGCAGGCGATCGGCCGCGCCAACAGCTCGCGCGTGGGCCGCGCGCTGCTGACCAAGTGGGCCGCCGCCAGCGACGCCGCGCCCATGTGCGCGTGAGCCAAGTAACCGAACGACGAAGGAGCAAGAATGAGCCAGTCCGCTGACCAGGACGCCGTATTGCCGGAATCCGCACAGCGTGTTGCCGGCCTGCTGGCCGAACTCGGGCATGATCGCCCGGTGGTGATGCTGCCGGCCACCGGCAAGACGTCCGCCGAGGCGGCCGCCGGCCTGGGCTGCAGCGTGGCGGAGATCGCCAAGTCGATCATCTTCCGGCGCGTCGAGGACGATGTGCCGGTGCTGGTAATTGCCAGCGGCAGCAACCGTGTCGATGAAGCCAAGGTGGCGGCGCGTGTCGGCGCGCTGGGCAAGGCCGATGCCAGGTTCGTGCGCGAGAAGACCGGCTATGCCATCGGCGGCGTCTGCCCGATCGGCCATGCGGTGCCGCCGGTCATGCTGCTCGACCAGGACCTGTTCCGCTATGACAGCCTGTGGGCCGCGGCGGGGCATCCGCACGCGGTGTTCAACCTGACGCCGCAGCAGCTGCAGCAGATGACCGGCGCGGAAGTGGCCGACGTGGCCCTGGGAGCGGCGGCATGAGCCCGGAACTGCGGCCCGGCCTGGAGTTCTCGTGGCAGTACCTCGTGCCGCGCAAGGCCACGGTGCCGCGCCTCTACGATGACATCCCGATGTGCACGGAGATGCCGGACGTGCTGGCCACCGGGTACATGGTCGGCATCATGGAGTGCGCCTGCCTGCAGGCACTGCGCGAACACCTGGACTGGCCACACGAGCAGACGCTTGGCACGCTGGTCAGCTTTACGCACCTGGCCGCCACGCCGCCGGGCATGACCATCACGGTCAAGGGCCGGCTGGTGGAGGTGGATGGACGCAGGCTGCGCTTTGAAGTCAGCGCCTGGGACGGCGAGGACAAAATCACGGAGGGCGTGCACGAGCGCCACGTGATCGATGCCGCGCGCTTCAACCAGAAGGTCGCCGCCAAGGCTGCCCGGGTTGCCGGCTGAGACCATGGCGCTGACGGCTGCCCTGATCCGGGACATCACGCGCCGCGCACGATCGGCGCAGGCTGCGCAGCCGGTGCCTTCGCCATGCCGCAACGTATGTCGCATGGACGCCGACAGCGGCTATTGCGAAGGCTGCCTGCGCACCATCGAAGAGATTGCCGGCTGGTCGGCCATGGCCGAGGACGACAAGCGCCGCGTCTGGACGCAATTGGCGCAGCGCGCCGCCTGGCTGGACGAATAGGAGACCCTTGCCTTGAGCGACACCACGCCCCCGCAGTTGCCGGCCAACGTGCGCGTGTTCGAACGCGGCTGGCTGTCGGCCAACAACATCCTGTTCATCGACGGCGACGATACCGCGCTGGTCGACAGCGGCTACGTCACGCACGCGCCGCAGACCGTGGCGCTGGTCGAATCGGCGCTACAGGGGCGTTTGCTGAAGCGGCTCGTCAATACCCATCTGCATTCCGACCATTGCGGTGGCAATGCCGCACTGCAGGCGCGCTGGCAGCCGCACACGTCGATTCCCGGCGCCGAAGCGGCAGCCGTCTCGGCGTGGGATGTCGATGCGCTGACCTACAAGGCCACGGGCCAGCAATGCGAGCGCTTCACGTTCGATGCGCTGCTGCATGACGGCGACAGGCTGCGCCTTGGCGGCATCGACTGGCAGGTGGTCGCCGCGCCGGGGCATGATCCTCACGCGGTGATGTTGTTCGCGCCGCAGCCGCGCATCCTGATTGCCGGCGATGCGTTGTGGGAAAACGGCTTCGGGGTGATTTTTCCCGAGCTGGAAGGGGAGAGCGGGTTTGTGGAACAGGCCGCGGTGCTGGAGCGCATTGCGGAACTCGATGTGCGCGTGGTGATTCCCGGCCACGGCCGCCCCTTTGCCGACGTGGCCGGAGCCCTCGAACGGGCGCGTGGCCGGCTCGCTTACCTCGGTGGAGATCCGCAACGCAATGCGAGCCACGCGCTCAAGGTGCTGGTGAAGTTCAAGCTGCTGGAAGTGCAGCGGATAAAGCGCGATGCACTGCTGGCGTGGATGGAACAGGCGCCGCTGATGGTGACCATGCGCGAACGCTTTATGGCCGCGCAGTCGATGGAGGAGATCCTGTCGCAGACGCTGCGGGCGTTGGCGGGGGTTCGGGCGTTAAGGGTTGAGGGGGAGGCGGTGGTGAACGTTGATTGACGTCCCGTCCCCTCGGCCCTGCAACCCGGGCCTCAGAACATCGTCCTGAAGCCCACCTTCACACTCCTGCCCGGCATCGGCGCAATATCCCTGAGGATCGAGGAAGCGTTGCGCGCTTCCTGGTTGGTCAGGTTGTCGCCGCGCAGATAGACCAGCGTCTGCGTACCGGAGGTCTTGAACTTGTACGTCAGCGCCAGACTCAGCAGCGTGTAGGCGTCGGTCGGCGTGTCGTTGGTCGGCACGCGCGTTTGCTTTGCCGCGTAGGTGACATCCACGCGCGCTCCCCACGGACCCGCGCCATAGACCAGCGCGCCACCGAGCCGCAGCGGCGCGAGTCTCGGCAGCGGTTCACCGGTATTGCGATCCTCCCCGCGCACGTAATCCGCCCGGGCTTCGAAATCCAGCGTATCGCTCGACGTCAGCATCTTCTGGAACAACCGCGCCTTGCCTTCGGCCTCGAAGCCGTACAGCGTGGCCGGTACGCCCAGGTACTGGAACTCGGGCAGCGAGCCGGGGCTGCCGGGGGCGACGACATCGCCCGCATCGTCGCGCGCGCGGCCCGTCGACATCAGCGCCAGGTAGTTGGCGAAGCGGCTGTAGTAGCCCGACACGCTCGCGCTGTGCGGGCCGTACTTGTAGCGCATGCCGAGATCGACGGAGGTGGCGCGCTCCTTGCTGGCATTCGGGTCGCCTAGCTCCCATGAACCGGTGGCCACGTGCGGCCCGTTGGCGTACAGCTCGTAGAAGGTCGGCGCGCGCTCGGTGTACGAGACATTGCTGGTGAGCGACCACAGCGCGTTCAGCTTGTACAGCAGGCCCGCCGAGGCACTGGTGGCATTGAAGCTGCGGTTGGCATCGGTGAAGCGGTCATTGCCATTGGCGCTGGCGCGGATGCTGCTGTGATCGAGCCGGCCCCCAAAGTTGAGCTTGAAGTCGCCAGTGCTGTCCAGCGGCAGCTCTTCGAACACGAACAGTGCGGCGTTGTCGGTGTCGGTGCTCGGCACGAACGCCTCCTCGCCCAGCGCCGAGAACTGCGTGTGGCCGAACTGCGTGCCGACCACCCCGCTCATCCTGCCGATCTTGGCATGCTTGGCCTCGAAGCGCGCGTCCCAGCCCTGGTTCTTGAAGATGGTGCCGGTTTCGCCGGCCTCGATTTCCTTGTGCTCGTAGTCCGTGTAGCTGAACTTGCCCTTGACCGATTCGATGAGGCCTGAGGTGTTGCCTTGCAGGTTGCGCGCCTCGCCTTCGAGCGCGAAGCGGTCCTGCCGCATCTTCAGCCGTACGTCATCCTCGGCCGGCGTGCCGTATTCGTTGCGGTAGGCGCTGTAGTTGGCGCCGATGAAGCCGTCGGCCCAGGTGTAGGAGCCGCCCAGCGAGCCGCCGTCCTGCTGCGCGCTGGTGTTGGGCAGGCGGCCGCTGGCCTCGGTCTCGCCTTCGGGCAGCGGCTGGCTGGCGCGCAGGGGCGCGCTGCGCGCGAAGCCCGGAATCTTCAGGTCGCTGGTCTTGCGCGCGAAGGCATCGGCGTGGATCGCGAACTGGCCGTTGCCGGCCTCGACCAGTGCGCTGGCATTGCGCGCCGCATCGCCGCCGGCGGTAGCGCTCGCGTCGACTGCGCCGCCGACGCCCTCGATCGGCTCCTTCGGAATGCGGTTGTCGATCACGTTGACCACGCCGCCGATGGCATTGCCGCCGTACATCAGCGCGGCTGGCCCACGTACGACTTCTATGCGCTCGGCGACGAGCGGGTCGACCGGCACCGCGTGGTCGTAGGACAGCGTCGAAGCATCGACCGTGGAGCCCCCGTTCTGCAGCACCTTGATGCGGTCGCCATCCAGGCCGCGGATGATGGGGCGGCTGGCGTTGGGGCCGAAGTAGCTCGACGACACGCCAGGCAGCTTGTCCAGCGTCTCGCCGAGCGTGCTGTTCTGGCGCAGCGACAGCGCATCACCGCTCAGTGCGGAGACCGGCGCGACCATGTCGTTCAGCTCGCTGCCAAGCGGGTTCGCGGTGACCACCACTTCCTTGAGGGTGGCGGCAGCGGGCGCGGCGGTGGTCGCGGGTTCGCTGGCGGTCTGGGCAAACGCGCTGGTGGAAACAATCAGGGCAGCAATGGCTGCCAGCGGCGTGCGCCGCGGGATGGGGTGATGCAGGGTAGGAGACATGGCTCGCGATTCGATGCGATGGCAATCGGGCGGACGGCCGTGCCGGTGGCGGCGGTGCGCGCGCCCCGCACGATCAGGTGCGGGACGCGCGCAAAGCCGGCCGGCATGGACGCACGCGTTCGTACTGCGGGCAGGCGGCAAGGCCGCGGCCCGGCTCAGGCGAAGGCGGGCGTGTGCGCCGGCGGCGCGCGCGAGCGGAAAGGGTAGGCGGAGGGAAGATCGGGCCAGCGCCAGGCCAGGTTGGCCGGCTTGACCGGTTTGCCAAAGGCCGTCGTGATTGCCGGCAGATGGCAGAAATGGCTGTCGGCGACGGTGGCGCCATCGAACAGCACGCACGAGTGCCCGGCCAGCTTCTGCGCGAACGGACTGGCGTCGCCATGATCCGTGGCGCCCGCTTCGGCGGCCATGACGGACAGCGGCGCGCCCATCAGGCCACCGTGGGCCACACGGTGCACAAGGCCCGCATGCTGCGCGCCCAGCAGGCACAGCACCAGCCACACCGCGTGCCACAGCCCGGGACCACGCGCGCGCAGGCGGACGAGAGACCGGGTGATCTCAGTGATCATGCGGGTGGCCACAGTCGCAGTCGCCGTGCGTGTGGTCATGGCCGTGATGATGGCCATGGTCGTGATCGTGGCCCTCGTCGTCGAAGGCATCTTCCCAGGCGGGGAACGGGTCGGCATAGGCGGCCCAGGCATCGGGGCCGGCGGCCATTTCGGCGTCGGTCAGCAGGCAGGCGTCGAGGCAGGCTTCCAGAGCGTTGCGGTCGAGATCCACGCCGACCAGCGCCAGTTCCTGGCGGCGGTCGCCGTATGGCGCCGGCTGGCCATCGTCGAGCATGTCGGCGTCGAGCGCGGCGCGGTCCGCCGCATCGGTCGGCCATTCGGACGGATCGAGGGCGGCCCACCATGCGCCCGCGGCGGCGGGACGGCATACGCCGCCGGCCTGGGCCCAGTCACCGGCGATGCCCATGCGGCTGGCCAGCCAGAACAGGCCCTTCGAACGTAGCACGTTGCCATGCTCGCGCATCCATTCGGTATGGATCAGGTCGGCAAAGCGGCCAGGATGAAACGGCCGGCGGCGGCGGTAGACGAAGCCGCCGACGCCATGGGACTCCGGCAATGACTCGCCGCGCTGCAGCGCCAGCCAGCCTGGTGCGCTGGCGGTTTCCTCGAAGTCGAAGCGGTTTGTGTCCAGCACGCTCGCGGCCGGAACCTTGCCGAAGCTCGCCGGGATGACTTCCGCGCGCGGGTTGAACGCGCGCAGGATGGCGCCGAGCTGCGCCAGCGCATCGGCGCTGACGAGATCCGCCTTGTTCAGCACGATCACATCGGCGAACTCGACCTGGGCGATCAGCACGTCGACCACGGTGCGGTCATCCTCATCGCTGTCATCGGCCTGCGGCGCGATGCGGTCACGCAGGAACTCGGCGTCGTTGACGTCGCGCAGGAAGGTCGAGGCATCCACCACGGTGACCAGCGTGTCCAGGCGCAGTGCCGTGCCCGCACCATGCTCGTCTTCGAACAGAACGGCCTCGGCGATTGCCATGGGGTCATCCGTTCCCTCGGCCTCCAGCTGCAGGTGATCGAAACTGCCGCTGCCCGCCAGTTCGGTGGCTTCCGGCAAACTGCCGGCCACGCCTACGCGCTTGCCGGCACTGGCGGCAAGCAGATGCTGCAGCAAGCTGGACTTGCCGGCGCCGGTGAATCCGGACAGCACGGTAACGGGCAGGCGATTGGCCATGGTAGGGACGAGCAGAGGGGCGCCGCGCGGCGCACCCGGTGTTATTGCAACAAAGTTGCGACTGTACCAGAAAGACCCTGCCGCCGACAGCTGCGGGCTTACACCATAGTAATGTCGTCGTCGTGCCGCGACAAAGCAAAACGGCCCGGAGATCCGGGCCGTCGGGTTGCTCAGCGGCGGGCGCGCGGCTCAGTCGCCGAACAGCTTCTGGCGCAGTTCGCGGCGCTGCTGCGCTTCGAGCGACAGCGTGGCGGTCGGACGAGCCAGCAGGCGCGGCACGCCGATCGGCTCGCCGGTTTCCTCGCACCAGCCGTAATCGCCGGACTCGATGCGGGTCAGCGACTGCTCGACCTTCTTGAGCAGCTTGCGCTCGCGGTCGCGCGTGCGCAGTTCCAGGGCGTGCTCTTCCTCGATCGTGGCGCGGTCGGCCGGATCCGGCACGATGACCGTTTCGCGCAGGTGTTCCGTGGTCTGATCAGCGTTCTTCAGGATTTCGTCGCGCAGCTGCTCAAGGCGATGCTTGAAGAAGGCGAGCTGCGCTTCGTTCATGTAATCCTTGTCGCTCATCTTCAGGATTTCAGCTTCAGTCAGAAGTTTGTTGCTGCTCATGGTTGCTGCTGATTCTCTTGTTGATCTGACCGGCGGCGTCTGGGTCCGCTCGGGTGCTGTGTCCGCGTGCTTGCGCGGGGCGGACGTTTCACTCTGGCTGGCTGCAGTCTTGCTGCTTCGCGGGCCTCCCTTGGTCTCGACCGCGCCGGCGTGGGCCGTACCGCCGCGGGGAGCCGGCGCAGCCTTCACAGACTGCGCCTTGAGCGTCTCTGCCGCGGCACTACCTGTCTTGCTGCGGCTTTCTTTCGTCTTCGTTGCGGCTGTCATGGGGACACCTCTCTCTCGCGTCGGTATGGAACGGCGCGTGCCGGGTCCCCAAGCGGAGGGCGGTCTCCGCACGAAGCCCTGCGACCGCACCTGCCGGCGGCCTGCCTCGTGCTGACGACAACCGCCGCCCTGCAACACCGGCGGCGGGAAAAAGGTGCGCCGTCGGTATCAAATCCGGCCTATTGTACTTGAACAAAATTTTCCAAGATACGGAAAAGGCCTTGCCATAACTTCGGTGTTTCCCCGGTACCCCGAATGGGGGAGATGCCAGGGACGACACGTAGCGAGGGGCCGCCATGAGGCGGCTGCCGCACTCAGGCCAGGCAGTTGGCCAGGCCTTTCAGAATCGCATCCCGGGGCAGGTCCACGCCGATGAACACCATCTTGGTGCCGGGAGTCTCATCCTCCCACTTGGCGCCGACGTCGCTGCCCATCAACTGGTGCACACCCTGGAACACGACTTTCCGGTCCACACCCTCCATATATAGTACGCCCTTGTAGCGCAAGAGTTTTTCGCCATAGACGGCCAGGATGCCGGACAGGAATTCCTCGAGCTTGCCGTAGTGGAACGGCTTGTCGCTGCGGAAGACGAACGACGCGATGTGGTCGGTGTGGTGGTGATGGTGGTGGTGGTCGTGGCTGTGGTCATGGCCACAGTCCGTGCCGCAGTGCTCGCCGTGCTCGTGCTTGTGATCATGGTCGTGGCCATGACCATGGTCGTGATCGTCGGCGCTGAGGAATTCCGGGTCGATCTCCAGCTTGGCGTTCAGGTTGAAGCCGCGCAGGTCGAAGATGGTGTCGATCGGCGTTTCGCCGAAATTGGCCTGGCGGATCGGCGCGCGCGGATTCATATGCAGCAGGCGGTGGCGCAGGTCGGCCACGTCGGCTTCGCTGACCAGGTCCGACTTGGTGATGAAGATGGCGTCGGCAAAGCCGACCTGGCGCTGGGCCTCTTCCTGCTTGTCGAGCTGCAGATGGGCATGCTTGGCATCGACCAGCGTGATCACCGCGTCCAGCAGGTAGCGCGAGGCGATCTCGTCGTCCATGAAGAAGGTCTGCGCCACCGGGCCGGGATTGGCCACGCCCGTGGTTTCGATGACCACGCGGTCGAAATCGAACTCGCCGGCGTCGCGCTTGGTCATCAGGTCGGACAGCGCCTGGACCAGGTCGCCCCGGATGGTGCAGCAGATGCAGCCGTTGCTCATCTGCACGATCTGCTCGCGGCCGTCCTGCACCAGGATCTCGTTGTCGATGTTTTCTTCGCCGAATTCGTTTTCGATCACGGCGATCTTCATGCCGTGCTGCTCGGTGAGGATGCGCTTGAGCAGGGTGGTCTTGCCGCTGCCGAGGAAGCCGGTCAGGATCGTGACCGGGATCAGTTTTGACATGGGTGGGTTCTCCGGGGGAATAGTGGACGTCTCAGGACGGGCTGCCCTGCGGCCGCGGCATGCGCGCGCCGCAGTCGGCGCACACGCCGTTCACGGTCAGTTCGACATGTTCGATGGCAAAGCCGCTGGGCACGCGCGGCGGGGCGGGCTGTGCCGGGAGGCTGGCGTCGTCGAGGCAAAAGGTGCGGTCGCAGCGCGTGCAGTGGAAGTGGCTGTGCTGGCGATGCACCTCGGCGCGCGCGGCCTCGTGCTCGATCAGGCTGAAGCGGAACACCCGGTCGTTGCCGGCGCGCTTCTGCGCCACGCCCTGTTCCACCAGCCAGTCCAGCACGCGATACACCGTGACGCGGTCGATGGCCTCGCCCGCTCCGGGCAGGCGGTCGATCACGGCCTGGTGCGTCAGGGCTTCGTCGCTTGCGATGAGGCAGGCAAGGATGCACAGCCGCGGCTGCGTCACGCGCGCGCCTAGCCGGCGCAAGCGTTCCTGGGCTGCTTCGAAAACGGCCGGCGCCGGTGGGGTATCGGGCTGGCTCGGGATCAGACGGGTCATGCGGAAGATTTAACCATAGGCCCTGCGCTGTTGCAATTCAGTTGCGTGTGGGCTGGCCGCAGTGGCTCGTATGTTCTCACTGCCTGTCGCATCAAGTTGCAGCGGGTTAGCCCTGATTCCGTTCGGATGTCTGCAGTTGGTAACATCAACGCCCGGCCCGGCCGCCATACAGGCCATACAGTCGAATGGGCCGCGCTGCCAACAGCCATGGTCGATCGCGCAACGGGACTACCCCGCCTGATTGCGCACGGACCGCGTCATGACACGCGGCATCCGGCACCGGCGGCGCTTTGCAGACGGAAAGAATTGGAGAGCACTATGAAACGAGTTGCAAAATTGGTCGCCGCCATCGCGGCAGTGGGCGCCATGGGCGCATATGCCGGCGCGCAGGCTCAGGAGTTTCCGGGCGGCAAGCCGATCTCGGCGGTGGTGCCGTTCTCGGCTGGCGGCCCGACCGACAAGGTCGCGCGCGAGCTGACCGCGATCATGTCCAAGCACCTGGGCTCGACCGTTGTGATCGAGAACCTGGGCGGTGCCGGCGGCACCATCGGGGCCAAG
This sequence comes from Cupriavidus sp. 21MJTG02-4, assembly GCF_057798975.1. Classification (NCBI taxonomy): domain Bacteria; kingdom Pseudomonadati; phylum Pseudomonadota; class Betaproteobacteria; order Burkholderiales; family Burkholderiaceae; genus Cupriavidus; species Cupriavidus sp. 21MJTG02-4. The sequence goes on along the minus strand of NZ_JBYOJP010000001.1, from coordinate 393,423 downwards.
AAGGTGGCGCAAGCCAAGAACGACGGCCACACGATCCTGATCCACCATATCGGCATGGCCACCGCCCCGGCGCTGTACCGCAACCTGGGCTTCGATCCGCTCAAGGACTTCGAGATGGTGGGCGAGATTGCCGACGTCCCGATGATCATGGTCGGCAACAAGCAGTTGCCGCCGAACAGCTTCAAGGACCTGCTGCCGTACATCAAGGCCAATGCCAGCAAGCTGTCGCTGGCCAATGCCGGCATCGGTTCGGCCTCGCACCTGTGCGGCCTGCTGTTCCAGAGCGCGATCCAGACCGAGCTGACCACGGTGCCGTACAAGGGTGCCGCACCGGCGCTGACCGATATCCTGGGCGGCCAGGTCAACCTGCTGTGCGACCAGACCACCAACCTGGCTGGCCACCTCAAGGCCGGTTCGGTCAAGCCGTACGCGGCCATGCAGGCGCGCCGCGTGGAAGCGTTCAAGGACGTGCCGACCGCGCAGGAGCAGGGCATGCCGGGCGTCGAAGTCAAGGTCTGGCACGCCATGTACGCACCCAAGGGCACGCCGAAGCCGGTGATCGACAAGCTGTCGGCCGCGCTGCAGAAGTCCGTGACCGACCCGGTATTCCGCGCCAAGATGGCCGAGCTGGGGGCCGAGGCGGTGCCGGCACAGCGCGCCACGCCGGATTCGCTGCGCACCTACCTGAGCGCCGAAATCAACAAGTGGACCCCGGTGATCAAGAAGGCCGGCGTCTATGCCGACTGAGTGATGCGAGACGCGGGGGCGCCGGTTGGTGCTGCCTGCCTCGAACCAGCAAAAAGGCCATGCGACTGCGCATGGCCTTTTTGTTTTGCGGGCGACCGAACCGTACCGGGCGCGGCGGCGTCCTATATTTGTCAGATTGCGTGGATGCGACTGCGCACCTGCAGATGGCGTAGCACCCAGCGGCCCTTGAAACCGGACTGATGCGTCGCCACCTACCGTCCTGACATATTCACGGAAGCCACCATGGAACAGTATCACGGCACTACCATCGTCAGCGTCCGCCGCGGCAATCAGGTCGCGCTCGGCGGTGATGGTCAGGTCACTCTCGGCAATATCGTGATGAAGGGCACCGCACGCAAGGTGCGCCGCATCTACAACGGCAAAGTGCTGGTGGGGTTTGCCGGCAGCACGGCCGACGCGTTTTCGCTGCTGGACCGCTTCGAGGCCAAGCTGGAAAAGTACCAGGGCAACCTGACCCGCGCCGCGGTCGACCTCGCCAAGGACTGGCGTTCGGACCGCGCGCTGCGCCGGCTGGAGGCCATGCTGATTACCGCCGACCGCGACACCACGCTGGTCATCACCGGCAACGGCGACGTGCTGGATCCCGAGGGTGGCATCGCGGCGATCGGCTCGGGCGGCTCGTACGCGCAGTCGGCCGCGAAGGCGCTGGTGGAGAACACCGAGCTGGCGCCGAAGGACGTGGTCGAGAAAGCGCTGACCATTGCCGGCGAGCTCTGCATCTACACCAACACCAATTTCGTCATCGAAACGCTGGAATAAGCGCCGCGCGGCCCGCGCACGGGCCGGCCCGCCCCCACTGAACGGATACCATGTCGCATACCATGACCCCGTCGGAAATCGTTTCCGAACTCGACAAGCACATCATCGGCCAGAACAAGGCCAAGAAAGCCGTGGCCGTGGCGCTGCGCAACCGCTGGCGCCGCCAGCAGGTGGCCGATCCGCTGCGCCAGGAAATCACGCCCAAGAACATTTTGATGATCGGCCCGACCGGCGTCGGCAAGACCGAGATCGCGCGCCGCCTGGCCAAGCTGGCGGATGCACCCTTCATCAAGATCGAGGCGACCAAGTTCACGGAAGTCGGCTACGTCGGCCGTGACGTGGATACCATCGTGCGCGACCTGGCCGAGATGGCCATCAAGCAGACGCGCGAATCCGAGATGAAGAAGGTGCGCACCAAGGCCGAAGAGGCGGCCGAGGACCGCCTGCTCGACGTGCTGCTGCCGCCGCCGCGCGACATTGGCTTCTCGCAGCCGGAAGAGAAGGATTCCAACACGCGCCAGGTGTTCCGCAAGAAGCTGCGCGAAGGCCAGCTCGACGACAAGGACATCGAACTGGAAGTCGCCGCCGGCCTGCCGAGCATGGACATCATGGGTCCGCCGGGCATGGAGGAAATGACCGAGCAGATCCGCTCGATGTTCGCCGGCATGGGGCAGGGCAAGAAGCATCGCCGCAAGATGAAGGTCAAGGAAGCCTTCAAGCTGCTGATCGACGAAGAGGCCGCCAAGCTCGTCAATGACGAAGAGCTCAAGCACAAGGCCATCACCAACGTCGAGCAGAACGGCATCGTGTTCCTGGACGAGATCGACAAGATCGCCAACCGCAGCGAAATGGGCGGCGGGGAAGTGTCGCGCCAGGGCGTGCAGCGCGACCTGCTGCCGCTGGTGGAAGGCACGACGGTGAGCACCAAGTACGGGATGATCAAGACCGACCACATCCTGTTCATCGCCTCGGGCGCGTTCCACCTGTCCAAGCCGAGCGACCTGATTCCGGAACTGCAGGGCCGCTTCCCGATCCGCGTCGAGCTCGATTCGCTGTCCGTGCAGGACTTCGAGGCCATCCTGACGCAGACCGACGCGAGCCTGACCAAGCAGTACCAGGCGCTGCTGAAGACCGAAGGGGTCGAGCTGCAGTTCGCGCCGGACGGCATCCGCCGGCTGGCCGAGATCGCGTTCTCGGTCAACGAGAAGGTCGAGAACATCGGCGCGCGCCGGTTGTACACGGTGATGGAGCGGCTGCTGGAAGACCTGTCGTTCCACGCGACCAAGTCATCGGGCGAGACGGTGACGGTCGATGCCGCCTACGTGAACGAGCGGCTTGGCGATCTGGCGGTGAACGAAGACCTGTCGCGCTACGTGCTGTAAGCGCGGCGGCTGACGGCCAGCAAAAAGGGCGCACCAGGTGCGCCCTTTTTTGCGTCCGCGTCGGACGTATCAGTGCGAATGTCCGTGCGCGTGCCCCTCGGGCGCCAGCACCTCCAGTGCCGCGGCGGGCGATTTCAGGTCGCGCGTGGTCTGCCCATCGGCCGGCACCTGTGTCCATTCGGCCGTGCCGTTCTCGCACTCCTGCACCACCGGGAAGTAGAGCTTGCCGCCTTGCTCGGGCAACTTCATCAGCATCACGAATTCATCGAAATGCGCGTCGGCCAGCGTGCCGCCGAACCAGCGCAGCGTGCGCACGTCGTCGGTCATCAGCTTGCCGTGCGACTGCACCGGCCTGGCCAGCGGCGCGCGCTTGACCTCGAGTTGCCAACCGGCCTTGGGCTGCGGATGCGCGCCCTGCACGCCTTCGGGAATGGTGACGGTGATGGCGCGCGTGGCGCTGCCGTTGCAGCCATGGCCGACCATCAGCGCGCCCTTGTAATAGCTGCCGGCTTCCGCCTGTTTCTGCTCGAAGACGACGTGGGCCGATGCGGTGGCGGACAGTGCCATCAGCGCCGCCGGCAGCAGCCACTGGCGCGCCTGCCGGCGCGGGGAAAGCGGGAAATGCATGAAGGGCTCCTTGTCAGGCCGCCAGTCTAGCGTTGCACGCGGCGGCGCGGGCTGGCGCCCGATGCGGCTTAGTGCCGCACCTTGGCTGCGGCCTCCTAGGACACGGCTTCATGTCAGGGCGTATCGGGGTGCCACCTGTCGGTAAGGTTGGTAAGCATTGGTAAGCACACTGGCGCACACCCATCGCGCAATGAGACGCTTGCGCACCTTGAGCCCCATGGCAGATGCGGGAGCCACCGCATTGCAAACTACCTACTGGCAGGAGGAAAACCTGGTGAAGACACAATTCAGCCGCGTCATGATCGCGACCGCCGGCCTGCTGGCCACGCTGGCGGCGGCCACTGCATTCCTGTGCATGCGTCCGGCGAACGCCACCGCGCATGCCCCCCATCACGGCAACCTGGGCGCCGCGGCGGTCGCCGCCGCCACGCTGGCACTGCAATCCGGAGAGCTTTTCACGCTGGCGGACCGCCACGCGAGCGATGCCTTGCGCGTCGTCGCGCAGGGCGATGGCCCCGATGGCGCGGGCGACGCGCTCGAGTGGGACTACGTACAACTGCGCCTGTAACGGACCACCGCTGACTGAGCGGAATCGCCTTTGGCTTAGCGCGACACCGGGCGCTTGCCCAGCTTGCGCTGCAACGTGCGCCGATGCATGTTGAGCGCGCGCGCAGTCGCGGAGATATTGCCGCCGTGTTCGTTCAGCACGCGCTGGATATGCTCCCATTCGAGCCTCGCCACGGACAGCGGCACCGGCTCTTCCAGCGCGGCTTCCGCTGCATCTTCCGAGATGCCCGCCATCAGGGCGGTGAGGATCGAATCCACGTTCGCGGGTTTGGCCAGGTATTCATCCGCCCCCTGCTTCACCGCGGCGACCGCCGTGGCAATGCTCGCGTAGCCAGTCAGGACCAGGATGCGCGCGTCCGGCAGCGCCTGGCGCAGCGGCCCCACCAACTGCAGGCCCGATTCGGCCGCGGCCGTGCTGCCCGCCTCGGGCGGCGGCCCCAGGTGCAGGTCCAGCGTGACGTAGGCGAACGCCGTGCGCGCGGCCAGCGCAAGCGCCGTGCTGGTGTTGTGCGCGACCTGCACGGCGTAGCCGCGGCGTGTCAGCGCGCGGGCCAGCGTGCCGGAGAACACGGCATCGTCGTCGATGACCAGGAAGGGCGAGCCTGCCGGCGCGATCGACTCGGGAACCGGATGGTGGATAACGGTCATGACGGATTCACTGCAAGGGTGGAAGAGGCCGGCACGCGCAGTGCGGCGACGGTGCCGCCGCCGGGACGGTCTTGCCACGCGAGCCCGCCGCCCATTTGCCGCGCGCCGCTTTGCGCCAGGTACAGGCCGATGCCCTGGCCGCCGTGCGGGCTGGCGACGGGCGCTTCGCCCAACTGCGCGTGCAGCGCGGGCGGAATGCCGTCGCCGCGGTCGCTCACGCGAAACGCCAGGTCGCCGTGCTCGAGCGCAATGTCGAGCTGCAGCGGCACCTGCGCGCGCCCGGCCGATTGCTGGCTGCGCGCGGCGTTGTCGAGCAGGATGGTCAGGATCTGTCCCACGCGGGCGGGCTCGATCGCGAGTTCGCCAGCCTGCGGCGAGGTGCTGGCTTGCAGCGTGGCATTGGGGTGGCGCAGCTGCCAGCGCTCGGCGAAGCTGCCCAGCCACGCGTCGATGCGCTGCGGCGCCAGCGTTGCCGGATCTTCCCGCAGGCGCGCCAGGATCGTGCGGCACAGCTCAAGTTGCTGCTCCACGGTGAGCAGGTCCGGCAGGTAATCGGCCACCGGCGTGGCGCCGCGCGCGCGGTCCGAGGCGTCGCCGCGCAGTTCGCCCGCAATGACCGCCAGCGTCGCCAGCGGCGTGCCGATCTCATGTGCGACCGCCGCGGCCTGGGCATTGAGGTCTTCCACGCGCGCTTCACGCAGCAGCTGTTCGCGGGCCAGGTGCAGTTGCGCCTCGCGCTGTCGCAGCACGCCGGAAAGCCGTGCCACGAACAAGGCGATCATCACCGCGCTGGCAACGAAATTCAGCCACATGCCGGCCAGGTGGTAGTTCACCGCCTTGTCGGGATCGTGCAGGTCCAGCGGCAGGTACTCGAATAGCAGCACCGTATAGCAGGCCAGCGCGTAGCAGGCGAGCGCCACCACTTGCCGCCACGGCAGGATGGCCGCGGCGATGGCCAGGCCCGGCAGGTAGAACGAGACGAAGGGGTTGGTGGCGCCGCCGGTATAGAACAGGATCGCGGACAGTGCGGTCAGGTCGACGAGGAACTGGCCCATCAGCTCGGCTTCGCCGGGCGCCGAGCCGTGGCGGGTGTGCAGCCGCAGGCGCAGGCCGGTCAGCACGTTGAACAGCGCCTGCAGCGCGAAGACCACCAGCAGGGGGCTGGTCGGCAGCGCGACGCCGATAATCGGCTCGCACGACATCATGCCCAGTGCCTGCCCGGCCAGCAGCGCCCAGCGCAGCCAGAACAGCCGGCGCAGGCTCACCAGGCTCGGGCGGGCGGCCGGGCCGGCCGGAAGCGGGGAGGTGGTGAGGGCGGTGAGGGCGGTGAGGGCGGGCGGGGTCACGGCGGGGACGGCATGCATGCACGCGAGTGTATCAATGCCGCCTGCAGGCGCCGGCCAGTGCGACACCTTGCCGCATTGGTCGCGCGGGGGCGGCGCTGCCAGACTATCGGGTTATCCGCGCCGCCGGCACCAGCCTGCGGTGGCATGGTCTAATGTCTGCTTTCGGGGAGCCCTTTATGCAAGCCAAATTCGTGCAAGCCAAATTCGTGCAAGCCAAACTCCACGCGGCCACGCTGGCCGCTTCGTTCGCCATGCTGACCTCGGGCGCCGCGCTGGCGCAGGTCGATGTCAGCAACGCCTGGGTGCGCGGCACGGTGCCGACCCAGACGGCGTCGGGCGCCTTCATGGTGCTGCACGCGCATGAGAATGCAAAGCTGGTCGGCGTGTCGTCGCCGGTCGCGGCGGCCGAGCTGCACGAGATGAAGATGGAAGGCAACGTCATGCGCATGCGCCAGGTGCAGTCGCTGGACCTGCCGAAGATGCAGAACGTGGAACTCAAGCCCGGCGGCTACCACGTGATGCTGATGGACCTGAAAGGCCCGCTCAAGAAGGGCGACACGGTGCCTATCACGCTCAAGATCGAGCAGGGCGGCAAAATCATCGAGCAAAAGGTGAACGCCGAAGTGCGCGATATGACCGCGAGTGCCGCCAGCCCTGCTGGCCACGGCGATCACAAGCACTGAATCTGACTGGACTGCGGGGCAGCCATGGCCAACAAGCAGCTCGGCACCCGCCAGAAGATGGTGTTCCGCGGCGGCACGGGCGCGACGCCGCCGCCGCGTGACAAGGGCGCTGGCCGCAAGCCAGGTCCGCCTCGGACCGGCAACGCGGCAGGCAAGTCGCCGGTGCGGCGTCAGCCGCGCAAGCTGATCGGTTCGTCCGATTCCTGAGTGGCCGCGGCGGCCTGCACGCGCTCGCGCAGCCAGGTATGCCCCGGATCGGCGTCCGTGCGGTCGTGCCAGATCATGCTGAAGGTGAAGTTCTCCAGGGCGAACGGCGGATCGAACACCGCGTAGCGTGGGTCCGCTTCCAGCGCGGCCAGGCTGCGGCGTGCGGTGGTCAGGACCAGGTTGGTCCCCGCGATCAGCGCCGGCGCCACGCTCCAGTGCGGTACCACGCAGGCGATCTTGCGGCGCCCCCCAATTTTTGCCACGGCCGCGTCGATGGCGTCCACACGCTCGCTGTGCGTCGCGACCAGCACATGCGAACGCGCGAGGTAGGCGACCTGATCCAGCCGGCCCGCATCGCGCACGGTGGCCGCATCGACCGCGCAAGCGTAGCTTTCCTCGAACAGGGCGACCGCGTGCACGTCTTCAGGCTGATGCGAGAAGACGCCCAGCGCCATGTCGATCTCGCCATCGGCCACTTGCGCCGTCATGGCTTCGCGGCTGGCATGGGTCACCACCAGGTCGATATTCGGCGCGGCCTTGCGCACCGCGCGCAGCAGCCGCGGCAGCACCACCAGCGCGCCGTAATCGGACATGGCCAGGCGGAAGCTGCGGCGCGCCGTGGCCGGCTGGAATCCACCCGGCCCGAGCAGGATGCGGACCTGCGCCAGCGCCTCGGCCAGAGGGCCGGAGATTTCATGCGCACGGGCACTCGGCACCAGGCCGCCCTTGCCGCGTACCAGGATGGGGTCATCCAGCAATTGGCGCAGGCGCCCCAATGCGTGGCTAACCGCGGGCTGGCTCAGGTGCAGGCGCAGCGCGGCGCGCGAGATATGGCGTTCGGCCAGCAGTGCTTCCAGCACCACCAGAAGGTTCAGGTCGATTCCGCGTAAGGTATTCATTCCACGAATGTTAAACGTATGAAAGCAGAATTGGAAATTCATTCTGCGATATTTCACACTATCGGGTATCGAATATTGCCTTACGGAGTGCGCCATGTCAGGCACGACCCTGCCCGCGAACCTGTTTTTCCCCCTTGCCGCCGCCGTGCTGGCCGGTGCCGCGATGCCGATCCAGGCCGGCGCCAATGCAACGCTGGGCCGGGCGCTCGGGCATCCGCTATGGGCCACCGTGGTGTCGCTGCTGGTCAGCCTTGCCGTCATCGTGCCGCTGCTGTGGTTGCTGAAGGTACCGCTGCCAGCGCTTCCGGTTGCGGCTCGCCAGCCGGCATGGATGTGGATCGGAGGTGTGCTAGGCGTGTTCTATATCACGGCGGCGCTGCTCGTGGCGCCGCGCCTGGGCGCCGGCGGCTTTATCGCCGCGGTCGTCGCGGGCCAGGTGGCAGCGGCGTTGCTGGTCGATCAGTTCGGGCTGGCTGGCTTCGCGGTGCGCGCGCTGACGCCGGGGCGTCTCGCCGGCGCGGCGCTGATCGTCGCCGGCATGGTGGTAATGCAGTGGAGTTCGGCTCCAGAGGCACGGCCTCAAGCCGCGCCAAAACTTCAGTCCGGCGCCTGAAGTTGCGCCTGCCTCTTTTTCAGGCAAGCGGGGCACAGGCAATGCTGGTCCGGCACGATCCTGCGCGCGGGCAGCAGCGGCTGGCTGGCGCACCAGCACTCGGGCAGGCCGGCCACATAGCCGCAAACGAAGCCTGCGCCGCATTCGCTGCAGTGTTCGACCGGGCGCAGCTGCCCCGTGAGGACGGTGGACGGATCGGTCATGGCCGGCTCCGCGGCGGCTCCTCGCCATCCTGGCCCATGCGGTGCATGGCCGAGCGCATCAGCCGCATCTGCGCGTCGAAGCGCGTGCACGCCGCGCAGATCAGCAGATGGCCGCGCATGCGCACGCGCTCGGTCCAGCCGAGCGGGCGGTCCATGGCCTTCATGGTGAGGTGGTGAATTTCCTCGCAGTCCGGCAACAGGCGGTTAGAACGTGGCGAATCTCGCATGGGTTCCTTGCGGGCGGTTCAGCGCGCCTTGCCGGCGCCGGGGGGGAGTCCGAACCAGTTCAGCTCCAGGCATTCGCGCAGGCGCATGCGGGCGCGGTACAGGATCACCCAGACATTGGTCGCGCTGAGCTGCAGATCCTGACAGATTTCTTCGGTCTCCAGCTCCAGCCACTCGCGCATCATGAACACGCGCGCCGTCTTCGCCGGCAGGCGGTCGACGCAGGCCTGCAGCACCTCGAAGAACTCGCGCCGCTCCAGCGTGCGGTCGGGGTCGCCCCAGTCGGAAGGCATGTCCTGGTAGTGGCCGTTGCGGGTGAAAAGCGCGTCGAAGGCGTCCTGTTCGGAGCGGGTCTCGCCGTCGTCGTCCGTGGCCAGGGCCAGCCGGACTTCGCGCCGGCCGCTGCGCAGCAGGTCGATGATCTTGTGCTTGAGGATGCCGATCAGGTAGGTCTTCAGCGCCGACTGGCCGGTAAAGCGCTCCGGGTGCTCCAGCACGGCCAGCAGGGTGTCGGACACGGCGTCTTCGGCCAGTGCCTCGTCGCGCAACTGGAGCCGGGCAAAGCGCAACAGGTGAGGACGCAGGGACTCCAGGTCGGCGGTGTCGTGAGGCATCGGGGCGGCGGGATCGGGCGCTGTTGCGCAAAGATGACGGCCGGCGCGCCGCGTCGTGCGCCACGCGGCGCATCGGGACGGCTTGTACCGGGCCTCTGGGGCCGGCTGCCCGCGCTCTTCGCGGATTCTTGTAAAATCGGCGCCTGCCGTGGCCCTATGGTGCACTTTCGGGTGATCCCCGCGAGTTTCCCCGCCAGGTCTGCGGCCGATTTGCCATCATACCTGTTGAATCTCACGGATGTCCCAAGCCATGAACGCCGACCACCCCGGAGCTGCCGCGACTGCGGTGGCCGCAATTGCCCCCGCCCTCAAAGCCGAGATTCTCGCCGAGGCGCTGCCCTATATCCGCAAGTTTCACGGCAAGACCATCGTGGTCAAGTACGGCGGCAATGCCATGACCGAGGAAAAGCTCAAGCACGGTTTCGCGCGCGACGTGATCCTGCTGAAGCTGGTCGGCATGAACCCGGTGGTGGTGCACGGCGGCGGCCCGCAGATCGACGAGGCGCTCAAGAAGGTCGGCAAGGTCGGCACCTTCGTGCAGGGCATGCGCGTGACCGACGAAGAGACCATGGAAGTGGTCGAGTGGGTGCTCGGCGGCGAAGTCCAACAGGACATCGTGATGCTGATCAACCAGTACGGCGGCCAGGCCGTGGGCCTGACCGGCAAGGACGGCGGCCTGATCCGCGCCAAGCGCCTGCAGATGCCGGACCGCGAAAACCCGGGCGCCTTCATCGACATCGGCTACGTGGGCGATATCGAGGCGATCAACCCGGCCGTGGTCAAGGCGCTGCAGGACGACGCCTTCATCCCGGTGATCTCGCCGATCGGCTTCTCCGACGACGGCCAGGCCTACAACATCAACGCCGACGTGGTGGCCGGCAAGATGGCCGAGATCCTCAAGGCCGAGAAGCTGGTGATGATGACCAACATCCCCGGCGTGATGGACAAGAAGGGCAACCTGCTGACCGACCTGTCCGCGCGCGAGATCGAGGAACTGTTCGCCGACGGCACCATCTCGGGCGGCATGCTGCCCAAGATCTCGTCGGCGCTCGACGCCGCCAAGAGCGGCGTGCATTCGGTGCACATCATCGACGGCCGCATCGAGCATTCGCTGCTGCTGGAAATCCTGACCGAGCAGGCGTTCGGCACGATGATCCGCTCGCACTGAGCGGCATCCACTGGGCGGCGCCCATCTGGCGCGCTGCCCGCTGCCTCCTTCCCCTTTGCAATTCCAATCGTCCGGCGTGCCTTCCAGTCATTCCACTTCGCGCCGCGCGCCGGCGCGCCTGCGCCGCCGGCCGGCCGGCGACCAGTCCGGCGGCACGGTGTGGCTGTTCGACCTCGACAACACGCTGCACGACGCCTCGCACGCGATCTTCCCGGCGATCAACCGGCTGATGACTGCGTATGTCGCGCGCGTGCTCGGCTGCGACGACGCCACCGCGAGCCGCGTGCGCGTCGACTACTGGCAGCGCTACGGGGCCACGCTGCTCGGCATGATTCGCCACCACGGCGTGGACCCGGCGGATTTCCTGCGCGCCGCGCACGAGTTCCCGGAACTGGCCGACATGGTGCGCGTGCGGCGCGGGCTGGCCGCGCATCTGCGCCGGCTGCCGGGGCGCAAGATCCTCGTCACCAACGCGCCGCAGGACTATGCGCGCGCGGTGCTCGATATTGCCGGCATCAGCCATTGCTTCGAACGCGTGGTGGCCATCGAGCACATGTGGGTGCACGGACACCTGCGCCCCAAGCCTGACCGGCGCATGCTGCGCCGCCTGCTGGCGCAGACCGGCATTGCGCCGCACCGCGCCGTGCTGGTGGAAGACACGCTGTCGCACCTCAAGCGCTATGCCGGCATCGGCATCCGCACCGCGTGGGTAACGGGCTACCTGCGCACGATCGCGCCGTCGCGCCCGCACGCGGTTGCCGCGCCGGAAGCGGCGGGCAGCCGCGGCGATGCCGCGGTGCGCTCCACGCTCGAGGCCGAAGACCGCCAGCACGCCAGCCATGCCGCGCAGGAGCGTTCGGTGACGCTGGTCGCGGCCGAAGCCCAGGTGCCGCCCGCTGCCGGGGCCGCGGCGCTGTCGCCGCAGTCGCAGCCCGACGCGCCGCGCGTACGGGCGCGCGTGCCGAACCGGCCGGCCTATGTGGACATAAAAGTACAATCCATGCATCAACTACAACGAAGAATGCGGAGAACCGGGTCATGATGGAAAGCAACGGAACCCCGTCGGAGGCGGTCGTGCCGGACGGGCAGGACGACGCGCCGGCGAGCGAGAATGCGCCGCCGGCGCGCAAGCGCCCGCGCCCGGGCGAGCGACGCGTCCAGATCCTGCAGACGCTGGCCGCCATGCTGGAGCATCCGCGCGGGGAAAAGATCACCACCGCCGCGCTGGCGGGGCGCCTGAGCGTGTCGGAGGCAGCGCTGTACCGTCATTTCGCCAGCAAGGCGCAGATGTTCGAAGGGCTGATCGCTTTCATCGAGCAAACCGTATTCGGCCTGATCAACCAGATCACGGCGAATGAAGAGCACGGCCTGCGACAGATGCAGGCCATCGTACGCATGTTGCTGTCGTTCGCCGAGAAGAACCCCGGCATGACGCGCGTACTGACGGGCGAGGCGCTCGTGGGCGAGCACGAGCGCCTGCAGGAGCGCATCAACCAGATGATCGACCGCATCGAGGCGTCGCTGCGCCAGTGCCTGAAGATCGCCGTGACGCAGGGCGCGTTCCCGGCCGATGCCGACGTCGCGCTGCGCGCCGCGCTGGTCATGGCCTATGTCCAGGGCCAGTGGCACCGCTACGCCAAGAGCGGCTTCCGCAAGTCGCCTGGCGAGCGCGCGGAAGCGCAACTGCGCGTGCTGCTCGGCTAGACCGTCGCGTCTTCCGAACCCGTACCCGTACCTGCAACGATTGCGGCCGCCGCCTTTTCACGCTGCGGCTGCAAGGCTGCACCGGCCGCGTACCAGTCGACCTTGCGCGTTACCACCATGATCGCGGCGAGCAGCAGGAACAGCAGCAGCGAGCCCAGCACCAACGCGTTGTCCTCCGAGCGCAGCAGCACATAGAGCGCGCCATACAGGGTGGTCAGCAGCGTGGCGAAGCCCAGCCCGCGTTTCCAGCTGCGCAGCACGAACGACAGGTAGAAGCCGAGCAGGCCGATGCAGGCGCCGCTTGCCGCCAGGTAGGCCAGCGCAAAGGCGATATGCTCGGACAGGCTCAGCAACAGCAGGAAGAAGAGCGCCAGCGCCAGGCCCACCAGCAGGTATTGCACGGGATGGATGCGCAGCTGCTTGATCAGCTCGAACAGGAAGAAACCGGCGAAGGTCAACAGCACGAACAGGATGCCGTACTTGGTGGCGCGCTCGGTCTGCAGGTAGATGTTGACCGGCTCGATCAGCTTGACCGAGACCGTATCCAGCGCCATGCCGCGCGAACCCGACAGCTGTTCGCGTGCCTTGGTATTGAATGCCGTGACGCTCCACCTGGCGCGGAAGCCGGTGGCATCGACCGATCGCGTACGCGGCAGGAACTCCCCGTCAAAGCTCGGATGCGGCCACGGTGAATCGATGGCGATATCGTTCTGCGCAGCCAGCGGCACCACGGCGAGCGACTGCGCGCCCAGCAGCGGCAGCGTCAGCGCGAACGACACGGTACGGCCCTCGGTGCGCGGCTGGGCCGCCGCGGGCTTGAATGCGGGCAGGTCCAGCTCCGCATGCAGTCCCTGCGACAGCGTGGACAGCTTCGCGCCCTGCTGCAGCGGCAGTTTGCGGCCATCCAGTTCCAGCGTCGGCGCGCTCATCAGGCCGCGCGTATCGGTGATGCCCAGCGCCACGAAAGGCTGGCCGACTTCGAAGCGCACGTGGCCCGGCGAGCGGGTCAGGTCATCGGGCGTGGGCAGCGTAATGCTGCCCTCCCAGCGGCTCTGCATTTCATACACCAGCGTCTTGTGGATGCCGCGGTAGCGCTCGCCCGGCGTAACGCTGGCCTGCACGCGCAGTGCCTGCGGAAACACCAGCAACTGGCGGGCTTCGACGTTGTGCGTGATGGCCGGCAGCTGCTTCGGATCGGGGCGTTCGGTGACGGAGGTGACTTCCTTGTACGGCACGACGATCACGGGGCCGGTCAGCGTCTGCGGGCCGGCATAGCTCTTCCAGATGCTCTGCTCGGCTTCCTGGCCGTAGGCCTTGCGGTCCTGCACCAGGTTGCCGACAAGGCTGAGCGGGATCAGGATCAGCACGATCAGCACGCCGGTGATCAGGGATTTGTATAGCAGGATCTTGTTCATGGCACTGGCCCGGTGATGAAGGTGCCGGCCAGCTTAGCCACGGCCTGTGCGCGCACGGTGGGGCCCGCGTGAAGCCTCTGTGTGCCCTTTGTGAAGCGGGCGGAATCAGGCCGCGGCCGGCAGCGTCAACGTGGCGATCGCCCCGCCGCCGTCGCGATTGGCAATGGTGATTTCGCCATGGTGAAGGTTGGCGACTTCGCGCACGAAGCACAGCCCGAGGCCGGTGCTCTTGTCGTGGCCGCCCGGGCGCGGCAGCGAGTAGAAGCGTTCGAACAGGCGCGGCAGTGCGTAGTCGGGAATGCCGGGGCCGCGGTCGGCGACCTCGATCGTGAGCTGGCCGGTGGATGCGCCGTGGTCGCTCACGCGGAGTTGCACGGTGCTGGCCGCCGGCGCGAAATCAAGTGCGTTCTCGAGCAGGTTGGCCAGCGCCTGGCGCAGCAGGAATGGATCGCCCTGTACGGATGGCACAGGCCCGGCGGCTGGTGCCATGGCAAATGTCACGCCGCGCTGTCGCGCACGCGGCTCCAGTTCGTTCACGAGCGTGCCCAGCAACGGCAGCAGTTCCACGCGTTCGGTGGCGTCGAGCCGCTGTTGCTGCTCCACCGCGGCCAGCGCCAGCAGCTTGCGGATCATTTGCGCGAGTCGCTCGGACTGGCCGCGAATATTGGCGACGAAGCGCTGGCGGTCAGCGGCCGGCATGTCCTCCTGCAGCAACTCCGCGGCGCCGCTGATCGCCGCAAGCGGGCTCTTCATTTCGTGCGTGAGCGTGTGGATGTAGTGCTCCACATACTGCTTGCCCTCCAGCCGCAGACGCATGGTTTCCACGGCACGGCCAAGCTCCGCCAGCTCGCTGGCGCCGTGCAGCGGCATCTGTGCGCGTTCTCCGGCCGCCACGGTGCGCGCGTAGCGCTGCAACTGGCGCAGCCCGTACACCAGCCACAGCGTGCAGGCCAGCCCGATCACAAAGGCCACGCCCATCAGCAGCAGCCCGTGCAGCAGGATCTTGCGCTGGCTGCGCTCGATGAACGGCGCCATGGCCAGGTTGGGCTTGGCCACGGTCAGCACGCCCAGGGTCTTGCCATCGACGGGGTCGCGGAGCGGCGCGGCCACATGCATGACGGTGCTGTTCTCGTCGTCGGCGTTGGCGCGCGTGCTGCGCGCGCCATACTTGCCCTGCAGCGTCAGGTAAACATCGTTCCAGCGCGAATAGTCGGTGCCCACCGCGCTGCCGCTGGTGTCGAAGCGAACGATGCCGCGCGTATCGGTGATGTAGATGCGGTAGCCCACCGACTGCTTGCGCAGGCCCCACACACTCGCGTCCACCGGTGCATCCTGCACGCGCGCGAGGCGCTGTGCGAACGCGCCGTCGGCGATGCGGCCGTGCTTCATGTCGTCGGCGGCCAGCGCGGCCAGCACGTTGGCGGTATCGACCAGCGTGTCTTCCATGGCCTGGCGCACGCCGGGCTTCACCTCCTGCACGAACACGCGCAGTGTGAGGAAGGCCGCCAGGCCCACGATCACGAAGAAGCCGAAGAAGATGCGAAGCCCGATATGCATGCAGGACCGTCGGCCGTTACGGCTCGATGGAATATCCCATGCCGCGATGCGTGCGGATCGGGTCGCTGTCGGCATCGAGCGTACGCAGCTTGGCGCGCACGGTCTTGATGTGGGTATCGACGGTGCGGTCGATGGTGTCCGGCGCGTCGTGCCAGACCGCGTCCATAAGCTGGGCGCGCGAGTAGATGCGGCCCGGGTGGCGCAGCATCAGCGCCAGCAGACGGTACTCGTAGCGCGTCAGTTCGAGCCAGTGGCCTTGGTAGGCAACGCGCGCGCCGTCGGCATCGACGGTGAAGGGACTCTGGCGAGAAGGCGTGGGCGCGGCGTGGCCAGGGCCTTCGCCAGCGGACTGGCGGTTCGCTCGACGCAAGATCACGCGCACGCGCGCGGCCAACTCGCGCGGCGAGAATGGCTTCACGACATAGTCGTCCGCGCCGATCTCCAGGCCGACCACGCGATCGATCTCATCATGCCGCGCCGTCAGGAAGATGATCGGTACGTCCGTGAACGTGCGCAGCGTGCGGCAAACTTCGAAGCCGCTCACGTCGGGCAGCCCCACGTCCAGGATCACCAGGTCATACACCTGCGCGCGCAGGCGCTCCAGGCCGGCGCCGCCCAGCGCGCAGTGCTCCACGGCCATGCCGTCGGTGGACAGCGCATAGACGATGGTGTCGGCAATGGTGGATTCATCTTCGATGACCAGGATGTTCGGCTTGTGCATGGCGATTCGTCGGTGCCGGACCATGCCGCATGCGGCAGGTTCGCGCCCGATGCGGCGCGTCCGGCGGATTGCACTATAATAAGCCGTCGCGCCGATTTGATGACTGGCTTGCGGGCGCGCGGCAGCCGGATGGCCCTGGAAAACCTGGGATCTCTGCCTGCGAATATAAATGCGGCTAAAGAAGTTGGGTCGGCGCCCCCAAGGCAGGTTCGGGAATCACGCCGGCACGCGGAACTCCGCGAATGCCCGACTTGGCTGCGACGCTTTATACGCACTGCCGGTCGGGTTTTTTTATGCCTGCTTGACGCGGGCCGATTCCATGACAGATGTCGCCTTGCCGCCTGCCGCGCTCACGCTGCCGAATGATTCCGTCGGCGTGGTCACGCCGCAGCGCATGCATTTCCAGGAGCCGCTGAAGCTGCGCAACGGCTCGTCCATCGCCGCCTACGACCTGATGGTCGAGACCTACGGCACGCTCAACGCAGACCGCTCCAATGCCGTGCTGGTCTGCCACGCGCTCAACGCGTCGCATCACGTGGCCGGCGTCTACGCTGATGATCCGCGCGATGTGGGCTGGTGGGACAACATGGTGGGCCCGGGCAAGCCGCTGGACACCAACCGCTTCTTCGTCATCGGCGTGAACAACCTGGGCTCCTGCTTCGGTTCCACGGGGCCGATGAGCACCAACCCGGCCACGGGCGAGCCCTATGGCGCGATGTTTCCGGTGGTGACGGTGGAGGACTGGGTCAACGCGCAGGCGCGCGTGGCCGATGTGTTCGGCATCGCGCAGTTCGCCGCGGTCATGGGGGGCAGCCTGGGCGGCATGCAGGCGGTGGCCTGGAGCCTGATGTATCCGCAGCGCCTGCGCCACTGCATCGTGGTCGCGTCCACGCCCAAGCTGTCCGCGCAGAACATCGCGTTCAACGAGGTGGCGCGCAGCTCCATCCTGTCGGACCCCGATTTCCACGGCGGCAACTACTACGCGCATGGCGTGAAGCCCAAGCGCGGCCTGCGCGTGGCGCGCATGATCGGCCACATCACCTACCTGTCGGACGAGGACATGGCCGAGAAATTTGGCCGCGAGCTGAAGTCCGAGGACATCCGCTTCTCGTTCGACGTCGAGTTCCAGGTCGAGAGCTACCTGCGCTACCAGGGCGACAAGTTTGCCGAGTACTTCGACGCCAACACCTACCTGCTGATCACGCGAGCGCTGGATTATTTCGATCCGGCGCTCGCCTACGGCGGCGACCTGACGCGCGCGATGGCACAGACGCAGGCGAGCTTTCTCGTGGCGAGCTTCAGCACCGACTGGCGTTTCGCGCCGAACCGCAGCCGCGAACTGGTCAAGGCGCTGCTCGACAACAAGCGCCCGGTCTCGTACGCCGAGATCGACGCACCGCACGGCCATGACGCGTTCCTGCTCGACGATCCGCGCTACCACAACCTGATGCGCGCCTACTACGAGCGCATCGCAGAGGAGATCGGCGCATGAACGCCCTCGCCAATCCCAATATCCTCGCGTTGCGCCCGGACTTCCGCGCGATCGCCCGCTGGGTCGAACCCAAATCCACCGTGCTCGACCTCGGCTGCGGCGACGGCAGCCTGCTGCGCGTCCTGCAGGACGAACTGGAGGTGCAGGCCTACGGCATCGAGATCCGCGACGAAGGCGTGCTGGCTTGCGCGCAGAAGGGCGTCCATGTCATCCAGCAAAACCTGGAAGGCGGCCTGGCGCTGTTCGAGGACAAGAGCTTCGACACGGTGATCCTGTCGCAGACGCTGCAGACCATCCACAACACCGCGCAGGTGCTGCGCGACACGCTGCGCGTCGGGCGCGAGTGCATTGTCTCGTTCCCGAACTTCGGCTACTGGCCGCACCGCCTGTCGGTGTTCCGCGGGCGCATGCCGGTGTCGGAATCGCTGCCGTACCAGTGGTACAACACGCCGAACGTGCGCGTGCTGACCATCAGCGATTTCGAGGCGCTGGCGCCCAAGGTCGGCCTGCGCGTGCTCGACCGCGTGGTCATGCACGAAGGCATCACCGTGAACTGGGCCGAGAACTGGCGCGGCAGTCTCGCCGTGTACCGGGTCTGCTCGGTCTGACCGGACGGCGTCAGTGGCCTGACGCCGTCTCGACCAGGTGGTCGACCAAGGCCCGCACCTTGGGCGGGACGTGCCGCGTGGGGGTGTACACCGCATAAGCGGTGCCGACATAGGGCTCCAGGATGTCCCAGTCATCGAGCACCGTGACTAGCCGCCCGGCCGCCAGGCCATCCGCGGCGGAGAAGTCGGGCACCAGGCCGATGCCCGCGTCGCGTTCGACCATGGCCACGATCGCCACGCTGTTGTTGAGGGTGAAGCGGGGCGGGATGCGCACGGTGACGTCATCGCCCAAGTCCTTGTGCCGCAGCGACCAGCGCTCGCCGAATGCGCCATAGCCCAGATACAGGCAGCGCGCGTGCGGCAGGTCTTCCGGACGTGCGGGAGCCCCGTGCTGGCGCAACCACGCTGGTGATGCCACCAGGCGGTAGCGCACCTCGCGCAACGGCCGCGCCACCAGGCCGGGGGGCAGCTCGCGCGCAATGCGGATCGCCACGTCCAGGCCTTCTTCCACGAGATCGACCATGCGGTCGGCCAGCGTCAGCTGCAGCTCCAGCGCCGGATATCGCGCCAGCAGCGCCGGCAGGCGCGGTGCCAGCCAGGTTTGCCCGAACACGATCGGGGCGCTGATGCGCAACACGCCGTGCGGTTCACCGGCATGGTCGCTGCCGAGCGCGGAAACCTCGCGCGCGGCTGCCGTCATGCGCGCGCAGGCCGCATAGACGGCGTGGCCGAGTTCGGTCAATGCAAAGGCCCGCGTGGTGCGCTGCAGCAGGCTGGCGCCGAGCGTGGCCTCCAGCCGGGAGATATGGCGGCTGACGGCCGACGGGGTCATGCCCAGGTCCTGCGCGGCGGCGGAAAAACTCCCGCATTCCACCACGCGCGCAAACACCGCCATCGCATTCAATGAGGCAGCTTGCATGGAGGGCTCCGTTTCTTGTGACCTGAAGTCAAATACTAATTGAGTTACAGCTGGATTGTTGACTGCATGGCATGGTGGAACAATGCCGTCACGGATTCACCGGAGCATTTCATGACTTCTCGACAAACGAGCGCCGGCGGCACCTGGCGCATGGTCGCCGCCATGGCGCTGTCCGGCACAATCGGCTGGTTTGTGGTCACCAGCGGCCAGCCCACGCTCGACGTGGTGTTCTTCCGCTGCGTGTTCGGTGGCGCGTCGCTGCTTGGCGTGCTGACGTTGCAGCGCGGCTGGGTGCGGCTCGACCGCGCGCGCCTGGGCTGGCTGGTGCTCGGCGGCGTGACGCTGATCCTCAACTGGCTGTGCCTGTTCTCGGCCTATGCCTACAGCGGGATTTCGATTGCCACCGTGGTTTATCACACCCAGCCTTTCTTCCTGCTGATCCTGACGGCCCTGTTCCAGCGCGAGTCGTTCCCGTTCGCCCGGCTGCCGTGGCTGCTGCTGGCCTTCGCGGGCGTGATGCTGATTACGGGCCTGGAACACGGCGCGCAGGGCATGTCCATGCTGTCCGGGATTGGGCTGGCCATGCTGGCGGCGCTGCTGTACGCCATCACGACCCTGGCCACGCGACGCCTGCAGGGCATTCCACCCGGGCAGATCGCCGGGCTGCAGATGGTGATTGGTGTGGTCATGCTGGCACCGCTGGCGCACCCGGCCGTGGCCAGCTTCGACGGGCGTGCCTGGGGCGCGCTGCTGGCGCTTGGGCTGGTCCATACCGGCTTCATGTACACGCTGCTCTATGGCGCGTTCCAGCGGTTGAACGTGGTGTCGATCGCGACGCTGTCGTTCGTCTACCCGCTGGTTGCCATCGTCATTGACGTGGCGGTGTTTCATGTCGTGCTGGGGCCTTTGCAGCTTGCTGGCATGGGGCTGGTCCTGCTCGGTGTGATCGCTAACCAGCTTGGCTGGACCGTGCCGCTGCGAACACGCGCGAGAGGCTGACGGCAATTGGCGTTGACGCGAACCCTGACTACGGCTAATGTAGGCAGGTATCGAACGACCGTGCTATTTGCCATGACCTTCGCGCCCCAAACCGTTGCCGCCGCTGCCGCCGGCACGCTGCTTCATCCCTTTGACGACGCGCTCGTGCTGGAGCCAGCCGGCGAGCATCGCTTCCGGGGCCGCACTACGCCGGCCTACTGGAACATGATCGGGCCGTTCGGCGGCATCACCGCAGCGACGTTGCTGCAGGCGGCGCTGCTGCACCCGCAGCGCCTGGGCGATCCGCTCTCGCTGACGGTCAACTTCGCGGGGCCGATCGCCGAAGGGCCGTTCGAGATCGAGGCACGCCCCACGCGCACCAACCGCTCGACCCAGCACTGGCAGATCGAACTGCGCCAGGGCGATGCGGTGGCCACCACGGCCACCGCTGTGTTTTCACTGCGACGCGAGACATGGTCGTGCGGGGAGGCGGTGCGGCCCGAGGCCCCAGCGGCGGAAGACGTGCCGGCCATGGCCGGATTTGCACCGGTGCGCTGGCTCAAGTCCTATGACATGCGCCCGTTCCGCGGCGCCAAGCCGACCACGGAGCCGGGCACGGAACACCCGGACAGCCTGACGCAATTCTGGCTGCGCGACGAGCCGGCCCGCACGCCGGACTTCGCGGCCATGGCCGCATGGTGCGACAGCTTCTACCCGCGCATCTTCCTCAAGCGCGCGGGCTTCGTACCGGCGGGCACGGTGTCGCTGACCACGTATTTCCACGCCGATGCGGCCACGCTGGCCGCGCTCGGCGACAGCCACGTGCTATGCAGCGCGCGGGCCCAGGTGTTCCGCCAGGGCTTCTTCGACCAGAGCGCGCAGGTCTGGAGCGCGGGTGGCGAATTGCTCGCCACGTCTCATCAGATCGTGTACTACAAGGAATAAGCGAGGTCCGGGGACTGCGGCTCAGGCGATTGCCTCGCGCGCCTGGGCCTCGTAGCGATGGACGGTGCGGCGCATGGCCCAGAGCAGCAGCACGCCGGGCAGCGCCACCAGCACCGTGCCGAGGTAGAAGGGCGCCCAGCCCCACGCCTCCACCATGTAGCCGGATGTCGGCCCGACATAGACTCGGCCGACCGAGGCCAGCGCCGACAACAGCGCGTACTGGGTGGCCGAGAATGAGCGATTGCACAGCGTCATCAGCAGCGCCACGAACGCCGCCGTGCCCATGCCGCCGCACAGGTTCTCGATCGCGATGGTGGCGCCCATCGACCACAGGTGCGGCGGCGTCACCGACAGGATCCAGTAGCCCAGGTTGGACACCGCCTGCAGCAGGCCGAACAACATCAGCGACCGGTACAGCCCCAGGCGCACCATCAGCGTGCCGCCGAACAGCGCGCCGACGATGGTCGCGGCCAGCCCAAGCGTCTTGTTGACGATGCCGACCTCGCCGGCGGAGAAGCCGACGCCGCGGATCAGGAACGTCGTGGACAGGCTGCCGGCAAACGCGTCGCCAAGCTTGTACAGCACGATCAGCAGCAGCAGCCACCACGCGCCGGGACGTGAGAAGAAATCTCGCAGCGGACCCACGATGGCCTCTTCGAGCGAGCGCGGCGCGCGTGCCGGCACGTCGGGCTCGGGCGCCCACAGCAGCGTGACGATGCCAATGCCCATCAGCGCGGCCATGAGCAGGTACATCTGCGACCAGCCCAGGACGCGGTCCGCGAGCCACAGCGCGAGTCCGCCTGAGACCAGCATCGCCAGCCGGTAGCCCAGCACCTTGACGGCCGCGCCCACGCCGCGCTCGGCCGGGCGCAGCACGTCGGTGCTGTAGGCGTCGAACACGATGTCCTGCGACGCCGACAGGAAGGCCACCAGCGTGGCCAGCGCCGCCAGCGTCCAGAGCGCTTCGCGCGGCGGGCAGAACGCCATGGCCGCAATGCCCGCCACCAGCCCGAGCTGCGTGACCAGCAGCCAGCCCTTGCGCCGGCCCAGGAGCGGCGGCGTGTAGCGGTCCATCAGCGGCGCCCACAGGAACTTGAAGATATAGGCCTGGCCCACCAGCGAGAAGAAGCCGATGGTCTTGATGTCGAGTCCTTCCACCGTCATCCAGGCCTGCAGCGTGCCGGACGTCAGCGCCAGCGGCAGCCCGGAAGCGAAGCCAAGCGCCAGCATGGCGCCGATGCGGCGGTTGCGGAAGATGTCGAGATAGTCCTGGAAAGTCATGGATGGCGTGGGCGGATGGCGCCGCGCGGCTGCGGGGGCGCCGTGTATTATTGCATCACCCGTTTGCCCGCTTTGTGTCCGACTGCCACCGGCCTTCCCTATCGCCCCCAAGGAACCGAACATGTCCCGCCACCTGCCTGGTGTTTCGCGTCCTGTGCTGTCCCGCATGGCCTGCGTGCTGGCCGTGGGCGCGGCGATCACGGTGGCGCCGCTGGCGCTGGCCCAGCAGGACGACGCCCAGGGAGACGGCATCCGCTTGCAGCGCGGCGGCTCTGCAGTACGAAACATCGTGCCGGTCGAGGTCATCGAGCAACAGGCCGCGCAGGAGTACGAGCAGATCAAGCAGGAGGCGATCGCCAAGCGTGCGCTGGCCGGCGACAGCAATCCGCAGCTGCAGCGCCTGCGCGCCATCGGCAAGCGGCTGCTGCCGGAAACCGTGCGCTGGAACGAGCGCGCGCGCCAGTGGCAGTGGGAAATCAACCTGATCGGCTCGAAGCAGGTCAATGCCTTCTGCATGCCGGGCGGCAAGATCGCGTTCTACACTGGCCTGCTCGACCAGCTCAAGCTGACCGACGACGAGATCGCCATGGCCATGGGCCACGAGATCGCGCACGCGTTGCAGGAACATGCGCGCGAGCGCGCCGCCAAGTCGGAGATCACAAACCTTGGCGCCAATGTCGTTTCGCAGCTGTTCGGTTTCGGCAATCTCGGCAATATGGCGCTGGGGACCGGCGCGCACCTGCTGACGCTGCGCTTCTCGCGCGCGGACGAAAGCGAGGCTGACCTGATCGGCATGGACATCGCCGCGCGCGCCGCCTATGACCCGCGCGCGGCCGTGACGCTCTGGCAGAAGATGGCCAAGGTCACGCAGTCGGGCTCCGAGTTCCTGTCCACGCATCCGTCCGGGCGCAGCCGTATTGCCGACCTTGAGAAGCACATGCCGGAGGTGCTGCCGCTGTATGCGCGCGCCATCCACACCACAGTGGATCGCCTGCCGCCGTATCGCGCCAATATGGCCAATCTTGGGGATGCGCCGGTCGATTCCGGCGATGACGATCGCCAGCGGCCGCTGAAACGCTGATCGCCCCCGCGGGAAACAAAAAAGCCGGCAATGCCGGCTTTTTTTGCTTGAGCGGCGAGAGCGGTCAGGCTTGCAGGCCGGTCGCCTCGTCGGCGCCCACATGCACGTTCATGCATTGCACCGCTGCGCCGGCCGCGCCCTTGCCCAGGTTGTCCAGGCGCGCGACCAGGTTCAGGCGCTCGGGCGTGCCGAACACGAACAGGTCGACCCGGTTGGTGTCGTTGTTGGCCTGCACGTCGAAGAAACCGTCGTCGAGGTTGTCGTCGCTGTTGTAAGGCATCACGCGCACGAACTGCTCGCCTTCATAGTGCTTGCGGTAGACATCGACGATCTGCTCGGGGCTCACCTTGCGCGCCAGGCGATCCGCGAACACCGGCACCGTCACCGCCAGGCCCTTCAGGAAGTTGCCGACGATCGGGTTGAAGATCGGTTCCGACGCCAGGCCGCCCTGCACGCGCATCTCGGGCAGGTGCTTGTGCTGCAGGCCCAGCGCGTACTTGCGCGGGCTGTGCAGCTTCGGGTTACCGCCGGCTTCGAAGTCGGCAATCATCTTCTTGCCGCCGCCGCTGTAGCCGGTCAGCGAGAACGCCGACACCGGGTAGTCGCGCGGCAGCACGCCGGCATCCACCAGCGGGCGCACCGCCAGCACGAAGGCGCTGGCGTGGCAGCCCGGCACCGCGATGCGCTTGCTGGCGCGGATCTTCTCGCGCTGGCCACGCACCAGTTCCGGAAGGCCGTAGGCCCAGTTGTTGTCGGTACGGAACGCCGTGCTGGCGTCGATCACGCAGGTATTCGGGTTCGTCACCAGCGACACGGCCTCGCGCGAGGCCACGTCCGGCAGGCACAGGAAAGCGACATCCGCGGCGTTCAGGAAGCGTGCTCGCTCAGCCGGGTCCTTGCGCTTGTCTTCTGCAATGCGCAGCAACTCGACATCGGAACGACCGGAGAGATAGTCAAGCAACCGGAGACCGGTAGTGCCTTCCTGACCATCGACGAACACTTTGAAAACCATGGCGGACTCGCTCTTTGAAATGCGGGGGAATGCGAAACATCTCCTGCCGGGCGCAGGGGCGAACCTGCATTGTAACGGGCTTGGGGGTCAGTCGCAGGGGTTTGTACCGATTGGATTATTGCGGTCTGGCGTGGTTCGGGGCTTGCGTGATTTAACCTAGTAGGTTAATTTGCATGGAGAAGGGCACGGCGCATTACAAGCTGCGGCATGTGAAGGACATGCTGGCGGCAGGTCAGATGAAAATGACCTACGTCGCGTACGCCGGAGCGGCGCGAATGAAACTGGATTGGCACGGGGTGCGTGACATCCTGCTGGGCCTTGAGCCGGCGGATTTCTATAAAAGTATGACTGCTTACGAGGATCATCGGGTGTGGCAGGACGTCTACCGACCTGTCACGCGATATGGTGGCCTCTACGTAAAGCTGACAATGACGGATCAGGTGCTGGTGGTGTCGTTCAAGCCCCGATAAGCCAACGATCCGGGCTGACCAAGGAGTTGCGGATGAGGTGTCCTGCTTGTGGTGGTGCGGAGCTGGTGAAAGGTGTGCGTGACATGCCTTATACGTATCGCGGAGAAACCACCGTAATCTGCGATGTGCAGGGGGAGTGGTGTCACAAATGCGGCGACGGTGTACTGGACATCAACGACGGTGAAAGAGTCAGCAAGTCGATGCTGGCCTTCAATAAACAGGTCAATGCGTCACTCGTGGACCCGACATATATCACCGCCGTCCGCAAGAAACTTTGCCTTGACCAGCGGGAAGCCGCAGACATTTTCGGGGGCGGCGTCAACGCGTTCTCCCGCTACGAAACGGGCAAGACTAAACCACCGCTGGCCCTGATCCAGCTTCTCAAGTTACTGGACCGCCACCCGGAGCTCCTTGCAGAAGTCCGGGCGGCCTGAGGCGCACTGTCAGAGCGGGTAGTCGTAATCGATCGACAGCGGCGCGTGGTCGCTGAACTTCTCATCCTTGTAGATCGAGCACACGTGCGCCGTGGTGGCGATCTTCGGCGTGGCCAGGTGGTAATCGATACGCCACCCGACGTTTTTGGCGTAGGCCTGGCCGCGGTTGCTCCACCAGGTGTACTGCTCGGGCCGCGAATCGAGTTGGCGGAACACGTCCACATAGCCGTGGGTATCGAACAGGGCGCCGATCCACGCGCGCTCTTCCGGCAGGAAGCCCGAGTTCTTCAGGTTGCCCTTCCAGTTCTTGATATCGATTTCCTTGTGCGCGATGTTCACATCGCCGCACAGCACGATTTCGCGCCCGCTGGCCTTCAGTTGCAACAAGTGCGGAAGGAAGGCCTCCATGAAGCGGAACTTTGCCTGCTGGCGCTCCTCCGAACTCGAGCCCGAGGGCACATAGACGGAGATCACGGCAAGGTGTGGATACTGCACTTCCACGTAACGGCCTTCGCCGTCGAATTCCGGGTTGCCAAAGCCGGTGATCACGCGCTCGGGCTTGTGCCGTGTGTAGAGACCGACACCGCTGTAGCCCTTCTTCTCGGCGTAGTGGAAATAGCCGTGGTAACCATGTGGCGCAAGGAACGCCTCGGTCATGTCGGCGGCCTGCGCCTTGAGTTCCTGTACACAGACCATGTCCGCGTCCTGCTTGCCCATCCACTCGAAAAAGCCCTTCTTGGACGCGGAGCGGATGCCGTTGAGGTTGGCGCTGATAATCCGTAACATGCGGGAAATTTTTGAATTCAGAGAGAAAAGATGACGCAGCAGACGACGCCTTCCACCGCGCAGCAGGCCGGCCAGCCGGACCTCAGCCAGACCTTCATCCGCTTCGCGCTGGACGCCGGCGTGCTGTCCTTTGGCGAGTTCGTCACCAAGGCGGGCCGGAAGTCGCCGTACTTCTTCAATGCCGGCTTGTTCAACCAGGGCGCCATGCTGGGCCAGGTGGCGCAATTCTATGCGAAAACCCTGCTGGCCTCGGGCGTGCAGTTCGACGTGCTGTTCGGGCCGGCCTACAAGGGCATCACGCTGGCCTCGGCCACCGCGGTGGCGCTGGCCGGCATGGGCCGCGATGTCGGCTTTGCCTACAACCGCAAGGAAGCCAAGGACCATGGCGAAGGCGGCACGCTGGTCGGCGCGAAGCTCCAGGGCAAAGTCGTCATCATCGACGATGTGATCTCCGCGGGCACCTCGGTGCGTGAATCGATGCAGCTGATCCGCGCCGCGGGTGCCGAACCCGCCGCCGTGCTGATCGCGCTGGACCGCATGGAGAAGAGCGGCACCGCCGAACAGATCGGCACGCATTCGGCCGTGCAGGACGTGCAGCGCGAATACGGCGTGCCCGTGATCGCGATTGCCAGCCTGAAGGACCTGCTGGCCTACCTGGATGCCTCCAACAATCCGTCGCTGTCTGCTTCGCGCGAGGCGGTGGCTGCCTACCGGCAGCGCTACGGCGTCTGACCGGAATCCCGGCGCATTGCCACCCGGGAATGGTCCCGGGCGGGCGGCGCCGTAGCAGGACTCTTCACTTGGCAAGGAGCATGGCGTGGCGGGCAAAGAGCGGCAGGAAACGCAGGAAGCTGGAGCACGAGCAAGGCCCGCGCGCAAGCGCAAGGCGCAGGTAGATCCGTGCGGGCCCGCGGAGGACTTGCCCAAGGGCCCCGAACCGGGACGCCCACCCCATGAGGCCTACGCCGTGCGCGCGCTGGTGCTGCAAGGCGGCGGCGCGCTGGGCGCCTACCAGGCTGGCGTCTACCAGGGCCTGACTGAAGGCGGCATCTACCCGAACTGGGTCGCTGGCATCTCCATCGGCGCGCTGAATGCGGCGATCATCGCCGGCAATCCGCCCGAGCGGCGCGTGGAGCAGTTGCGCGCGTTCTGGGAATACATCTGCGCGCAGCCGTGGCTTCCCAGCCTTGCGCATTCGAACATGTTCGAGAATGCGGAGTCCTGGCCCGAACCGCTGCGCGTCTGGTTCGACGGCCTGCACGCCGCGCGCGCGATGTTCGAAGGCCAGCGCGGCTTCTTCATGCCGCGCAACTGGCTGGAACTGGTCACGCGCTATACCGACCCGACGCGCGCCAGCTACTACGACACCACGCCGCTCAAGGCCACGCTCGAGCGCTTTGCCGACTTCGACCTGATCAACCGGCCCAAGGAGATGCGGGTATCGGTGGGCGCGGTCAATGTCCGGACCGGCAACTTCGCCTATTTCGACAATACGCGCGACACGCTGCTTCCCGAGCACTTCATGGCTTCCGGCGCGCTGCCGCCGGGGTTCCCCGCGGTGGAGATCGAGGGCGAGTACTACTGGGACGGCGGGCTGGTTTCCAACACGCCGCTGGCCGAAGTGCTCACCGCCCAGCCGCGCCGCGATGCGCTGATCTTCCAGGTCGATCTGTGGAGCGCGCGCGGCAAGCTGCCGCACGACCTCAGCGAAGTGGCCGAGCGGCAGAAGGACATCCAGTATTCCAGCCGTACGCGCACGATCACCGACTACATGCGCGAGCAGCAGAATTTCCGGCGCATGCTCAGCGAAGTGATGGCCCTGGTGCCGCCGTCCAGGCGCGACAGTGACTGGTATCGCCGCGCGGCCGAGCATGCGTGCGATGCGCGCCGCAACGTGATCCAGCTGATCTATCGCGACAAGTCGTTCGAGAACAGCGCCAAGGACTACCAGTTCGGCTTGCTCGCGATGCAGGAGCACTGGTCCAGCGGGCTCGACGATATCCGCGACACGCTGCGCCATCCGAAATGGCTCGCGATGCCCAGCCGGGAGCACCCGTTCGTGACTCACGACGTGCATCGCGGCAACGGCGACCACGAGTGACGCGGCAGCGGTGCCGCTGCCGCGCTCGCGCTACTCGATCTTGACCTTGTTCAGGTCGGGCTGCGGCGGCGGGTAAGCCGGCTTGAGCTGGCGGAACACCTCGGACAGGATTTCGGCCACCATCAGGTTGCGGTGGGTCTTGGAGTCCGCCGGCACGACGTACCACGGGCACTCCGGCGTGCTGGTGGCCGCAATGGCGGACTCGTAGGCGCTCATGTAAGCCTTCCAGTGCTTGCGCTCGGCCAGGTCGGTCGGATCGAATTTCCACTGCTTCTGCGGATCGGCCAGCCGCGCTTCCAGGCGCGACTTCTGCTGGTCCTTCGAGATGTGCAGGAAGCATTTGACGAGGGTGGTGCCGGTCTCGGTCAGCAGCGTCTCGAACGCGCGGATCTGCCGGTAGCGCCGCTCGCATTCCTCGTTATCGATCCAGCCATGCACACGCGTGATCAGCACGTCTTCGTAGTGGCTGCGGTTGAACAGTACGATCTCGCCGGATTTGGGTACTTGCAGGTGGACGCGCCAAAGGTAGTCGCGCGCAAGCTCTTCCGGGGTCGGCGCCTTGAAACTGACCACGCGGATGCCAAGCGGATCGAAGCTGCGGAACACCGAACGCACGGTGCCGTCCTTGCCGCTGGTGTCCATCCCTTGCAACACGACCAGGATCTTGCGCCGGTGCTCGGCGTAGAAGATGTCCTGTTCGAGATCCAGTTCGTTGCTGATCTGCGCGATGCGTGCCTGGTCTTCCTGCTTGTCGCCGATTGAAAACGGCTTGCTTCCCGGGTCGAAGCTGGCAAGGCTGAAGCGCTTGCCCGAGGTGATGCGGTAGTCGTCCAGCGGCATATAGGGCTCCATCGTCTCGTTCGGAAGCCCCGCCGCAGTCAAGCAGCGATGAAGCGAAGCGGGGCGCACAGGCCCCTATGGTTACGCCGGCAGGGCAGCCAGGTCAATGGTGCCTTCGAACACCGTGGTGGCGGGTCCGGTCATGCGCACGGGCGTTGCGCCGCCGTCCCAGGCAATGCTCAGGTCGCCGCCATGCGTGTGGACCTTGACCGGTGAATCCAGCAGCCCGCGGCGGATGCCGGCGACGACCGCCGCGCAGGCGCCGGTGCCGCATGCCAGGGTTTCGCCGGCGCCGCGTTCGTACACGCGCAGGCGGGCGGTGTGGCGGTCGACCACTTCCAGGAAGCCGGCATTTACGCGGTTCGGGAAGGTGGGGTGGTTTTCTACGATCGGGCCATCCTGGAGTACCGGGAAGTCCTCGACATGGTCGACCACCTGCACGGCGTGCGGATTACCCATCGACACGGCCGAAATCCAGGCCGTGCGGCCGTTGACCTCGAGTCCGTAGAGCGTGTCTTCGCCTTGCGCGCGCGTGGGCAGGCCTTCGGCGCGGAACGGCACGCGGGCCGGTTCCAGTTCGGGCGCGCCCATGTCCACCGTGACCTGGCCGTCATCCTGCAGCGTCAGCGTGATGATGCCGTTCATGACCTCGACACGCACCGAGCGCTTGTCGGTCATGCCTTTGTCGGTCACGAAGCGCACGAAGCAGCGCGCGCCGTTGCCGCAGTGCTCCACCTCGCTGCCGTCGGCATTGAAGATGCGGTAACGGAAGTCAGCATCGTCGCGCGTGGGCTTTTCGACGACCAGCATCTGGTCGGCGCCCACGCCGAAATGCCGGCTGGCGAGCGCGCGCCACTGCCCGGTGGTCAGGTCGAGTTGCTGGTGGATGCCGTCGAGCACGACAAAGTCGTTGCCGGCACCGTGCATCTTGGTGAACTGGAGTTTCATGGTGCGAATTGTAGTCGTGCAAGGCCGGGCCTGCCGGCCGCGGTCAGTAGATCGACGGTTCGCCGGGCGGGCGATTCTTGAAGCGCTTGTGCACCCAGTAGTACTCGGCCACGCGGGGTCGGATGCAGTCCTCGAAGAAGGCGTTCATGCGGCGCGTGTCCTCGGCCACGCTGTCGCCGGGATAGTTTTCCCAGGCCGGCAGGATGCGCAGCACGTAGCCCTGGTAATCGGGCAGCATCTCCGTGTAGATGGGCACCACCTTGGCCCCGGTCATGCGGGCAAGGCGCGACACGGAAGTCAGCGTCAGCGCCTGCACGCCGAAGAACTCGACGTATTCCGAATCGCGTTCGCCGAAGTCCATGTCGGCAATCAGCTGCAGCGCCTCGCCTTTTTTCAGGCAGCGCAGGATGTCGCGCGCGCTGTCGCTGCGCGAGATCATCTTCGCGCCGAAGCGGCCGCGCGCATGCTTGAGGAAGCCGTCGAACAGCGTGTTTTTCTGCGTGGTGTAGAGCGATGCGCCCGAGCGGCCCACGTTGTCGCGCAGGTGGATGGTCAGGCGGATAGCGCCGGCCTCCACGCCAGACAGGTGCAGCGTGACCAGGATATGGGGCGTACCGTCCATGGCCACGAGATCGGCCTGATCGTCGATCTGCACCCAGCGGCGCATCTGCGCTTCACTGCCAGTCCAGAAAATGCCGCGCTCGGCAAAGCTGCGGAACACGGTGCGGAATGACTCGCGCGACAGCGCGTCGATCTCGGCCTCGCCTTTGTCAGGAAAGGCGGCGCGCAGGTTGGCCTGCACGATGCGGCGCCGGCTGCTGGGGACGAGGTAAAGCAGGCTGCCCAGCCCTTCGCCAAAACGGGCAACCAGTGGATAAGGCAACT
This sequence comes from Cupriavidus sp. 21MJTG02-4, assembly GCF_057798975.1. Classification (NCBI taxonomy): domain Bacteria; kingdom Pseudomonadati; phylum Pseudomonadota; class Betaproteobacteria; order Burkholderiales; family Burkholderiaceae; genus Cupriavidus; species Cupriavidus sp. 21MJTG02-4. The sequence continues at coordinate 362,537 of NZ_JBYOJP010000001.1, read as the reverse complement.
TGCCCAGCACGGTCAGCAGGCCGATGCCAAGCCACGTGAAAATACGGCTCATGAGTGGGAGGATTCGGTAGCCGGCAGCGTGTGGGGCGGATGCTCCATGCCGGACGGGGTCTTGTAGCGGTTGTAGCTCCAGAGATACTGCGTGGGCGCAATCGCCACGAGTTCCTCGATGGTGCGGTTGATGACGGCGGCGGCTTCAGCCGGATCTTCGGGCAACATGCCGCCATCGTTGATGATGCGAAGATGGCCGCGATAGCCGGCGCCGCGCGGCAGGCGTTCGCCGAAGATGGCGGCCACCGGGGCGCGCGTCAATTGCTGCAGGCGATGGACCAGTGCCATGGTGTAGGCGGGTTTGCCGAAAAACGGTGCCCAGTGGCCCTCGCCGCCGCTTGGCACCTGATCCGGCAGGATGCCGACGGCCTGCCCGCGCCTGAGCGCCTTGACCAGCATGCGCACGCCGCGCGGCGTGGCGGGCGCCATCGCCAGGTTTGGCCGGGTGCGCATGCGCTCGATCCAGTCGCGCAGCCAGGCCTGGTGAGGCGGCTTGAACAATGCCGTTACCGGGCGCAGCAAGGCGTGCGATTGCGGCAGCACTTCGAAGCAGCCGAGGTGAGGCGTGAGGATAATGAGGCCGTGGCCGCGCGCCTGCAGCGTTTCCAGTGCCGGCCAGAGGTAATCGTCGAAGCCATACAGCTTGGCGCCAATGGTCTTGCGGCTCCAGAAGTAGGGCATTTCCAGAGCCATGCACCCGGCCGAGCGCGCCGCGTCGGCGATCATCGATTCCGTTGCGTCCGGGTAGGCAAGCAGGAAATTCTCCCGCAGCCGACTTCCGTAGCGGCCTGGCAGGCGGGCGGCCAGCAGTCCGAGCGCACCGCCGAGCGCCTGGAGCAGGCGCAGCGGAAGACGGGAAATCAGCCAGAACACGAAAGTCATCGAACGTGGCGGTGGGTGCTCCCGGCGGGAGCCGATCTGCGAAGCAGCCTCAAATATTCACGCAGGGCTCAGGATCCGGGCGATTCCTGCCGCTAACCATGGATTGCACCGGCGCATGCCGGCGGCCGGTGGCCCCGGAGCCACTGCCAGCATTGTGCCGGCAGGCGCGTATAATAGCGTGTATCGCCGAGTTAACTGACAACTTGCGGGGCGATACCGCTCTAACCGGGCGGCCTGAAAATACCGCTAAAGCGTCGCCGCCATGATCCGACAGGCAGGCACGCAATAGCCAACCCTGGAGAACAAGTTCGTGGCAAACGACTTCCTTTTCACTTCGGAGTCCGTCTCCGAAGGCCATCCCGACAAGGTCGCAGACCAGATTTCCGACGCGGTCCTGGACGCCATCCTGGCGCAGGACAAGTACGCGCGCGTGGCTGCCGAGACGCTCTGCAACACCGGGCTGGTCGTGCTGGCCGGGGAAATCACCACCACGGCCAACGTCGACTACATCCAGGTCGCACGCGACACCATCAAGCGCATCGGTTACGACAACACCGACTACGGCATCGACTACAAGGGCTGCGCGGTGCTGGTCGCCTATGACAAGCAATCGCCCGATATCGCCCAGGGCGTGGACCGCGCCTCCGACGACTACCTGAACCAGGGTGCCGGCGACCAGGGCCTGATGTTCGGCTACGCCTGCGACGAGACCCCGGAACTGATGCCGTTCCCGATCTATTACTCGCACCGCCTGGTCGAGCGCCAATCGCAGCTGCGCCGCGACGGCCGCCTGCCCTGGCTGCGTCCCGACGCCAAGTCGCAAGTGACCGTGCGCTATGTCGACGGCCGTCCGCACAGCGTCGACACCGTGGTCTTGTCGACCCAGCATGCCCCGGACATCACCCAGGCCCAGATCCACGAAGCCGTGATCGAAGAGATCATCAAGCCGGTGCTGCCGCCCGAGATGCTCAAGAACACGAAGTACCTGGTGAACCCGACCGGGCGCTTCGTGATTGGCGGCCCGCAGGGCGATTGCGGCCTGACCGGCCGCAAGATCATCGTCGACACGTACGGCGGCGCCTCGCCGCACGGCGGCGGCGCGTTCTCGGGCAAGGATCCGTCGAAGGTCGACCGCTCGGCCGCCTACGCTGCCCGCTACGTGGCCAAGAACGTGGTCGCCGCCGGCCTGGCGCGCCAGTGCCAGGTGCAGGTGAGCTACGCCATCGGCGTGGCGCGCCCGATCAACGTGACCGTCTACACCGAAGGCACCGGCAAGATCCCTGACGACAAGATCGCCGAGCTGGTGCAGGCGCATTTCGACCTGCGCCCGAAGGGCATCGTGCAGATGCTGGACCTGCTGCGCCCGATCTACGAGAAGACCGCCGCTTACGGCCACTTTGGCCGCGAAGAACCGGAATTCTCGTGGGAAGCCACCGACAAGGCCGCGGTGCTGCGCGCGGCAGCCGGCCTGTAAGCAAAGTCGCTGGACCGAGGTAAAAACCCCGCTGGCTGCCGGTCAGCGGGGTTTTTTATTGGGTGACTTGCTGGCGCATGGTTGTGATCAAGTCATCACGCAGAAATGGCGCGGTAGAATCCGCCCATCCGGCAAACCGAGAAAGCCCATGCCATCCGCTACCTCTTCCGAAAAACTCGACCTGATCCGCCCGCAGCCATACACCGATTGGTCGCCAGCGGTGGATGCCGCGACGCAGGCGGACTTGCGCCGGCAACTCGAGCAAGGCGCGGTGCTGTATTTCCCTGACCTGCACTTCCGCTTCGAACCGGGCGAGGAGCGCTTCCTAGACAGCCGCTATTCGGACGGCAAGTCCAAGAACATCAACCTGCGCGCCACCGAAACCGCCGTGCGCGGCGCACAGGGCACCGAGCAGGACCTTGCCGACCTGTACCGCCTGATCCATCGCTATGCCGAATTCAGCGAAAGGCTGGTGCTCTCGCTGTTCCCGGAGTACGGCCCGCACATGACGCGCGCGGGCACGTCGCTGCGGCCGAGCCAGATTGCCGGCCGCGCCGTCAGCTGGCGCAAGGACGACACGCGCTTGCACGTCGATTCCTTCCCGTCGAATCCGCTGCTGGGCAAGCGCCTGCTGCGCGTGTTCCACAATATCGATCCCGAGGCGCCGCGCGTGTGGCGCGTGGGCGAGCCGTTTGCCGATTTCGCGCAGCGCTTCGTGCCGAAGACCCACGGCATGTGGCCCGGGCAGGCGGCGTTGATGAAGCTGCTGCACATCACCAAGCGCGCGCGTTCGGAATATGACCATCGCATGCTGCAACTGCACGATCTGGCCAAGGCTGACCTGGACTATCAGGCCAGCGTGCCGCAGCAGGAATTCCACTTCCCGCCCGGATCGACCTGGATCGTCTTCAGCGACCAGTTGCTGCATGCAGCCATGCGTGGCCGCGCGATGATGGAACAGACCATCTACCTGGACCCGAAGGCCATCTCGGACCATACCCACTCGCCGGAAGCCGTGCTGTCGCGCATGCTGAGCCGGCCGATGCTGGTTTCCTGACCGTCGCGCGGCCCTGCGACGCCGCAAAGCGCGTGGCCACCGGCCTTCACTTCACGCTGCGCCAGCGCCTACACTGATCTTCAGGCTTGCCATCCTCCGGAGCGGGCAGAGGGCGCACGCCCCGCCGCAATGCCGGGGTCGCGGGGAGACAGATGGAAACCACGTATGACTATGTCATTGTCGGCGCGGGTTCGGCCGGATGCGCGCTGGCCGGGCGGCTGGCCGACAGCGGCAGCGACAGTATCGCGCTGATCGAAGCAGGCCATCACGACCACCATGTGCTGGTGCGCACACCCGCGGGCGCCGCAGCCATGCTGCCGCGCGCCGGCGCGCGCAACTACGCTTACGAGACCGTGCCCCAGCCGGGCCTGAACGGCAGGCGCGGCTTCCAGCCGCGAGGACGCGGGCTGGGCGGCAGCTCGTCGATCAACGCCATGATCTACACGCGCGGCCGTCCGGCGGATTACGACGCCTGGGCCGCCTCGGGCTGCGACGGCTGGTCCTGGGACGACGTGCTGCCGTATTTCCGCCGCGCCGAGTGCAATGCGCGCGTGGCGGGCAGTGACGACGATCCGCTGCATGGCGGCACGGGCCCGCTCCATGTGTCGGACCTGCGCACGCCCAATCCATTCGGCCAGCATTTCATCGACGCCGCGCAGCAGGCCGGCTATGTGCGCAACGACGACTTCAACGGCGAGGAGCAGGAAGGTGTCGGCTGGTACCAGGTCACGCAACATGAGGGCGAGCGCTGGAACGCAGCGCGTGCCTACCTGCATGGCGGCAACGCACGCGACAAGGCCTGTAACGGCGGACGTGCCGGCCTGCACGTGCTGACCGGCATGCAGGTGCTGCGCATTGTGTTCGAAGGCAGGCATGCGGTGGGCGTACTGGCTGTGCGCAACGGCCGCCAGCACCTGCTGCGCGCGCGCCGCGACGTGATCCTGTCGGCCGGCACCTTCGGCTCGCCACAGCTGCTGATGGCATCCGGTGTCGGGCCCGCAGTCCACCTGCGCGAGCATGGCATACCGGTGGTGCACGACCTGCCGGGCGTGGGCGGCAACCTGCAGGACCACCTCGACATCATCCTGCACAAGCGCGTCGCCGCGCCGGAGCTGTTCGGCCTGTCGCTGGGCGGCGCCATGCACATGCTGTCCGAGATGCTGCGCTACCGGCGCGAGCGCGCAGGCATGATGAGTTCGAACTTCGCCGAGGCGGGTGCGTTCCTGCGCAGCCGTCCCGAACTGGCCGAGCCCGACCTGCAGTTGCATTTCGTGGTGGGCATGGCCGACGACCATATGCGCACGATCCGCCTGGGCCATGGCTATTCGTGCCATGTGTGCGTGCTGCGCCCGCGCAGCCGCGGCGAAGTGCGGCTCGCATCGCCCGACATGCGGCGCGCGCCGCGAATCGATCCCGGCTATCTTTCCGATCCGCGCGATCTCGACGACATGGTTGCCGGCGTGAAGATCGTGCGGCAGATCTTTGCCCAGCCGCAGCTTGCGTGCTTTGGCGGCCGCGAGCTGTATTCCTCGCACTTGCATGCCGACGGCAGCGACGACGCGGCGGTGCGCGAGATGATCCGCGAACGCGCCGACACCATCTACCACCCGGTGGGCACGTGCCGCATGGGCATGGATGCGCTGGCCGTGGTCGATCCGCAACTGCGCGTGCGTGGGGTCGAGGGCCTGCGCGTGGTCGACGCCTCGATCATGCCGTCGCTGGTGGGCGGCAACACCAACGCGCCCGCCATCATGATCGGCGAGCGCGCGCATGACCTGATCCGCTACGCGCCGCGCGTGCTGCTGCGGATCCGGGAGCCCATGGAAGCCTGAGGCGCGGTACCGGCTTCAGGCGCTCCAGCCGCGCTCGAACACCCGCTTCAGGGTTTCGGTTTCCAGGTCGAGCGTGCCGAACACGCGCCCATGCTGCCGGCCCAGCCGGCTCGCGACAAACGCTTCGGCGTTTTCGGCGTCGGCATGTTCGAGCATCAAGGCGGCCTGTGCGGTCAGCACCAGTCCCTGTGCAAAGCGGCGGGCATTCGCTTCCAGTTGATCCGCCGGCTGGCGCAGCATGGCCTGGAGCGAATCCAGCTCCGCGCGCACGGCCGGGTGGGACGTGGCGCGGCGCGACAGGTCCTGCAGCAGCAGCGCCGCGTCATCGGGCGTGCGCTGGATCGCGCGCAGCACGTCCAGGCACATGATGTTGCCCGAGCCCTCCCAGATCGAATTCACCGGCGCTTCGCGATAGAGGCGCGCCATCGGGCCGTCCTCGACATAGCCGTTGCCGCCCCAGACTTCCATGGCTTCGCCCGTGGCCTCGATCGCGCGCTTGCAAATCCAGAACTTGGCTGCGGGCGTCACCACGCGTTTCCACGCGGCGGCAAGCGGGTCGTTGTCGGCGTGCTCGAAGGCATGGGCCAGTTCCGTCATCAGCAGCGTGGCGGCCTCGCTTTCCAGCGCCAGGTCGGCCAGCACGTTGCGCATCAGCGGCTGGTCGGCCAGCAGGCGGCCGAAGGCACTGCGGTGACGCGTGTGGTGCAAGGCCTGGACATAGGCGGCGCGCAGGATCGCGGCGCTGCCGATCACGCAGTCGAGCCGCGTGCTGGTCGCCATCTCGATGATGGTCGGGATGCCGCGCCCTTCCTCGCCGATCAGGATGCCGCTGGCGTCGCGGAACTCGACTTCGCTGCTGCTGTTGGAGCGGTTGCCGAGCTTGTCCTTCAGGCGCTGGATCAGGATCGGGTTCTTGCTGCCGTCGTCGCGAAAGCGTGGCACGAAGAAGCACGACAGTGGCCCGTCTTCGGCGCCCATGCGCGCGACCACGAGGTGCGCGTCGCACATCGGCGCCGAGAAGAACCACTTGTGGCCCGTCAGCAGGTATTCGGCGCCACGGCCTTCGCCGCGCACCGGGCGCGCCACGGTGGAATTGGCGCGCACGTCGGAGCCGCCCTGCTTTTCGGTCATGCCCATGCCGATCATGATCGCGGTCTTGTCTCGCCAGGGCAGGTCGCGCGCATCATGGTCCTTCGCATACAGGCGCGGTTCAAGCTGGGCGAACAGCGCGGTTTCCTTGCGCAACACGGGAATGCTTGCGAACGTCATCGTGGTCGGGCACAGCGATCCTGACTCGACCTGCGCCTGCAGGAAATAGCCCGCCGTGCGCGCTATCCATGCGCCCGCGCGCGGTTCGGCAAATGGCAGCGCCTGCAGTTGCTGGCTGCGCAGCAGCGACAGCAGCGCATGCCAACTCGGGTGGAAAGTGACCTGGTCGATGCGCTCGCCGGTGCGGCTGTGCGTATGCAGTTCGGGCGCGTACCGGTTGGCGTCGGCGGCCCAGCCCTGCACCTCGGGCTCGCCCAGGCGTGCGCCATGGCCGGCCAGCGCTGCAGCATGCCAGCCGCCGCCAAGGCGCTTCAGCGCGTCGCTGACGATTGGATCGCAGCCAAAGAGGTTGTAGTGCGCGAGATCGGGCACCTGGTTGAAGACGCGATGCGTGGCGGCGTCGGTCATGATGTCTCCTGGGTCGGCTTGCCGTTTGATTGCATGGTAGGGCACGTAGCCGCCACAAGAGTGCGCCGTTGTGCCCCTGTTGTCGATTTTTGCGGTGCAACATCGGCAATTCGATACTCCTGCGCACAGCTGTGGCACCACCAATGAGTGGGAACTGGCACTGGCGCCGGCCGGGGGCTTGTGCTTAAATTCACCCCGTTGGATGAAACAGGGGTGCCGTACGGATGGGCCGTGCGAGCTGAGAGAGTCCCTTCGAACCCGATCCGGTTAATGCCGGCGTGGGAAGTTTCTAGCAAGACCAAACGCTCTTGTCCCTCCGGGACTCGCCTCCAGGCCCCAGGCCCCGGCGGCGCTCACAGGGCTCCTGGTTTCGTCCACCCCGCAAGAGAGAGGACGACACCCATGGCCCGTACTGCCCCCGCTGCTTCCTTCGAATCGCTCGAAAGCGATCTCGACCAGAAATTTGCCTACCCGGCTTCCAGCAAGACCTACCTGACCGGCAGCCGCCCGGATATCCGCGTGCCGCTGCGTACCATCCTGCAGACGTCGACGCGGACCGAGAAGGGCGATATGCCCAATCCGCCGATCCCCGTGTACGACACTTCGGGCCCATACAGCGACCCGGACGTGCATATCGACCTGAAGGCCGGCCTGCCGGCGCTGCGCGCGAAGTGGATCGACGAGCGCGGCGACACTGAAATTCTCAAGGGTCTTTCGTCGGAATACGGCCGCGACCGCGCCAACGACCCCGCCACCGCGCACCTGCGCTTTGCCCAGCTGACCAACCCGCGCCGCGCCAAGGCCGGCGCCAACGTGTCGCAGATGCACTATGCGCGCAAGGGCATCATCACGCCGGAAATGGAATACGTGGCGCTGCGCGAGTCGCTGAACCTGCAGGCGCTGTACGACAAGCCGGAATACAAGGCCCTGCTGCGCCAGCACCCGGGCAACGCGCTGGGCGCGGGCCTGCCGCTGCGTCCGGAAGACATCACGCCGGAATTCGTGCGCAACGAGATCGCCACGGGCCGCGCGATCATTCCCGCCAACATCAACCACACCGAGCTGGAGCCGATGGCGATCGGGCGCAATTTCCGCGTCAAGATCAACGGCAACCTGGGCAACTCCGCCGTGACCTCGTCGCTGGCCGAGGAAGTGGAAAAGATGGTGTGGTCGATCCGCTGGGGCGCCGACACCATCATGGACCTGTCGACCGGCAAGCACATCCACGAAACGCGTGAATGGATCCTGCGCAACTCGCCGGTGCCGATCGGCACGGTGCCGATCTACCAGGCGCTCGACAAGACCGGCGGCATCGCCGAGGACCTGACCTGGGAGATGTTCCGCGACACGCTGATCGAGCAGGCCGAGCAGGGCGTGGACTACTTCACGATCCACGCCGGCGTGCTGCTGCGCTACGTGCCGCTGACGGCGGACCGTGTCACGGGCATCGTCTCGCGCGGGGGATCGATCATGGCCAAGTGGTGCCTGGCGCATCACAAGGAAAACTTCCTGTACACGCACTTCGACGAGATCTGCGAAATCATGAAGGCGTACGACGTGTCGTTCAGCCTCGGCGACGGCCTGCGTCCGGGCTGCATCGCGGACTCGAACGACGACGCCCAGTTCGGCGAGCTGCGCACGCTCGGCGAGCTGACCGCCAAGGCGTGGAAACACGACGTGCAGGTCATGATCGAAGGCCCGGGCCACGTGCCGCTGCAGCGCATCCAGGCCAATATGGATGAAGAGCTGAAGCACTGCTACGAAGCGCCGTTCTACACGCTCGGACCGCTCGTGACCGACATCGCCCCGGGCTACGACCACATCACCAGCGGCATCGGCGCGGCCAACATCGGCTGGATGGGCACCGCCATGCTGTGCTACGTCACGCCGAAGGAGCACCTGGGCCTGCCCGACAAGGAGGACGTGCGCGAAGGCATCATCACCTACAAGATCGCCGCCCACGCCGCCGACCTGGCCAAGGGCTGGCCCGGCGCGCAGCTGCGCGACAACGCGCTGTCCAAGGCACGTTTCGAATTCCGCTGGGAAGACCAGTTCAACCTCGGCCTGGACCCGGAACGCGCGCGCTCGTACCACGACGCCACGCTGCCGGCCGAAGGCGCCAAGATCGCCCACTTCTGCTCGATGTGCGGGCCGAAGTTCTGCTCGATGAAGATCACGCAGGAAGTGCGCGACTACGCGGCCTCGTTGCCGAAGGAAGCGCAGCAGGGCATGGAAGAGAAGTCGATCGAGTTCCTGAAGAAGGGCAGCAAGATCTACTCGTAAGGCAGTACGGGCACGGTTCGCAACCGTGCCCCCGTTCGTTCCGCCTGTCGCGCAGCGCCCCGCGCGGCGGGCTATCCGTAAAAGGAGGCCGGAAACCGCGTCGATTGCGCTGGTAGCCGGCACACATCCATGACAGCAGTGCAGTCCTTTGATGTCGCCATCCTCGGTGCCGGCCTGGCCGGGCGGCTGGCCGCCTGGCTTCTTGAGCGCCAGGGCGTGCGCGTGGCGCTGGTCGAGCGTGGCAGCCCGGACGGCTCCGGGTCGGCCGCGCACGTCGCGGCCGCCATGCTGGCGCCGCTCGCGGAGTCGGCGATTGCCGAGCGACGTATCGTCGATCTCGGCATTGCCAGCGTCGGCCTCTGGCGCGCCTGGCTCACGCAGCTGCGCGAGCCCGTGTTCTTCCAGGAGGACGGTACGCTGGTGGTATGGCATGCGCGCGACCGCGGCGAAATGTCCCTGTTCACGAGCAGGGTGCGTGCCGTAGCGCCGCCGGAACTGGTGGCGCAGCGCATGCGCGCGCTGGACGGCAAGGGCGTGGCCGAGATCGAGCCCGCGCTGGCAGGTCGTTTTCCGCAGGGCTTGCTGCTGTCCGGCGAAGGCCAGCTCGACAATCGCGGGGCGCTGCGCGCGCTGCTGTCGTGCGCGGTCAGCGACGGCGTGCATTGCGTCTGGGAAGCCGGAGATGTAGACGTCGCTATGCTGCCATCGCTTGGCATTCGCGCACGCGTAGTGCTCGACTGCCGCGGCCTTGGTGCGCGCGCGGCATGGCCCGCTGAGCCGGGCAAGGACGGTCGAGGCGCGATGCCGGGCCTGCGCGGGCTGCGTGGCGAAGTCGTGCGCGTACATGCGCCCGACGTGAAGCTGCACCGCCCGGTGCGCCTGCTGCATCCACGCTACCCGATCTATATCGCACCCAAGCCCAACGACCTGTACGTGATTGGCGCCACCGAGCTGGAAAGCGAGGACGATTCGCCGATGAGCGTGCGTTCCGCGCTGGAGCTGCTGTCGGCGGCGCATTCTCTGCATCCGGCGTTTGGGGAGGCGCGCGTGCTCGAACTGAACGTGCAGCGCCGCCCCACGCGCCCCGACCACCTGCCCGCGATCCGCGTGGACCAGCAGGCGCGCGTGGTGCGCGTGAACGGGCTGTACCGGCACGGTTTCCTGATCGCGCCGGCAGTGACCGAGGCGGCGTGCGAGGTGGTGAACGCGCTGCTCAACGATGACCCGGCCGCGCATGCGGTGCCGGCCGCCCTGCGCTGGCCCGGCATGATCGAGGCCGTGACGGAAACACCCGCGCTCGCCGAGGCCCCCGTGGGCCACACCGGCCTGCTGCACTGAAGCTGAACCCATGGATATCCTGCTGAATGGCCGCCCCCTCGCTGTCGCCGACGCCGCCACGCTGGCGGACGCGGTGGTCGCGGCCAAGATTGCCCCGCCGTTCGCCGCGGCGGTCAACGGCCAGTTCGTGCCGCGCGCGGCGCACGCGGCCACGCTCCTCGCGGCCGGCGACCGCATCGACCTCGTCCAACCCGTGACGGGAGGCTGACCCCATGACATTCGAACCGACAGAAACCCTGCGCGACCCGTTCGTGCTTTATGGCGAGTCCTTCGACTCGCGCCTGCTGCTGGGCACGGCCCGCTATCCGTCGCCGGCCACGCTGCGGGCGGCCGTGGAAATCTCGCGCCCGGCCATGGTGACCGTGGCACTGCGCCGCCAGGGCGCCGTGGGCGAAGGCGAGGGCGGCCAGGCCTTCTGGCAGATGCTGAAGGCGCTGGGCGTGCCCGTGCTGCCCAACACCGCCGGCTGCTTTGCGCCGCAAGAGGTCATCACCACCGCCATGATGGCGCGCGAGGTGTTCGAGACCGACTGGATCAAGCTGGAGCTGATCGGCGATGACTACACGCTGCAGCCCGACACGCTGAACCTGCCCGCGGTGGCGGAAACGCTGATCAAGGAAGGCTTCAAGGTGCTGCCGTACTGCACGGAAGACCTGGTGCTGTGCCGCCGCCTGCTCGATGTGGGCTGCCAGGCGCTGATGCCGTGGGCCGCGCCGATCGGCACCGGCCGCGGCGCCGTCAACCCGCACGCGATGCGCGTGCTGCGCGAGCGCCTGCCGGACACGCCGCTGATCGTCGACGCGGGCCTGGGCCTGCCGTCGCACGCGGCGCAGGTGCTCGAGTGGGGCTATGACGGCGTGCTGCTGAATACCGCCGTGGCGCAGGCCGCCTATCCGGTCAACATGGCGCGCGCGTTCGCGCAGGCCGTGGAAGCGGGCCGCACCGCCTACCTGGCGGGGCCGATGCCCGAGCGCGAAGTCGCGCAGGCCAGCACCCCTGTGGTCGGCATGCCGTTCTGGCACGCCGAAGGCGCGGAGCATCGCGCATGACCCGCCACGCGATCCATGCCGCCAGCGACGGCCCGCTGCGCCAGGCCGTGCTGGAGCACTACGGCGAAACCTTTGGCGTGTCCGATCACCCGTGGCAGGCATGGCGACTCGCCGACGCGCCCGCCAGCCCTGGCGCGCACGACGTGCTGTTGTCGGATGGCGAAGCCGATGCCGACGTGATCGCACGCGTGGCCGCGGCCGGCGCAACGCTGATCGAGACCGATCGCGAAGGCGGCCAATGGATCGACACCGTGCGTTCGCCGATGGGCACGTGGGTACTTTGCGCTCGCGCGGATGATGACCATGCGCACTCGCCGGCATTCGTCGCGGTGCTGCTCGCCAGCCTGTCGCTGCATTTCCCCGCGCATGACGCGCTGTGCCTGGCACGTGCGTGGCGTCCGGGCTCGGCCGAATGGCCGACGGAGTTCGATCGCTTCCCGCGTGTGCGCCATGCCGCGCTGGTGGCGCCGGAAGCCACCGTGCCGGCTTTTGCGCCGTGCCCGCCGGCGCTCGGCCTTTACGCCGTGGTGCCCAGCGCAGAATGGATCGAGAAGCTGGTGCCGCTGGGCGTGCCCACGGTGCAGTTGCGTTTCAAGTCGGAGGATCCTGCCGCTGTACGTGCGGAAGTCGAGCGTGCAGCGCAGGCCGCGAAGGGGTCGCAGTCGCGGTTGTTTATCAATGACCACTGGCGGGTTGCTGTTGAACTGCATGCCGCCAGCGGTGGCGACAGCGGTATCTATGGCATCCACCTTGGCCAGGAAGACTTGGACGAGGCCGATCTCGATGCCCTGCGGGCCTCAGGCCTGCGTTTGGGCGTGTCCACGCACGGCTATGCGGAGATGGTGCGCGTCGCGGCGATCCGGCCGAGCTATCTCGCGCTCGGCGCAATCTTCCCGACTACCACCAAGGTCATGCCGACGGCGCCGCAAGGGATGGGGCGCTTCCAGGCATATGTGAAGCTGATGCAGCCGGTGATTCCTTCGCTGGTGGGTATCGGGGGCGTCAATGTTTCCAACATGCGCGAAGTGCTGGCCGTTGGCGTTGGCAGCGCCGCCGTGGTGCGGGCAATTACCGAGGCGGATGATGTCGCGGCGGCGGTGGGGGAGTTGAAGGCGTTGTTTTGAGCGTTGAGTCGCTTGTTTGGGCCGTCGTGCTTGGCGGGCGCTGCTGTTCCGCCGGCTACGCCGGCGAAACAGCAGCGCTTGGCAAGCACACTGCGCTCATCTCAAGCAGAGACTCCTTCATCCCCAACATTTGTGCGACATTCGCCCAGCCGCGGGAACCGAACCTGACCCCGCCGCTATCATGTCGGGCAGCATTTGCCGCTAACCGTCGCGTTTCCCTCCTCCATATGTCCAGCCCGATCGAAATCGTCCCCGCCGCTCCCGGCTCGCCCGAGAAGCCCTACTTCGGCATCGACGTCCCGCTGATGCGCTATTTCGGCCTGCAGCCGGAGCTGATCGAAGCGGACTATTGCCGCACGCGCCTGCCGGCGCACCCGCAGCTCGTGAACAGCCGCGGCGACGTGCACGGCGGTACGCTGATGGCAACGCTGGACTTCACGCTGAGCGGTGCGGCGCGGTCGCACGCCCCCACTGAAACGGGTGTGATCACGATCGATATGTCCACACATTTCCTGGCTGCGGCGCGGGGCGAGCTGACGCTCGAAGCCCGCTGCATGCGCCGGGGCGCCCGCATCGCCTTCTGCGAGGGCGAGGTCAAGGACGCCTCGGGCACGGTGGTGTGCGTCGCACGCGCCGCGTTCAAGCTGGTGCCGCTGTCCAGCGGCGGCAACTGATTCAGTCCGGCAGGCGGCGGTACACCGCTGCAAAACGCGCCTGCTCGGTGATGCCGTAGTCGCCTGGCGCGTATTGCATCAGCCAGTCGCCCGGCTTGCCGTGCAGTACATCGCCGCCGTCGGAGCGGGCGATGCTGAAGGCCTCTTCCATGCGCCGGGCCAGCACGGGCACCGGCTTGTTGCGGTAAGGGCCGTCCTCGCCGTGTGCCGAGGGCTCCAGGGCCACGTACTTCGGATCAAAGCGCTCGCGCGAGACGACCCAGCGGTCGCCGGTCGCGCCGGTGACAATGGCATCGCCGACGCGGTAGCGGTTGGGGCCTTCGCGGCTCTCCAGTTCGCCGGCTTTCGCGGCGAACATCACCTGTACCTGCTCTTCCTTGACGTAGCGCGCGGCAGCGGAGTCTTCGCGCAGGTCGATGTCGTTCAGTGGCTGCATATCGTCTCCGTTCAGCCCAGCACGCGCGGTGCGAAGGCGTGGTTGAGCGGGCCGTTGCCCGCACCCAGTCTCAGTCCAGCGCCGGCGGCAATCGCCTGCGCCACATAGTCCAGCCCCTTGCCCGCCGCGTCTTCCAGTGTGTCGCCACGCGCCAGTTGCGCAGCGATGGCGGCAGCCAGCGTGCAGCCGGTGCCGTGCAGGTTCTTCGTGTCGATGCGAGGGTGCGTGAATACGCGTACGGTGCCGTCGGCCAGCATCAGCAGGTCGTCCAGCGCACCGCTCGCGCTGGCGGGGCCATCGTCGTCGAGGTGGCCGCCCTTGAGCAGCACGGCGGGACAGCCCATCGCGATGAGGTCGGCGGCGGCTTGCTCCATGTCGGCGCGGCGCGTGATCGTGCGGCCGAGCAGGTAGGAGGCCTCGGGCAGGTTGGGCGTCACCAGCACCGCACGCGGGAACAGCAGGCGCACCATGGCCTGGCTGGTGGCGTCATCGGAGAGCGTAGCGCCGGAGGTGGAGATCATCACCGGGTCGACCACCAGCTTGCGGATGCCGTGGCGGTCCGCCGCCGCGGCCACGGCCTCGACGATGGCCGCGGTGCCCAGCATGCCGGTCTTGGCCGCATCGACGCCGATGTCGCTGGCCACCGCGTCGATCTGCGCCGCCACCATGTCGGCGGGAATCGCATGCACGCCGGTGACGCCGAGCGTATTCTGCGCGGTGATGGCGGTGATGGCGCTCATGCCGAAGCAGCCCAGCGCGGAGAAGGTCTTGAGGTCGGCCTGGATGCCGGCGCCGCCGCCCGAGTCGGAGCCTGCGATGGTGAGGGTGCGGGGTGGTGTCGGGGTCATGTGAAAGAGGTGAGCGGAAAAAAGCCGGCGGCATTTTGCACGGGTTCACGCCGGCAGGCTACAATACCGCCACTCCGAGGAGCGTTGCAACGGATCGTGGCGTAACATGCCCTCCGCCAGGCTCGGACTGTCTCAAACGGCGCTCGCTGATCCGTGGTTCGCACGGTGGCGAGTCGACCTATCCGCCCGCTTCACACATGTTACGCATCGCGTCTCATGCCCGTGTGAAGCGCGGCCTGATTTCCCGCCCGTCACCGTCGTCCCACTCTTCACCGGAGTGAAACATGAACGCTGTGACCGACCTCAAGCAAGATTACCTCGTGGCCGACATCGGCCTGGCCGGCTGGGGCCGCAAGGAAATCGCCATCGCCGAAACCGAAATGCCTGGCCTGATGGCGATCCGCGACGAATTCGCCGCCGCGCAGCCGCTCAAGGGCGCGCGCATCGCCGGTTCGCTGCACATGACGATCCAGACGGCCGTGCTGATCGAGACGCTGGCGGCACTGGGCGCCGATGTGCGCTGGGCTTCGTGCAACATCTTCTCGACGCAGGACCACGCCGCCGCCGCGATTGCCGCGGGCGGCACTCCCGTGTTCGCGTTCAAGGGCGAGTCGCTGAAGGAGTACTGGGACTTCACGCACCGCATCTTCGACTGGGCCGACGGCGGCACCCCGAACATGATCCTGGACGACGGCGGCGATGCCACGCTGCTGCTGCACCTGGGCGCCAAGGCCGAGAAGGACGCTTCGCTGATCGCCAATCCGGGCAGCGAGGAAGAGACCTTCCTGTTCGCCGCGATCAAGGAAAAGCTGGCCAGGGACCCGAGCTGGTATAGCCGCAACCTGGCCGCCATCCGCGGCGTGACCGAGGAAACCACCACCGGCGTGCACCGCCTGTACCAGATGGCGCAGAAGGGCGACCTGAAGTTCCCGGCCATCAACGTCAACGACTCGGTCACCAAGAGCAAGTTCGACAACCTGTACGGCTGCCGCGAATCGCTGGTGGACGGCATCAAGCGCGCCACCGACGTGATGATCGCCGGCAAGGTTGCCGTGGTCGCAGGCTACGGCGACGTGGGCAAGGGCAGCGCACAAGCACTGCGTGCGCTGTCGGCACAGGTGTGGGTCACCGAAATCGACCCGATCTGCGCACTGCAGGCCGCGATGGAAGGCTACCGCGTGGTCACCATGGACTACGCCGCCGAGCACGGCGATATCTTCGTCACCTGCACCGGCAACTACCACGTCATCACGCATGACCACATGGCCAAGATGAAGGACCAGGCCATCGTCTGCAATATCGGCCACTTCGACAACGAGATCGACATCGCTTCGATCGAGAAGTACGAATGGGACGAGATCAAGCCGCAGGTCGATCACGTCAAGTTCCCCGACGGCAAGAAGCTGATCATCCTGGCCAAGGGCCGCCTGGTGAACCTGGGCTGCGCCACGGGGCACCCGTCGTACGTGATGAGCAGCTCATTCGCCAACCAGACCATCGCGCAGATCGAACTCTGGCAGGAACGCGACAGCGGCAAGTACCCGGTGGGCGTCTACACGCTGCCCAAGCACCTGGACGAGAAGGTCGCCCGCCTGCAGCTCAAGAAGCTGAACGCGCAGCTGACGGAACTGACCGAGCAGCAGGCGGCCTACATCGGCGTGCAGAAGCAAGGTCCGTACAAGGCTGATCACTACCGTTATTGAACTGAAGTGAAGGCCCCTCTGCCGCTTGCGGGAGAGGGGAAAAACCGCTTTCAAGGAGCCGTCATGAGACTGCTGATCGTCTGGATCATCAACGCCGTGTCGCTGTTCGTGCTGCCGTACATCCTGCCGTCGATCCATCTGAAGAGCTTTGGCTCGGCGATGCTGGCCGCGCTGGTGCTGGGCCTGGTCAATACGCTGATCCGGCCGATCCTGGTGATCCTGACGCTGCCGGTGACGGTGCTGACGCTCGGGCTCTTCATCTTCGTGATCAACGCGCTGCTGTTCCTGTTCGTCGGCAACCTGCTGTCGGGCTTCTCGGTCGGCGGTTTCGGGGCGGCCCTGCTGGGCTCCATCCTGTACAGCGTGATCTCGTGGCTGCTGTCCAGCCTGCTGCTGGGCGAACGCGCGGCCTGACGGCCACGCACTGCCGCGGGTCCTCGCGGGTCCTATCAAGCGCGCCGTGCCAACGCGGCGCGCCACTATCATGCAAGACCGCTACTACAGCTTTGAATTCTTCCCGCCCAAGACGGCGGAGGGCGCCGAGAAGCTGCGCAACACGCGCGCGCAGCTCGCTCCGCTCAACCCGAAGTACATCTCGGTGACGTTCGGCGCCGGCGGCACCACGCAGCAGGGAACGCTCGACACCGTGCTGGAAATCCAGCGCGAAGGCATCGAGGCCGCGCCGCACCTGTCGTGCGTCGGGTCCTCGCGCGAGAGCATCCGCGCCATCCTGCAGCAGTACCGCGACGGCGGCATCCGCCATATCGTCGCGCTGCGCGGCGACATGCCGTCAGGCATGGGCGAGATCGGCGAATTCCGCTACGCCAACGAGCTGGTGGAGTTCATTCGCGCCGAGACCGGCGACTGGTTCCAGATCGAAGTGGCGGCCTACCCGGAATACCATCCGCAGGCCAAGTCGCCGCGCCATGACCTGGAGAACTTCGTGCGCAAGGTGAAGGCCGGCGCCAACTCCGCCATCACGCAATATTTCTTCAACGCCGACGCGTACTTCCGCTTCGTCGACGATGCGCGCGCGATGGGCGTGGACGTGCCGATCGTGCCGGGCATCATGCCGATCACGAACTACTCGCAGCTGATGCGCTTCTCCGAGATGTGCGGCTCCGAAGTGCCGCGCTGGGTGGCCAAGCGGCTCGAAGGCTTCGGCGACGACCGCGAGTCGATCCGCGCGTTCGGCCTGGACGTCGTCACGGCGCTGTGCGAACGGCTGCTGGCGGGCGGCGTGCCGGGCCTGCATTTCTATACGCTCAACGCGGCCGGCGCCACCAAGGCGATCTGGCAGCGCCTGAAGCTCTGAGCGTGGCCGCGCGCCGACCCGATCCCTTCATCGAGCACCTGCTCGAACTGATGGGGCCGCTGGCGGCGCGCATCGGCGCGATCTCCGCGCGCCGCATGTTCGGTGGGCACGGCCTGTTCTACGACGGGCTGATGTTCGCGCTGGTCAGCGGCGGGCAGTGCTATCTCAAGGCCGACGACAAGACCCTGGCGCGCTTCGAAGCGCAGGGCAGCCATGCGTTCCGCTATGCCTCGTCAAGGGGCGAGGTGACGTTGCGCCACTACCTGGCCATGCCGCCGGAATGCCTGGAATCGCCGGCGTCGATGACGCCATGGGCGCAGATGGCGGTGGAGGCGGCGTTGCGCCTGGCGAACCAGAAGGGCTGAGTGCCGACACGGTGCCATCGGTGTCATACTCGGTGTCATGGTCACCGCCACCTTCCGCTTTTACGAAGAGCTGAACGACTTCCTAGCGCCGGACCAGCGCGGGCGTGACCTGTCCTGCCCATGCGCACGCGCCGCCACGGTCAAGCATATGATCGAGGCACTGGGCGTGCCGCATACCGAGGTCGAACTCATCCTGGTCAACGGTGAGTCGTCCGGGTTTGACCGGATCCTTCGCGATGGCGACCGCGTCTCGGTCTATCCCAAGTTCGAATGCCTCGATGTCTCACCGCTGCTGCGGGTCCGCGCGCACCCCCTGCGGATCCTGCGCTTCGTGGCCGACGCCCATCTGGGTGGCCTGGCGCATCTGCTGCGCATGATGGGCTTCGACACGCTCTACGACAACCACTTCGAAGACAGCGAGATCGAGCGTATCGCCGCACAGGAAGGCCGTGTCGTGCTGACGCGCGACCGGGAGCTGCTCAAGCGCCGTGGCATCACGCACGGCTGCTACGTGCGCGCGATCAAGTCCACGCCGCAGGTGCGCGAGATCTTCAGCCGGCTCGACCTGGCCCGCAGCGCGCGGCCGTTTTCGCTCTGCCTCGATTGCAACGTACCGCTGCAGCACGTCGCGCGCGAGGCCGTGGCGGGGCGCGTGCCGCCGGCGGTGCTGGAGCGCCATGAGCGCTTCGTCACCTGCGATCAGTGCCGCCGCGTGTTCTGGGAAGGCTCGCACTGGCGCTGCATGCGCATGCTCGTGGACGAGCTGGTGCAGGCCAACTGAGTCCTAAAGCGTCGCGCTGTTTCACCGTTAGTGCTGGCGTCAGAACACGCCCGCTTCGCTGACGATCCAGTCCATCGGCAAATCATGTTCCCGGGCCTGCAGGGCGATGCGGCAGGCCTCGAAGCCGATGCCGATGGCGACCGGCGGCGTCGGCATGGCGGCCAGCGTGCGGTCGTAGAAGCCGCCGCCGTAACCGAGACGGAACTTGTCGGCGCTGAAACCGACACAAGGAATCAGCAAGGCATCGGGCTGGGCTGCGTCGGTGCCGTCCGGTACCGGAATGCCGTAGTGCCCCTTGGTCATCGCGGTCTGCGGGGTCCAGAGATGGAAGTCGAGCGGCACGCCGGGACGGCTGACCGCGGGCAGCGCGGCATGGCGGCTGGCGTCCGCGGCGAGCCACCGGGCCACGACGGCGCGCGCGTCGAATTCCTGCTGGATGGGCCAGTAAAAACCGAGGCAGCGGATCGCCAGCCGTTCAAGCAGCGGCAGCAAGCTGGCGGCAATGCGGGTTTCGGCGCTGGCGCGGTCGGAAACGGCGGCGCGCTGCGCGAGCAGGCGCGTGCGCAGGGCGCGGCGGTCTTCTTCCGCGCCGGTGCCGGGTGGCGGCGAAGGCGGATGAGCGGCTGACATGGCGTGGGATAATGTCTGCGAACAAACCAACACTGACGGCGGCTGCGCGGATGCGGGGCGATGTTCCCGGCATGGGCGGCGCGGCGCGGCGTCAACAACAAGGAAGCAAAGAATGCTGAAGGGAGTATATCTGCGGCGTGCCGGCCGGGCCGCATGGGTCGCCGTGGCGTGTGCCTTGCTTGCCACCCCCGTGCTGGCGCAAAAGCGCCCGCAGCAACCGGTCGTGCGCGCGCCCCAGCCGCCGGCCATTCCGACCGACCCGGATGACGCCTTCACCGCGCTGCGCGATGCGGCCCGCAAGAACGACGCGGACCGCGCCTATGCGATCTCCGCGACGCTGGTGGACTATCCGATTCCGTCATACGTCGAGTACTTCCGCATCAAGCCGCAGATGTTCGACGGCAGCGGCCTGGCCCGCATCGATGCACCTGATGACCAGGTCCGCGCCTTCCTGCAGCGCTACAAGGGCGAAGCCATTGCCGACCGCATGCGCAACGACTGGCTGCTGGTGCTGGGCAAGAAGCGCGACTGGGCCAATTTCGACGCGGAGTACCCGCAGTTCGTGCTCAAGGACGACACGCAGGTCGAGTGCTACGCGCTGCTGTCGCGCGCGCTCAAGGGCCAGAACGTGGCGGCCGATACGCGCAACGTGCTGAGCGATGTGCGCTACTACGGCGAAGGCTGCGTCGACCTGATCGGCTACCTGGTGCAGAGCCAGCAGATCCAGCGCAGCGACGTTGCCTTCCAGACGCGCCAGGCGCTGGAACAGAACCTGGTTTCGTTGGCCGCCAGGATCGCGGCCACGGTGCCCGATGCGCGCATGGACAGCGACATGCTGGCCACCATCGTCAAGATGGCGCGCAATGACCCGTCGCAGGCCGCGGCCTACCTGACGGCCAGCGCCGGCAGCCTGTCGCGCGACGAACAGGGCGCGGCGTGGGGCGTGGTGGGGCAGTATGCCGCCAAGAAGCTTTTGCCGGATGCCGCCGGCTACTACCGCCGCCAGATGGACCTGGGCGGCAACCAGTGGTTGTCTGACGAAACCCAGGAATGGCGCGTGCGTGCGGCGCTGCGCCAGGGCGACTGGAAGCAGGTGCGGCAGGCCATCGAGATGATGCGTCCCCAGCTGCGCGCCAAGGATCCGGCCTGGACCTACTGGTACGGCCGCTCGCTGAAGGCCGATGGCCGCGATGCCGAGGCCCAGCAGCAGTTCCAGCAGATCGCAGGCCAGTTCAACTTCTACGGCCAGCTGGCCACCGAAGAGCTGGGCAACCGCATCACGCTGCCGGTGCGCACCACCGTGACCGATGCCGAAGCCATGGCCATGCGCAGCCGCGCCGGCTTCCAGCGCGCGCAGAAGTTCTACAACCTGAACCTGCGCTTCGAGGGCACCCGTGAATGGAACTGGGAACTGCGCGGCATGAACGACCGCGAGCTGCTGGCCGCGGCCGAGTATGCGCGGCGGATCGAGCTGCTGGACCGCACCGTCAATACCGCGGACCGCACGCGCGCCGAGCATGATTTCTCGCTGCGCTTCCCGATGCCCTACCGCGACCTCATGCAGCGGGCCACCGACGACGTCGGCCTCGACATGGCGTGGGCCTATGGCCTGATTCGCCAGGAATCGCGCTTCATCATGAGCGCGCGCTCGTCGGCCGGTGCGCATGGCCTGATGCAGGTGATGCCGGCCACGGCCAAGTACGTCGCGCGCAAGATCGGCATGGCGGACTTCTCGCCGTCGATGATGGGGGATCCCAACATCAACATCGTGCTTGGCACCAACTACCTGAGCATGGTGCTGACGGACCTGGACAGCTCCTGGACGCTGGCGTCGGCGGCCTACAACGCCGGGCCGGGACGGCCCAAGGCCTGGCGCAGCACGCTGTCGCGCCCGGTCGAAGGCGCGATTTTCGCCGAGACCATTCCGTTCAACGAAACGCGTACGTACGTGAAGAATGTGCTTTCCAACGCTACGTACTATGCTGCATTGATGAGCGGCCAGCCCCAGTCGCTGAAGTATCGCCTGGGCCAGGTTGCACCGTCGGCGGTGACCACCACTAGCCTTCCCTGACCGGGAGCGCGCCCCGCTTCAGCGGGGCCCGTGCCATGACTGGCCTGCCGCCGCGTGCCGTTCTATTCGCACGGAGGCATCCATGCAGTCCAGCAATGTCCTCATCGTCGGCGGCGCCGGATTCATCGGCAGTCATCTCGCTTCCCGGCTGGCGGGCGCCGCCTCGGCCTCCGGCGCGCCGCTCGAGCCCGGCTCCAATCCTGATTCCCCCATTGCGCCCGACCGCATCGTGATCGGCGCCCGCAACGTGGAGCATGCGCAGCACCTGCTGCTGCTGCCGCGTGTCGAGGTCGCGGAACTGGGGCTGGCCGACAACGCGGCGCTCGACGATGCGATAGGCCCGCTCGGCACGGACGGCATCGTCGTCAACCTCGTCGGCGTGCTGCACGGCGAGCGCGGCGATCCCTATGGTTCCGAATTTGCCGCGGCCCACGTGGAGATGGTGAGGCAGGTCGTGGCCTCGTGCCTGAGTACCGGCGTCCGGCGCCTGGTGCATATCAGCGCGCTCGGCGCCGACAGCACTGGCCCGTCGATGTACCTGCGCAGCAAGGGCGACGGTGAACGCATCGTGCGCAGCAGCGGCCTGGACTGGACCATCCTGCGGCCCTCCGTGGTGTTCGGCCCCGACGATCACTTCCTCAACCTGTTCGCCCATTTGCAGGAGATGGCCCCCGTGGTGCCGCTGGCCTGCGCGCATGCGCGCTTCCAGCCGATCTACGTGCAGGACGTGGTGCAGGCCATCGTCAACGCCATGGTCACGCCCGCGACCATCGGACGGGGCTATGACCTGGGCGGCCCGCAGGTGTACACGCTGGAAGAACTGGTGCGTTTTGCCGGCCGGGCGTCGGGCCACCCGCGCCCGGTGATTGCGCTGCCCGACGCGCTGGCGCGCGTGCAGGCCGCGGTGATGGAGCACATGCCAGGCGAAACGATGCTGTCGCGCGACAACCTCGATTCGATGCAGCTCGACAACGTGTTGCACGGACCCATGGCCGGCGAACTGGGCCTGCAGCCGGTCGGGCTGGAAGCCGTGATGACCGACGTGCTGTCCGGCCGCAACCGGGATGCGCAGCTCACGGCCATGCGGGCAAGCGTACATCGGTAACGCGTGCGGGCGCTTGTGACCGGGATTCACAGCGGTTGCGAGCGCTTTTCACTTTGAGGCCGATCATGGCGCTGGCAGAATGACGGGCTCGGCGCGCACGCCGGCTGCATGCGGGCGCGCTGGTTTCCGGGCAGGAATGTTGCATGCTGTCCGGCGACCTTCCCCCATCCCGCCCCCAAGGATTCCGCGATGAAGCTCGTCATCGGCAACAAGAATTACTCGTCCTGGTCGCTGCGCCCCTGGCTGCTGATGCGCCATGCCGGCATTGATTTCGAAGAAGTGCAGGTACGCCTGTTCGTCGGCAGCTTCGCCGCCGAGATCGCGCAGTATTCCCCGGCCGGCAAGGTGCCGGTGCTGGTGGACGGCGACATTTCGGTGTGGGACACGCTGTCGATCGCCGAATACCTGGCCGAGCGCTTCCCCGAAAAGACGCTCTGGCCCGCCGGCCGCGCCGAGCGTGCCTATGCCCGCTCGGTCTGCGCCGAAATGCACGCCGGCTTCACCAACCTGCGCAGCCAGTTGCCAATGAACACGACGGCGGTGCTGCCCGGCCGCGGCTGGAACGTAGCGGTCCAGCGCGACGTGGACCGGATCGCGCAGATCTGGACCGACCTGCGCGCGCGCCATGGCGATGCGGGGCCGTTCCTGTTCGGGACCTTTACGATCGCCGACGCGTATTTCGCGCCGGTGGTCAGCCGCTTCGCTACGTACGGCATCCACCTTCCCGATGCGGCCAAGGCGTATGCGGACTTCATCCTGGAGTTGCCGGCCATGCAGGAATGGATCGCCGGCGCGCGCGAAGAGCGCGATTTCCTGGCGGATGACGAGCCGTATCGCCTCGCGCCCGACCGGGGCGATGCGATTATCATCGGCCACTGAGCGCCGCGCGGCGGCGCGCCATAGCGAGACAAGACCATGCAGGTGTACGCCGTCGGCGGTGCCATCCGCGACGAATTGCTGGGCAAGCCCAGCCAGGACCGCGACTATGTCGTGGTCGGGGCCACCCCGGCCGAGATGGAAGCCGCCGGCTACAAGCCGGTCGGCAAGGACTTCCCGGTTTTCCTGCATCCGCGCACGAAAGAGGAATACGCGCTGGCGCGCACCGAGCGCAAGACCGCCTTGGGCTACAAGGGCTTTGCGTTCTATTGCGAGCCCGATGTCACGCTCGATGACGACCTGGTCCGGCGCGACCTGACCATCAACGCCATGGCGCGCGCGGTGGACGCCGACGGCAACCTGGTCGGCCCCGTCATCGATCCGCACGGCGGCCAGCAAGACCTGGCCACGCGGCAGTTCCGCCATGTCTCCGATGCGTTCGCCGAGGACCCGGTGCGCATCCTGCGCGTGGCGCGCTTTGCCGCGCGCTTCCATGACTTCACCGTCGCGCCCGAGACCGTGGCGCTGATGCGCAGGATGGTGGATGCCGGCGAGGTCGACGCGCTGGTGGCCGAGCGCGTGTGGCAGGAGCTTGCACGCGGACTGATGGAGGCGCGTCCGTCGCGCATGTTCGAGGTGCTGCGCCAGTGCGGCGCGCTCGTGCGCCTGCTGCCCGAGCTGGAGCGGCTGTGGGGCGTGCCGCAGCGTGCCGACTACCATCCCGAAGTCGATACCGGCGTCCATGTGATGATGGTGATCGACTGCGCCGCGGCCATGCATGCGCCGCTTGCCGTGCGTTTCGCCGCGCTGGTCCATGACCTGGGCAAGGGGACCACGCCCGAAGACGTGCTGCCGCGCCATCTGGGCCACGAAGGCCGCAGTGTCGAGCTGCTCGAAGACGTCTGCAAGCGCCTGCGCGTGCCCAACGACTGCCGCGACCTGGCGGTGGTGGTGGCGCGCGAGCATGGCAATATCCACCGCTGCATGGCATTTGGCGCTGCCGCGATTACACGGCTGCTGGAACGCTGCGATGCCCTGCGCAAGCCCGGCCGCTTTGCCGATGCGCTGCTTGCGTGCGAGGCGGACAAGCGCGGGCGCAAGGGCTTCGAGTCGGACACCTACCCGCAGCGTGCACGGTTGCTGGCCGCGCTGGACGCAGCCACCGGCGTCGACGCCGGTGCCATCGCCAAGGCGTCGGCCGATGACGTCAGCCAGATCCGGGAACGTGTGCACGCGGCGCGCGTGCAGGCCGTCGAGGCTCGCCTAGATCAGTTTCCCGATCACTAGCGCAAGCAGCGACAGCAGGATCGTCGAGGCGAACGGCAGCATGTACTCGCGCCCGAACAGGCGGAAGCGCACGTCACCGGGCAGCCGGCCGATGCCGAGCTTCTGCAGCCAGGGCAGGGCGGCCGACAGCACGACCACGCACAGGAAGATGGTGAGGGTCCAGCGCAGCATGGCGGCAGCGGCTCAGAGCGTGTGGCAGCGGTCGCCGCGCGCAAAGCCGGCGAGCGGTTCACTGCCATCCAGGCCGCGGGTCAGCGCGATCACCTTGAACAGCTCTCCCATCTCGGCTTCGGACAGGAGCTTCTGCACCGCATTGGCGGCGGGCAGGAAAGCGCGCGTATCGGACGGGTCCAGCGTCATCAGCAGGTCGGTGATGCCGGCATTCATCAGGAAGCGCGCCTGCGAGGTGAAACCCGACACGTCCAGGCCGGCATCGACGGCGGCATGCGCAATGCCGCTGAAGTTGACGTGCGCCGTGATGTCCTGCAGCCCCGGGTACAGGAACGGATCGGGATGCGCGTGATGGCGGTAATGGCACATCAGCGTGCCGCCGCTGCGCTGCGGGTGGTAATACTCGCCGGACGGGAAGCCGTAGTCGATGAAGAACGCGGCCCCGCGCGTCAGCATCGCACCTACTGCACGGGCAAAGCCATCGGCCTCGGCATGGGTCTCGGTGACGATGTCATGGTCGCCAGGCATGGCGTGCAGCGCATCGGGAATGGCATGGGCCGGAACCAGGCGGTCTTCGAACGTGAAGGCATGCGCTGCGGTGCTGTCATCGCCCGGGACGGAGCGGGCCACGCCGCGTTCATGCCAGCGGCCGGCCGTGCGCGCGAACAGGCGCACCGGCATGGCGTCCAGCACTTCATTGCCGACGATGATGCCCTCGAAGCGCTCGGGCAGCGTGTCCAGCCACTGCACGCGCGCGGCCAGGTGCGGTGCGCGCTGCGACAACGTGTCCTGCTGGCGGGCGCGCAGTTCGCCGGACAGCTCGACGATGCCGTAGGACTCGGGCAGTTGCCCTTCCTGTTCCAGCGCTAGCAGCAGGTCAGCCGCCAGGCGGCCGGTTCCGGCACCGAATTCGAGCAGGCGCGGCAGGCCTTGCGCCAGCAGCGGCGCGAACTGGCGCGCCAGCGTGCGGGCGAAGAACGGGCTCAGTTCCGGCGCGGTGATGAAATCGCTGCCGTCGCGCATATCCCGCCCGAACTTGGCGGCGCCGCCGCTGTAGTAGCCCAGCCCGGGCGCGTACAGCGCGAGCGACATGTAGCGGTCGAAGCCGATCCAGCCACCGGCCGCATCGATGGTTTCGCCGATCAGCGTGGCCAGCGAGTCGGAGGCGGCCAGCGCATCGGCGGAGGGAAGGGGTAAACTAACGGCTTTCTGCATGCCTCGATTGTAGCAATGCCCGAATCGAATCAACCTGCCGGCTTGTCGGCCCAGATGCAGCCGGCCCAGACGCAAGCCGCCGCGGCGCGCGGCGTGGCCATCGTCACCGGCGGCGCGCGCCGGCTTGGCCGCGCCATTGCGCTCGAACTGGCCGGACAAGGCTGGGACGTGGCCGTGCACTGCCATCGCTCGCGCGACGAGGCCGAGGCACTGGCCGTCAACATCCGCGCCCTCGGCCGCCGTGCCGCGGTGCTGCAGGCCGACCTGGCCGACGAAGCCTCCACCGCGACGCTGATCGCCGCCTGCACGGCCGAGCTTGGCGTGCCGACCTGCCTGGTCAACAACGCTTCGCTGTTCCAGTACGACGTGGCCACGAGCTTTTCGTATGCGTCGCTGGACACGCATATGCGGACCAACGTGGCGGCGCCCTTGCTGCTGGCGCGCGAGATGTACAAGGCACTGAGCGCCGACACGGGCGCAGCCGATCCGCGCGGTGTGGTGATCAACCTGCTCGACCAGAAGCTGGATAACCTGAACCCGGATTTCCTGTCGTACACGCTGTCCAAGGCCGCGCTGCAGACTGCAACCGTG
Organism: Cupriavidus sp. 21MJTG02-4; assembly: GCF_057798975.1. Lineage (NCBI taxonomy): Bacteria > Pseudomonadati > Pseudomonadota > Betaproteobacteria > Burkholderiales > Burkholderiaceae > Cupriavidus > Cupriavidus sp. 21MJTG02-4. Next base: position 335,702 of record NZ_JBYOJP010000001.1, on the reverse strand, counting down.
CAGCTGGCGCAAGCGTTTGCGCCGCGGCTGCGGGTGGTGGGCGTAGCACCCGGCATCACGCTGGTGTCGGGCGAGCAGTCGGAGCAGAGCTTCCGCCGCGCGCACCGCGTCACGCCGCTGGGCAAGTCGTCCACGCCGGAAGACATTGCCCAGGCCGTGGCCTACCTGGCGCGCGCCAACGCCGTAACCGGCACCACGCTGTACGTCGACGGCGGCCAGCACCTGATGCCGCTGTCGCGTGACGTGATGTTCCTGACCGAATGATGTGACCCGCGTGCCGCGCCGTCTTCCGGGCGCGGCAGGCCAGACCCCTTCCCGAATTACCTTTCCCCGCTTGCCATGACCATGCTCGCCGCCCTTACCCATCCCAGCCTGCAAGACTGCCGCCGCATGTTCCTGCGCAACTATGAAGTCCAGATCAATATCGGCGTGCACGAATTCGAAAAGAAGGGCGAGCAGCGCGTGCTGATCAATATCGACCTGTTCGTGCCGCTGGCCGCCAGCACGCCGCAGGCCGACAAGCTCGAAGAGGTCGTCGACTACGATTTCATGCGCAACACCGTGGCCCAGCGCATGGCGCTCGGTCATGTGCACCTGCAGGAAACGCTGTGCGACGACGTGGCCCGCGCCATGCTCAAGCACCCGAAGGTGCGCGCCGTACGCGTCTCCACCGAGAAGCCGGACGTCTACCCGGATTGCGATTCGGTGGGCGTGGAAGTCTTCCACATCAAGCAGGACTGATCGGTCCCGGGTAAAATCTCGCCCCTTCCGAGCCGTCCGGCCATTTCATCCGGGCGGCCGCAACGATCCGGTATGCCTCATGACCCACTCCAATAACTTCTACCGCCTCGAGACGAGGCTGCAATCGCAAACCGGCAAGGCCATCGGCGACTTCGGCATGATCGAGGACGGGGACACCGTGCTGGTCTGCATGAGTGGCGGCAAGGACTCGTACACCATGCTGTCGGTCCTGATGGCGCTGCAGAAGCGCGCGCCCATCAAGTTCAAGCTGATCGCGATGAACCTGGACCAGAAGCAGCCCGGTTTTCCCGAGCATGTGCTGCCGGAGTACCTGAAGACAACCGGCGTGGAATATGTGATTGTCGAGGCCGATACCTACTCGATCGTCAAGGAGAAGGTGCCCGAGGGCAAGACCACCTGTTCGCTGTGCTCGCGCCTGCGCCGCGGGGTGATCTACCGCACGGCCAAGGAGCTTGGCGCCAACAAGATCGCGCTGGGCCACCACCGCGACGATATCGTCAACACCTTCTTCCTGAACATGTTCTTCGGCGGCAAGATGAAGGCCATGCCGCCGAAGCTGGCGACGGATGATGGCGCGCACGTCGTGATCCGGCCGCTGGCGTATTGCGCGGAGAAGGACATCGCCGCGTATGCGCGCGCGATGGAATTCCCGATCATCCCGTGCAACCTGTGCGGCTCGCAGGAAAACCTGCAGCGCAAGAAGGTCAGCGAGATGCTGCAGGGCTGGGAGCGCGAAAACCCCGGCCGCATCGACAACATCTTCGCGTCCCTGCGCAACGTGGTGCCGTCGCACCTGGCCGACACCGACCTGTTCCCGTTCACCGGGCTGGCCACGGGCCTGGCCAAGGTGGATGAAGCTTCGCTGTTCGGCGAAACCACGTTCACGCAGCAGCCGCTGGTGTTTGCCGGCAGCAGCGAGGAGAACCGGATGGAGTTCGTGCGCTTCGAGCGCCCCGGGCAGGTGCCCGCGGCCGCGCCACAGGCCAGCGCCGAGTAAGCCTGCCGGCCGGAAAACACGACGCCCGCGCACGACGCCCGCTCAAGACGCCCGCTCAAGACGCCCGCGTTATCACGCGGGCGTCTTGCCGTGGGGCATCGGGCGATCGCTACTGGTTCGCCGCCTGCGCAGTGTTGCCCTGGCGCTCGCGAATCAGGCTGCGCGTATCGTCGATCCATTTCTGGAAGCGTTCGACGGCATGCGCCTTCTGCGCTGGCGTGGTCAGGTTGGCAATGGTCGCGACCAGCGCCACGCCAGCCTGGTTGTTGGCGTCGTGGCTGGCGGCGCGGGTTTCGCCGGGCGGGTGCTGCCAGTGGTCAGCGTAGCGGCGCAGCAGCTCGATGACCTGCGCCTTGGGCGGATGCGTCTGCTGGACCTGCCGCGCCAGCGCCAGCCAGTCCTCCTGGCGGCGCAGGCGCTCCGCGTAGCGCGCCTGGGCGCCCTGCATCAGCGGGCCCATGGCGGCATGGATTGCCTTTTCCTGCTCATCGGAGAAGCTTCCGTAGATCAGCTTCGCGTAGTCCATCACCTTGTCGAAGCGCGCCGACTCGCGGTCCTGGGCACTGCCGCTCAGGAACTTCTTGCGGTACTTGGTGTTGCCCTCATCGAACTTCTTTTCGATGCGGTCGATCTGCGCCGGGGTCAGCGTAAGCAGCAGGTCGGCGACGTCCGGCATGGCCTGGTTGAACGATTGCCGCGCCAGCCGCTGGCTCGATTCCTGGAACTGCACGATGGACGAGGCGCTGACCGGTTGCCGGACCTGGTCCCGGGCCTGGGTCAGCAAAGTCGAGATCTCGGGAAGCTGGGACTGCCGGTGCCACGCGAAGAAGCGCGCAATGGCCTCGCGCGTGGGCGGCTCCTGCGCGTCGCTGACGTCGACATAATGGTCGATCCACCAATAAGCCAGGCGGTCGCCCTGCTGGTAGCCGGTCTTCATCGCGCTGCATCCGCACAGGACGGCCGCCGCGAATATCGCCAATATTCGGCGTAGCCAGCGATTGTGAAAATCGGAAACAGGGGCGTATTGGGCAGAAACCGTCATGTTAAAATCGCCGCGCATCTTGCCAGGGTTGCCGGATTGCCCGCAAGCCCGGTCCTGGCAACGGTTCTGGCGGCTCCAGGAACGGCGGATGCCACCACCACAGGGCTCACGAAAGCCGGCGGCCAAACTGCCGGCTGGTGCCTTAAAGAATAGCTTTCCCGAACCATGCACCAAGAGGGTCTCCTTGTGAACATCGTCATTCTCGCCGCTGGCATGGGCAAGCGGATGCACTCCGATTTGCCCAAGGTGCTGCACCCCGTGGCCGGGCGTCCCCTGCTTGCGCATGTCATCGACACGGCACGTACGCTGTCCCCTTCGCGCCTGGTGGTCGTGGTCGGCCACGGTGCCGAACATGTGCGCGCGGCCGTGGCCGCCGATGACGTCACCTTTGCGGAGCAGCCCCAGCAGCTGGGCACCGGACATGCGGTGGCGCAGGCACTTCCTCAGTTGGACGACAGCCAGCCCACATTGGTTCTCTACGGCGACGTGCCGCTGACCTCCGCGGCGACGTTGAAGTCACTGGTCGAAGCCGCCGGCAAGAGCCGGTTCGGCGTCCTGACAGTGGAGATGCCGGACCCGAGCGGATACGGCCGCATCGTGCGCGATGCCGCGGGCAGCATCGTCCGGATCGTCGAGCAGAAGGATGCCAGCGAAGCCGTCCGCGCGATCCGCGAAATCAATACCGGCATCATCGTGTGCCCGACCGGCCACCTGCGTCGCTGGCTGTCCACGCTGCGCAACGACAACGCCCAGGGCGAGTACTACCTGACCGATACCGTCGAGCGCGCGGCGGCCGATGGCGTCGAGATCGTCTCGGCCCAGCCCGCGGCGGTGTGGGAAACGCTCGGCGTCAACAGCAAGGTCCAGCTTGCCGAAGTGGAGCGCATCCACCAGCGCAACCAGGCCCAGCGCCTGCTCGAAGCCGGCGTGACGCTGGCCGACCCGGCGCGCATCGACGTGCGCGGCGAGCTGACCTGCGGGCGCGATGTCAGCATCGATGTCGGCTGTGTGTTCGAGGGCCGCGTGCATCTGGGCGATGGCGTGCAGATCGGCGCCAACTGCGTGATCCGCAATGCCACCATCGACGCCGGCGCGCAAGTGCAGCCGTTCTGCCATATCGACAGCGCGAAGATCGGCGCGGAGGGCCGCATCGGCCCGTACGCGCGGCTGCGCCCGGGCACCGAGCTGGGCGAGGACGTGCATATCGGCAACTTCGTCGAAGTGAAGAACTCGCAGGTCGCGGCGCATAGCAAGGCCAATCACCTGGCCTATGTGGGCGACGCCACGGTCGGCTCGCGCGTGAATATTGGCGCTGGCACCATCACCTGCAACTATGACGGCGCGAACAAGTTCCGCACGGTGATCGAGGACGATGTCTTCATCGGCTCCGATACGCAGCTGGTGGCGCCGGTGACGGTGCGCCGCGGCGCGACCATCGGTGCGGGCACCACGCTGACCAAGGAAGCGCCGGCCGACCAGCTGACGCTGTCCCGCGCCAAGCAGATGACCATCGCCGCCTGGCAGCGTCCGGTCAAGCAGCCGAAGCCGTAAGCAGTACGGCTACCGCGCGCGGTAGCCAACGGGGCAACACAACACGGCGGCCGCAGCGCTTGCGGCCGTACCGGCGCGGCACAATGGCCGTTGCCGTCATTGAAAACGGGCGCCGGTGTCGGCGCCGACCACGGGAGTCCAGCATGTGTGGCATCGTCGGCGCGGTTTCCACGCGCAATATCGTTCCGGTCCTGATCGAAGGCCTGCGCCGCCTCGAATACCGTGGCTATGATTCCTGCGGCGTAGCCGTGGTGCGCGATGCTTCCGTCGAGCGTGCGCGCACGGTATCGCGCGTGGCGGATCTGGACGCCCAGACCCAGGCTTCGGGCCTGGCCGGCACCACGGGCGTGGCGCACACGCGCTGGGCCACGCATGGCAAGCCCGACACCGTCAATGCCCACCCGCACCTGTCCGGCGAGACCATCGCGCTGGTGCACAACGGCATCATCGAGAACTACGAGCCGCTGCGCGAGGAACTGCGCGCGGCCGGCTACGGCTTCGAGTCGCAGACCGACACCGAGGTCGTGGCCCACCTGATCCACCAGGCCTACAGCTACCCGAGCAGCGCCACGCGCGGCGACCTGTTCGCGTCGGTGCGCGCCGTGACCAAGCGCCTGCATGGCGCCTATGCGATCGCCGTGTTCGCCAAGGACCAGCCCGAGCGCGTGGTCGGCGCGCGCGCCGGCTCGCCGCTGGTGGTGGCGCTCGGCGACGGCGAGGCTTTCCTGGCCTCCGACGCGCTGGCCGTGGCCGGCACGGCCAACCGCATCATCTACCTGGAAGAGGGCGATGTGGTGGAAGTCACGCGTGAAGGCGTGACCATCCGCGATGGCCACGATCATCTGGTCGAGCGCGAGGCACGCGTGGTCGAAGCGCACGCCGCCACGGTGGACCTGGGCCCGTACCGCCATTTCATGCAGAAGGAAATCTTCGAGCAGCCGCGAGCGCTCGGCGACACGCTCGAGGGCATCGACGGCATTTCGCCGGAGCTGTTTGGCGAGCGCGCGGCCGAGGTCTTCCCCGAGATCGACAGCGTGCTGATCCTGGCCTGCGGCACCAGCTACTACTCGGGCTGCACGGCCAAGTACTGGCTCGAAAGCATTGCCAGGATCCCGACGCAGGTCGAAGTGGCCAGCGAATACCGCTATCGCGAGACCGTGCCGAATCCGCGCGCGCTGGTGGTGGTGATCTCGCAGTCCGGCGAGACTGCCGATACCATGGCCGCGCTGCGCCACGCGCGCGCGCTGGGCCATACCCACACGCTGTCGATCTGCAACGTGGCCACCAGCGCCATGGTGCGGGAGACCGAGATGCGCTTCCTCACGCGCGCCGGCACCGAGATCGGCGTGGCGTCGACCAAGGCCTTCACCACGCAGCTCGCCGCGCTGTACATGCTGACGCTGGCGCTGGCCAAGGTGCGCGGCCACCTGTCGGAAGACGCCGAGGCGAAAGACATGGCCAACCTGCGCCACCTGCCCGCCGCGCTGCATGGCGTGCTGGCGCTCGAGCCGCAGATCATCGCGTGGTCGGAAGAATTTGCGCGCCGCGAGAACGCGCTGTTCCTGGGGCGCGGCAAGCATTACCCGATCGCGCTCGAAGGCGCGCTCAAGCTCAAGGAAATCTCGTACATCCACGCCGAGGCCTACCCGGCCGGCGAACTCAAGCATGGCCCACTCGCGCTCGTGACCGAAGCCATGCCGGTGGTGACCGTCGCCCCGAACGACGCGCTGCTGGAAAAGCTGAAGTCCAACATCCAGGAAGTCCGTGCGCGTGGCGGGCGCCTGTATGTGTTCGCCGACAGCGACACGCACATCCAGTCGACGGATGGCATCCAGGTGATCCGCATGCCCGAGCACTATGGCGATCTGTCGCCGATCCTGCACGTGGTGCCGCTGCAGTTGCTGGCGTATCACACGGCATGCGCGCGGGGGACTGACGTGGACAAGCCGCGGAACCTGGCGAAGTCGGTGACAGTGGAGTAGGACGTTTGGGACGTTCAGCGGCTAGATCTTCGGCCGAACGTTCGATGCATTGAAATGGAAAAAGCCGCGATATGCGGCTTTTTCGCTATCCATCCCGCAGCGCGCTGCCGCGCTCAGGCGCGGCGCATGCCCGATGCTGTCCGCTCGACGATCTCGAACACCGCCATCCCCGCAACCATGGCGGCCACAAAGCCAACCGCCTTCGGATAGCCAGCCCCAAGCGCCACGAGCGCCGGGCCCGGGCAAAACCCGGCGATTCCCCATCCAACGCCAAAAGCCGCGCTGCCAAGCACCAGGCGCAGTGTGACTGTTGTGCTGGCGGGCAACTGCATGGGCAGCCCGAGCAACGAGCGCTTGCGGCGACGGGCTATCAGGAAGGCGATTGTGCCGATGGCGATGGCGCCCACCATCACAAACGCCAGGGAGGGATCCCAGCTCCCCGCCAGGTCCAGGAAACCGAGCACCTTGGCCGGATTGGCCATGCCGGAAACCATCAGGCCAATGCCGAAGAGCAGGCCCGCGAGCAATGCGGTGATGGCGCTCATGTCAGCCTCCGATCTGGTGCCGTTGCACGAAGACGGTCAGGAACCCCGCCGCCATGAAGGTCAGCGTCGCGATCAGCGAGCGGATGGAGCCGCGCGAGAGGCCGCACACGCCGTGGCCGCTGGTACAGCCGCCGGCATAGCGCGTGCCGATGCCGACGAGGAAGCCGGCGACCAGGATCTGGCCCCAGCTCGCCTCGATGTCCGCCACGGCCGGCTTGCCGAGCAGGCCTGCCAGTACCGGGGCGGCGACGAGGCCGGCAAGGAAGGCCGCGCGCCATGCCATGTCTTGGCGTGGCAAGCCGAGCAGGCCGCCAAGAATGCCGCTGATGCCCGCGATGCGGCCATTGCAGAGCACCAGCACGGTTGCGGCCGCGCCGATGATGAGTCCGCCGGCCAGCGACAGGCCGGGCGTGAAGCTCGCAAGGTCAATCATCATGCGGGCTCCTGGTAGGGATGGGTACAGAACTGTTCATAGAGGACGGCCATGACGGCAAGTGCCTGGGGGCTCGCCACCGAGTAGTAGATGCTCTTGCCGTCGCGGCGCGTGGCCACCAGCCCGTTCTCGCGCAGCACGCCAAGCTGTTGCGACAGCGTCGGCTGTCGGATGCCGAGCTGCGCCTCCAGCTCGCCGACGGGGAGTTCGCCCTGTGACAAGCGGCACATCAGCAGCAGGCGATCCGGATTGGCCAGTACCTTCAGCAGCGCACATGCCTCGGTGGCAGCGGCTTGCAGGGTTCCGAGGTTGATGTCGGGGTCGGGCTTGTTCATAAGGCAACAACAGTATCGTTCTTTATATTATATAAAGAAATATAGTGTTTGGTGGTGTGGGCGCGCGAACCTGGTCATCAGTGGCCCGCACGCTGAGCCGGCGCTACGCCCGCTTCGTCAGCACGACGTGCAGCGCGGCGGGCGTGCTCGCGTGTTCGGTGCAGGCATAGCCGAGCGCCGGCAGGTCAATGCCGGCAAGCAGCGACTCGCCGCTGCCGAGCAGCGTCGGCGCCATGGCGAGGTGCATCTCGTCGATCAGGCCGGCCTGCAGGTACTGGCGGATCGTCGCCACGCCACCGCCCACGCGAATATCGCGGCCCTGCGCGGCTTCGCGTGCGCGCGCCAGCGCCGCGTGGATGCCATCGGTGACGAAGTGGAAGGTCGTGCCGCCCTCCATCTCGATCGATGGCCGCGCGTGGTGCGTCAGCACGAACACCGGCACGTGATAGGGCGGGTTGTTGCCCCACCAGCCTTTCCAGTCGTCATCGGGCCACGGCCCACGCACGGGGCCGAACATATTGCGGCCGAGGATCCACGCGCCCAGATTCTCGAAGCCGCGTTCGGCAAAGTCATTGTCGACGCCAGTGCTGCCGCCTTCGCTGCCGAGCATGGCCTGGAAGCGCCGCGTAGGGAATACCCATTCGTGCAGTGACATGCCGCCGACGCCGAGCGGATTGGCGAGGCTCTGGTTCGGGCCGGCGCCATAGCCGTCAAGCGACAGCGAGAAGCAGTTCACCCTGAGTCGGGATATTGGCTGCGAGAGATTCATGGTTCACTCCCTGGTCTTGGGTCGAACGGTTCAGCACGCGATCGGTTCTCCAGAGCATAGGAAAGAGCGGGTATCCCACTCCATCTTTTTCACGGGCAATGGGCGCCGCGCTTTTCCTTCCGGAAAGGCAATTACCGCATTCCTGGCATTTTTACGCGGGACTGATAATCGCTGCGAAAATCAAAACCATACGCATTCTCGATCCAGCGCACGACAGGAGATGATTTCCCGCGCATTTTGCCGTCTCGCTTGATGTCGCGCCAATCGGGACTACCATGAAAATTGACCGGCGCAAAAGCCGGACCGGATCGAACCAGGAGAAACAGGATTTTCTGCCCCGGGGGAAGGGGATATGCCATGAAATCTGACAAGAAGGTCATCCAGCTCCTCAATGCCCAGCTCAAGCACGAACTGACCGCGATCAACCAGTATTTCCTGCACGCGCGCATGTACCGGCATTGGGGCATCAATGCGCTGGGCAAGCACGAATATGAGGAATCGATCGAGGAAATGAAGCATGCCGACAAGCTGATCGAGCGCATCCTGTTGCTCGACGGCCTGCCGAATCTGCAGGACCTCGATAAATTGCTGCTCGGCGAAAACACCGGTGAAATGCTGGCTTGCGACTTGAAGCTCGAGCAGGTTTCCCAGGCCAGCTGCAAGGAGGCGATCAAGTATTTCGAATCGGTGGGCGACTACGTATCGCGCGAAGTCGTCGTCGATATCCTGGAAGCGACCGAAGAACATATCGACTGGCTCGAGTCGCAGATCGAACTGATCGGCAAGGTCGGCATCCAGAACTACATCCAGTCCGGCATGGGCGGGGTCGAATAACCCCGTCGCGAGTACGGCGCCTGCAGACTTTCCGATTTACCGCTACACTGCGCCCCGCAACACGATTTGTCCCCGGATCTTTCGTCCACGGCGGGGTGGCAGAGTGGTGATGCGACGGCCTGCAAAGCCGTTTACGACGGTTCGATTCCGTATCCCCGCCTCCAGTTTCCTTCCGCGCGCATGGTGCCGCATGCCTGCGGTGCCCTGAGCGGCACGATCCCTGCTTGTCCCTTCGCATATCACCCGTACGGGCGTGGAACCGACCGGTCTCATGCTGTACCGTGAGCGTTGTTTACGCGTTGTTACCGTCTGGAACAACGGCGCTCTTTGCGGTAGTGTGTTGACGCGGCAATGTGTTGGTGCAGGTGCATCCGGCGCTTGCGCACGTGACGACCATGCAGGGCTTCCGTGGTGTTCCCGTAGTGACGCAAGATTAAGAGGCTCCCGATGATTAAAGATCTGCGAATCCGGGCAGCGGCACCTCCGGATGCGCCAGCGGTCGGCGCGGTGCTGGAACGCTGCAGCCTGCCAACCGATGACGTACTCCGCATGCTGGAGCACTTCCACGTTGCCGTGCACGAATCGCAGGTGGTTGGCTGCGGGGCTGGCGAGCGTTTTGGCGAGACCGTGGTGATCCGCTCGGTCGCGGTGCTGCCGGAATACCGCGACCAGGGCATCGCCACCCACGTGGTACGCGCGGTGCTGATGCGGGCGCGTGCCAACGGGGCCAAGCGCGCCGTGCTGCTGACCCCGACCTGCCCGAGCTATTTCGCGCGCTACGGTTTCTCGCTGATCTCTGCCTCGAGCCTGCCGGCCGAGGTGCTGTCCTCCAGTGAATTCCATCGCCATACCGACACGCCGCCGCTGTGCATGTGCTGCGAACTGACCTGAAGCCGTTCGCCTGAGCGCCGGCACGTTTTCCCGAAAGCGGAAGTCATCGGGTCTTTTTCCAGTCGGTGGGGAACGGTCAGCCGTCAGGCGTGCCGCGCGGCGCGCACGCCCGGATGGTCTTCGTCGCGGCAGACGCTGATCTCCACCGTCACATGCACGAGCTCCTCATGCACGGACAAGGCCTCGCGCACGCGCTGCGGTGTCAGCGTGGTGTCATGCGTGACCAGGCAGACGATGCAGGCGAACTGCTGCTTGCCGACGCGCCAGACATGGAGGTCGGTCACGCGCGTGGCATCGCGGTCGTCGTCGGAGGCTTCGAATCCGGCCAGTACCTCGCGCACTTCACCGACCACCGGGTGGTCCATCTCGCGATCCAGCAGCACGGTGCCGCTCTGGCGCAGCAGCCCCAACGCCCAGCGGCCGACCAGCACCGCGCCGACCAGGCCCATCACCGGGTCCAGCCAGTTCCAGCCGAGCCACCAGCCGCCAGCCAGCGCGACGATGGCCAGCACCGACGTCGCGGCATCCGCCACCACATGCAGGTAGGCGGAGCGCAGGTTGATGTCGTGATGGTGGCCATGCCCGTGCGCGTGGGCATGATCGTGGTGGTGATGGTCGTCGTGGTGGTGCCCGTGCCCATGATGGTCATGGTCATGGTGCGCACCGCCGAGGATCAGCGCGCAACCGAGGTTCACCAGCAGGCCGAGCGCCGTGATGGCCATGGCTTCGCGATAGTGGATGGCCTGCGGGCTGAACAACCGGTCCACCGAGCCGATCGCCATCAGTGCAGCCACGCCAATCAGGAACACGGCGCTGGCGAAGCCTGCGAGCACTTCGATCTTCCAGGTGCCGAAGGCAAAGCGCGCGTCCGACGCGTAGCGGCGCGCGGCGGCGTAGGCAAAAGCCGTCATGCCGATCGCCAGGGCATGCGAACTCATGTGCCAGCCATCGGCCAGCAATGCCATGGAGTTGAACCACCAGCCGGCAGCAATTTCCACGACCATGGTGACGGCCGTGATCATCATCACCAGCCGGGTGCTACGCTCGGCCGCATGGTTGCCAGTGTCGAATACGTGGCTGTGGGTCCACGTGGAGAGATTTTCGGTGTGCATGGAGGGCGATCCGTCGGACGGAGCAGGAAGCGAGCGGGTAGGGTAGCAGACCACCGCGCGCGAACCCGGGCCGCCCCTGTGGCCGGAGCGGGAATGCGCAGAGGGCCGCGTATTCGATGTGATCTTTTCTCTTTTATACATACATTCACGTATGTATAATTTCAAGAAATATTCACATTCGATCCCCACTTTTGTTGTCGATTTCGATATGAGCTACCGTTTCATTGCCGTCTGCCTGGCGGTCTGGATTGGCATTTGCGCGACCGCTGGCATGGTGGTCGAGCGCCTCTGGAGTTGAGCCCGGCAGCGGGCCGGTTCAGGCAGCGCGCACGGCGCGCTCCCGGTCCGGCAGGCTGTCCAGGAAGTCCCATAACGGCGGCGCGTCACCGGTCGCCACATTGAAGCGGATCCATGGCGAATCCGTTTCCTCCGGCTCGAAATAGGATCCTGGCGCCAGCCAGATGCCATGTTCGAGCGCCAGCGTAGCGAGCCGGTTGCCGGTCATCGGCATGCCATCGGGTAGCGCGTCGCGTACGCGGGCCCAGGCGAACATCCCGCCTTCCGGGCGCAGCAGCACCTCCAGGCCGTGCGCTTCCATCTTCTCCGTCACGCGGTCCTGCTGGGCGCGCAACCGTTCGGCCAGCGCCGCCACATGGCGGCCGTAGTGGCCGCTGGTCAGGACCGAATACACCAGCCGCTCCGTCACTTCCGACGACGTCAGCCCGACTGCCATCTTGGTCCGCGCGAAGGCCTTGGCCAGGTCCGCGCTGGCGGCGAGATAGCCGACACGCAGCGACGGCGTGATGGTCTTGGAAAAGCCATTGACGTAGACCACCTGCGACAGCCCGTCCATCGCGGCCAGCATGGGCGAACCCGCCGGCGCGAGTTCGCGGTAGATATCGTCTTCCACCACCAGCAGCCGGTGCTGCTCGGCGAGCTGCAGCACGCGAAACGCGTTCATGCTGGTGAGGCTGGCGCCGGTCGGGTTCTGCAGCACGGTGTTGACGAACAGCGCCCGCGGCGCGTGCGTGCGGATGGCATCTTCCAGTGCATCGGTATCGAGCCCGGCCGCGGTGCGCGGCACGCCCACCACGCGCAGGCCGGCGAGCCTCAGAATCTGCAGCAAGTTGCAATAGCACGGTGCCTCGACCAGCACGGTGTCGCCGGTGCGCAGCAGCGTGCGCACCACCAGGTCCAGCGCCTGCGTGGCGCCCTGCGTCAGCACCACCTGCTGCGCCTGCACCGGAATCCCGTACTGGCCGAGCCCGGCGGCGATATGCTCGCGCAGCGGCGCATAGCCGTAAGGCTGGCCGTAGCCCGACACCTGCGCGGCCGGCACGCGCGCGGCGGCGCGCATGGCCTGGTGCAGGCCTTCCTCGTTGAGCCAGTCCCCGGGCAGCCAGCCGGCGCCGGCCTTGATCGGCACGGAATGATCGGCGAATACATCCGACAGCAGCCACGCCGCGTTCAGCCCGGGCGCTTCCCAACGCGGCGCACGCGCGCCGCCCGCCGGCGCATGGCGGTGGGCCACGGTGTAGCCCGAACCTGCGCGCGCGGCAAGGTAGCCCAGCGCGGTGAGCCGGCCGTAGGCTTCGGCCACCGTGAAGGTACTGATGCCATGCTGCTGCGCAAAGCGGCGTACCGACGGCAGCGCGGAGCCGGCGCGCAGCGCGCGGCGGTCCACCAGCGCGGCGATGCCGGCCACGATCTGTTCGGTCAGGGTTTCGCCGCCGCGGCGGCTGCGGGTCAGGTCAAGGGTCAGCATGCGGCACTTCAGACGGAGGCAACCTGTACAGTTTAGCCGCAGCACGGAGGCGTCTGGCCAACCCGCCGGTATCCGCGCCGAAAATGACGCACTGCAATGTGTGGCGCCGTACGGTACCGCATGGCGGGTCCCGTTGGCGTGACCTGGCGCTGCTGCTGCAGCGGCACAATCCTGTACGGTTTGCCTTGCCTAAACTGTACGGTAAGGCGACGTTGTCCGGACTGTATATTTTGTCGCCCTTGGGCCGCCGGTAGAGTGGCCGACATCCCTGCCGCTGCACGCACTTCGTCGTGACAGCGCGCGCCAACCCGCTTGCCAGAGGAGGACGTATGGACGCCGCCAAGACCGTGATTCCCGATCTCGATGCCCTGTGGATGCCCTTTACCGCGAACCGCCAGTACAAGGCGGCGCCGCGCCTGCTGGCGTCTGCCAGCGGCATGTACTACACCACCCACGACGGGCGCCAGATCCTGGACGGTTGCGCGGGCCTCTGGTGCGTGGCCGCCGGCCACTGCCGCAAGGAAATTGCCGAGGCTGTGGCGCGCCAGGCCGCAACGCTGGACTATGCGCCGCCGTTCCAGATGGGTCATCCGCTGTCGTTCGAGGCGGCCACCAAGGTGGCCGCCATCATGCCGCAGGGGCTGGACCGCATCTTCTTCACTAACTCCGGTTCGGAGTCGGTCGACACCGCGCTGAAAATTGCCCTGGCCTACCACCGCGCGCGCGGCGAGGGCCAGCGCACGCGCTTTATCGGCCGCGAGCGCGGCTACCACGGCGTGGGCTTCGGCGGCATGGCCGTGGGTGGCATCGGGCCGAACCGCAAGGCGTTCTCGGCCAACCTGATGCCCGGCACCGACCACCTTCCGGCCACGCTGAACATCGCCGAAGCGGCGTTCTCCAAGGGCCAGCCGCAATGGGGCGCACACCTGGCCGACGAGCTGGAGCGCATTGTCGCGCTGCATGATCCGTCGACCATTGCCGCGGTCATCGTCGAGCCGCTGGCTGGCTCGGCCGGCGTGCTGGTGCCGCCGGTCGGCTACCTGGACAAGCTGCGCGCGATCACCAGCAAGCACGGCATCCTGTTGATCTTCGACGAGGTCATCACCGCGTTCGGCCGCCTGGGCACCGCCACCGCGGCGGAGCGCTTCAAGGTCACGCCGGACCTGATCACGATGGCCAAGGCCATCAACAACGCCGCCGTGCCGATGGGCGCCGTGGCCGTGCGCCGCGAAGTGCACGACACGGTGGTCAACTCGGCCGCACCGGGTGCGATCGAGCTGGCGCACGGCTACACCTATTCGGGCCACCCGCTGGCCGCCGCCGCCGCGATCGCCACGCTGGACCTGTACCAGCGCGAAAACCTGTTCGGCCGCGCCGCCGAACTGTCGCCCGCGTTCGAAGCCGCGGTGCACAGCGTACGTGAAGCGCCACACGTGAAGGACATCCGCAATCTTGGCATGGTGGCCGGCATCGAGCTGGAGCCGCGTCCGGGCCAGCCCGGCGCGCGCGCATATGAGGCCTTCCTCAAGTGCCTGGAGCGCGGCGTGCTGGTGCGCTACACCGGCGACATCCTGGCGTTCTCGCCGCCGCTGATCATCAGCGAGGCGCAGATCGCCGAACTGTTCGACACCGTCAAGCAGGCGCTGCGGGAAGTGCAGTAACGAGGGACGCTGAAGTGAATATTGCAGAGAACCGGCAGATCGCCGAAATCCACCATTACATCGGTGGCACGGTCCGGCAAGGCGCGTCCGCGCGCTTTGCCGATGTCTTCAACCCGGCCACCGGCGAAGTGGCCGCGCACGTGACGCTTGGCACCGCGCAGGACGTGTCCGATGCCGTCGCGGCCGCCAAGGCCGCGTTCCCGGCGTGGGCCGACACACCGCCGCTGCGCCGCGCGCGCATCCTGTTCAAGTTCAAGGAACTGCTGGACAAGCATCACGACGACCTGGCCGCGCTGATCACGCGCGAGCACGGCAAGGTGTTCAGCGACGCCAGGGGCGAAGTCACGCGCGGCATCGAAGTGGTGGAGTTTGCCTGCGGCATTCCGAACCTGCTCAAGACCGATTTCACCGACAACGTCGGCGGCGGCATCGACAACTGGAACCTGCGCCAGCCGCTCGGCGTGGTGGCCGGCATCACGCCGTTCAACTTCCCGGTGATGGTGCCGATGTGGATGTTCCCGGTGGCGCTCGCGTGCGGCAATACCTTCGTGCTCAAGCCGTCCGAGCGCGATCCGTCGCCAAGCCTGCTGATTGCCGACCTGCTCAAGCAGGCTGGCTTGCCCGACGGCGTGTTCAACGTCGTGCAGGGCGACAAGGTGGCCGTCGATGCGCTGCTCGCGCATCCGGACGTGCAGGCGCTGTCGTTCGTCGGGTCGACGCCGATCGCCGAATACATCTACACGGAAGGCACGAAGCACGGCAAGCGCGTGCAGGCGCTGGGCGGCGCGAAGAACCATCTGGTGGTGATGCCCGACGCGGACCTGGACCAGGCCGTCGATGCACTGGTCGGCGCGGCCTACGGTTCGGCCGGCGAGCGCTGCATGGCGATCTCCGTCGCGGTGGCCGTGGGCGACGTGGCCGACAAGCTGGTCCCGCGGCTGGCCGATCGCGCCGCCACGCTGAAGATCCGCAACGGCATGGAAGCCGACGCCGAAATGGGGCCGCTCGTGACCGGCGCGCACAAGGCGAAAGTTGAAGGCTATATCGAGAAGGGCGTGCAGGAAGGCGCGAAGCTCGTGACCGATGGCCGGGGCCACAAGGTCGATGGCCACGAGAACGGCTTCTATGTCGGCGGCACGCTGTTCGACAACGTCACGCCGGACATGACGATCTACAAGGAGGAGATCTTCGGCCCGGTGCTGTCGGTGGTCCGCGTGCATGACTTTGCCGAAGCGGTGGCGCTGATCAACGCGCATGAGTACGGCAACGGCGTGTCCTGCTACACCAGCGACGGCGGCATTGCGCGCGCGTTCGCGCGGCAGATCCAGGTGGGCATGGTCGGCATCAACGTCCCGATCCCGGTGCCGATGGCGTGGCATTCGTTCGGCGGCTGGAAGCGCTCGCTGTTCGGCGACCATCACGCCTACGGCGAAGAGGGCGTGCGCTTTTACACGCGCTACAAGAGCGTGATGCAGCGTTGGCCGGATTCGATCGCGAAGGGTGCCGAGTTCACGATGCCGGTGGCGAAGTAGCATCCCGCCGGGATGATCTGCGTGATGCGTGACGTGGATCATCCCGCCCGGCGCCTAGTGATTTTTGGCGCACGCTCACAAGAGTAAACTTCCGTCCTTTCCAGGAAAGGCGAAGCCATCCACAAGACGGCATTCGCGGGAGTTGTTCTGATGAGTCTGTTCCGCACCAAGAATATCGACGCCATGCTCGCCGTGGCCGATCACGACGGCCTGAAGAAGGTGCTCGGGCCGATCGACCTCGTGATGATGGGCATCGGCGCCATCATCGGCACCGGGATCTTCGTGCTGACCGGCACCGGCGCGCTGACGGCCGGGCCCGCGCTGACGGTGTCGTTCGTGATTGCCGCCATGGCGTGCGGGTTTGCCGCGCTCTGCTATGCCGAGTTCGCATCCGCCATTCCCGTATCGGGATCAATCTATACCTACAGCTATGCCACGCTCGGCGAAATCGTCGCGTGGATGATCGGCTGGGACCTGCTGCTCGAATACGGGCTGGCCACCTCGGCGGTGTCGGTGGGCTGGTCGGGCTATTTCCAGTCGCTCGTCGCGGGCTTCGGCGTGAAGTTGCCGGCGGCACTCACGGCAGCGCCGGGCGCGGTGCCGGGCGTCGCGACCATGGTGAACCTGCCGGCCATGCTGATCATGCTGGCGATCACGTGGGTGGTGTCGTACGGCGTGAAGGAATCGGCGCGGCTGAACAATGTGATGGTGGCGATCAAGATCAGCGTGGTGCTGCTGTTCATCGCCGTGGGCGTCTGGCACGTGAAGCCGGTGAACTGGCAGCCGTTCGCGCCGTTCGGCATGACCGGCGTGTTCAATGCGGCAGCGCTGGTGTTCTTTGCGTTTATCGGCTTCGATGCCGTGACCTCCGCTGCGGAGGAGGTGCGCAACCCGAGCCGCGACCTGCCCGTCGGCATCATCGGCTCGCTGGCGGTCTGCACCGTGCTGTACGTGGTGGTGGCGGCGATCATGACTGGCATCGTGCCGTTCGCGAAATTCGAGGGCGTGGATCATCCCGTGTCGCTGGCGCTGCAGTTCGCCGGGCAGAACTGGGTGGCTGGCTTTGTCGACCTCGGCGCCATTCTGGGCATGACCACGGTGATCCTGGTGATGACCTACGGCCAGACCCGCATCATCTTTGCCATGTCGCGCGATGGCCTGCTGCCCGAGCGGCTCTCGTCGGTGCATCCCGTGCACGCCACGCCGTACTTCGCCACGTGGACCGTGGGCATCGTGTTCGCCATCATTGCCGGCTTCGTGCCGCTCAATGTGCTGGCCGAGCTGATCAATATCGGCACGCTCGCGGCGTTCACGCTGATCTCGATTGCCGTGCTGGTGTTGCGCCGCACGCGGCCCGACCTGCCGCGCGCGTTCCGCTGCCCGGGCGTGCCGGTGGTGCCGCTGCTGTCCGCGGGCTTTTGCCTGTTCCTGATGGCCCACCTGCAGGCGCTCACGTGGATCGCATTCCTGGTGTGGCTGGCGATCGGCCTGGCGGTGTATTTCCTCTACGCGCGGCGCAACGCCGTGCTGCACAACCACGGCGGCTGAGGCTCAGCCCCTTGAACTCTCCTCGCCCATGGCAGCGGCCTCGCGCATGAACGCCACGGAGCGCGGTTCGTTGGCATACGCGGTATTGACGCGGATCCACGCCGAGGTCTCGCCGCCCGGCCGGAAGTAGTTGCCGGGCGCGAGCATCACGCCGTATTTCTCGCCCAGCGCGACCAGCGCGCGCGAGTCCTCGATGCCCGGTGGACGGGCCCACAGGAAGTTGCCGCCCGCGGGCTCGCAAAACACTTCCCAGCCGCATGCCGCGAGTTGGCGCACCGCGTTGGCCGAAGACTCACGCACGCGCAGGCGTAGCCGTTCCACGTACTTGCGATAGGCGCCGCGTTCCAGCAGCGAGGCGGTGACCGCCTCCGCGAAGTGCGAGCCGGCCACGCTGGTGAGCACTTTCACATCGACGAGGTCCTTCACCAGCGCCTTGTCCGCCACCAGGTAGCCGGTGCGCAGCGAGGCCGACACTGTCTTCGAGAAGCCGCCGATGTAGATCACGTGCTCCAGCTGGTCCAGCGTGGCGAGCCGGTCGGTGAAGTGCGTCTGGAAGTCCGAGAAGATATCGTCCTCGACAAAGCGGAAGCCATGGCGGCGCGCCAGTTCTAGCAGCCGGAAGGCGACCGGCGGCGCCAGGGTCGAGCCCGTGGGGTTCTGCAGCACGCTGTTCGTGAAGAACAGCTTGGGCTTGTGCTCGCGCAGCAATGCCTCGGTGGCCTCGGGGTCGGGGCCGGACGGCGTGTGCGGCACGCCCACGAGCTGCACGCCGTGCAGGCGCAGCAGGCCGAACAGGTTGTAGTAGCCGGGATCTTCGACGAACACCGTGTCGCCCGGCTTGAGCAGGTGGCGCACCACCAGGTCCAGTGCCTGGCTGGCCCCGGTGGTGATCAGCACCTGGGGCAGCTCCGCGGCAATGCCGAGCTGGCGCACGCGCAGCAGCACCTGCCGGCGCAGTTCAGGGTGGCCAAGCGGTGTCGCGTAGTGAATCACGCTGTCGATGTCGTTGCGCGACACCGCGCGGATGGCCTGGGTCAGCCCTTCCACATCGCGCCAGGTCTCGGGTACGAAGCCGCCGGCCAGCTTGAGCGCGCCGCTGGGATGGTTGAACTGCTCCATGATGTGGCCGGACAGGTCCTCGGCCAGGCTCGGGTCCGACCAGCCGCGCGCCGACCGGGTGGCCAGCGGGCTCTCCGCCACATAGAAGCCCGATCCATGGCGCGAATCCAGCAGTCCTTGCGACACCAGCCGGTCATAAGCCTCGATCACCGGGAAGCGGCTGATGCCACTGTTGGCCGCAAGCTGCCGGATCGAAGGCAGCCGCGCGCCGGGGCGCGCCTCGCTGGAGCTGATCCATGCCTTCACGCCTTGGATGATCTGCTCGGTCAGGGGAATGCCCGTGGTGGGGTCAATGATCAGCTTCATGGTGGCGTCGACCTATCAGTCGAACTGTCAGGAAAAACTACTGAACAGTTCATGGAAAACTGTTCACAACTGTACATGGGATTCTAGTCGGGGATGCGAATAATGGAAGCATGGCGGAGATCGGTGCCGCCGCGCTGGCAAGGAGTGCGACATGCGTGAACTGAGGGTATTTGAACTGGATGAACCGGCGCAGCCGGTGAGCCTGCGCGCGGGCTACGGGCAAAGCGTGAAGGTGATCGAGGGCCGGGTGTGGGTCACGGTGGAAGGCTGCGTGGCCGACTTCTGGCTGCAGCCTGGCGACGTTTTTGCGCTGGCCGAGGGCGAGCGCTTCTGGCTGTCGGGCGAGGGCGGCCCGGCGCGTTTCGCGCTGTCTGCGGTATCCGCGCCGTTGTCGTGGGCGCGGCTGGCCGGGTGGCTGCGCGTGCTGGCGCACCGCTGGGGCGAGTGGAAAACGGATGCGTTTGGGGAATGCCCGCGGTTGAGCGTGCGGTGATGGCGTCGTCAGCCGCTGCCAGGGCCGCCATGCGCGACCTTTGTCATTCCGTGACTCAGGCAGCGACCGAGTGCCGCTTGATTTCCGCCAGCTTGGCGGCACCGATCTTTTCTTTCGCCATTTCGGTGTCGTAGTAAGTCTGCAGGTTCATCCAGCTTTGCGCGTCGGTGCCGAAGAAGGCGGCCAGGCGCACCGCTGTGTCTGCGGTGATTGCGCGTTCGCCCTTGACGATCTCGTTGATGCGGCGCGGCGGCACATCGATGGCTTTTGCCAGGGCGTACTGGGACAGGCCAAGCGGCTCGAGCCAATCCGCCTGCAGGATCTCGCCCGGGGGGGCGAGAGGGACTTCACGAGACATAGCCGGCTCCTTTGCGTGTTTAGTGGTAATCGACGATTTCGACGTCGGCTGCGTAGCCATTGGCGAACCGGAAACAGATGCGCCACTGGTCGTTGATCCGTATGCTGAACTGCCCTTCACGGTCTCCCTGGAGTGCTTCCAGACGGTTGTTTGGCGGGACGCGCAGGAAGCCAAGGCTGTCCGCCGCATGGATTTGCTGCAGTTTTCGGATGGCGACTCGCTCGATGTTGGCAAACCGGGCCACGCGGGTACCACCGAAAAGTAGCGCGGTGTCGCGACAGTTGAACGACGTAATCATGGGTATGATAACGCATGGCGTTAATAACGCAAGACGTTACTACGCGTAGCGACGTGATTGACTCGCCGCACAATAGCTGACTTGGGTTACGTAAACGTCAACGCCATATAATCGATTGGCCCCCGTCGTAGCTGCCGGGGACCACGCCCGCCGCAAGCACGGCCAAGCCGGCACCAGACCGGCGCACCAGGCTGCAGGCGGCCGCGAGCCAATCCAGCCAGCGGTGGAGACCATGACCGATCTTTCCGATGTGCGCGATGTCCGTCGCGACGCGCCCCAGGCGCAGGCGCGCGGCCCCGTCAACAAGGTGCGTTTCGTCACGGCGGCATCGCTGTTCGACGGCCACGACGCATCGATCAACATCATGCGGCGCATCCTGCAGTCCTACGGCTGCGAGGTGATCCACCTCGGCCACAATCGCTCTGTCGATGAAGTGGTGACCGCAGCACTGCAGGAAGACGCGCAGGGCATTGCCATCTCCAGCTACCAGGGCGGTCACGTCGAGTACTTCAAGTACATGGTGGATTTGCTGCGCGAGAAGGGCGGCGAGCATGTGCAGGTGTTCGGCGGCGGCGGCGGCGTGATCGTGCCCGATGAAATCCGCGAACTGCAGACCTACGGCGTGGCGCGCATCTACAGCCCGGAGGACGGCCAGCGCATGGGCCTGGCCGGCATGATTGCCGACATGGTGCAGCGCTGCGATATCGACCTGAGCCGCTATGCACCGACGACGCTCGATGCGGTGGCCGCAGGCGACCGCCGCGCGCTGGCGCAGCTCATCACCGCGCTGGAGAATGGCAAGGCGGATCCTGCGCTCGTAAAAGACCTGCACGCGAAGGCGGAGAAGGCCACGGTGCCCGTGCTCGGCATCACCGGGACCGGTGGCGCGGGCAAGTCATCGCTGACGGACGAACTGATCCGTCGCATCCGTCTGGACCAGCGGGACACGCTGCGCATCGCGATGGTCTCGATCGACCCGTCGCGGCGCAAGTCCGGTGGCGCGCTGCTGGGCGACCGCATCCGCATGAATGCGATCAACCATCCGAACATCTTCATGCGCTCGCTGGCCACGCGTGAAGCAGGCAGCGAGATCTCGCAGGCACTGCCCGATGTCATCGCCGCGTGCAAGGTGGCCGGGTTCGATCTGGTCGTGGTCGAGACCTCGGGCATCGGCCAGGGCGATGCGGCCATCGTGCCGCACGTGGACGTGTCGCTCTACGTGATGACGCCCGAGTTCGGCGCCGCGAGCCAGCTCGAGAAGATCGACATGCTCGACTTCGCCGATTTCGTCGCGATCAACAAGTTCGACCGCAAGGGTGCGCAGGATGCCTGGCGCGACGTGGCCAAGCAGGTGCAGCGCAACCGCGAGCAATGGCATGGCAAGCCCGAGGACATGCCGGTGTATGGCACGCAGGCGTCGCGCTTTAATGACGATGGCGTGACCATGCTCTACCAGGGCCTGCGCGATGCGCTGGCCGGCAAGGGGCTCAAGTTCCAGCCGGGCACGCTGCCCGCGCTGACCGGCCGCATTTCGACAGGGCAGAACGTCATCGTTCCGCCGCAGCGCAGCCGCTACCTGGCGGAACTGGCCGATACATTGCGCGGCTATCACCGGCGCGTGGCGGAGCAGAGCCGCATCGCGCGCGAGCGCCAGCAGTTGCGTGCGTCCAGCCGCATGCTCGCGCAAGCGCAGGGCGAAGGCGTGGCTGCACTGGACAACCTGGCCGCGGAGCGCGACGCGGCGCTTGGCCCGCTGGAGCGCAAGCTGCTGGAAATGTGGCCGCAAATGCAGCAGGCCTACAGCGGTGACGACTACGTGGTGAAGATCCGCGACAAGGAACTGCGTACACGGCTCGTAAGCACCACGCTGTCGGGCACGAAGATACGCAAGGTCGTGCTGCCGCGCTTCGAAGACGAGGGCGAAGTGTTGAAGTGGCTGATGCGCGAGAACGTGCCCGGCAGCTTCCCGTACACCGCCGGCGTGTTCGCATTCAAGCGCGAGAACGAAGATCCCACGCGCATGTTTGCCGGCGAGGGCGATGCCTTCCGCACCAACCGGCGCTTCAAGCTGGTGTCGGAAGGCATGGAGGCCAAGCGGCTTTCCACCGCATTCGACTCGGTCACGTTGTATGGCGAAGATCCACACGTGCGCCCGGACATCTACGGCAAGGTCGGCAATTCCGGCGTGTCGATCGCCACGCTCGACGACATGAAGGTGCTCTATGACGGCTTCGACCTGACCAGCCCCAGCACCTCGGTGTCGATGACGATCAACGGCCCGGCGCCGACCATCCTGGCGATGTTCATGAACACCGCCATCGACCAGAACCTCGATAGATTCCGCGCCGACAACGGCCGCGAGCCGAGCGCCGACGAAGAGGCGAAGATCCGCGCGTGGGTACTGCAGAACGTGCGCGGTACGGTGCAGGCCGACATCCTCAAGGAAGACCAGGGCCAGAACACCTGCATCTTCTCGACCGAGTTCTCGCTCAAGGTGATGGGCGATATCGCCGAGTATTTCGTGCACCACCAGGTGCGCAATTTCTACTCGGTGTCGATCTCGGGCTACCACATTGCGGAGGCCGGCGCGAATCCGATCTCGCAGCTCGCCTTCACGCTCGCCAACGGCTTCACCTATGTCGAGGCGTATCTGGCGCGCGGCATGCATATCGACGACTTCGCGCCCAACCTGTCGTTCTTCTTCTCGAACGGCATGGACCCGGAGTACAGCGTGCTCGGCCGCGTGGCACGCCGTATCTGGGCGGTGACGATGCGCGACAAGTACGGCGCCAACGAGCGCAGCCAGAAGCTCAAGTACCACATCCAGACCTCGGGCCGCTCGCTGCACGCGCAGGAGATCGACTTCAACGACATCCGCACCACGCTGCAGGCGCTGATCGCGATCTACGACAACTGCAATTCGCTGCACACCAACGCCTATGACGAGGCCATCACCACGCCCACCGGCGAATCGGTGCGCCGCGCGCTGGCGATCCAGCTGATCATCAACCGCGAATGGGGCGTGGCCAAATGCGAAAACCCGAACCAGGGCAGCTTCCTGATCGAGGAACTGACCGACCTGGTCGAAGAGGCCGTGCTTCAGGAGTTCGAGCGCATTGCCGAGCGCGGCGGCGTGCTCGGCGCGATGGAGACCGGCTACCAGCGCGGCAAGATCCAGGAGGAGTCGCTGTACTACGAGCAGATGAAGCATGACGGCACGCTGCCCATCATCGGCGTGAACACGTTCCGCAATCCGGACGGCGATCCGATGCCGCAGAAGCTGGAACTGGCGCGCTCCAGCGAAGCCGAGAAGCAAAGCCAGCTCGACCGCCTGGCCGCGTTCCAGCAGTCGCATGCCCACGCGGCGCCCGCCATGCTGCAGCGGCTGCGCCAGGCCGTGATCGACAACCAGAATGTCTTCGCGGTACTGATGGATGCGGTGCGGGTGTGCTCTCTCGGGCAGATTTCGCACGCGCTGTTCGAGGTCGGAGGCCAGTACCGCCGCAATATGTGAAACATAAGGCAGAAAACTGCCCTGAAATCGGGTGGCGGAGGGGGACTGTCACGGCCACGGCCGCCCCTGTGCGTTAAACTCGACGGCTCGCCGGATTCCGGAACGACCGCCGCACCCGACCATGAACAGCCCGTACGACACGAACAACATTTTTGCGAAGATCCTGCGTGGCGAACTGCCGTGCATCAAGGTCTATGAAGATGCCGACACCATCGCCTTCATGGACATCATGCCGCAATCCGACGGCCATACCCTGGTGGTGCCGAAGGAAGCCGCGGTCAACCTGTTCGACCTGTCGGAAGCCGGCGCGGAAGCCGCGATCCGCACCACGCAGCGCGTCGCGCGCGCAGTGCGCCAGGCATTCGATCCGGATGGGTTGTCGATCGGGCAGTTCAATGGCGCCGCTGCCGGCCAGACCGTGCCGCACGTGCATTTCCATATCGTGCCGCGCTATTCGGACCAGTCCTTGCGCGGCCACGCGCGCGACACGCAGACCCCGGACGTGCTCGAGGCCCACGCGCAGCGCGTCATCGCCGCGCTGCGCGAACAAGCTGCCTGAGCGGTCGCGGACAACGAATACATAACCAGCAAAGAGGAATAGAGATGGCAATCAGGACAGTGGGCATCGTCGGTGCCGGCACGATGGGCAACGGCATTGCACAGGCCTGCGCGGTAGTTGGCCTTGATGTGGTGATGGTGGACATCAGCGACGCAGCGGTGCAGAAGGGCGTCGCCACCGTCGCCGGCAGCCTGGACCGCCTGATCAAGAAGGACAAGATCAGCGAGGCCGACAAGGCCGCCGCGCTGGCGCACATCCACGGCTCGACCGCGTATGAAGACCTGAAGAAGGCCGACATCGTGATCGAGGCCGCCACCGAAAACTATGACCTGAAGGTCAAGATCCTCAAGCAGATCGACGGTATCGTCGGCCCGGAAGTGATCATCGCGTCGAACACCTCGTCGATCTCGATCACCAAGCTGGCCGCCGTGACCAGCCGCGCCGACCGCTTCATCGGCATGCACTTCTTCAACCCGGTGCCGGTGATGGCGCTCGTCGAACTGATCCGCGGCCTGCAGACCAGCGACGCCACCCACGCCGACGTCGAGGCACTGGCCAAGGAACTGGGCAAGTACCCGATCACCGTGAAGAACAGCCCGGGCTTCGTGGTCAACCGGATCCTGTGCCCGATGATCAACGAGGCTTTCTGCGTGCTGGGCGAAGGCCTGGCCTCGCCGGAAGAAATCGACGAAGGCATGAAGCTCGGCTGCAACCATCCGATCGGGCCGCTGGCGCTGGCCGACATGATCGGCCTGGATACGATGCTGGCCGTGATGGAAGTGCTGTACACGGAGTTTGCCGATCCGAAGTACCGCCCGGCCATGCTGATGCGCGAGATGGTGGCTGCGGGGTATCTGGGCCGCAAGACTGGGCGTGGGGTGTACGTGTATAGCAAGTAACCCGCAAAGCTCTGGCGCGTTGCCCTGATGCAACGTGTGAAGTGCCGCAAGCGCCGGCCGCCATTGAAGGCGGCCGCTTTGTTTTTAGCGTGAATCCAGGCCCCCGCGGCGCGCCGCGAAAGCCGCTTACATGGTTTCACATGCAGAAACAATTCCAGTTCACCCGTTACGTGACAGCCGCGTTAGAGTGAATCATGGATGCAAGACAA
This sequence comes from Cupriavidus sp. 21MJTG02-4, assembly GCF_057798975.1. NCBI lineage: Bacteria > Pseudomonadati > Pseudomonadota > Betaproteobacteria > Burkholderiales > Burkholderiaceae > Cupriavidus > Cupriavidus sp. 21MJTG02-4. Next base: position 310,188 of record NZ_JBYOJP010000001.1, on the reverse strand, counting down.
AAAAGGAATCCAATGATCCGCCCCCTCCTTGCCGCTTTTACGCTTGGCGCGTTGTCGCTGGCGGCAGCCAGCCCCGCCATGGCACGTGTGGATGTCGGCGTAAGCATCGGCGTGCCGGCACCGGTGTACGTCGAGCCTGCTCCCGTCTATGTGGCGCCCCCGCCGCCGGTCTATGTGGCGCCTCCGCCTCCAGTCGTCTATGGCCCGCCGCCCGTGGCATATGGCCCGGCGCCGGTGGTCGTTGCTCCGGCCATCGTGATGGGCTGGCACGGTGACCGCTATTGGGACGGCCGCCGCTGGTGGGGACGCGAGCAGTGGTACGGCCGCCGCGGCCATCGTGAGCGCGATTGGGACGACGACCATGGTCACGGCCACGGACGTGGCCATGACCGCGACCGCTGGTAACCCGCCGTCCGGGGGCAGGGGCCGATTTCGCCTATAACTGAAGTCGCCCCAGCCCACCACCGGAGACGGCAATGCGAACAACCTGCCTGGCTGTCCTGCTCCTCACCCTGTCGCTATCCGGCTGTATCTCGGTCAGCAGCGGCGACCCGAATCCTCCCGCCAACAACACCGCAGCCCGGCCATCGTCCGGTACGACGGTCACCTGTCCACAACTACCGTGCTACTGAAGATTGCCGGCATGGGCTGAGCGGTATCCTCGCTCTGCCTGATCCAGGCCGGCATCGCGCTGTTCAGCGGCAATGCGCCTCACCTGCATCATGATGTCGTCGGAAAACACTGCGACCGGCGCCAGCGGCAGGCCGGCGTGGCGCAGTGCATCGGCCGTCCACGTATTGCAGGTGTAGAACAGGCTGTAGGCAGCGGTAGCCGAGAGGTAGGCGCCACCTTCATACGGGCCCGCACCGAGGCTGATAGGCTTCCCATCCGCGCCTCTCTGCACAGCGTCGCGCAGGTGGGTTTGCAATCCCTCCAGCCCGGCCTGGCCGACCGCGAGGCCGACGACATTGCCGGCGCCGAACGCTTCGGCTGGCGGCGCGCGCAGCGCAGTCAGCACCACCACGCCACGCCCCGGCAACAACGCCAGCAGCATCGTCACCATGCCGTGGTTGCGCCGTACTACGTAGGAGCGGTCGCCGAAGCCCAGGCACAGATAGCGAACATCCTCGAAGCCGCTGGCAAGGCTGCGCACGGCCGGGCCCGCGTCCTCGCTGCGCAGGCAGACATCGGTGTGCCAGTCGCGCACGACCACGTCGATCGTGGCAGCGGCAGGGATGGCAGGATGAATGGATGGCGCCGGCGGCAGCGGCGCGCAGGCGGCGATTGCCAAAGTGGCCAATCGGCACGCAAGAGAATAGGCGCGGCGCACGTTCAGCGCAGCAGGACCAGCCGCGGCACGGCATCGGCACCGCTCCATACGATGGCGTTCTGGCCGTGCTTCGTGCCGAGCGCGCGGGCAGCGTCAAGCGATATCCCTGGCACCAAAAAGCTCGGCTCGCCGGGCCAGCCGTTCGCCGGATGCTTGCCGATACCCGGAATGGCGGTATAGCCGAGCCGCGCGAGTTCATCGGCCAGTGCCTGCTGCCGCGCGTCGTTGCGCAATGGATCACAAGCCTGGCTGAACGGATTCGCCGCGGTGATGAACGCACTCGATGCCACATGCAGTCTTGCATGCAATGCAGCCAGTGGAACGCTTGGCTCGTCGATCTTCAGTATCAGCGGCGCATCGCCATGCACGCGGTATTCGGTCTCGCGATAGGCCCGCAGCGTGGCCTCGTCGATCGCGGTGCGCGCAGGCATGGTGTCACTCGCCGTACTGGCGCAGCCCGTCGAGGTCCAGCACTTCGATCACGCCGTAGTCCACGCGCACCAGGCCCTGCTGCTCGAGCACCTTGAGCGCCTGGTTGGCGCGCTGGCGCGAAATGCCGGCGAGCAGGCCGATCTCTTCCTGCGAGATCTCCAGCGTGTTGCCGATGCCCGGATAGAGGTGCTCATTGAACAGCGACGACACCGCGCGCGCCACGCGCGAATCGATGTCGAGCAGGCGCTCGTATTCCACCGCGGCGATGAACTGGCCCAGCCGCTCGTTGAACTGCGTGAGCAGGAATCGCGTGAACGGCAGGCTGGTATCCAGCAGCCACTGAAAAGTCTCGCGCGGCAGGAAGGCGATGGACGAGCGGCGCAGCGCCATCACGTCGTACTTGCGGATCTCCGACTTGAGCACCGCGCCTTCGCCGAACCAGCCGCCGGTCGGCACGCCGGTGAAGGTGACCGACTTGCCCGATGGCGACACGGTAGTGATCTTGACGATGCCTTCGAGCACGCCGAGCCAGTGCTCGGCGATTTCACCCTTGTGACAGACATAGTCGCCTTGCGTGTACTCACGCACGAACATCGCGCGGCGCACGCGTTCGCGCTGCTCCGGACTGAGGTCCGCGGCCCATACGCAGCGGTCGACGAAATCGTTCAGCATGGCCTGGAAAGGTCCTGTAGGGATTAACCCGGAATTGTCACCGGCGTGACAACCGGGGGGGGAGGCATCGGCTATCTTACGATCACTACGGAGCCGGCAAGTGCCACAACACAAGGCACGACGGGCTTGATGCGCTGCGGCATGACAGCCGCCAGGCAAAACAGGCCAAGTATAACGACCCGGACCGGCGCTTGACACCGCGCGTGGATCCCCACGACGGAGGGACAGGAGACAGCGATGCAGGAATCGTCGGCGACGACCTTTCCGCGATTGCTGCTGGAGCACGCCCGGCAACGGCCGGCGCATCCGGCGTATCGCGAAAAGGATCTCGGCATCTGGCAGACATACAGCTGGGCACAGGCAGCGCAGGAAGTCCGCGCGCTGGCATGTGGCCTCGCGGCACTGGGATTCACGCGCGGCATGAACCTGGCGGTGGTGGGCGACAACCGTCCGCGCCTGTACTGGGCCATGACGGCTGCGCAGGCGCTTGGCGGCGTGCCGGTGCCGCTGTACCAGGACGCCATTGCCAATGAAATGGTCTACGTGCTCAACGATGCGGAGATCGATTTCGCCATCGTCGAAGACCAGGAGCAGGTCGACAAGCTGCTCGAAGTCGAAGAGCAACTGGCCGCCTCCGGCCGCTGCGTGCGCCACGTCATCTACGAAGACCCGCGCGGGCTGCGCGACTACGATCATCCGTCGCTGATGTCGTACCAGCGCCTGCAGGAGATCGGCCGCGAATATGACCATGCGCATCCGGGCTTCTATGATGAGGCGATTGCCGCGGGCGCGCCCGAAGACACGGCCATCATCCTCTATACGTCGGGCACCACCGGCAAGCCCAAGGGCGTGTGCCACGCTCACCGCGGTTTGATCGGATCGGCGCAGAACGGGTGCGGCTTCGACGGCCTCACTGAGGAGGACGACGTGCTGTCCTACCTGCCGATGGCATGGGTCGGCGACAACCTCTTCTCTTACGCACAGGCCATGGTGGCGGGCTTCACCGTGAACTGCCCGGAATCGCGCGAGACCGTCATGACGGACCTGCGCGAGATCGGCCCGACCTACTACTTCGCCCCGCCGCGCATCTATGAAGGGCTGCTCACGCAAGTGATGATCCGCATGGAAGACGCGGGCTGGATCAAGCGCAAGCTGTTCCACTGGGCCATGGATGTCGCGCGCCGCTGCGGTGCCGACATCCTCGACGGCAAGCCCGTCGGACTGGCCGACCGCATGCGCTATGCCGCCGGTGAGTTTCTGGTCTACGGTCCGCTGCGCAATGTGCTCGGCATGAGCCGCATCCGCGTGGGCTATACCGCCGGCGAGGCGATCGGCCCGGACCTGTTCCGCTTCTACCGCTCGATCGGCGTGAACCTCAAGCAGTTCTACGGCCAGACCGAAACCTGCGCCTATGTCTGCCTGCAGCCGGACGGGCAGGTCAAGTTCGATTCCGTCGGCCCGGCGGCGCCCGGCATGGAAATCCGCATCGCCGACAACGGCGAGGTGCTGGTGCGCGGCGTGGGCCTGCTCAAGTCCTACTACAAGCGCGATGACGCGACCCGCGAGGCCATCAACGACGAGGGCTACTTCATGACCGGCGACGCCGGCGTGATCGATGCCGACGGCCACCTCAAGATCATCGACCGTGCCAAGGACGTGGGCAAGCTGGCCGATGGCTCGATGTTCGCGCCCAAGTACATCGAGAACAAGCTGAAGTTCTTCCCGTACATCAAGGAAGCGGTGGCCTTCGGCACCGGCCGCGACCAGGTCTGCGCCTTCATCAACATCGACTTCGATGCGGTGGGCAACTGGGCCGAGCGCCGTCACCTGCCGTATGCCGGCTACGTCGACCTGGCCGCCCAGCCCGACGTGATCGCGATGATCGGCGAATGCGTGGACCAGGTGAATGCCGACCTGGCCAACGATGCCATGCTGGCCGGCTCGCAGATCTCGCGCTTCCTGATCCTGCACAAGGAGCTGGACCCGGACGACGACGAGCTGACGCGCACGCGCAAGGTGCGGCGCGGCTTTATCGCCGAGAAATACGCGGTGCTGATCGAAGGCCTGTATGCGGGCAAGGCCGAGCAGTTCATCGAGACGCGCGTGAAGTTCGAGGACGGGCGCGAGGGCAGCGTGTCGGCCACGCTGAAGCTGGTGGATGCCAAACGCCTGCCGCCGTCGGCACGCGCGGCGTGAGCAGGGGAGCAAGAGCATGACGCAAGTGGCCTGGCAAGGAACGGACCGCGCGCCCACGGGGCAGCGCGGCGCACAACCCGAGTGGAACGGCATGGCGCGCACGGATGCATCGGGCGCCATCCCCGGCGGCGGCGCCATTGCGCCGGCCGGCCCGATGGCGCCCGGGGCGCCGCTGGCCGACATCGGCCTGCAAGCCGGCGTGCAGCGTTCGCAGCAGACGCACGAGCACGCGCGCACCGGTGGGGAGGTGATCCTGGACCTGCAGCACATCTCGCTGTCGTTCGGTGGCGTGAAGGCGCTGACCGATATTTCGTTCGATGTGTGCGAGCACGAGATCCGCGCCATCATCGGCCCGAACGGCGCAGGCAAGAGTTCGATGCTGAACGTGATCAACGGCGTGTACCACCCGCAGCAGGGACGCATCGTGTTCCGCGGCGAAGAGCGCCGCCAGATGCATCCGACCGACGCGGCGCGCCAGGGCATTGCGCGCACGTTCCAGAACATCGCGCTGTTCAAGGGCATGACGGTGCTCGACAACATCATGACCGGCCGCAACACGCAGTTCCGCACCGGCATCCTCGCGCATGCACTTTGGTGGGGGCCCGCGCGCAATGAAGAGATGCGGCACCGGCAGAAGGTCGAGGAGGTCATCGACTTCCTGGAAATCCAGTCGATCCGCAAGACGCCGGTGGGACGCCTGCCCTACGGCCTGCAGAAGCGCGTGGAGCTGGCGCGCGCGCTCGCGGCGGAGCCGTCGATGCTGCTGCTCGATGAACCGATGGCCGGCATGAACGTGGAAGAGAAGCAGGACATGTGCCGCTTCATCCTGGACGTGAACCGGCAGTTCGGCACCACCATCGTGCTGATCGAGCACGACATGGGCGTGGTGATGGATATCTCGGACCGCGTGGTGGTGCTGGACTACGGCAAGAAGATCGGCGACGGGACACCGGAAGAGGTGAAGGCCAATCCGGATGTGATCAAGGCCTACCTCGGCACCTCGCACTGAGCCCGCACGCGGCTTTCCACTCAACTGATTCCACCGGAACGCAGCCATGACGTTCTTCATAGAAATCCTGCTCGGCGGCTTGCTGTCGGGCCTGATGTACTCGCTGGTGGCGCTGGGCTTCGTGCTGATCTACAAGGCCTCGGGCGTGTTCAACTTCGCGCAGGGCGCGATGGTTTATTTCGCCGCGCTGGCCGTGGTCGGCCTGATGGACAAGGGCCTGCCGATGTGGGCCGCCGTGATCGGCGCCTTTGTCGTGATGATCATCGTCGGCATGAGCACCGAGCGCTTCGTGCTGCGCAAGCTGGTCAACCAGCCGCCCATCACGCTGTTCATGGCCACGATCGGCCTGTCGTTCTTCCTCGAAGGCCTGGGGCCGCTGCTGTTCGGCAATGAAGTGCGCCCGATCAACCTGGGCATCGTCGATGAACCGATCGAGGCCATCCTCACGCGCTTCAACATCGTTCTGTCCAAGTTCGATATTGCCGCTGCCGCGATCGCCGGCGTGCTGGTGGGCTCGCTCGCGCTGTTCTTCCAGTACACCAAGGTGGGCCGCGCACTGCGCGCGGTGGCTGACGACCACCAGGCCGCGCTGTCGCTGGGCATTCCGCTGCAGCACATCTGGGCGATCGTGTGGGGCGTGGCGGGCTTTGTCGCGCTGGTGGCCGGCATGCTGTGGGGCTCGCGCAATGGCGTGCAGTTCGCGCTGACGCTGACCGCGCTGAAGGCGCTGCCGGTGCTGATCCTCGGCGGCTTTACCTCTGTACCGGGCGCCATTGTCGGCGGGCTGATCATCGGCGCTTCGGAGAAGCTGGCCGAAATCTACATCCCTCCGGTGTTCCAGTCGGCGTTCGGCGGCAACTTCGGTGGCATCGAGGGCTGGTTCCCGTATGTGTTCGCGCTGCTGTTCCTGCTGGTCAGGCCTGAAGGCCTGTTCGGCGAGAAGCATATCGACCGCGTCTGAACCGACTTCGCTCCAGGAGATTTTCCATGTTCTATCGTGAAGCCGGCCAGTTCAAGACGAGCTACGTCGCCGACAGCCAGATCTTCCCCATCCGCCAGGACCGCATCGGCTTTGCCGTGCTGATGGCGATGGCCTTCCTGGTGATTCCGTTCGTCGGCTCGGAATACTGGTTCTCGGCCATCCTGATCCCGTTCCTGATCTTCGCGCTCGCGGCGCTCGGCCTGAACATCCTGACCGGCTATGCCGGGCAGTTGTCGCTGGGCACCGCTGCCTTCATGGCCGTGGGTGCTTACGCGGCCTATAACTTCCAGCTGCGCGTGGAAGGCCTGCCGGTGCTGCTGACGTTCATCCTGGCAGGCCTGTCCGCGGCGCTGGTGGGGGTGGCGTTCGGCCTGCCGTCGCTGCGCATCAAGGGCTTCTACCTGGCGGTGGCCACGCTGGCCGCGCAGTTCTTCGTGGTGTGGGCGCTGACCAAGTTCCCCTGGTTCTCCAACAACAGTTCGTCGGGCGTGATCACCGCTCAGCGGCTGGACCTGTTCGGCATGGCCATCGACACGCCGGTGAAGAAGTACCTGTTCGTGCTGGCCATCGTCACGGTGCTGGCGTTCATCGCCAAGAACCTGGTGCGCTCGGCCACCGGCCGGGCCTGGATGTCGGTGCGCGACATGGACGTGGCGGCCGAGGTGATCGGCATTCCGCTGATGCGCACCAAGCTGCTGGCCTTTGCCGTCAGCTCGTTCTACTGCGGCGTGGCCGGCGCGCTGTACGCGTTTTGCTATCTCGGCTCGGTGGAACCGGACGGCTTTTCGCTGGACCTGTCGTTCCGCGTGCTGTTCATGATCATCATTGGCGGCGTGGGTAGCATCCTGGGTTCGTTCCTGGGCGCGGCGTTCATCCTGCTGCTGCCGATCTTCCTGGACAACGTGCTGCCGCCGCTGGCATCGCTGCTGCACCTGCCATTCACGAATGCCACGGTGTCGCACATCCAGCTGATGGTGTTCGGCGGCCTGATCATCTTCTTCCTGATCGTGGAGCCGCACGGGCTGGCGCGGCTGTGGCAGATCGCCAAGGAGAAGCTGAGGCTGTGGCCGTTCCCGCACTAATCGCATCAATCGCTTTCCGACGTAGCTTTCGATCAAACGGGTACCCCATAACAAACGCACCTGCCAAGGTGAAGGAGACTGTCATGACAACCCTGATTCGCAATGTGCAGCGTGCCGTGCTGGCCGCGAGCGCCGCAGCGGCGCTGATGGTGCCGGCTGCAACGGCACTGGCGCAGACCAACGAACAGTTCGTGGCACTGCCAAGCTACCGCGTGGGCCCGTATGGCGCCAACGGGCAGTCCTGGTATGGCGGCTTCGTCGACTACCTGAACTACGTCAACCTCAAGGACGGTGGCGTCAATGGCGTCAAGCTGAGCTGGGAAGAGTGCGAGACCGAATACAACAACGCCAAGGGCGTGGAGTGCTATGAACGCCTGAAGGCAAAGAACGCCACCACCAAGGGCACCGCGTATCACTCGATGTCGACGGGCATCTCGTACGCGCTGGTCGACAAGACCGCCGCCGACAAGGTGCCGCTGGTGATGATGGGCTACGGCCGCACCGATGCGGTGGATGGCTCGGTGTTCCCCTATGCCTTCCCGCTGGTGACGACCTACCAGATGCAGGTCTCGGCCATCGTGAAATACCTGGCGACCAAGAATGGCGGCTCGCTCGCCGGCAAGAAGATCGTCTACCTGTACCACGACTCGGCCTATGGCAAGGAGCCGATCGTCGCGCTGCAGGCGGAAGCCAAGCTGGGCAAGTTCAACCTGGTGGAGATCCCCGTGGCGCACCCCGGCAACGAGCAGGGCGCGCAGTGGCTGAAAATCCGCCAGGAGAACCCCGACTACGTGATCTTCTGGGGCTGGGGCGTGATGAACCAGACCGCGCTGAAGGCCGCGCAGAAGGTGGGCTTTCCGCGTGACAAGATGATCGGCTCGTGGTGGGCCGGCTCGGAAGAAGACACCGTGCCGGCCGGCGAAGCCGCGAAGGGCTATATGAGCGCCACCTGGAACGTGGCGGGCCGCGGCGTGCCGCTGATCGCCGACATCGACAAGGTGGTGTACGGCGCGGGCAAGGGCAATATGCAGGACAAGAACAAGGTTGGCTCGGTGCTCTACAACCGCGGGGTTTCGGCGGCCGTGGTGACCGTCGAAGCCATCCGCGTGGCGCAGGAGAAGTTCGGCAAGGGCAAGCCGATGACCGGCGACCAGATGCGCTGGGCCTTCGAGAACCTGAACCTGACCAACGCGCGCCTGCAGCAGCTTGGCGCGACCGGCCTGCTGCCGGAAATCAAGACCAGCTGCGACAACCACGAAGGCTCGGGCAAGGTGAAGATCCAGCAGTGGGATGGCACCAAGTGGGTCGTGGTGTCCGACTGGATCGAAGGCAACAAGAACCTGATCCACCCGCTGTTCAAGGCCACCGCGGCGCAGTACGCGAAGGAGAAGGGGATCACGCCGGGATGCATGAAGTCGTGATCGCAGCGGCGGTGAACACTGCCATTTGTGTGCTCCCCTCTCCCCAATGGGAGAGGGGCCGGGGGTGAGGGCCGGCGGTGGCTTTGCATTGCCGCCCGATCGAGCGCCCGCCCCCAAACCCCACACCAAACCCCCCACACAGTGACT
>NZ_JBYOJP010000001.1:0-300907 GCF_057798975.1 Cupriavidus sp. 21MJTG02-4 | reverse complement strand
TTGTTTTTTCTCATTTTTGTTTTTGCTCCCCCCCCCTCGCTCGGGGGGGGGGGGGGGGGGGGGCCCCCCCCGGCGGTGGCTTTGCATTGCCGCCCGATCGAGCGCCCGCCCTCACCCCCAACCCCTCTCCCGCATGCGGGAGAGGGGAGCAGGCCCCAGATAATTGAGAGCCGTACCATGACCCTTCTCTGCGTCAACAACATCGAAGTCATCTACGATCACGTGATCCTGGTGCTCAAGGGCGTGTCGCTCGAAGTGCCGGAGGGCAAGATCGTGGCCCTGCTGGGGGCCAACGGCGCGGGCAAGACCACGACGCTCAAGGCCATCTCCAACCTGCTGCATGCGGAGCGCGGCGATGTCACCAAGGGCTCGGTCGAATACCGCGGCGACCGCGTCGACCAGCTCACGCCGAACGATCTCGTCCGGCGCGGCGTGATCCAGGTGATGGAGGGCCGGCACTGCTTCGCCCACCTCACCATCGAGGAAAACCTGCTGACCGGCGCCTACACGCGCGGCCTGTCGCGCGGCGAGACGCGCGACGAGCTGGAGAAGATCTACAACTATTTCCCACGCCTGAAGACGCGCCGCAAATCGCAGGCAGGCTACACGTCGGGCGGCGAGCAGCAGATGTGCGCGATCGGCCGGGCCATGATGGCCAAGCCCGCGATGATCCTGCTCGATGAACCGTCGATGGGCCTGGCGCCGCAGATCGTCGAGGAAATCTTCGAGATCGTGCGCGACCTGAACACGCGCGAGAAGGTCAGCTTCCTGCTGGCCGAGCAGAACACCATGGTGGCGCTACGCTATGCCGACTACGGCTACATCCTGGAGAACGGCCGCGTGGTGATGGACGGCGACGCCGAGTCGCTGCGCACCAACGAGGACGTCAAGGAGTTCTACCTTGGCGTGGCCGCCAATGATGCCGACGGCGCGGAGCGCAAGTCGTTCCGGGACGTGAAGAGCTACCGCAGACGCAAGCGCTGGCTGGCGTAACGCACGCCGATGGTTTTCCCTCTTCCCCACAGGGGGAGAGGGAAAGAAACACGCTGCCTATTCAACGACCTTATTCGTCGTATCCAACCATGCCCGAATACTTCGATTCGCTGGAAACGCGCGCGCCGGAAGTTCGCGAGCAGGCGCTCCTTGCCGCGCTCTCGCGCCAGGTCGCCCATGCCAAAGCGCACGCGCCTTACTTCACCGAAACGCTGCGCGATGTCGATCCGTCCGCGCTGACCTCGCGCGACGCACTGGCCGCGTTGCCGGTGACGCGCAAATCGGACTTGAGCGCACGGCAGAAGGCCATGCCACCGCTGGGCGGGCTCAATGCCACGCCAGTCGGCGGCCTGCGCCACATCTTCCAGTCACCGGGCCCGATCCACGAACCGGACGGCCACGGCGCTGACTGGTGGCGCATCGCGCGCGCCATGTTTGCAGCGGGATTCCGCTCGGGCGAGCTGGTCTACAACACCTTCTCCTACCACTTCACGCCCGCCGGCATGATGATGGAAACCGGCGCGCACAAGCTGGGCTGTTGCGTGTTCCCTGCTGGTGTCGGCCAAACCGAGTCGCAGGTCCAGGCGCTGGCCAGCTTGCAGCCTTCCGCCTACGCGGGCACGCCGTCGTTCCTGAAGCTGTTGCTCGAACGCGGCGAGGAAATGGGCGCGCCATGTCACAGCCTGTCCAAGGCGCTGGTCTCCGGCGAGGCGCTGCCGCCTTCGCTGCGCGGCTGGTTCCAGGAGCGCGGCATCCGCGTGCAGCAGATGTACGGCACGGCCGATGTCGGCCTGATCGCCTATGAGACCGAAGGCGGCGATGGCTGGGTGGTGGACGAAGGCGTGCTGGTCGAGATCGTCGAGCCGGGCGGCACGCGGCCGATGCCGGAGGGCGAAACCGGCGAGGTGGTGGTCACGGTGCTCGGCAATGGGGACTATCCGCTGATCCGCTTTGGCACCGGCGACCTGTCGGCCGTCGTCACGGATTCCTCGCGCCGTGCCAGTCCGTGCGGGCGCACCAATATCCGCCTCAAAGGCTGGCTTGGCCGCGCGGACCAGACCACCAAGGTCAAGGGCATGTTCGTGCATCCGGGGCAGGTGGCCGATGTACTGCGCCGCCATCCGGAGATACGCGCTGCGCGGCTGATCGTGACAGGCACCATGGGCGCCGACGTGATGACGCTGCATTGCGATGCCGCGCGCGATGACGAGGGCTTGCGCCTGGCCGTGGCGGAGTCGCTGCGTGAAGTGATGCGGCTGCGCGGCGAAGTGGCCTTCGTGCCGCCCGGGTCGTTGCCGCAGGACGGCAAGGTGATCGAGGACGCGCGTCGTTACGATTAACCAGTGCCATCCCACTGACCGCCGGTTTGCTGCCCTCTCCCGCTCGCGGGAAAGGGGCCGGGGATGAGGGCCGGCGCTCGCAATAGCAACACCCTGTGCGGCCCTACGCGCCCCGGCATGCAGCCGATTGAACGACCGTCAGCTATCGTGCCCGCCCGGCGGCCGGGTTGGCAAGCGCAGCATCCAGACACTCACCGCCGCCGCACACGCAATCAGCGCGGCCGACGCCATCGGCCGGGCGCGCATGAACCAGGCCGTGGCCCCCATCGACGACCACATCATCACCAGTGCCAGGCACTTGGCGCGCAACGGAATGCTGTGGTGGCGCTGCCAGTCGCGGACCAGCGGGCCGAAGCGCGGATGCGCCAGCAGCCAGCCGTGGAAGCGTTCGGAGCCGCGCGCGAAGCAAGCCGCCGCGAGCAGCACGAACGGCGTGGTCGGCAGCACCGGCAGGAAGATGCCGATGATGCCGAGCAGAAGACTGATCACCCCCAGTGTCACCCACATCGCGCGCAGCAGCCGATGCCGGCGGCTTAGTCCGGCCGTGGCAGCAGGTTTCGAAGTGTCGCGGTGCAGGGACGTCAAAGGAGGCAAGCGTGATTGGCGTGCTTAGCGCGCAATACCGAGACGCGCCTTGGCCGCGTCGTACTCCGCCTTCATGCGCGCGATGATCTCGCCGGCAGGCGGGATATCGTGGATCTGGCCCACGCCCTGGCCGGCGCCCCAGATATCCTTCCAGGCCTTGGCCTTGGAGCTGCCGCTGGAAAAATCCATCTTGCTCTTGTCGGCCACGGGCAGGTTCTCCGGGTCGAGGCCGGCCCCCACGATGCTCTCGCGGATGTAGTTGCCGTGCACGCCGGTGAACAGGTTGGTGTAGATGATGTCGGCGGCGGCCGAGCCGGTGATCGACTGCTTGTACGACTCGTTCGCATGCGCTTCCTGTGAGGCGATGAAGCGCGTGCCCACGTAGGCGAAGTCAGCGCCCATGGCCTGCGCGGCCAGAACGGCATCGCCGGTGGCGATCGAACCCGACAGCGCAATCGGGCCGTCGAAGATCTTGCGGACCTCGCCGACCAGCGCGAACGGCGACAGCATGCCGGCATGGCCGCCGGCGCCGGCGGCTACCAGAATTAGGCCGTCCACGCCGGCTTCCAGTGCCTTTTCGGCATGGCGCAGGCTGATGACGTCGTGCAGCACGATGCCGCCGTAGCTGTGCACCGCATCGATCATCTCCTTCATCGGCGCACGCAGCGAGGTGATGAAGATCGGCACCTTGTGGTCCACGCAGACCTTGATGTCGTGTTCGAGCCGTGCGTTCGATGCATGCACGATCTGGTTCACCGCGATCGGGCCTACCGGCTTGCCGGGATTGGCCGCCCGGAAACTGGCCAGCTCTTCCTGCATCTGCGTCAGCCATTCGTCGAGCAGTTCCGCCGGGCGGGCATTCAGCGCCGGGAACGAGCCGACGATGCCGGCCTTGCACTGCGCCAGCACCAGTTCCGGATAACTGACGATGAACATCGGCGAGGCAATGACGGGAAGAGCCAGGTTTTGCAGAACCTGAGGCAATTGTCGGGCGGCGGGCATGGAGTCTCCTGAACCACGTGAGGGCGCCGGGTGGCACCCTGAAATGAACGGTCGTTCGATTATAGGGAGTTTCGAATTGGGGAGGCTAGAAGCGTCAATCTACGCCAATTGGGGGAATCGTCGCTTCCGACGAAGCCTGCCGGATGAGTCGACCGCAAGAATCGCTTAGGACACGCAAGCGGCTGCCGCTTTGCACGGCGGCCCGACAACCTCATGGAGACCGTCATGCCCGCAACAAGCCGTCGTAGATTCGCCGTCCAATTGAGTGCCCTCTGCCTTGCCGGCATGCTCCCTTGCGTCGCCGGCGCGCAATCAGCAGGCAGCTATCCCGCGAGACCGGTGCGCCTGGTGGTGCCGTACCCGCCTGGCGGACCGACTGATACCGCGTCGCGCATCATTGGCCAGAAGCTGAGCGAGGCGCTGGGCCAGCCCGTGGTGATCGACAATCGTCCCGGGGCCTCGGGCACCATTGGTGCCGAATCGGTCGCGCGCAGCGCGCCGGACGGGTACACGCTGCTGGTCATGACCAACCCGACGCTGCTGGCGCCGCACCTGACGCACCGCAAGAGCTACGACCTGTTCAAGGATTTCACGCCGGTGGCGTCGGCCTATGACCTGCCCATCGTCATGGTGGTCAACCCGAAGGCCTTGCCGGAAGTGACCACGCTGCCGCAATACATCGCCTATGCCCAGGCGCACCCGGGCGCCAACAACTACACCAGCGCCAGCAATGGCAGCTTCGGCCATATCTCGACCGAACTGCTCAAGAGCCTGGGTCATTTCGATGCGCAGCACGTGCCCTACAAAGGCAGCGCGCCAGCCATGGCGGATGTGCTGGCCGGACAGGTGCCGATGATGTTCTCGGACATGATCGCGGCGTTGCCGCATATCAAGGCCGGCAAGCTGCGGCCGCTCGCGGTGGGTTCGGCGCGGCGCGTCAGCTTTGCGCCAGATGTGAAGACGATCGCGGAACAGGGCTTTCCGGGTTTCGATGCGACGTCGTGGGCGGGCATCGTGGCGCCGGCAGGCACGCCACCGGAGATCGTCGCGAAGCTCACTGGGAATCTGAAGCGCGTTCTGGCCGACCCCGTCGTGCAGGAGAAGCTGCAGGGCGCCGGAACATTGGCGGCCTACATGCCGCCCGAGCAGTTCGCAGCGCGCATGCGGGATGAGTATCGGAAGTGGGGGAAGGTGATCGAGGACAACGGCATTCGGGCGGATTGATTCCGGCGCCCGCCAGGCATGACAGGCGATTCATTGCCAATAGCCGCCCCAAAAAAGCTCTTCGCTGAATTGCGGGGGCGTCGTTCTTGGCGGGCTGAGCTGCGCGCACTCAGTGAAAACCAAGGGAAGGGAAGAGAAAAAACGGAAGCACCAGAATCCGCGCCGTCGATGTCGTCCCGCCTGCCGACTACTGAGCCGCGCAGCAGCCGTAGGCGATGATGCGATGTCGCTGGCAGTGTCGGGCCACGGACAGGTTCGGGGCTCGTTCAATCATTGTGTGAGAGCCTGCTTTCGGTTGCGCTCCACGCGGCAGGCAGCGGGGCAGACTCTGAAGCGAATACCCGTACGAAATTCTTTGCACGCTACGATCAATATTCGTCCGCTAGGACAAGTAAACGCGTTTTTTGGTTACTTTTTGTCGCTCGGACAAAAAGTGACTCGCCGGCTACGCCGGCGAAACAGCGGCGCTTACCAAGAGCTACGTCCCCGCAATTCAGCGAAGTGCCAAAAAAAACGCCCCGCACAAGCGGGGCACCAATTACCACGAAGACTGATAAAAGAAGCAAGCAGCCGGGGCACCTGCCAATGCCGCAACCGCACACGAAATATAGTCGTTGATTGTGACGTTCCCATGGCAGGGTAGTGAAAGCCCTGAGGCATGTTACGCAGCGCATTGCCCATGGTGCGCATGGCGAAATGAAGCCCCTATAACCCATAGCGCTTGATCTTGTCATACAAGGTCGCCTTCCCCACCTGCAGCAGGTCCGCGGCCTGGCTGACGGCACCGCCAGTGCGCGCCAGCGCATCGGCGATGACAGCGCGTTCGAAATGCTCCATGCGTTCGCGCAGCGGCGCGGTCTCGTCAGGCGCAGCAGCCGCCCCGCCAGCCTGGCCGCCTTCGGGCACGCCCAGTACCAGCCGGTCCGCCGCATTGCGCAGCTCGCGCACGTTGCCGGGCCACGGCCGCTGCGCCAGCGCCTGGCGTTGCGACTCGGACAGGATGGGGGCCGGCCGCTGGTACCGCACCGCCGAGATCAGCATGAAATGCTCGAACAGCGGCACGATGTCCTCGCGCCGCTCGCGCAGCGGCGGCAGCGCAATGGTGACGACGTTGAGGCGGTAGTAGAGATCCTGCCGGAACACGCCCTGCGCGACCAGCGCATCCATGTCGCCCTTGGCGGCCGCCACGATGCGCACGTCGATCTTCACCGATGCGTTGGATCCGAGCCGCTCCAGCATCCCTTCCTGCAAGACGCGCAGCAGCTTGACCTGCAGCGCCAGCGGCATGCTTTCGATCTCATCAAGGAACAGTGTGCCGCCGGAGGCGTGCTCGAGCTTGCCGATGCGCCGCTTGCCGGCGCCGGTGAACGCGCCGGCTTCGTGCCCGAACATCTCGCTTTCGAAAATCGACTCCGGCACCGCGCCGCAGTTGAGCGCGATGAACGGCCCGTCGGCGCGGTTTGACAGCGCATGCAGGCTGCGCGCCACCAGTTCCTTGCCCGTGCCGGTCTCGCCATTGATCATCACCGGCACGTCGGTGGCCGCGACGTTGGCCACCAGCCCGCGTACCTGATCGATCGCATGCGATCGGCCGATGATGCGCGTGCCGGCGGCCGAGCCAGCCAGTTCCCGCCGCAGGGCCTGGTTTTCCAGCTCAAGGCCGCGCCGTTCGATGGCGCGCCGCACCGTGTCGGTCAGGCGGTCGGCACCGAAGGGTTTTTCGATGAAGTCATAAGCGCCTTCACGCATCGCCTGCACGGCCATGGTGATGTCGCCATGCCCGGTCACCAGGATCACCGGAATGCCCGGCGCCGCGTTGCGGCAATGGTGCAGCAGGTCCAGCCCGCTGGCGCCGGGCAGGCGCACGTCGGTGACCAGCACGCCGGGGAAATCGGGACTCAGGTGGGGCAGGGCGGCCTCGGCCGAGGGCAGCGCCAGCACGGAGAAGCCGGCCAGCTCCAGGCTCTGTGCGGTGGCCTGGCGCACCAGTGGTTCATCTTCGACGAACAGGACGCGCAAACCGTCTTGCATCGGGAGCCTCAATGTGTCTGGCTGGCCGGCGCGCCGGCTTCTGCCGGTGCGCGCGTCAGCACGATGGTGAATACCGCGCCGCCGCCATCGGCATTGGCGGCGCTCAGCTGTCCGCCGAATTCGCGCACGATCGACGACGTGATGGCCAGGCCCAGGCCCAGCCCCTGGCCGGTTTCCTTGGTCGTGAAGAACGGCTCGAACAGGCGCGGCAGGTCTTCGGGCGGGATGCCGGTGCCATTGTCACGCACCTCGATCATCACGGCGCCGGCCTCGGCGCGCACGGACAGGTCGATGCGGCCCTGCGCGGGCGCGGCGCAGGCGATGGCGTCGAGCGCGTTGCCGATCAGGTTGAGCAGCACCTGCTCGAGCTTGAGTTCGTCGGCGCGCACGGCGATGCCGGGCAGCGCGTCCAGGCCATCCACATGCAACGTCACGGCGGACAACCGAGGTGCCAGCAAGGCGAGCACATGTTCAAGCGCGGCGCGCACCTGCACCGAGCGGCGCGGCGGCCGGGCCTTGCCGGCAAACAGCTTGAGCTGGCCGGTGATCTTGCCCATGCGTTCGGTCAGGTCGGCAATGGCCGACAGGTTGCCTTCGGCCGCGCCGAGCTGGCCGCGCTCCAGCAGCACGCGCGTGTTGTCCGAGAACGTGCGCAACGCGGCCAGCGGCTGGTTCAGCTCATGCGTGATGCCGGCCGCCATCTGCCCGAGCGCGGCCAGCTTGCTGGCCTGCACGAGTTCGTCCTGCGCCGCGCGCAGCTCGCTTTCGGCGCGGGTGCGTTCGGCGACTTCGTCCTCCAGCTTCTCGTTGATGGCCATCAGGTCGGCGGTGCGCGCTTCCACGCGCCGCTCCAGTTCGTCATAGGCAGCTTCGAGCAGGCGCCGGCTGTACTGCATGTCGCGCGCGCGCTGGCGGCGCTGGCGCCAGTTGACCAGCAGCAGGCAGATGCAGGCATAGGCCAGCGCCGCGGCCACGGTGGCGTTGCGCGCGTTGGCCAGCACGGGGTCGAGCGGCGCCATCACCTGCATGGTCCAGTTCGCCGGACCCACCTTGCGGCCGAGTTCGAGGTAGCGGTCGGCACGCTCGCTGCCGTCGGGATTGGTGCCGTTGGCCCGCACGCGCACCAGGCGCGCGCCCGGGTCCAGCGCGGTGGCGGCCAGCCACGCCGTTACCGGCGAAGTCAGCGGTTCCAGCGGCAGCGGTGTCACGTCGCGGTCGTGGTACTGGCGCGTCTTGCCGAGTTCGTCACGCAGTTCGGGCGGCAGCGGACCCAGCGTGCGGTACTGCCAGCCCGGTACGGAAGACAGGAAGATCACCCCGTGGGCGTCGCTGACCATGAGCGGCTCGGCGCTGCCGCCGCCGGCGCGCTGGAACCACTCCAGGTTGAGCTTGACCACGGTTACGCCGATCACCTTGCCGCCGGACTCCACCGGCTGGGCGATGTAGTAGCCAGGTTCGTCGCTGGTGATGCCGATAGCGTAGAAGCGTCCCATCTCGCCGCGTGCGGCAATCTGGAAATAGGGTCGGAAGCGGTAGTCGGTGCCGACGAAGCTGCCGGGTTCGCCGGCGTTGCTGGCGGCAAGCGCGATGCCGTTGGTGGCGATCACGTAGGTGGCCGACGCGTGCGAGCGCCGGTTGACCTCGGCCAGGTAGTGGTTGGCCGCGGCCACGCGGGCCGGGTCGCCGGGGGCCTGCAGCAGGCCGCGCACGAACGGGTGCAGCGATACCAGCGCGGGCAGGAATTCGTAGCGGTCGAGCGTGCTTTCGAGCGTGGCGGCGTAGCGGTCGGCGCGCGTGGCGGTGGATTCCTGCAAGGCCGCCAGGCCGCGCTGCACCGATACCAGCCAGGTCAGCGCGCACAGCAGCACCAGCCCGGCGCCCAGCGCCACGGCAAAGCCCCACCAGCGGCGGTTCTCGCTGCCGGGCTCGTGCGCCGCCTGGGCGGCGGCGGGGTCATGTACGGCGAGGAAGTCGTCGGAATGGGGCATCGGCGCGCGCGAAGGCTGTCGCGCCGATGATACTCGCTGCGGGGCGGCCGGCCCATCAGGCCCATCAGACCCATCCGGCCGGCCAGCCTCGCGCGCGGCGTCAGACGTTCTGGCCGGCGTCGGCGAGTTTTTCGTCATCGTCAGTGCTTTGCTGCAGCGCCTGGCGCAACTTGACGCGGTCAAGCTCGTGTTCCCAGGCCGAGACCACCACGGTGGCCACGCCGTTGCCGATGATGTTGGTCAGTGCGCGGCACTCGCTCATGAAGCGGTCGATGCCCAGGATCAGCACCATGCCGGCCACCGGAATGGTCGGCACCACCGCCAGCGTCGCGGCCAGCGTGATGAAGCCCGCGCCGGTCACGCCGCTGGCGCCCTTGGACGTGAGCATCGCCACGCCCAGGATGGTGAGCTGCTGCAACAGCGTCAGTTCGATGCCGGTTGCCTGCGCGATGAAGATCACCGCCATGGTCATGTAGATGTTGGTGCCGTCCAGGTTGAACGAGTAACCGGTCGGAACCACCAGGCCCACCACGGACTTGGAGCAGCCCAGCTTCTCCAGCTTTTCCATCAGGTGCGGCAGCGCGGCTTCGGACGAACTGGTACCGAGCACGATCAGCAGCTCTTCCTTGATGAACGAGATGAAGCGCAGGATGTTGAAGCCGGTCAGGCGCGCGATCGTGCCGAGCACGAACACCACGAAAACGATGGCCGTGAAGTAGAACGTGCCGATCAGCTTGAGCAGGGGCACCAGCGAGCCCAGGCCGTACTTGCCGATGGTGAAGGCCATCGCGCCGAACGCGCCGATCGGTGCCACCTTGGTGATGACGTGCACGATGTGGAAGAACACCTTCGACACCTGCTCGATCAGCTGCACGACGATGCGCGCACGCTCGCCGATGGCCGCCAGGGCCGCGCCGAAGAACAGCGAGACCAGCAGGATCTGCAGGATGTCGCCGTTGGCGAACGCGCTGAAGATCGTTTCCGGAATGATGTGCATCAGGAACTCGACCGTGCTCTGGCCGTGCGCCTTGGACACATACTGGGCGATCGACGCGGTGTCGAGCGTCGACGGGTCGATGTTGAAGCCCACGCCCGGCTTGAGCAGATGCGCGGCGCCCAGACCGATCAGCAGCGCGAAGGTCGAGACGATCTCGAAGTACAGCAGCGCCTTGCCGCCGACGCGGCCGACCTTCTTCATGTCGCTCATGCCGGCAATGCCGGTCACCACGGTACAGAAGATGATCGGGCCGATGATCATCTTGATCAGCTTGATGAAGCCATCGCCCAGCGGCTTCATGGCCACGCCTGTGTCGGGCCAGAAATGGCCCAGCAGGATGCCGACAAAGATGGCGAACAGCACCTGCACGTACAGGATCTTGTAGAAGGGTTTCCTCATGATGTCGTCCTCGGTTTTTTGACCATGCCCACCGGCGTGGCGGGCGCACGCCGTCACGGTTGCGGCGCGTCTCGGACTCTGGAATTGCAATCGATATGCCAGCCAGGGGAAACTTGCTAACCCTTTGATTTGGCACGGATCGTCCCGGCAGGGGCAGGGGCCGGCACTCCGGATTTCCGGAAATCCGGAATCGCTGGCTCCGGAGATCCGGACCGATGTGGGCGCCTGGAGTGCCCGATATGACACCTCGGCAAGCCGGCTGGCGCGCGGTGCCGGCGGGCGATGCCGATGGAGGGCTGGATTGGCTCGGTCCGGCCGCCGACACACCGTATAATTCCGAGCTTCCAACAATGCCGCCGGACGCGACTGAACCCGAGCCAGTGCGGCACCCCTCCCCCCAGCACGCATGAGCAGCTACTACCAGCACCACGTTTTTTTCTGCCTCAACCAGCGAGAGGACGGCGAGAACTGCTGCGCCCAGCACAACGCCAAGGCCATGCAGGAATACGCCAAGAAGCGTTGCAAGGAGCTGGGCATCGCCGGCGGGGAAGGCCGCGTGCGCATCAACAAGGCCGGCTGCCTGAACCGGTGTGAACTTGGACCGGTGCTGGTGGTCTACCCCGAGGCCGTCTGGTACACCTACGTCGACGAGCACGATATCGACGAGATCATCGACAGCCATCTGCTGCATGGCAAGCCGGTGGCGCGGCTGATGGTGGACCACTGACGGCGACGCACCGCCGGTGCGGCAGTGCCGGCGTCAAGGATGTCCCCGAGGTTTTCCGTTCCCGTAGCAGTGCCGCTCCAGCGCGAGCGTAGCGGCAGCGTTTCCCTTGCCCCCAGTTGCTTTGCATCGTCCATTGCCATCATGAACGCGCATACCCAGGTACTGACCATTGCCGGCCCGGCCGGCGCGATCGACCTCTCGGTCGACCTGCCGCAAGCGGCGCCGCGCGGCCTGGCGCTGGTGGCGCACCCGCACCCACTGTTCGGCGGCACCAAGGACAACAAGGTGGCGCAGACGCTGGCGCGCTGCTTCGTGCAGCTGGGCTACGCCACGGTGCGTCCGAACTTCCGCGGCGTCGGCAACAGCGCCGGCGTGCATGACAACGGCGTGGGCGAGCAGGACGACCTGCTGGCCGTGGTCGCGTGGATGCGCGAACAGACCGCGTGGTCGCCCGAAGCCGCCACGCTGCCGCTGGCCCTGGGCGGCTTCTCGTTCGGCAGCTTCGTGACCACGCACGTCGCGAAGCGCCTGGCCGATGCCGGCACGCCCGCGCAGCGCCTGGCGCTGGTCGGCACCGCCGCGAGCCGCTGGGAAGTGGCCGACGTGCCGGCCGATACGATCGTCATCCATGGCGAGCAGGACGACACCGTGCCGCTGCAAAGCGTGTTCGACTGGGCCCGCCCGCAGGAGCTGCCGGTCATTGTCATCCCCGGCGCCGATCATTTCTTTCATCGCAAGCTGCACCTGATCAAGCAGCTCGTCGTCAATGCGTGGGACCGGTGAGGCCAGTCGGCACGCCGTCCCGGGTGCCATGCCGGCGCCCGCAACCGTTCTTCGCGAAACTTATCTTGTCGGAAACTGAAACATGCTGAACAGAGCTACGCCGCGCCTTGCGTCCGTCTTTGCCCCCGCCGCACTCGTCGCGGCCGTCACGCTTGCCGCCGCGCCTGCCGCCGTGCTGGCACAGGGTGTGCCGATGCCGCAGGTGGCGGCCAAGTCCTGGATGCTGTACGACGTGACCAGCGGCCAGGCCCTGGCGTCGCAGAATGCCGACCTGCGCATCGAGCCCGCTTCGCTGACCAAGCTGATGACCGCCTACCTGGTGTTCGAGGCGCTCAAGGAAAAGCGCCTGACGCTGGACCAGACCATTACGCCGACCGAGATCGTGCGCAAGGTCAAAAGCGATGAATCGCGCATGTTCATTGAAGCCGGCAAGCCGGTCAGCGTGAACGACCTGCTGATGGGCCTGATCGTGCAGTCCGGCAACGACGCCTCGCTGGCGCTGGCCGAAGCCGTGGGCGGTTCGGAAGAAGGCTTCGTCGCGATGATGAACCGCGAAGCCCAGCGCATGGGCATGAAGGGCACGCACTTCACCAACACCGATGGCGTGCCCGATCCGAACCACTACACCACGGCGGTGGACCTGGCCACGCTGTCCACGCGCCTGATCAAGGACTTCCCCGAGTACTACGGAATGTACTCGCAGAAGGAGTTCACCTATAACAAGATCAGGCAGCCCAACCGCAACCGCCTGCTGTACATCGACCCGACCGTGGACGGCCTGAAGACCGGCCATACGAAGTCCGCCGGCTACTGCCTGATCTCGTCGGCCCAGCGCCCGCTGGCCAACGTGCCGAATGGCTCGCGCCGCCTGGTGTCGATCGTGATCGGCACGGCCACCGAGCAGATCCGCACGCAGGAAAGCCTGAAGATCCTGAACTACGGCTTCCAGTTCTTCGACACGCTGCGCCTGTACGACAGGGGCCAGGTGCTGGCCACGCCCGACATCTACAAGGGCAAGGCCGGCACGGTCAAGATCGGCGTGCAGAACGAGACCTTCGTTACCGTGCCCAAGGGCACGGGCGGTCGCCTGAAGCCGGTGCTCGAGCGCCAGGAGCTGATGATTGCCCCGATCGCGGCAGGCCAGCAGGTGGGCACGGTGAAGCTGATGGACGGCACCACCAAGGTGGCGGAGTTCCCCGTGGTGGCGCTGGAGGAAGTGCCCGAGGCCGGCTTCTTCGGCCGCCTGTGGGACACCATCCGCCTGTGGTTCAAGCGCAAGTGATGATGAAGCGGCCCGGCACGCCACGCGCGCCGGGTTGCTGGAGAAACTGAAATGGCAACCGACAGCAATGGCGGCGGCAAGCCGGGCGATATCCCGCCCGAGCAGTCGCTGATCGAGTACCCCAGTGATTTCCCCATCAAGGTGATGGGTGCGATGCAGGATGGCTTTGCCGAAGCCATCGTGACGCTGGTGCAGGAGTTCGACCCGGGCTTTCACGCCGGGAAGATGGAAATGCGTCCGTCGAGCAAGGGCAACTACCTGGGCCTGACGGTCACAGTGTGGGTGACCAGCCGCGAGCAGCTCGACGATCTCTACCGCGCGCTGACGGCGCATCCGATGGTGAAGGTGGTGCTGTAAGGCATCGCTTTGCCAGACCGCTTTCCGCATTGTTTTCTCCCCTCTCCCGCGCGCGGGAGAAGGGCCGGGGGAAAGGGCAGGCGCTGGCAATACAGACGCCCGTCACTTCGCTGACGTTCCTGCCCTCTCCTCCACCCCTCTCCCTTGCGGGAGACGGGGCCGCCTGTAGCGTGGGACACGCGCTCGGTGACGGCATGCTTCCTCCCCATACCAACATGAATACCATCACCCTCAAGCCCGGCAAGGAAAAATCCCTGCTGCGCCGCCATCCGTGGATCTACGCCACCGGCATCGCCACCACTGAAGGCCGCTGCGAGCCGGGCGCGACCGTCATCGTGCGCGCCGCCGATGGCCGTTTCCTCGCCAAGGCCGCCTACAGCCCCGAATCGCAGATCCGCGCGCGCGCGTGGACCTTCGACGAGAACGAGCCGGTCGACCACGCGCTGTTCAAGCGCCGCGTGGCCGCGGCGATCGCCTATCGCCGCCAGTGGGTGAAGGACAGCGATGCGGTGCGCCTGATCTTCGGCGAATCCGACCGCCTGCCGGGCCTGATCGTCGACTACTACGGCAACGGTGCGAATGGCCAGCTGGTTTGCCAGTTCAATTCCGCCGGTGTTGAACACTGGAAGACCGCCATCGTGCAGGCGCTGGTCAAGGAGACCGGCTGCCCGAACGTGTACGAGCGCTCCGACGCCGCCGTGCGCCAGCGCGAGGGACTGGAACTGGTGACCGGCGTGCTGGCCGGCGCCGAGCCCGATCCGGCCCTGTCGGTAACCGAGCATGGCGTGCGCTACTACGTTGACGTGCGCAACGGCCACAAGACCGGCTTCTATGTCGACCAGCGCGACAACCGCAAGCTGGTCGGCGACCTCGCCGCCGGGCGCGAGGTGCTGAACTGCTTCTGCTACACCGGTGGTTTTTCGCTGGCGGCGCTGCGCGGCGGCGCCACGTCGGTGACGTCGATCGATTCCTCGGGCGAGGCGCTGAAGATTGCCGCGGGCAACGTCGCGCTCAATGGCTTCGACGAGAACCGTGCGACCTGGCTCGATGCCGACGTGTTCAAGACGTTGCGCGAATTCCGCGCGGAAGGCCGCCAGTTCGACCTGATCGTCCTCGACCCGCCGAAGTTCGCGCCGTCGGCCCAGCACATCGACCGTGCCGCGCGCGCCTACAAGGAAATCAACCTCGTCGGCACGCAGCTGCTGCGTCCGGGCGGCCTGCTGTTCACGTACTCGTGCTCGGGGGCGATCAGCATGGAGCTGTTCCAGAAGATCGTGGCCGGCGCAGTCACGGATGCGCGTGCCGATGCGCGCATCCTGCGCCGGCTGTCGGCGGGCACGGATCATCCGATGCTGTCGGCGTTCCCGGAAGGGGAGTATCTGAAGGGGTTGTTGCTGGAGAAGGTGGCCTGACGCTGGCCGGGCCGGCCGCGTTCAGCGCCACATATTGCGCATCCTGCTGGCCAGATCCACCGGCGCCAGCGTTGCCTTCGACGTCGCTTCTCCCGGCATCGGCGGAGGCGGCCAGGACCGGCTGTAGAAATTCGGCATCACCCGGTTCGGCAGGAAGCGCGTGCGTGACGCATAGACATGGCGATCGCCGAACCCCGGCTGCTGGTGCACATAGAAGCGCTGCGGCACCACGACATCCAGATGGTCCTTGGCGCGCGTCATCGCCACGTACAGCAGCCGCCTTTCCTCTTCGATCTCTTCCGTAGTGCCCGTCGCGAGGTCCGACGGCATGCAGCCGTCCACGGCATTGAGCACGTACACCGCCTTCCACTCCTGGCCCTTGGCCGAGTGGATCGTCGACAGGATCAGGAAATCCTCGTCGCGCAGAGGCACGCCTGATTCATCGCTGGATGCACTGGGCGGATCAAGCGTCAGTTCTGTCAGGAAGCGCTCGCGCGACGCATAGGTTGCCGCAATGCGTTCGAGTTGCTGCAGGTCCGCCATGCGCGCGGCGGCATCGTCGTGGATGCGCTCCAGGTGCGGCTGGTACCAGGCGATGACCTGCTCGAACTCCGACGGCCACGGCGAGGCCGGTCCGAGCAGCGTGCGGGCCAGCGCCAGCAGGTCGGTCCAGGCTGGCGCGGCGGCGGGCGGCGCCTCGAAAGATTCGAGCGCGAACAGCGGCTCGGTGGCAACCGCCAGCGCGTCGAGCACGCGCGCAGCAGTCTTGGGCCCGATGCCGGGCAGCAGCTGCAGCGTGCGGAAACCCGCGATGCGGTCGAGCGGATTCTGCAGCCAGCGCACCACGGCCATCGCGTCCTTCACGTGCGTGGATTCGAGGAACTTGAGGCCGCCGAACTTCACGAACGGGATATTGCGCCGGGCCAGTTCGATTTCCAGCTGCGCGCTGTGGTCGGCCGCGCGGAACAGCACTGCCTGCGCCATCAGTGCCAGGCCTGCCTCGCGACGCTCCAGCACACGCTCGACCACGAAGCGGGCCTGGTCGGCTTCATCGTTGACCACGACCACGCCAGGCTTCTCGGCCGAGGTGCGCTCGGACCACAGGTCCTTGGTGTAGCGCTCGGACGCAAGCCCGATCACCGCGTTGGCGGCCTGCAGGATCGGCTGCGTCGAACGGTAGTTCTGCGACAGCGTGACCTGCCGCGCGGGCGGCGTGAAATGCGCGGGGAAATCGAGGATATTGCGCACGGTGGCGCCGCGGAATGCGTAGATGGACTGCGCGTCGTCGCCCACCACGGTAAGGCCGCGGCCATCGGGCCGCAGCGCCAGCAGGATCGACGCCTGCAGCGCGTTGGTGTCCTGGTATTCGTCGACCAGCACATGGTCGAAGCGCGCGCCCATGTCCTGTGCGATGGCGGGCTCGGTCAGCGCCTGCGCCCAGTACAGCAGCAGGTCGTCGTAGTCGAGCACCTGCTGCTTCTGCTTGGCTTCGACATAGCCCGCGAACAGCGCGCGCAGCGCATCGACCCACATGGTGTAGCGCGGGAACCAGCGCTTGAGCACGTCTTCAAGCGGCGCCTGCGTGTTGACCACGCGCGAATAGATCGACAGGCAGGTTTCCTTTTTCGGGAAGCGGCTGGCCTGCTCGGACAGGCCCAGGTCATGCCGCACCACGTGCATCAGGTCCGCCGCATCGCCACGGTCGCAGATGGTGAAGGCCGGCGATAAGCCCAGCGTTTCCGCGTATTCGCGCAGCAGCCGTGCGCCGATCGCGTGGAAGGTGCCCGACCACTGCAGCGCGGCGCGGCCAGCGCCGGTACTGATGCCGAGCGCCTGGTCGACGATGCGCTCGACGCGCCGGCCCATCTCCGCCGCCGCGCGGCGTGAAAACGTCAGGAGCAGGATGCGGCGTGGATCGGCACCCTTCAGCACCAGATGCGCGACACGATGGGCGAGCGTATTGGTCTTGCCCGAGCCCGCACCCGCGATGATCAGCAGCGGACCTTCGCTGTGGTGCTCGACTGCCGTGCGCTGTTCCGGATTGAGCCGCGCCAGGTAGGCGGGGACGTCAGCGTCCGGTGTGGCAGGTTCGGCAAGGGCGGAAGGCGATTCCGCGAGGGGGGCAAGATCCAGTGACACGGGCGGTTCGGGGTGTGGCCGCCGTCAGGGCGGGCAGGAAGACTGGCGCAAACTGTATATCCATACAGGCATCGGGCGCAAGCCAGTCGAGGCGGGCGCGGCACCAGCCCAACAAAAAAGGTGCCCGATGAGCACCTTTTATCCACGTTTTGCAGCCGTTGCCGGAAATTCGTCAGGCCGCCTTGGCCAGCGCGCCGTCGAGCAGCTTGTGCAGTGCGTCCCATTCGGGCTCGCCGACATAGCGCTTCAGGATGCGGCCGTCCTTGTCCACGACGAAGGTGGTGGGCGTGAGCTGCACATTGCCGAAGGCCTTGGACGCGGCGCCGTCCGAGTCCATCGCGACCTTGAACGGCAGGCCGCGCGTCTTGGCGTAGTTCATCACGTACATCGGGGGATCGTAGTTCATGGCCACGGCCACGAATTCCAGGCCCTTGCCCTTGTACTGCTCATAGGTGCGGACCATGTCCGGCATTTCCTTGACGCAGGTGGCGCAGCTCGTGGCCCAGAAGTTGATCAGGTAGACCTTGCCCTTGAGGTCACCCGTGCTGACTTTCTCGCCCGAGAGCAGCGTGAAGGTGGCGGCGGGCACCTGGCTCGACGGCGACAGCGCGCGGTAGCCGAACCAGCCGAGCGCGGCGAGAACGACGACGACCACGGCGATGGGCCAAAGCTTGCGGGGTCGGGAAGTGACGGAGGCGGCGTTTGTCATGGCAATGCGGTCCGGCATGGGCCGGCCCCGTTCAACTGGCAACAGGCCATTCTAAACCCGGGCGCGGCGCGGTGCTGCAATCCGTCGCGTGCGGCAATCCGCCGCAGTGGCGGGTGGTCAGCGTGCGGTGGCGACAACAGCACGCGCCTGGCCCAGCGCCTGTTCCAGGTAGGCACCGTAGAAATCGGGCTGGAGGCCGCGTAGCGGGGCGGCGGCCTGCCCTCCTTCACGATCGAGGAACAGTACGGTCGGCGCAACGCGCACCTGATGGGCCTTGGCCCACGCGCGCGCGGTGGTCATCGAGCCATCGGTGTCGCGCAACGGGGTGTCGGCGGTCATGTCGACTTCGCGCACGGCGATTTCGCCGGCTGCGGCCTGCGGGCCGAGATAGCTCTTCCGCACGGTGTCGCAGTAGCCGCAATCGGGCAGCGAGACCAGCACCACGAGCGGCTCGCCGCGCCGCGCCGCTTCGGCGGCGTGGGCGGCAAGGTCGGTCGCGCGCGGCAGATGAGGCGTGCCCGCGCTGGCGGGGCCGGCCAGCGCGGCAAGTCCGAGCAGCGCGGCGGCAGCAAGACGAACGGAGGGTCGACGGATCGGGATCAGCGGGGGCATGGTGTATAGCGCAGCAAGCACGGGCCGGCGGCTTCCCGGATAATACCGGTTTCCGCCCGGCGGCGAGGCGCCAGCGCGCCGCCGTCCCGGCCCCGACAATCCGCGCCGCAACGTAGCGGCCACGCCCCGATGCCCCCTCCTCAGGTCTGTCAGTGGTTCTCCCGGCTTCGCCCGGTGTTGCCGGCCATGCTTGCCGTGGCCTGGCTCGGCGCGTGTTCGCCGCGCTATGACTGGCGCACGATCCAGTCGGGCGAGGGCGGCTATGCCGCGCTCTATCCGGGCAAGCCCACCAGCGCCGCGCGCGACGTGGCCATTGCCGGGCACAAGCTGCCGATGACCATGGAGGCGGCGCGCGTCGACGAGATGCTGTTCGCCGTCGGCGTGGTCACGCTGCCGGCCGACGATGCCGCCCTGCGCCGCGAGGCGCTGGCTGCCATGCAATCCGGCCTGCTGGCCAATCTTGGCGTGCAGGCCGGCGAGCCCGTGCACACGCGTGCGGTGACGATCCAGTCCGCCGACCAGCCGGCGCGGCCGCTCGACGGCATCGAAGTCGAGGCAAGCGGCGTGTCGCCGCAGGACAAGTTGCCGCGCCGCCTGACCGCGCGGCTCGTGGCCGTGGGCCCGCGCGCTTACCAGGCGGTGGTGCTGGAGTCGGGCGAGGGCGCGGGCGACCAGCGCCACGCCGAGCAGGTGGAACAGTTCCTGGGCGGGTTCCATCCGTATTGATCCGCCCCCAAGTTTTGTCTCAAGGTTTGTCTCAAGGAGAGAAGTGATGCGTTGGGAAGTCTGGCTGGCCTATTTCGCCGCGTGCTGGGTCATTGCCGTGTCGCCCGGTTCGGGCGCGGTACTGTCGATGAGCCACGGCCTGTCATATGGTGTGCGCAGGACGTCGACCACCATCTTCGGCCTGCAGGCCGGGCTGGTCATCATCCTGCTGGTTGCCGGTGGCGGGCTGGGGGCGCTGCTGCTGGCGTCGGAGCATGCGTTTGCCGCGGTCAAGACCGTGGGCGCCATGTACCTGATCTACCTGGGCCTGCAGCAATGGCGCGCACGGGTTGAAGAAGGCCCGGCAGCGAATGGCGGCGAGGCCGTGCGCGTCACGCCAATGAGCCCGCGCCGGCGCTTCGCCACCGGCCTGCTGACCAACGTGACCAACCCGAAGGGGATCATCTTCATGGTCGCGGTGCTGCCGCAGTTCATCGATCCCGCGCGTCCGCTCGGGCCGCAGCTGGCCATCCTCGCGGCGACGATGTGCGCCGTCGATCTGGTCGTCATGCATGGCTATGCGCTGCTGGCCTCGCGCATGCAGGGCCTGTTCCGTAATGCGCGCGCCGTGCGCTGGCAGAACCGCTTCTTCGGCAGCGTGCTGATGGCCGTGGGCGCGGCGCTGTTCTTCGTGCGGCGCCAGCACGCCTGAGGGCGGCTTGCCGGTCGCTGCTGGCGATAAGCGGTCCGGTTTGCTTCAATGAGGGGAGACCTTCGTCGCGGAGATCCCCTGATGCCGACTTTCCTTTCGCCCGCCGGTACGACCGCGCGCCCGGCGCATACCGTCCCGCCCCTCGACGATCCCACGCCCCCGGGGGTCCCGCCCGACCTGCCCCTGCCGCCGGAAGACGATCCGGTCCCGCCACCCGTGGAACCGCCTGTAGGCGTACCGCCGCGACGCTGAATCCATCGTGCGGTATCAACCCGGTGTGCGCAATGCACGCCGATACTGGATCGCCTCGCCGATGTGCGCCGTGGTCAGGTTCCCCGCGCCCTCGAGGTCGGCGATCGTGCGCGCTACCTTGAGCACCCGGAAGTACGATCGTGCCGACCACGCCAGCCGTGCCATGGCGCCGCGCAGCAAGGCCTGGGCGGTCGGCTCGAGCGGGCAGTGGTGCTCGATCTCGCGTCCGGCCAGGTCGCTGTTGGGCTTGCCCTGCCGCGCCAGCTGGCGCTCGCGCGCGGCCAGCACGCGTGCGCGCACGACTTCGCTGGGCTCTCCGGCGGGGCCGTCCAGCATCTCGCCCTGATCCTGCGCCGGCACCTCGATCTGCAGGTCGATCCGGTCGAGCAGCGGCCCTGAAATCTTCGACTGGTAGCGCCGGACCTGATCGGGCGTGCAGCGGCATGCGCGCTCCGGATGGCCAAGGTAGCCGCAAGGGCAGGGGTTCATGGCGGCCACGAACTGGAAGCAGGCCGGAAAGTCGGCATGGCCCGCGGCGCGGGCGATGGTGATGCGGCCCGATTCCAGCGGCTCGCGCAGCACCTCCAGCACCTTGCGGTCGAACTCGGGGAGTTCGTCCAGGAACAAGACGCCATGGTGCGCGAGCGAGATCTCGCCCGGGCGTGGATTGCCGCCCCCACCGACCATGGCCGGCCCGGACGCGGTGTGATGGGGCGACCGGCACGGCCGCACGCCCCATCGCGAGGGCTTGAAGCCGCCCGGCGTCAGGCTTAGCACGGCGGCCGATTCCAGGGCCTCGTCGAGCGACATCGGCGGCAGCAGTCCGGGCAGGCGCTGGGCCAGCATCGACTTGCCCGTGCCGGGCGGCCCCACCAGCAGGGCGGAATGCTGGCCAGCGGCGGCCACTTCCAGCGCCCGCCGCGCCTGCGCCTGGCCGCGCACGTCGCGCAAGTCCGGCCCAGGCTCCGGCACCAGCGCGAGCGCGGCCGGGACCGCGCGGGCAATGCGCTGGTCGAGCGGCGGCGCGAAGTGGCTACAGACCTCTCGCAGCGTGGCGGCGCCGTGGACGGCCAGGTCTTCGATGAGTGCCGCCTCGGCACCGTTGCCCGCTGCCACCAGGAACGCGCGCGGGGTGTCGCCGCAGGCCTGCCGCACGGCGTTCTCGCGCGCCAGGCGCATGGCCATCGCCAGCGCGCCGCGCACCGGCCGCAGGTCGCCCGACAGCGACAGCTCGGCGGCGAACTCGTATTGGTCCAGCTCCGTTGACGGTATCTGCCCGCTGGCCGCCAGGATGCCCAGCGCAATGGCCAGGTCGAAGCGGCCCGATTCCTTCGGCAGGTCCGCCGGCGCCAGGTTGACGGTGATCCGGCGGTTCGGGAACTCGAAGCCGCTGTTCAGGATGGCGGCGCGCACGCGCTCGCGGCTTTCGCGCACGCCGGTGTCGGCCAGGCCGACGATGGTGAAGACTGGCAGGCCATTGGCCAAGTGGGCTTCGACACGCACGGGCGGCGCCTCGATGCCGGTGAGCGCGCGGCTGTGCAGGACGGCAAGGCTCATATGTCTCGAACGTCGTTGTGACGCGGTTGTGATGGAAGCTTGTTGGAAACGTTAACGAAAAAGGCCGCCGTGAAACGGCGGCCTTTCGGCAACGGGTCGGGCCAGCGGCCTGGGCGTCATGCGCCCCCGGTGCTGTCCACGGCACCAGGGCCGGGCGGAATGCCGGCACGACGCTCCAGCTCGGCCACGCGTTCTTCCAGTTCCTCCAGGCGCGCGCGCGTGCGGGCCAGCACCTGCGACTGCACATCGAATTCCTCGCGCGTGACCAGGTCAAGCTTGGCGAAGCCCTGGGTCATCATGCTGCGCACATTCTTTTCAATGTCCCTTGCCGGCGAGTTGCGCAGTGCCTCGTTGACCTTGTTCTGCAGGTCGTTGAAGAGATCGGTGGGTTTCATGGTTTCTCCTTCGCGCACCTTGGTGGTGCCAATGCCGGGAACGACCTGCCGCAAGCCTCGCTTTCGCACAGGAATTGGGCGTCCCCGTTGCGGGCGATCCGTTCGCTGGCGTGTCGGCCGGTCATCTTCAGGCTTCGATTATCGCCCTTCAGGCACGTCGGTGAAAGTCTGCGGGGCGGCTGTTCACACCTTTTGACGCGATCCAGCCTTGCTGCAAGGCAGGTTCAAGCCTGACTTTGCTCATCTTCTCGCGCTCCTTGCTTTCCCGGATACCCGTGACTTACGTAGCTGGCACGGCTGTTGCAGTAGTGGGTTCGCCAGATCACCAGAATCGCCATAAACGAAATCCGAGCCAAATAAGGAAAAGGAGAGGGAATCCATGAAGAAGTTGGCCCTTGCAGTCAGCGCGGTCATTCTCTGCAGTTCCGCCGCCACCGCATTCGCCCAGACCGCCACGGAAGCGGCCGCGCCAGCCCCGGCTGCCGCTGCCGCCGAGCCCGCGTCGCCCCATACGTTCACGGCCAACGTCGCGCTGGTGTCGGACTACCGCTATCGCGGTCTCAGCCAGTCGAACCGGCGTCCGGCCATTCAGGGCGGCTTCGACTACGCGCACGAAAGCGGCTTTTATCTCGGCAACTGGAACTCCAGCATCAGCTGGATCTCGGATGCCGACAAGTCGGTGTCGGCGCCGGTCGAGATGGATTTCTACGGCGGCTTCAAGAACACCTTCAAGGCCAGCGACCTCGAGTTCAACTATGACGTCGGCGTGCTGCAGTACTTCTATCCGGGCGGCTACAGCCAGCCGCGTCCCTACACCACCGAGGTTTATGCCGGCATTGGCTATGGCCCGGTATTCCTGAAGTATTCCCAGGCACTGACCAACCTGTTCGGCATCGCCAACAGCCAGTACAGCAGCTACATCGACCTGAGCTTCAACTACCCGCTGAATGTGTGGGACCTGACGCTGAACGCGCATGTCGGCTACCAGAACGTCCAGCACATCAGCGCCGCGTCCTACCTGGACTGGAAGCTCGGCCTGACCAAGGACCTGGGCAAGGGCTTCGCCGTGGCGGTGGCCTATATCGGCACCAACGCGAAGGACTCGTTCTACACCAACAGCTATAACCACAACGTCGGCAACAACACGGGGTGGGTGTCCCTTTCCAAGACCTTCTAATCGAGCGTTAGTCCGGGCACGTCGCAGCGGTCGTGCCCACAGGAGAAATCGATGAAACTGATCATCGCAGTCATCAAGCCGTTCAAGCTCGACGAAGTGCGCGAGGCACTGTCGGACGTGGGCGTATCCGGCATCACCGTCACGGAAGTGAAGGGCTTCGGCCGCCAGAAGGGCCACACCGAGCTGTATCGCGGCGCGGAGTACATCGTCGACTTCCTGCCCAAGGTGAAGATCGAAGTGGCCGTTCCCGACGACGTGGTGGACCGCGCCATCGAAGCCGTCGAGAAATCGGCACGGACCGGGAAGATCGGCGACGGCAAGATTTTCGTCGCGCCGATCGAGCAGGTCATCCGCATCCGCACCGGCGAGACCGGCGGCGATGCCCTGTGACAGCACAACGACAAGAGGGTAAGCAAATGAAAACCTGGTTCAAGCGAATCCTGACGGCGGGCGCGATGGCGCTGGCCATCGGCACGGCCGGAGTCGGCCTGTCCACCCATGCCGTCGCGCAGGACAAGCCGGCGGCCGAAGCCTCCGCGCCGGCCGCATCCGTGGCGCCCGCGGCGGCACCTGCCGCCGCCGCGACCGCTCCCGCAGCGGCTGCGCCGGCCGAAGCGGCTGCCGCGCCGGCCGCCCCCGTGCCCAACAAGGGCGACACCGCCTGGCTGCTGGTCAGCACGGCCTTCGTGATCCTGATGACGCTGCCGGGCCTGGCGCTGTTCTATGGCGGCCTGGTGCGCTCCAAGAACATGCTGTCGGTGTTGATGCAGTGCCTGATGATCTTCTCCGTGGTGGCGCTGCTGTGGGCCGTCTATGGCTACAGCTTCGCCTTTACCGAGGGCAACGCGTTCTTCGGCGGCACCGATCGTCTGTTCATGAAGGGGCTCACGGTCGACGCCGTGGCCGCGACCTTCAGCAAGGGCGTGGTCGTGCCGGAACTGGGCTACTTCGCCTTCCAGTGCGCCTTTGCCTGCATCACCTGCAGCCTGATCATCGGTGCCTTCGCCGAGCGCGCCAAGTTTTCGGCCGTGCTGGTGTTCGTGGTGCTGTGGTTCACCTTCGCCTACATCCCGATGGCCCACATGGTCTGGTTCTGGCCCGGCCCTGACGCCTTCACCGATGCCGCCGCGGGTACGGCCGCAACCGGCAAGTCCGGCTGGCTGTTCCAGAAGGGCGCGCTCGACTTCGCCGGTGGCACCGTGGTGCACATCAACGCCGCCGTGGCGGGCCTGGTCGGTGCCTTCCTGTTCGGCAAGCGTATCGGCTTCGGCCGCGAGGCGATCCGTCCGCACAGCCTGACTTTCACCATGGTCGGTGCCTCGCTGCTGTGGTTCGGCTGGTTCGGCTTCAACGCCGGCTCGGCACTGGAAGCCAACGGCTCGGCCGCACTGGCCTTCGTCAACACGCTGCTGGCGACCTGCGCCGCGGTGCTGTCGTGGACCTTCGGCGAGTGGATCGGCAAGGGCAAGCCGTCGATGCTGGGCGGTGCCTCGGGTGCAGTGGCCGGTCTGGTGGCCATCACCCCGGCAGCCGGATTCGTCGGCCCGATGGGCTCGATCGCGATGGGGCTGGTGGCTGGCCTGCTGTGCCTGTGGGGCGTGACCGGCCTGAAGCGCATGCTCGGCATGGACGACTCGCTCGACGTGTTCGGCGTGCACGGCGTTGGCGGCATCCTGGGTGCGCTGCTGACCGGCGTATTCGCCGCGCCGAGCCTCGGCGGCACGGGCATCTACGACTACGTGGCCAACAAGGTGGCGGACGACTACTCGATCGCCGGCCAGGTCTGGATCCAGTTCCAGGGCGTGCTGACCACCATCGTGTGGTCCGGCGTGGTGGCCTTCGTGGCCTACAAGCTGGTGGACATGCTGATCGGCCTGCGGGTGCCGGAAGAAGAAGAGCGCGAGGGCCTCGATATCACCTCGCACGGTGAAACCGCTTATGAGGTCTGATCGAAAAGGTGTTGTGCTGGAGAGCTGATTTGGGAATCGACTCTCAGGAGTTTTGCCCGGCCGCGTGCCGGGCTTTTTTCTGTTACGCCGCAAGGGCCGGCCTGGCGCGGCAACGGGCGGTTCTTCGCCGGGTGCTTAAATCCGATCTTAAAAAGCTTCAATTGTATTTGGGGGGTAGCGCACATACATTGCCAGTGAGGCAGTTTCCTCCACCTGCAGAACGCTCCCCGTATCTGTCAGGCCATTTAAAGGCGCGGCCAATGCCGCGCTTCTTTTTTTGTACCGCCGCCGGGGTTTACATCTGCGCGGGCGTCCCCATATCCACATCCCTTATGCTGCGCCGGGCATATCCTTATAAAGGGCGTGCCAGCAGCCAATTGGCCGTTCCTCTACAATCTGGGCGAACGATTAAGACGACCAATAGATCAACAGGATGGATATGGTCCCGCATCTCATCACCGCGCTGAACGGTCCGCTGCTCGAACTGGAGAAGAAAATCCTGGACGCCACGCCGTCCATCGAGCGCTGGTTCAGGCTGGAATGGCAGGAACATACGCCTCCGTTCTACTGTTCGGTGGACCTGCGCAATGCCGGTTTCAAGCTGGCGCCGGTCGACACCAACCTGTTCCCGGGCGGTTTCAACAACCTGGCGCCCGAAATGCTGCCGCTCGCCGTGCAGGCGGCCATGGCCGCGATCGAGAAGATCTGCCCGGACGCCAAGAACCTGCTGCTGATCCCCGAGCGCCATACCCGCAACATGTTCTACCTGCAGAACGTGGCGCGGCTGTCGCTGATCATGCGCCAGGCGGGCCTCAATGTGCGCCTCGGGTCGCTGTCCGAGGAAATCACGGAGCCGACGCCGATCGAACTGCCCGACGGGCAGACGCTGGTGGTGGAGCCGCTGGCACGTCTCGGCACCAAGGACCGCCGCCTCGGGCTGAAGGATTTCGATCCCTGCTCGATCCTGCTGAACAACGACCTCTCGGCCGGCATTCCGCCGATCCTCGAGAACATCAACGAACAGTACCTGCTGCCGCCGTTGCACGCCGGCTGGTCGACGCGCCGCAAGACCAGCCACTTCGCCGCCTATGACGAGGTCGCCAAGAAGTTCGCCAAGCTGATCGACATCGACCAGTGGATGGTCAACCCGTACTTTGCGCGCTGTTCGGGCGTGAATTTCCACGAGCGCATCGGCGAGGAAGCGCTGGCCGACTCGGTCGAGGCCGTGCTCAAGAAGGTGGCCAAGAAGTATCGCGAATACGGCATCAAGGAAACGCCTTACGTGGTGGTCAAGGCCGATGCGGGCACTTACGGCATGGGCATCATGACCGTGCGCGACCCGTCCGAGGTCAAGGGCCTGAACCGCAAGGAACGCAACAAGATGAGCGTCGTGAAGGAAGGCCTGGAGGTCAGCGACGTCATCATCCAGGAAGGCGTCCATACCTTCGAGAAGGTCAACGAGGCCGTGGCCGAGCCGGTGGTCTACATGATCGACCGCTACGTGGTCGGCGGCTTCTACCGCGTGCACACCGGCCGCGGCAACGACGAGAACCTGAACGCCCCGGGCATGCACTTCGTGCCGCTGGCGTTCGCGCCCAACGGCATCCCGGACAGCCATGCCAAGCCGGGCGCGGCGGTGCCGAACCGCTTCTACATGTACGGCGTGGTGGCGCGGCTGGCCCTGCTGGCGGCCTCGCTCGAACTCGAAAAGACCGACCCGAATCCGATTCTCTGACGAGCCGCCATGCGCATCCTCTTCATCACCGATCCGCTGGAGACCTTCAAGACCTACAAGGACTCCACCTACGCCATGATGACGGAGGCCGCCGCGCGCGGCCACCAGCTGTCCTGGAGCCTGCAGTCGCAGCTGTCGCTGTTCGGCGACCAGGTCGAGACCGTGGCCACGCCGCTGCAGCTCACGGGCGACAGCCATGACTGGTTCCGCGAAGGCACGCCGGCGCTCACGTCGCTGAAGGACTTCGACGCGGTGCTGATGCGCAAGGATCCGCCGTTCGACATGGAGTACGTCACCAGCACCTGGCTGCTGGAGCTGGCCGAGTCCCAGGGCGCGCGCGTGTTCAACAAGCCGAGCGCCATCCGCGACCATTCAGAGAAGCTGGCGATCAACCAGTTTCCGGAATTCATCACGCCGACGCTGGTGACGCGCGACATCGCGCGCATCCGCGACTTCCACGCCGAACACCGCGACATCATCATCAAGCCGCTGGACGGCATGGGTGGCATGGGCGTGTTCCGGGTGGGCCCGGACGGCATGAACCTCGGTGCCATCGTCGAAACGCTGGGCGAGGACGGCCGCCGCACGCTGATGATCCAGCGCTATATCCCGGCGATCAAGGACGGCGACAAGCGCATCCTGCTGATCGGCGGGGTGCCCGTGCCGTATTCGCTGGCGCGGGTGCCGATGGCCGGCGAAGTGCGCGGCAACCTGGCCGCGGGCGGCACGGGCCGCGCGCAGGAGTTGAGCGTGCGCGACCGCGAGATTGCCGAGGCTCTGGCGCCGGGGTTGTGGGAGAAAGGCTTGCTGCTGGTGGGGCTCGATGTGATTGGCGATTACCTCACGGAAGTCAATGTGACGAGCCCGACCTGTTTCCAGGAGATCACCCAGCAGACCGGATTCCAGGTGGCCGCGATGTTCGTCGACGCGCTTGAACATGCCGTGGAGGCACCTGGCGCCTGAGCGGCGGAAGCTGCCGCGACGGTTCGGCTAAGAGCAGTCCGAAAGCCGGCGGAAGCGGGCAGGAGCGCGAAAAAACCGGGGAAGGCGCCTGCTACAATCGGGCCAGTCCAACGGATTCACACCATGGCAGGAATTCTGATCATCGCGCACACCCCCTTGGCTTCGGCCTTGCGCGATTGCGCCACCCACGTCTACTGTGGCCAGCCGCAGCGGCTGGAGGCCATCGACGTTCTTCCTGATGCGGATCCTGCCGCCGTCCTTGCCGAAGCCAGGCAACGGCTCGATGCCGTCTGCGACGACAACGGCGCGCTGGTACTGACCGACATCTTCGGGGCCACGCCGGCCAATATTGCGGCGCGGCTGGCGGAGCCGGGGCGTGTCCGGGTGCTGGCCGGCGTCAACTTGCCGATGCTGGTGCGCGCCATCTGCTATCGCGGGGAAAAGCTCGACCAGCTGGTGGCCAAGGCGCTTGCCGGGGGATCGCAGGGCGTGCTGCAGGTCGGCACAACAACCGTACAAAACCAAACAGCCAACCATCCCGACCGATATGCTGCAGAGGGACACCACCATAATCAATAAGCTCGGGCTGCATGCCCGCGCATCGGCCAAGCTGACCCAGCTGGCCGGCAGCTTTGCCAGTCAGGTCAAGATGTCCCGCAACGGGCGCCAGGTCGATGCCAAGAGCATCATGGGCGTGATGATGCTCGCGGCGGGCATCGGGTCCACGGTGACCATCGAGACCGACGGGCCGGACGAGCAGGCGGCGATGGACGCGCTGCTGGCGCTGATCGCCAATCGCTTTGGCGAGGGCGAGTGAGGTCCGCCGCGCCACGACGCCTCCCTGAACGTTCCTGACGGAGCGGCACATGTCATTTGCCCTGCACGGCATCCCGGTCTCCCGCGGCGTCGCCATTGGCCGCGCCCATTTGCTGGCGCCCGCGGCGCTGGACGTCTCGCACTACCTGGTGGATGAAGACCGGCTCGACGACGAGGTCGAGCGCCTGCGTTCGGCCCGCGCCGCCGTGCGGGCCGAACTGTCCGCGCTCAAGCGCGACCTGCCGCGCGAAGCCCCCGAGGAAATGGGGGCGTTCCTGGACGTGCACGCGATGATC
This sequence comes from Cupriavidus sp. 21MJTG02-4, assembly GCF_057798975.1. Taxonomy (NCBI): domain Bacteria; kingdom Pseudomonadati; phylum Pseudomonadota; class Betaproteobacteria; order Burkholderiales; family Burkholderiaceae; genus Cupriavidus; species Cupriavidus sp. 21MJTG02-4. Next base: position 271,770 of record NZ_JBYOJP010000001.1, on the reverse strand, counting down.
CTCGATGACGAGGCCTTGTCGCGCGAGCCGGAAGCCCTGATCCGCGGGCGCCGCTACAACGCGGAGTGGGCGCTGACCACGCGGCTCGAAGAGCTGATGCGCCAGTTTGACGAGATCGAAGACGAATACCTGCGCGAGCGCAAGGCCGACATCCAGCAAGTGGTGGAGCGGATCCTGAAGGTGCTGGCCGGCGCGCCGGTGCTGGCGCCCGCGCCTGTGCCCGCCCTGGCCGCCGACGGCGAGCCGGCGCCGGGCGTGATCGTGGTGGCCCACGACATCGCGCCGGCCGACATGCTGCAGTTCCGCCACACCGTCTTCCACGGCTTTGTGACCGACATGGGCGGCCGCACCTCGCACACGGCCATCGTCGCGCGCAGCCTGGACATCCCCGCGGCGGTCGGCGTGCAGAGCGCCAGCGAGCTGATCCGGCAGGACGACTGGATCATCATCGACGGTGACGCCGGGCTGGTGATCGTCGATCCGTCGGCCATCATTCTCGAGGAATACCGCCACCGCCAGAGCGAGCGCGTGCTGGAAAAGAAGCGCCTGCAGCGCTTGCGGCACACGCCGGCGGTCACGCTGGACGGCCAGGAGATCGACCTGCTGGCCAATATCGAAATGGCCGAGGACGCCGGCGCCGCGCTGGCGGCGGGCGCCGTGGGCGTTGGCCTGTTCCGCTCGGAATTCCTGTTCATGAACCGGCGCGGCGAGTTGCCCGACGAGGACGAGCAGTTTGCCGCCTACCGTCGCGCGGTCGAGGCCATGCATGGCCTGCCGGTGACCATCCGTACCATCGACGTCGGTGCCGACAAGCCGCTGGACGGACGCGGCGACGATTTCGAGACCGCGCTCAATCCGGCGCTCGGGCTGCGTGCGATCCGCTGGTCGCTGTCGGAGCCGGCCATGTTCCTGACGCAACTGCGTGCCTTGCTGCGCGCCTCGGCCTTCGGGCCGGTGCGACTGCTGGTGCCGATGCTGTCGCATGCGCGCGAGATCGACCAGACTCTCGAATTGCTCGCGCAGGCCAAGCGCCAGCTCGACGAGTGCGGCGTGCCCTACGATCCCGGCCTGAAGGTCGGCGCCATGATCGAGATCCCGGCCGCGGTGCTGCTGTTGCCGCTGTTCCTGAAGCGCATGGATTTCCTGTCGATCGGCACCAACGACCTGACGCAATACACGCTCGCCATCGACCGTGCCGACAATGCCGTGGCACACCTGTTCGATCCGATGCACCCGGCCGTGCTGCAACTCATTGCCCGGACCATCCGCGAAGCCAACCGGGCCGGCGTGCCGGTGGCGGTCTGCGGCGAGATGGCCGGTGATCCGGGCATGACGCGCCTGCTGCTGGGCATGGGCCTGCGCGAATTCTCGATGCATCCGGCGCAGCTGCTGCGGGTCAAGCAGGAAGTCCTGCACGCCGATTGCACCCGTCTCGAGCCGCTCGTGGACCAGGTGCTCAGCGCCTACGACCCCGAGGAGCAGGAAGCCGCGCTGCGGCAACTCGCTAAGCCCTAGGACGCAAAGGGTTTTTCTGCAAGTTTGCCCAGAATCGTCACTTTTACATGATGAATGTGCGCCAAAAACTGCTTGTTACGCGCCCTGACGTGATGCAAATCCCACCTTTGCACATGTGGCTTAATGGGAATTGTTATCATTTTCGATCTTTGGTATTCTGACGTTCATTCGAGCGGCATGCCGGTGCCGCCAGCCCCCAAGGAGGGAGTTGTGTACGTCTGCATCTGCAACCAGATTACCGATCGCGAAATCCATGGAGCCGCGCTTCTGGGCGTCGAGACCCTCGACGAACTGGCCGAGACGCTTGGCGTCGGGACTTGTTGCGGCCGGTGCCGCGAGTGCGCCCACGAGGTGCTGCAGGAAGGCGTAGCGGCCGTGCGCAATGTGACCGCAGCCAAGATCGGGAGCATTCCGGTTGTGGAGATTTCTACCTGTTCGGTGCCCAGCACATGTACCATAATGGACACTCGGGACCCGGCAGTCGCGAACGACCAGCGTCAGGCGCTGGTGGCTTGAACGCGCCCATGAACTGAAACGCGGTTCACGGCGCGTTTTCGCGCATTCTTGATTCGACTGCAAACGGCGCCTCTGGCGCCGTTCGTGTTTTGGCGCGGGCCCGATGCAACAGGAGCCACCCATGAAAGGTGACAAAAAGGTCATCCAGCATCTGAATGCCCAGCTCAAGAACGAGCTGACCGCGATCAACCAGTATTTCCTGCACGCGCGCATGTATCGCCACTGGGGCCTGAAGAAGCTCGGCGACGTGGAGTACAAGGAATCGATCGGCGAAATGAAGCACGCCGACCGGCTGATCGAGCGCATCCTGATGCTCGACGGCCTGCCCAACCTGCAGGACCTGCACAAGCTGCTGCTCGGCGAGGACACGCCGGAGATGCTCAAGTGCGACCTGAAGCTCGAGCAGGGCGCGCATGCCACCGTGAAGGAAGGGATTGCCTACTGTGAATCCGTTGGCGACTATGTCAGCCGCGAGATCCTGGTCGATATCCTCACCGACACCGAGGAGCACATCGAATACCTGGAGACGCAGCTGGACCTGATCGACAAGGTCGGCCTGCAGAACTACCTGCAGTCGCAGATGGAGCCGGGCGAGCAGTAAGCCGCCAGTTCCTGCCGGGCTGCCTTTTCGGGCGGCCGGCATCCCCGCGTGGCGCATCCGGGCGCCGCCGACTTGTTTGCCCGCCTGCAGTAACCCTTCTCATTCCAATTCTTTTCTTCATCCAGACCGCCGTACAGGAGCCATGACCATGGCCGAATCCATTCGCCTGACGCAGGACAGCCACGGGGCCGGCTGTGGCTGCACCATTTTCCCCAATATGCCCGACGTGATTCGCGCCGGAATGGAACTCGCCGCTATCGTTGAACTCGTCGTGCGCCGGAGGTGGCCTGATGCGTAAGGACACCGACGACTTCCGGCAGCTGTTTCTGAGCGGCGCGCCGATGATGGATGTGCGGGCGCCACTGGAGTTTGCACGCGGCGCTTTCCCGGGCACCGTCAGCTTGCCGCTGATGGACGACGAGGAGCGGCATCAGGTCGGCCTTTGCTATGCGCAGGCGGGGCAGGACGCGGCGATCGAACTCGGTCATCGCCTGGTGTCGGGCGATATCAAGGCCGCGCGGCTAGCGCAATGGGCGGCGTTTGCCCGCGCGCATCCGGACGGCTACCTGTACTGCTTCCGTGGCGGGCTGCGCTCGCAGATCGTGCAGCGGTGGCTGCGCGACGAGGCGGGCATCGAATACCCGCGCGTGACCGGCGGCTACAAGGCCATGCGCAGCTTCCTGATCGACGTGACGGAGCAGGCCGCGGCCACGCGGGATATTCTCGTGCTGGGTGGCATGACCGGCACAGGCAAGACCGACGTCATCGACGAGGTGCCGGCGGCCGTGGACCTGGAAGGGCTGGCCCGTCACCGCGGCTCCGCGTTTGGCCGCCGCGCGCAGGCGCAGCCGCCGCAGGTCGATTTCGAGAACGCGCTGGCCATCGACCTGTTGCGGCGGGCCGATGCCGGTTACCGCGCGCTGGTGGTTGAGGACGAGGGCCGCTTCATCGGCGGCCGCGACCTGCCCAAAGTGCTGTGGCAGCGCATGCAGGCGAGCCCGCTGGTGTGGCTGGAGGCGTCATTCGACGAGCGTGTCGAACGCGTATTGCGCGACTATGTGCTGGGACTGGCTGCCGAGCACATCGACCAGCTTGGTCCGGAGGCCGGGTTCGAAGCGTATGCGGCGCGTCTGCGTGATGCCATGGCGGCAATCTCCCCGCGCCTGGGCGGCGAGCGCTACGCGCGGCTGTCGACGCTGCTCGAACAGGCGCTGGTCCGCCAGTCGGAGCAAGGCGAAACCGGCTTGCATCGCGGCTGGATCGAAGTGCTGCTGCGCGACTACTACGATCCGATGTACGCTTACCAGCAGCAGAATCGCGCGGCGCGCATCGTGTTCCGCGGCGACCGTGCCACAGTGACCGAGTGGCTGCGCGAGCGCTCCGCGCGTTGAGGTTAGCCCGGCGTCGCGCTAGTGTCCCGCGCAGACCGGGCAGTCCGGCGTCCGCGCGAGCTGCATCGTGGTCCACTCCATCGTCATGGCATTGACCATCAGCAGCCGGCCGGCCAAGCTCTGGCCGACGCCGCTGAGCAGCTTGAGCGCTTCGGCCGCCTGCACGGTGCCGACCATGCCCACCAGCGGCGCGAACACGCCCATGGTGGCGCAGGCGACTTCGGGCGCTGGCTCTGACGGCGGGAACAGGCAGGCGTAGCACGGCGCGTCGTCGCGGCGCCGGTCGAACACACTGATCTGGCCATCAAAGCGCAGCGCCGCACCGGATACCAGCGGCACGCGGTGCCGCACGCAGGCCCGGTTGACGGCCTGGCGCGTGGCGAAGTTGTCACAGCAATCGAGCACCACGTCAGCCTGCGCCACGAGCTGGTCCAGCTCCGCATCGCCGACGCGGGTTGCGATGATTTCCACCTGCACGCCCGGGTTGATGCGCAGCATGCCTTCGCGCGCCGATTCCACCTTCAGGCGGCCGACGTTTTCAGTGGTGTGGATGATCTGGCGCTGCAGGTTGGTCAGGTCCACATGGTCGTTGTCGACCACGCTGATCCGCCCGACGCCGGCCGACGCCAGGTAGGGCAGGGCGGCGGCGCCGAGGCCGCCGGCGCCGATCACCAGCGCGTGGGCACCCAGCAGGCGTTCCTGGCCTTCGATGCCCAGTTCATCGAGCAGGATATGGCGCGAGTAGCGCAGCAGTTGATCGTCGTTCATGGCATCAGGCTCAGGACAGGGCCCGGAGACAGCGCTCAGGGCAGGGCGTGCAATGTAAAAAGCGGCCCCGCGGGGCCGCTTCTGGTCAGGGTGCCGCTCAGGGCGAGGGCGCCTTGCCGGTCGGCGTGCCCAGCGGCGCGCCCATCGGCGCGCTGGCCGGCGGCTGCTTGGCCGGGGCCGGCGCAGGCTTGGCCGCCGGAGCGCTGCCCTTCTTCGCCGGTGCGGCCTTGGCCGGCTTGTCGGCGGGCGGGTTGGTTTCGAGCTTCGACTTGGAACGCTTGACCGGCTGGCCATCGAGCTGGGCGATGGCCTGCTGCAGCATGAAGTCGTCGGCCGAGCCGAATTCGATCGGCTTCTTGCGGCGGTCCTTCTCGCGCTCTTCCGGCGTCTTCTTCGCGTTTTCCTCTTCCAGGCGGCGCAGTTCTTCCACGCGGCGCTGTTCGCGCTCGTTCATTTCCGGCTCTTCCGATTCCTGCTTGTTGTGCAGGTGGCGCTCGGTGTCGATCTCGCGGGTGATCAGCGCGTCGTCCGGATCGCCGTCCGCGTTCTGGTCGACCGGGATGTCCGGGCGGATGCCCCTGGCCTGGATCGACTTGCCCGTCGGCGTGTAGTAGTACGCGATGGTCAGCTTGATGCCGGTGTCATTGGTCAGCGGCCGCACGGTCTGCACCGAACCCTTGCCGAACGTGGTCTTGCCCATGATCAGCGCGCGGTGGTGATCCTGCAGCGCGCCGGCCACGATCTCGGACGCCGACGCCGAATAGGCGTTGGTCAGCACGACCATCGGGATCTTCTTGTACAGCGCCGGCAGGTCCTTGAGCGGATCGTCCTCGATCGACGACAGGCGGTAGTTGTTGAAGGTCGCCTTGTACACGCGCTTGGCGTCGGGAACCTGGCCATTGGTGGAGACCACGGTCGAGTCTTCCGGCAGGAACGCCGCGGCCACGCCGACCGCGCCTTGCAGCACGCCGCCGCCGTTGTTGCGCAGATCCAGGACGATGCCCTTCAGGGCCGGGTTCTTCTGCGACATTTCGTTCAGCCTGCGCCCCAGGTCCGCCACCGTGCGTTCCTGGAAGCTGGTCAGGCGCACCCAGCCGATGGTGTTGTTGTCCAGCATCTTTGTCTTGACCGACTGGACGCGGATCTCGGCGCGGGTGATCGAAACCGGGAAGGTCCGTTCCTCGCTCTTGCGATAGATCGTCAGCGTGACCTTGGTGCCCGGTTCGCCGCGCATGCGCTTGACCGCCTGCTCAAGCGGCAGGCCGCGCACGGGCTTGTCATCGATACGGGTGATCAGGTCGCCGGGCTGGATGCCGGCGCGGAACGCGGGCGTGTCCTCGATCGGGTTGATGACCTTGACCAGGCCTTCTTCCTGCGAGATCTCGATGCCCAGGCCGGCGAAGCGGCCGCGCGTGCCTTCCTGCAGTTCCTTGAAGTCCTTTTCATCCAGGTAGGCCGAGTGCGGGTCGAGGCTGGCGACCATGCCCTTGATGGCTTCGGTCAGCAGCTTCTTGTCATCGACCGGCTCCACATATTCGCGCTTGATCTGCCCGAAGATGTCGGCCATCAGCCGCAGCTGGTCCAGCGGCAACGGGCCGGAAGAATTCTGCGCGGTTGCCGAAATCTGCAGCGTGGCGAGCACGCCGGCGACAAGTCCGACCGAGACGAGACTGATGTTCTTGAGCGTCTTACGCATGAGGGCTGCCTGAACGTGTACGTAGGGGGATTATGCCGGCTGCAGCCGCCACGCGTGGGGCGCGGGGCGGTTTGTCCGACAGTATAAGTGGGTGTGAAGAAAAAGGCCTGTCACGTACCGGCGGTCGGTGGGCGGCCGCACCTTGGCTGGTGCAGGCCGCCCGGCGGGCTTTCAGCGCGCCTTGCCCTGGCTGGCCACGGCCGCCAGCGAGGCGGCGATGGCTTCCTGGTCGCCCAGGTAGTAGTGGCGCAGGGGGCGCAGGTTGGCATCGAGCTCATAAACGAGCGGGGTGCCGTTGGGGATGTTGAGGCCGACGATATCGTCATCCGAGATCTGATCCAGGTATTTCACGAGGGCGCGGATGCTGTTGCCGTGAGCGGCGATGACCACGCGCTTGCCCGATTGGATGTCGGGCGCGATGGATTCGTTCCACAGCGGCAGCACGCGGGCCACGGTGTCCTTCAGACATTCGGTCAGCGGGATTTGTTCGCGCGGAACGCTGGCGTAGCGCGGATCGTCGTACGAGGCACGCGGATCGGTAGGTTCCAGCGCGGGCGGCGGGGTGTCGTAGCTGCGGCGCCACACCAGCACCTGCTCGTCGCCGAACTTGGCGGCGGTTTCCGCCTTGTTCAGGCCCGCCAGCGCACCGTAGTGCCGTTCGTTCAGGCGCCACTCGTTGCGCACCGGGATCCACATCTGGTCCATTTCGTCCTGCACGTGCCACAGCGTGCGGATGGCACGCTTGAGCACCGAGGTGTAGGCCACGTCGAAGGCGAAGCCGGCATCCTTGAGCAGCTTGCCGGCCAGGCGGGCCTGGGCGGCGCCGGTTTCGGTCAGGTCGACGTCGACCCAGCCGGTGAAGCGGTTTTCGAGATTCCACGTCGACTCGCCGTGGCGGATAAGGACTAGCTTGTACATGCTGCTGCTTCCAGAGTGTAGGTAACCTGCGTGCGCCGGTATCGCCCCGTGAGCGTCGCCATGTGCCAGCCAGGCAACAATGAGGCGACAATGGCCGCTGTGGCCTGACAGCGGAGGCCCGGACACCAAACCGCGTATTTTATAATGCCGCCGACCCAACCCAACGGAACGCCAACGTGAATTTCTTCGCCGACTATAACAACCTTGCCCTGATCGCCCTTGCAGTGGTCTCCGGCGGACTGCTCGCCTGGCCCACGATTGCCCGCGGCACCGGCGGAAAAGCCGTCAATACGGTGGCTGCCACCCAGCTGATCAACAAGCGCGGCGCCGTGGTGGTCGACATCCGTGATGCGTCCGAGTATGCCAAGGGCCACCTGCCGCAGGCCAAGAGCGCCCCGCTGGCCGACCTGGCCTCGCGCGCGGCCGGTCTTGCAAAGGACAAGGCCGTCCCCATCATCGTGGTATCCCAGACTGGCCAGGGCCTCGGCAAGGCTCAGGCAGCGCTGAAGGAAGCCGGGTACAGTGAGACGTATGCCCTTGAAGGCGGCCTCGCCGCCTGGCAGCAGGCCGGTCTTCCGGTCATCAAGTAAGCCGCGCCCGACTGGCCGGCCTGTCCGTCACATCGCGCCGGACCCCGCATTTCGCAGGGCCGTGGCGTTTGAGTATCGAAGGAGATTCAGCATGGCCCGCGTCGTCATGTACAGCACGGTGGTGTGTCCCTATTGCGTGATGGCCGAGCGCCTGCTCAAGGCCAAGGGCGTAGAGACGATCGAGAAGATCCTGATCGACCGCGAACCCGGCAAGCGCGAAGAAATGATGTCGCGCACCGGCCGCCGCACCGTGCCGCAGATCTATATCGACGACACCCATGTTGGCGGTTTCGACGATCTCTCCGCGCTGGACCGCCAGGGCGGCCTGTCGCCGCTGCTGGCTGCCTGAGCCCGCCCCGGCGCGGGTGATATTGCCACCCGCGTCATGTACCATATGCGTTTTCCAACCGGGCGCAGGCTCGTGCCGATACCGGCCGCCACGCCCAACGCCCATCCCGGAAGCCTTTCATGAGCGACCAGCAAAACACCCAGCAGGAAGACCAACCCTTCTTCAATATCCAGCGCGTGTACCTCAAGGACATGTCGCTCGAGCAGCCGAATTCGCCGGGTATCTTCCTGGAATCGGAAGCGCCGTCGGTCGAAGTGCAGGTCAACGTGGCCGCTTCGCAGCTGCAGGAAGGCATCTTCGAAGTGGTGGTGACGGGCACCGTGACGACCAAGGTCCAGGAAAAGGTCGCCTTCCTCGTGGAAGCGCACCAGGCCGGCATCTTCGACATCCGCAACGTGCCGGTCGAGCAGCTCGACCCGCTGCTGGGCATTGCGTGCCCGACGATCCTGTATCCGTACCTGCGCGGCAATATCGCCGACGTGATCACGCGCGCCGGCTTCCAGGCCATCCACCTGTCGGAAATCAACTTCCAGGCCCTGTACGAGCAGCGCCTGCAGGCCGCCATGGAAGAAGCCCAGGCCGCCGGCGGCGGCAACAGCAACAGCGGCATCGTGATGCCTGACGGCAGCCAGGCTCGCCACTGATCCCGCAGTCCCGCACTGCCTGACGAAACGGGGCTGCGGCCCCGTTTTGCCTTTCCGGGGCACGTGCACCGGATTACCATCGATTGCGCCGATCCACCGTTCGAGCCGCCATGAAACTGACCTTCCTCGGTGCGGGTGCCTGGGGTACTGCACTCGCCAGCCATGCCGCCGTCAACCATGACGTGATCCTGTGGGGACGCGATCCTGCCCAGCTTGCCGCGATCGGGGCCAGCGGCAGCAACGATGCCTATCTGCCGGGCGTACGGTTGTCTGAGCGGCTGCGCGTCGAGGCCGATTTCGAGCAGGCGGTCGCTCATGCCGCCGACGATCCGGACGGTCTCGTGGTGGTCGCCACGCCGGTCTCGGGCCTGCGCGAGATGACCCGCAGGCTGGCCACGCGCGGCGAGGGCCATGTCCGCATGCTGTGGCTGTGCAAGGGCTTCGAAGCCGGCACGCATGCGCTGCCGCACCAGATGGTGCGCGAGGAGCTCGATGCCGCCGGCCGTACCAGCGGATTCGACTACGGCGTGCTGACCGGGCCGAGCTTTGCCCGCGAAGTCGCGCTGGGTTTGCCGTGCGCACTGACGGTGGCTGCGAGCGTGCCCACGCTGGCCGAGTGCGCGCAAGCCGCCTTCCACCACCACGCCATGCGCATTTACGGCAGCGACGACCTGACCGGTGTCGAGGTCGGCGGTGCCGTGAAGAACGTGCTGGCGATTGCCACCGGCGCCAGCGACGGCCTCGGATTGGGCCTGAACGCACGCGCCGCGCTGGTGACGCGCGGTCTGGCGGAAATGACGCGCCTGGGCCTGGCGCTCGGCGGTCGCGTGGAAACGTTCATGGGCCTGGCCGGCGTGGGCGACCTGATCCTGACGGCTACCGGCGACCTGTCGCGCAACCGCAAGGTCGGCCAGCAACTCGCGGCCGGGCAGACCCTGGAGCAGGTCCTTGCCGGACTCGGCCACGTCGCCGAAGGCGTGCGGTGCGCGCAGGCCGTGGCGGCGCTGGCCGCTGCCCACAAGATCGAGATGCCGATCACGCGCGCCGTGTGCGCGGTGCTGTTCGAAGGCCTGGGCGCCGCCGATGCCGTCGCACAACTGCTGCAACGCGATGCGCGCGACGAATAGCGTCAACTCCCCTTTTCCCGAACCGGTTTCCGCATGATTTCCCGTCGCCACGCGCTGATCGCGCTTGCCTGCGCCAGCGCCGCTGGGGCTGTTTCCCCGGCCTGGGCCGACACCTGGCCGTCGCGGCCGCTGCGCATGGTGGTGCCATTTCCGGCAGGGTCGTCGCCGGACCTGATCGCGCGCATCCTCACCGAAAAACTGGCGTCCACGCTCGGGCAGCCGGTGGTGGTGGAAAACCGTCCCGGCGCCGGCGGCAATATCGGCACCGGCATGGTGGCAAAGGCGGCGCCGGACGGCTACACGCTGCTGTTTACGATCAACGGGCCGCTGGTGACGGCGCCATCGCTGTCGCGCAACCTGAGCTATGACCCGTTCCGCCAGCTGGCTCCCGTCACGCTGGTGGCGACGTCGCCCAATGTGCTGGTCGTCGATGCCAACCTGCCCGTGCATAACGTGCGCGAGTTCGTGGCGCTGGCGAAATCCAGGGCGGGCGCGCTGAACTACGGCTCGGTTGGCAATGGCAGCGCCGCGCACCTGGCAATGGAACAGCTCAAGGCCATGGCCGGCATCGACCTGCAGCATGTGCCCTATCCGGGCTTCCCGCAGGTCACCACCGCCATGGTCGGCGGGCAGATCCAGGCCGGCTTCATGGTGCCCGCGATTGCGATGCCCCTGGTCAATGCAGGCAAGCTGCGCATCCTGGCGGTGACGACGACCGGCCGCACGGCGGTGCTGCCCTCGGTGCCGACCGTCGCGGAATCCGGATATCCCGGTTTTGAAGCGATTTCATGGCAGGCGGTGCTGGCGCCGGCGGGCACGCCGCCGGCGATCATCGACCGGCTCTACCGCGAGCTGGTGGCTATCATCGGCAGCGCCGACGTGCGCGAGAAGATGCGCGCCCAGTATTTCGTGCCGGCCGGCACGGCGCCGGCATCGCTGCGCCAGACCATGGCGAGCGAGAAGGTACGCTGGGACAAGGTGATCCGCGCTGCCGGCGTGCAGCCCGAATAACGGTCGCACTCAGGCGCCGCCGGCAAAGCCGTTCTGGCGCCAGGCTTCGAAGACGACCACCGCCACAGTGTTCGACAGGTTCAGGCTGCGGTTATTGGGCCGCATCGGCAGGCGGATGCGCTGCGACGCCGGGAATCCTTCGCGCCGTTCCGGCGCCAGCCCGCGCGTCTCCGAGCCGAACACGAACCAGTCGCCAGGCTGGAAGCTGACTTGCCCGAACGGCGTGGAGCCGTGCGTGGTGAGCGCGAACATGCGCGCCGGGTCGGGCTGTTCGCTGGCCATCAGCGCGTCCCAGTTGTCATGCACGCGCATGGTCGCGTACTCGTGATAATCGAGTCCCGCGCGCCGCATGCGGGCGTCTTCCAGCGGAAATCCCAGCGGCTTCACCAGGTGCAATTGCGCACCGGTGTTGGCGCACAGGCGGATCACATTGCCGGTATTGGGCGGGATCTCCGGTTCGACCAGGACGACGTTGAACATGGGGACTTCCTTGCAGGGGCATCGAAAACGGTGCGCAGCTTACCGCGCGACCGCGGCGCTGTCATCCGCGCTGTCATCCGTTCAGGGCGTGCGCAGCGCCACGATCACGCTGACCCGCGCCGCACCGTGCGCTTTCAGCGTGCGCGCCGCTTCATCCAGCGTGGCGCCCGTGGTCATGACGTCATCGACCAGGCCGATGTGCCTGCCCGCGAGCGACTGCGGGCGGCCCAGGCGGAACGCGCCGCGCACGTTCAACTGCCGATGCGCCAGATCCAGCAGGTGCTGGGTGGCGATGTCGCGCGGTCGCTCGAGCAGCACGGGGTCGCTGGGCACGCCGAGGTGGCGCGCGAGCGGCCGGGCGATCTCCCAGGCCTGGTTGAAGCCGCGTTCGGCCAGCCGTTGCGGCGACAGCGGTATCGGTGCGATCAGGTCCGGCCGTAGCGCGCCGGTGCGTAACCCGCGCTGCATCCGCTCCGCCAGCGCGCACGCGAGCCAGCTGGCCAGTGGCAGCACCTTGCCGTACTTCAGTGCCAACACCAGCGAGTCCTGAGGGAACGCGTAGTCGCCCAGCGCGATGGCCTGGTCGAATGCGGGGCGGTGCTGGGCACAGGCCGGGCAGGGCTCGCCGGGCGCCCGGCCCATTGCGCAGACCGGGCAGCGCGACACCGGGTAGAGCAGGTCGCTGACGCAGTCGCGGCAGACCACTTCGTCCTGCACCACGCCGCAGAGCGCACAGGCGCACGGCAACAGCGCACGCGCCAGCCCGCGCACGTGCCCGGCGGCTTTCGCGGTGCGCGCGTATACTTGCCGTCCAGCCGCCCGCCAACGCGCGCGGCCGCCATGCGCGGTGTCTGCTGCCGCGACTTCCCCGTCTTCCTGTTGCCTGGTTTTCCCGTGTCCCTGCATGCCGCCGATTCCCCCGATGCCTTCCTGCCGCCCACGCGCCTGACCCGGCTGGCCTTCGACCGGCGCAGCGCCGCGTTCGGCCAGCTCGACTTCCTGCTCGGCGAGATCGGCCGCCGCATGCAGGAGCGCATGGAAGTCGTGCGCCTGGCGCCGCAGCGCGCGCTGGATCTTGGCTGCGGGCATGGCCAGGGGCTGGCGGGCCTGCGAGCACGCTTTCCCGATGCGCAGATCGCCGGCCTCGATATCTCCGGCGCGATGCTGGCCGAAGCGGGCCAGCGTGATCCGCAGCGGCGGCCCGGCTGGGTTGGCCGCCTGCTCGGCAAGCGCCCGCTGTTCGATCTGGTCCAGGGCGATCTTGCCACATTGCCTTTTGCGCCCGGCAGCTTCGACCTGCTGTGGTCCAACCTGGCCCTGCACTGGCACCCGGAGCCGCACCGCGTGTTCCCCGAATGGCATCGCGTGACGCAGGACGAAGGCCTGGTGATGTTTTCGCTGTTCGGTCCCGATACGCTGCGCGAACTGCGCGCGGCCTTCGCCGAGGTCGATGCCGCGCCTCATACGTTGCGCTTCGTCGACATGCACGATATCGGCGACATGCTGGTCCACAGCGGCTGGTCCACGCCGGTGATGGACATGGAAACGCTGACCGTGACCTACGAATCGCCCGAGACGCTGCTGCGCGAGGTCCAGGCCTTCGGTGGCTTGCGTGCGCACCCGGACGCGCGCCACGCCGGCCTGCATGGCCGGCGCTGGCACGAGGCGGTCTGCGCGGCCCTGGCGCGCCGGCGCAACGCCGATGGGGTGATCCCGCTGAGCTTCGAGATCGTCTATGGCCACGCGTGGAAACTGCCCCCGCGCGGTGCGCAGCAACTCGATGACCAGGGCCATGCCGTGGTGCCGCTGGACAAGATCGGCCGGGCAAGACCGCGTCGCTGAACGCGGCGCCAGCGGTTACGACTGTATTGACTTTCGTGTAGCGGCGCGATGTGCCGATCGCCCGCAAAGCCGCGCTGGCATTGGCTTTACGGGTAGTCCGATTGATAGCGTCTAAGCATAAATCCTTACGGCGCGCAAGCGCTTTGGTCAATGTGCGGCCTTGTCCGTGTATGCGAAGCGCCCTATAATGCGCCAGTTTGTCGCAGTGGTCCCCTGGCACAAGAACGTCCTGGAGTTGCACTCGCAAGGTGCACTCCTGGCGCAATCGTCCCGGGTGTGCATCCAAATGCAGAGTGGTTGGCGATGCAAGACTTGGGTATCGCATTCCAGACGGCAAGTGGTGACTCCGGCGGAAATCTCGACGGACCTCCTCCCGCGCCCCACGACTGGCTGATGAAGCGGAATTGCTCGCTTTCCCCACGCCAGGTCGGCTGGTTTTACCTCTCGATCTTCACTGTCTCGCTTGCCATCGCGTTGTTTTTCGCGGTGCAAGGGTCCTGGCTCGTGCTGCCATTTGCCGGCCTGGACCTGCTCGGACTGGGGATTGCTCTGCTTGTGTACGCACGTCATGCGACGGACTATGAGCGTGTCAGCATCAACGATGGCGTGCTGGTCGTGGAGACAGCCAGCGCGCAGCGGTTGACGCGCGAGGAATTCAACCCGCACTGGGTGCGGGTCGAACTGGGGGAATCGCCCCGCGCGCTGGTAACGCTGCGCTCGGGCGGGCGCGATGTGCAGGTGGGGTGCTATCTGGACCTGCACAGGCGGCGCAAGTTCGCCCAGGAGCTCGCAGCGGCCCTGCGCCGCCTCTGAGAGGTGGCAGGGGCGGAGGCGGGGGGCAGATTTGAATCTGTAAATTGGGTAGATAACAAATGAAAATGTGGAAGAAGGCATCCGCAGTTTGTCTGGCGAGCGCATCCCTGCTTGCCAGCCAGGCGGCCCTGGCGGTCAGTGACATGCCCGGCGGTCCCGCCGTGCGTCAGCTGAACCTGACCGAGCCGGTCACCAAGATCGCCGAGCAGATTCACTGGCTGAACTGGATGATGCTGATCATCTGCACGGTGATCTTCGTCGCCGTGTTCGGCGTGATGTTCTATTCCATCTTCACGCACCGCAAGGCCAAGGGTGCCAAGTCCGCCTCCTTCCACGAAAGCATCACGGTCGAAGTGGTCTGGACCATCGTCCCGTTCCTGATCGTGATCGCCATGGCCCTGCCGGCGACGAAGACCGTTGTGGCCATGAAGGACACCACCAATTCCGACGTCACCATCAAGGCCACCGGCTACCAGTGGAAGTGGGGCTACGACTACCTGAAGGGCGAGGGCGAAGGCATCTCCTTCGTGTCGACCCTGACCACTCCGCGCGAACAGATCAACAACGAAGCGCCGAAGTCCAACACCTACCTGATGGAGGTGGACAACGAGCTGGTGGTGCCCGTCAACAAGAAGGTGCGCATCGTCACCACGGCCAATGACGTGATCCACGCGTGGATGATCCCGGCCTTCGGCGTCAAGCAGGATGCCATCCCCGGCTTCGTGCGCGACACCTGGTTCAAGGCCGAGAAGATCGGCGTGTACCGCGGCCAGTGCGCCGAGCTCTGCGGCAAGGAACACGCCTTCATGCCGATCGTCGTGCGCGTCGTGTCCGACGCCGACTACACCAAGTGGGTCGACGGCAAGAAGAAGGAAATGGCCGCCAAGGCCGATGATCCGAACAAGACCTGGACGCTGGACGAAATGAAGGTCCGCGGCGAGAAGGTCTACACCGCCAACTGCGCGGTCTGCCACCAGCCCAACGGCAAGGGCGGCGGCGCATTCCCGGCGCTGGACGGCTCCAAGATCGTGAACGGCCCGAAGGCCGGCCAGATGCACATCATGCTGGAAGGCAAGAATGCCATGCCGTCGTGGAAGCAGCTGTCCGATACCGAACTGGCCGCGGCCATGACCTACGTGCGCAACAGCTGGAGCAACAAGACCGGCGAAGTGATCCAGCCCAGCGACTTCGTGAATGCCCGCGCCGGCAAGTTCCCCGAAGGCGGCGGCGCCGCGGGCGGCGAGGCACCGAAGGCGGACGCCAAGCCCGCCAAGGAACAGGGCAGCAAGCAGGCCAGCATCGCGGGCAACCGCAGCGCGGGCTGACCGGCTGAAGACAGGACAGGATTAGAGGAGCATTTGCGATGAGTACTGCTACCCACGACGCAATCGGCCATCCGCACGATCACGCGCACGACGACCACGCGCACGATCACCCGCATGGCTGGCGCCGCTGGTTGTTCGCGACCAACCACAAGGACATCGGCACGCTGTACCTGCTGTTTTCGTTCACCATGCTACTGTCTGGCGGCGTGCTGGCGCTGCTGATCCGCCTGGAGCTGTTCGAGCCGGGCCTGCAGTTCTTCCGCCCCGAACTGTTCAACCAGTTCACCACCATGCACGGCCTGGTGATGGTGTTCGGCGCGATCATGCCGGCCTTCGTCGGCTTCGCCAACTGGATGATCCCGCTGCAGATCGGCGCCTCCGACATGGCGTTCGCGCGCATGAACAACTTCAGCTTCTGGCTGATGCCGCCGGCCGCGCTGCTGCTGGCCGGCTCGTTCTTCGCGCCGGGCGGCGCCACCGCCGCCGGCTGGACGCTGTATGCGCCGCTGTCGGTGCAGATGGGTCCGGGCATGGACATGGCGATTTTCGCCATGCACATCATGGGCGCTTCGTCGATCATGGGCTCGATCAACATCATCGTGACCATCCTTAACATGCGCGCCCCGGGCATGACGCTGATGCGGATGCCGATGTTCTGCTGGACGTGGCTGATCACCGCCTACCTGCTGATCGCCGTGATGCCCGTGCTGGCCGGCGCCATCACCATGGTGCTGACCGACCGCCACTTCGGCACGAGCTTCTTCTCGGCCGCGGGCGGCGGCGACCCGGTCATGTACCAGCATATCTTCTGGTTCTTCGGGCACCCCGAGGTGTACATCATGATCCTGCCGGCGTTCGGCATCATCTCGCACGTGGTACCGGCCTTCGCGCGCAAGCGCCTGTTCGGCTACAGCTCGATGGTGTACGCCACGGCGTCGATCGCCATCCTGTCGTTCATCGTGTGGGCGCACCACATGTTCACGACCGGCATGCCGGTGACGGGCCAGCTGTTCTTCATGTACGCGACCATGCTGATCGCGGTGCCGACGGCCGTGAAGATCTTCAACTGGATTGCGACGATGTGGCGCGGCTCGATGACCTTCGAAACCCCGATGCTGTTCGCGATCGGCTTCATCTTCGTGTTCACCATCGGCGGCTTCACCGGCCTGATGCCGGCGGTTGCGCCGATCGACATCCAGTTGCAGGACACCTACTTCATCGTGGCGCACTTCCACTATGTGCTGGTGGCCGGCTCGCTGTTCGCGCTGTTCGCGGGCTTCTACTACTGGGGTCCGAAGTGGAGCGGTTTCATGTACAACGAAACCCGCGGCCAGATCCACTTCTGGGGTTCGCTGATCTTCTTCAACGTGACCTTCTTCCCGATGCACTTCCTGGGTTTGGCCGGCATGCCGCGTCGCTATGCCGACTACCCGACCCAGTTCGCGGACTTCAACGCGATCGCGTCGATCGGGGCACTGGGCTTCGGCCTGATGCAGGTGTATTTCTTCTTCTTCGTGGTGCTGCCGTCCTACCGTGGCGGCGAGAAGGCCGCGGACAAGCCCTGGGATGGTGCCGAGGGCCTGGAGTGGACCGTGCCGTCGCCGGCGCCGTTCCACACCTTTGAAGTGCCGCCGCAAGTTCGCTAAGCACTGAACGCAACAAGGCACGGAGGGCGCCAGCCGCCTTCCGTGCCGGCAGGTAATACAAGATGCAGAAGATGCAGGCTCCACAAAAAAACCCATCGCAAGCAGGCCAGAAAGCCGCCAACCGGCGCCTGGGACTGATCCTGTTTTCCATCGTGGTGGTTTTCTTTCTGGGGTTCTTCGCCAAGATGGTGTTCCTTGGCTGAAGCTGCGGGGTAGCGGGGAAGCGGGATGAGCGTCGATCAGCAGGAGCAGCAGCCAGGTCAGGGCAGGGAAGCCGACAAGCGGTTCAACCGCGGCATGATGCTGCGGCTGGTCGTGATCGTTGGCGTGATGTTCGGCTTTGGCTACGCGCTGGTGCCGCTGTACAAGAAGATATGCGACCTCACCGGGATCAACGTGGTGACCACGCGCGAGCTGTATGGCGGCTCGCTCAAGAACACGCAGGTCGACACGAGCCGCACCGTCACGGTGGAGTTCGATTCGAACGCGCGCGGTCCCTTTGCCTTCCGTCCGGTGAAGAACAGCATGCAAGTGCATCCGGGCGAGATGGTGACGATCGTCTACGAGGTGGCCAACGGGCAGTCGCGCGATATCTCGGCGCAGGCGATCCCGAGCTACGCGCCCAAGCAGGCGACCGAGTACTTCAAGAAGCTCGAGTGCTTCTGCTTCAAGCAGCAGACGCTCAAGGCCAAGGAAGCGCGCGAGATGCCGGTGGTATTCGTGATCGATCCGAAGCTGCCGAAGGACGTGAAGAACATCACGCTGTCGTACACCTTCTTTGAAGTGGGTACGCCGGTGGCGCAGGCACCGCAGGGCGCGCTGGAAAGCCCGCCCGCGGCGCGCAGCGGCGGCTGAGGCAGGAGGAAACGCCGTGGACGAGTTGAAAGACGCGGTCAAGCGCAAGATGTCGTTCGCGCAGACCATGCGTGCGGTGTTGTGGTCGTTCATCGGCCTGCGCAAGGGCGCGGAGCACGAGAGCGACATGGCCAGGCTGAACCCGGTGCACGTGGTCATTGCCGGGGTGATCGCGGCGGTTGTGTTCATCGCGATCCTGGTCACGATCGTACGGGTCGTGGTCAGTTCGGCCGCGGCCTAGCAGGGCAGGTAGGGTAGACAGAAAAGCAGTGCCGCCGGCGGCCAGGGAGACAAGGCCGCCGGGTGTGCCGATATAACGATTGAACCAAGACTCTGAGCTGGAGATAAAAGAATGAGTGCGAATCGCGCAAACGCTCCGTACTACTTCGTACCGGGACCGTCGCGCCACCCGATCACGGCAGCCATCGGCCTGCTGATGACCGGCGCCGGCGCTGCCGGCTGGGTGAACGGACAGCACTGGGCGCCGTACCTGTGCGGCTTCGGCCTGCTGTGGTTCCTGTTCGTGCTCAAGAGCTGGTTCGGCGACGCCATCGGCGAATCCGAAGGGGGCATGTACGGCAAGAACATCGATCTGTCTTTCCGCTGGTCGATGGGCTGGTTCATCTTCTCCGAGGTGATGTTCTTCGCGGCCTTCTTCGGCGCGCTGTTCTACGCCCGCACCATCGCCATGCCGTGGCTGGGCGACCTCGACAACAGGATCCTGTGGCCCGACTTCGCCGCCGTATGGCCCAACACCGGCCCCGCCGGCGTGGTCGAGACCTTCCAGACCATGGGCCCGTGGCCAATCCCGACCATCAACACGGCACTGCTGCTGATGTCGGGTGTGACGCTGACCTGGGCGCACCACGCGCTGCTGGCCGGCAAGCGCAGCCAGCTGATCCAGGGCCTGGTGCTGACCATCCTGCTCGGCGCGATCTTCATGTGCTTCCAGGCGTACGAGTACATGCACGCTTACTCGGAACTGAACCTGAAGCTCACCTCGGGTGTGTACGGTTCCACGTTCTTCCTGCTGACCGGCTTCCACGGCTTCCACGTGACCATGGGCGCGATCATGCTGACCGTGGTGCTGATCCGCGTGCTCAAGGGGCATTTCACGCCCGAGCATCACTTCGCGTTCGAAGGCGCCGCCTGGTACTGGCACTTCGTTGACGTGGTGTGGCTGTTCCTCTACATCGTGGTGTACTGGCTGTAAGCAGCAATTTGTCGTACCGGCGGAAGGCCTGAAGCGCCTTCCGCGGCGGACCACAAAACAGAAGCGCCGCAGGAGGGAAACCCAGCCTGCGGCGCTTGTTTTTTGCGGTTTCGGGAAACCGGCCGACTAGGGATTCACGCGGATGCCGGTGCTGTGGATCCAGCCCATCCAGTTCGAGAACAGGATGAACAGGAACAGCGCCACCGAGAAGCCCACGCGCAGCATCAGCGAGCGCATCATGTTCGGTGTCCTGCCGCGGTCGCGCATCATGAAGAAGAGGGCCGAGGCCAGGCTGCCGATGATCAGGAGAAAGGCGACGATGATGACAAAGCGCATGGCGGGGCAGGCTGGCCGCAATACGTACGATACGTGCCGCGGGCTCGGGGGCGGAAAGGGTCATTATCGCACCGCCGGCATGTCGCCGTATGCGACGGGAGCGGACCGATGAAGCTGTGGCGCGCCCTGAGTCCGGTGCCGACTGTCGCGGCCGCAGTGGTAATCGCGGTGACCTGCGCGCTCGGCAACTGGCAGCTCAATCGGGCGCACGAGAAGATCGCGCGTGCCGAACGGCTGCAGGCGCTGGCCGCACAGCCGCCGGTGACGTTGACCACGGCGCCCGCTTCGGGTGGCCTGGCGGACCGCACCGTGCGCGTCACCGGGCGTTTTGACGCGGGCCGGACCGTCTTGTTGGATAATCGCCCCCACGGCAATGGCTCCGACAGCCGCGCCGGCTTCCTGGTGCTGACGCCCCTGCAGATCCGGAGTGATGACGCCGCCGCCCGCAGTGTGCTGGTGCTTCGTGGCTGGCTCCCGCGAGATGTCCAGGACCGCACGCGCATTGCGCCATTCGCGACGCCAGCCGGTGAAGTCACCGTCGAAGGCACGGCACTTGCCGCGGTGCCCAAGGTCTATAGCCTGGGCCAGCCCGCAAGCGCCGAAGCCGGACAACGGATTCGACAGAACGTGGACCTGGGTGCCTATGCGACCGAGACCGGGGTGGCGTTGCAGCCGATCGTGATCGAGCAGCGCACCGATACGGGCGACGGCCTCGCGCGCGACTGGGCGCCGGCCGACCTGGGGGCCGACCGGCACTACGGCTACGCCTTCCAGTGGTTCGGCCTGGCCGCGCTGACACTGGTGCTGGTAGTCGCGCTGGGCTGGCGCCGCGCACGCCGGCTTGCCGGGGCAGGGCCCACTTGACGGACAACAGGCGCGCGCCACCGGGCGGGCGCCACGACCAACGAACGAACGACAGACGTACGCATGCCACACCAAGACTCCGCCCCGGCTCCGGCCGGCACGGCACCAGCGCCGGATTCGCGCATCGACGCCCGCACCCGCCGCGGCCGCATCCAGATGCTGATGCTGTTGCTGGTGTGCGCATCGCCGGTGATCGCGTCTTACCTGACCTTCTATGTCTTCAAGCCGACGGGCGGCGCCACCAACTATGGCGCGCTGATCGATCCCCAGCGTCCGATGCCCGCCGTTCGCGTCGCCAACGAGCGCGCCGAAGCCGTGCCGCTCGAAAGCTTCCGCGGCAAGTGGCTGCTGGTAACGGCCGATGGGTCGGCCTGCGACGAAGCGTGCGCAAAGAAGCTGTTCACCATCCGCCAGATCCGCGCGGGTCAGGGCCAGGACCGCGAACGGATCGTGCCGGTGTGGCTGATCACGGACGAAGGCGCTGTCGACGAACGCCTGTCCGCGGCCTACAACGAGCCCTACGCCGGCGTGCGCTTCCTTCGCATTGCGCCTGACGTGGCCCGTCAATGGATACCCGCGGCCGAGGGCGGCCGCATCGAGGACACCATCTTCCTGGTCGATCCGCTTGGCAACCTGATGATGCGCTTCCCGAAAGACCCCGACCCCAAGAAGATGAGCGGCGATCTCAAGAAGCTGCTCCGGGTCTCGCGCATCGGCTGAGGGACGACTGGCATGCTGCTTCAACTCGCCATCATCGGCGTCCTGATCGCGCTGTTCCCGATCTCTTACGTGCTGGTCCGCGGCGACCGCAACAAGTACCGCAAGCTGGTCTGGATCACCGCTTTCCTGACGCTCGACCTGATCATGTTCGGCAGCTTCACGCGGCTGACCGATTCCGGCCTCGGCTGCCCGGACTGGCCGGGCTGCTACGGCCATTCCAACCCGCATGCGGCGATGGAGCCGATCCACGCCGCCCAGACCGCGCTGCCCAGCGGCCCGGTAACCCTGGCCAAGGCGTGGATCGAGATGATCCACCGCTATTTCGCCATGGCGGTGGGCGTGCTGATCATCACGCTGATGGTGCTGGCGTGGGTCAAGCGCAAGGAACTGAAGCAGTCGCCGTGGTTCGCCACCAGTGTGCTGCTGCTGGTGTGCGTGCAGGGCGCGTTCGGCGCGTTCACCGTGACCATGAAGCTGCAGCCAATCATCGTCGTGACGCACCTGCTGCTTGGCATGAGCCTGCTGGCGGCGCTGATCTGGCTCGGTTCGCGCAATGATCCGCCGCATCCCGTGGCGCGGCAGGCCGGGGCGTTGCGCTGGCCCGCGCGCGCGGCGCTGCTGCTGCTGGTGATCCAGATCTTCCTGGGCGGCTGGGTCAGCACCAACTACGCGGTGATGGCCTGCACCGATTTCCCGCTGTGCAACGGCCAGCTGGTGCCGGAGATGGATTTCACGCACGGCTTCACGCTATGGCGCCAGCTCGGCATGACGGCTGATGGCGACTACATTCCCCATGCGGCGCTGGTGGCGATCCACTGGGTGCACCGCGGCTTCGCCGTGGTGGTGCTTGGCTACCTGGCGTGGTTCGGCCTGCGCGCGCGCAGGCTCGAAGGGCTGGGCGGCACGTCGCGCTGGCTGCTGGCCGCGCTGGCGCTGCAACTGGCCACCGGTCTCTCGAACATCGTGCTGGACTGGCCGCTGGTGGCCGCCGTGCTCCACAACGGTGGCGCGGCGGTGCTCCTGCTGCTGCTGGTGCGACTCAACTACAATATAGGGCTCGCGACCCGTCCCGCCGACGCTGCCTCAAGCGTGCCGGCTGCCGCTCGCGCCACATGAAAGACAAACTCCCTCCCGTGGTTACTGCAACACAACCCCATCCCGTGGGCCGGCTGCGTCACCTGGCTCGCCAATATGCCGCCCTGACCAAGCCGCGCGTCACGCAGCTCGCGGTGTTCTGCGCCATCATCGGCATGTTCCTGGCCACGCCGGGCATGGTGCCATGGCGCGTGCTGATCGGCGGCGCCGCCGGCATCTGGCTGCTGGCCGGGGCCGCGTTCGCGATCAATTGCCTGGTCGAGCAGAAGATCGACGCGCTGATGCGCCGCACCGCCTGGCGCCCGTCGGCCACCGGCGAGATCACCACCACCCAGACGCTGATCTTCTCGGCAGTCCTGGGCGGCGCCGGCATGTGGCTGCTGCACGTGTTCGCCAACGACCTGACGATGTGGCTGACCTTCGCCACCTTCCTGGGCTATGCGGTCGTCTACACCATCCTGCTCAAGCCGGCCACGCCGCAGAACATTGTCATCGGCGGCCTGTCGGGCGCCATGCCGCCGGCGCTGGGCTGGGCGGCCGTGGCCAACGACGTGCCGGCCGAGGCCTGGTTCCTGGTGCTGATCATCTTCACCTGGACCCCGCCGCATTTCTGGGCGCTGGCCTTGTACCGCCGTGCCGACTACGCCAAGTCCGGGCTGCCGATGCTGCCGATCACGCATGGCGAAAAGTACACGCTGCTCAATATCCTGCTGTACACGCTGGTCATGATCGCCGCGACGCTGCTGCCTTTTGTGTATGGCATGTGCGGCTATATCTACCTGGCCAGCGCACTGGTACTGGGCGCCTGGTTCCTGAAGTACTCGTGGACGCTGTACCGCAATTACTCCGACGAACTGGCGCAGCGCACCTTCCGCTTCTCGATCCTGTACCTGTCGATCCTGTTCGCGGCTTTGCTCGTCGATCACTACTTCAAGTTCGTGCCGCAGGTCTGAGCGGCACCATTGTTCGCGGCCTGCGGCATCTTGTCGCGGCCGCCGTGCCGCACGGCGCGGATGGGCGATACTGTGTGCTGCCCTCGCCATCGCGCGCCACCGCAGTCTTGCCGGCGCCCCGACTTCCTATCTCGCATGAACAAGCCAAGCCAATCTTCCGGGCTCCTCGCCTCGTTCCGCCGCTTTGCCGCGCTGGCCTTCCTGGCGCTGGCGCTTGCCGCCTGCGGCCAGCAGAAGGCCTCGTTCCGCAACGTCGATATCAGCGGCGGCGCGGACTTCGGCAAGGATTTTTCGCTGACGGACCATAACGGAAAAGTCCGCACGATCGCCGACTTCAAGGGCAAGGTCGTGGTGATGTTCTTCGGCTACACGCATTGTCCCGATGTCTGCCCGACCACCATGGCCGAACTCAAGGCGGTGATGGAGCAGCTCGGCCCGGACGCCGACAAGGTGCAGGTGCTGTTCGTCACGGTCGATCCGGAGCGCGATACGCAGGCGCTGCTGGCGCAGTACGTGCCGGCGTTCGATCCGCGCTTCCTGGGCATGCGGCCGGCCGACGAGGCGGCGCTGCAGAAGGTCGCGAAGGATTTCAAGGTGTACTACGCGAAGGTGCCGGGTTCTTCGCCGAACAACTACACCATGGATCACTCGGCCGGCAGCTACGTGTTCGACCCGGAAGGGCGGCTGCGGCTTTTCATCCGCCACGGGCAAGGGCCGGAGCCGATTGCCCACGACATCAAGCAGCTGCTGTCCTGAGCGCAGCGCGGGAATGAAAAAAGGCCGGTCCAGTGGACCGGCCTTTTGCATGGCGCCAGCGGTTATGGCGCCAGCAGTTGCCCGGGCGCGGCGGGATCAGGCAAATGCCTGCAGCGCGCCCTTCATCTTCTTCATGGCCGCCGCTTCGATCTGGCGAATCCGTTCGGCCGACACGCCGAATTCATCGGCCAGCTCATGCAGCGTGGCGCCGCCCGAGCCATCGTCCTCGACGTTCAGCCAGCGCGCCTCGATGATGCGGCGGCTGCGGTCGTCCAGGCGCGTCAGCGCTTCTTCCAGGCCCTCGACCTGCATACGGTCGTGACGCTGGGCTTCCAGCACCCGCGTGGGCTCGTTGTGGTTGTCCGCCAGGTAGGCGATCGGGGCGAAGTCTTCCTCGCCGTCTTCGATTTGCCCCTCCAGTGCGAGATCGCCACCCGACAGGCGGGTTTCCATCTCCATCACTTCTTCCGGCTTGACGTTGAGCTCGCGCGCAACGGCTTCGACCTGCTCCGGCGTGAAGGTATGGGCACCCTTCTTGTGGCTGCGCAGGTTGAAGAACAGCTTGCGCTGGGCCTTGGTGGTCGCCACCTTGACCATGCGCCAGTTCTTCAGCACGTACTCGTGGATCTCGGCCTTGATCCAGTGCATCGCATACGACACCAGGCGCACGCCCTGGTCCGGGTTGAAGCGCTTCACGGCCTTCATCAGGCCGATATTGCCTTCCTGGATCAGGTCAGCGTGCGGCAGGCCATACCCGAGGTACTGGCGTGCGATCGACACCACCAGGCGCAGGTGGGACATCACCAGCTGGCGTGCGGCATCAACGGAATCATGGTCGCGCAGTTCGCGCGCGAGACGCTGCTCTTCCTCGGCGGTCAGCAGGGGAATGCGGTGGATGGCCTGGATATAGCTTTCCAGGTTGCCCACGGTGGCCGGGAAGGTCAATGCAAAGCTTCCAGCCAGCTTGGGCGCCGTCGGCAGACGGCTGTTCAGCACGGTTTGGTCGGCAGGCAAGACTGCGTTCACTCAATTACTCCTTTCGCATCCGGCGGTTCAGTTGCCGGTGTGCCACTCCGGACGGGAGGACACAGCATTGCAACACATCTTAGCACTCAAGCCGGGTGAGTGCTAATTGGAGTCCCTGACGCCCTGATAGTTCCTGATGATTGTCATCTATATTTGGATAGTGTTATGCGCACCAAGTTGCTCAGACGGCATATCCGGCGCTCGGACATCCTGTGTTAGAGGTCCGCGAGGGTTCGGGGTTCGCACCGGCCGGCGGGATACAGTATTGCGCCAGACGCTACACTGACAGTGCCGTCGCGAGCACCGTCACGGCTTGTGCAAGAGCCTGCCCCACGATCCGGAGGAGCTATGTCTGCCATCGAACACCTGCTCAAGCCCCATGTACGAGACCTGGGCGATTTCACCGTGCGCCGCCTGCTGCCGGCCGCTGCCGCCCAGACCGTCGGCCCGTTCATCTTCTTCGACCATATGGGGCCGGTGACGCTGCCGCCTGGCCACGGTGCCGATGTGCGGCCGCATCCGCATATCGGCCTGGCCACGGTGACCTACCTGTTCGACGGGGAGATCATGCACCGCGACAGCCTTGGCAGCGAGCAGCTCATTCGCCCCGGCGACGTCAACTGGATGACCGCCGGCAACGGCATTGTCCATTCGGAGCGTTCGCCCGAGACCGTGCGCGAAGCCGGCGCGCGCCTGCATGGCATCCAGACCTGGGTGGCATTGCCGAAGGACCATGAGACCGTCGCGCCCTCGTTCTTCCATCATCCCGGTGCCACGCTGCCGAAAATCGAACAGCCCGGCGTGCGCATGACGGTGATTGCCGGAGATGCCTTTGGCAAGACATCGCCGGTCAAGGTATTCAGCCGCACGCTCTACGTCGCGATCGAACTCGATGTCGGCGCGAGCGTGGAGATCCCGCCGGAGCATGCCGAGCGGGGCATCTATCCGGTCGACGGCAGCGTGGCGCTCGACGGCGAAGCGCTGCCGGCCGAGCATATGGTCGTGCTGACGCCCGGCCAGGCGGCCACGCTGACGGCCACCGCGCCGTCGCGCGTGATGCTGCTGGGCGGAGATCCCACCGACGGTCACCGCTTTATCTTCTGGAACTTCGTGGCCAGCAGCAAAGAAGCGATCGAGGCGGCTTCGCAGCGCTGGGAGGACGACGGCTTCCCTCATGTCCCCGGCGAGACCGAGCGCATTCCGCTGCCGCCGCGCAAGACCTGAAGCGCCTGCGGGTCAGAGCGGACTGGCCCAGGCCACGCGCGTGCCCTGGCGCAGGCATTCCTGGATGGCGCGCACCTGCGTGGCGATCGGCGCGGGCACCGGCACCGAGCCGTCCAGCACCTTGCGCGTCCAGGCCGCCGTGTCGGCCACGTCGCTGCCCTGGGGCAGCTCGGGCACATCGGCAATCGATCCGCTGGTCGGGTCGACCAGGGTCTGCTGGTGCCCGTCATGCAGCCAGTCGATGCGGCTGCCGCGGCGCGCATCGGCCACCACCTCGCCTTCGGTGCCGCGGGCCAGCAGCACATTGGCGGGCTCATGCGAGAAATAGTCGGTCAGCGTTTCGCGGTACTCGGGGTGCGTATAGCTGTACAGGCGCAGGGCCTCGGCGGGCGAATGCGAGCCGACCGGCTGCAGCATCTTGGCCACGGTGTGCGACGAATTGCGCAGGCCGATGACCGTGCGCCGGTCCAGCAACTGCGACAGGCCCGGCGAGAGCACATCCACGGGCACCACCGCCAGCGGCCCATTCGCCCCATCGCCATCGCGCAGGCGCGCAGTGGCCTCGTCGGTGGTGGCGCACAGCGGTACGCCCAGCGCCTCGAACAGGGCCAGGCTAGTCACGCGACCCTGGAATTCGCGCGAACCGTGCACCAGCACTGGAATATTCTCGCGAGCCAGCAACAGGGCCAGCAAGGGTACGAGGTTGGGCTGCTTGCGCGCGCCGTTGTAGCTCGGAATGACCACCACCTGGCGATCCCCCGGCGCGGCCAGCGGCTGGCAGTGCGCGTGCGCGGCCTCGAGCATGCCGGCCAGTTCGTGCGGGGCTTCGCCCTTGATGCGATAAGCCATCAGCACGGCACCCAGTTCCAGGTCGGATACGCGCCCGGCCAGCATGGCGTCGAACAGGGTTTGCGCGTCTTCGCGCGGCAGTGCGCGGGCGCCGTTCACGCCGCGACCGATTTCCTTGATGTAGCGGGCCGCTGAAAACGGGCCCGTGGCGGTTGTGGCGGTGGATGTAGTCATGGGCGGGCAGCGTGGGGTTTGGTGTTTCGCTTCATGATAGCGGAGCGTCGCCGCCACGCCCATGGCGGCGGGCGCGTCCGTGGCCGTTCACGCCGCTTCCTGAAGGGCCGGGTTGCGCTGCTTGCGGTAGAGGAAATCCAGCACCGCCGTGCGGCAGGCGTGGTAGTCCTTGTCCTCGGCCAGCGCCACGCGGTCGCGCGGACGCGGCAGGCCGACGCTGAGGATTTCGCCGATCGTGGCCGCCGGGCCGTTGGTCATCATCACGATGCGGTCGGCCAGCAGGACGGCCTCGTCCACGTCGTGCGTGACCATGACCACGGTGCTGCGCGTCCGCTCCACGATCTTCAGCAAGGCATCCTGCAGGTGTGCGCGCGTGAGCGCGTCGAGCGCGCCGAACGGCTCGTCCATCAGCAACACCTTGGGCGCCATGGCGAGCGCGCGCGCAATGCCCACGCGCTGCTTCATGCCGCCCGAGATCTCGTGCGGGAACTTGCCTTCCGCGTGGGTCAGGCCCACCAGCGCCAGCGTGTCGTGCGTACGCGCCTTGAGCTGCGCCTTGCTTTCGCTCCCGCCAAACACGCGCTCCACGCCCAGATGGACGTTGTCGAAGCAGGTCATCCACGGCAGCAGCGAATGATTCTGGAACACCACCGCGCGCTCGGGCCCGGGGCCGGCGATCTCTCTCCCCGCGCAGATCAGCGCTCCGGTGGTCGGCGTGGCCAGGCCCGCGACCAGGTTCAGCAGCGTGGACTTGCCGCAGCCTGAATGACCGATCAGCGTGATGAACTCTCCCTGCGCGATCTGCAGGTTGATGTCGCGCAGCGCCACGAACGGCCCCTTGCGCGTCCTGAAGGTCTGCCCGACGTTTTCGATGCTGACGAATTTTTCCATGGCGATTTCCGTTGGGTTTGCGCGCGGCGCGGTCAGTGGTTGCCGTAGCTGAAGCGCCGCGCCAGCGCGAGCAGCGCGTGCTCCAGCAGCAGGCCGATCACGCCGATCACGAAGATGGCGATGACGATGTGCTCGACCTTCAGGTTGTTCCACTCGTCCCACAGCCAGAAGCCGATGCCGGTACCACCGGTCAGCATCTCCGCGGCGACGATGACCAGCCACGCGGTGCCGATCGACAGCCGCACGCCGGTCAGCATGTACGGCAGCACGGCCGGGAACAGCACGCGCGTGAACACCTTCCATTCGGACAGGTCCAGCACGCGCGCCACGTTCAGGTAGTCCTGCGGCACGCGCGTGACGCCCACGGCGGTGTTGATCACCATCGGCCAGATCGAGCAGATGAAGATGGCCCAGATCGCGGCCGGGTTGGCGGCCTTGAACAGCAGCAGCCCGATCGGCAGCCACGCCAGCGGCGACACCGGCCGCAGCAGGCTGATCACAGGCGACGCCATCGCGTTCAGGAAGGCGAAGCGCCCGAGGATGAAGCCGGCCGGAATGCCAACCAGTGCCGCCAGCCCGAAGCCCGCCCCCACGCGCGCGAGCGATGCCAGCACGTTCCAGCCGATGCCCTGGTCATTGGGGCCATTGCGGTAGAACGGGTCGGTGAACAGCGGCATGGCGGCATGCCAGGTAGCGCCCGGCGTTGGCAACGCGGGGATAAACGTGGCGATGCCGTGCCAGGCCAGCACGAACAGCGCGAAGCCCAGTAGCGGCGGCACGCCCTTGAGCACGAAGGCGCGCAGCGCCTCGCGGCGTTCGGCGCGCCGTACCTGGGTTTCGATTTCCAGCGCGCGGCGCCGCGCGCGTTCGCTGGCATCAGGGTCGGCCTGCAAGCTGGTTGCGCCTTCCGGCGCGGGTCTGGCGATGGCATTCACGTCTGGCTCCTTGGTTAAGGGGCAATCGGGGCAATCCGAATCGATGGCAATGGCCTTCGCGTCAGGCCTTGACCTTGAAGCCATCGGCGTAGGCTTTCGGGTCCTTGGTGGCATCCCACACCACGCCGTCGATCAGCTTTGCGGTGCGGAAGTCGCTCTTGGGCAACGGCACCTGCGCCGCGGTGGCGGCCTGCTTGTAGACATCGATGTGGTTGACCTGTTTCGCCACCGCGAGATAGTCGGGGTGCGTCTTGAGCAGCCCCCAGCGCTTGTGCTGCGTCAGGAACCACATGCCATCCGACAGGAACGGGAAGTTGGCCGAGCCGTCCTGGTAGAACTTCATCGAGTCGGGGTCATCCCAGGTCTTGCCCAGGCCGTTGCTGTAGCGGCCGAGCATGCGGTCGAGGATGATGTCCATGTCGGTGTTGACATAGGACTTGGCGGCGATGGTCTCGGCCGTCTTGCGGCGGTTCGAGGCCGATGCGTCGATGTACTTCGACGCTTCCAGGATCGCCGCCACCATCGCGCGCGCCGTGTTCGGGTACTTCTGCACGAACTCGGCGGTGGTGCCGAGCGTCTTCTCGGGATGGTCCTTCCAGATCGACTGCGTGGTTTCCACCGTGAAGCCGATCTTGTCGGCGATGGCGCGCGCGCCCCACGGCTCGCCCACGCAGAAGCCGTCCATATTGCCCACGCGCATATTGGCGACCATCTGTGGCGGCGGCACGGTGATGGCCTTGGCGTCCTGCATCGGGTTGATGCCGTTGGCGGCCAGCCAGTAGTAGAGCCACATGGCGTGCGTGCCGGTCGGGAAGGTCTGGGCGAAGGTGTAGTCGCGCTTTTCCTTGCTCATCAGCGCCTTCAGGCTGGCACCGTCCTTCACGCCTTTCTCGGCCAGCTTGGACGACAGCGTGATGGCCTGTCCGTTGTGGTTCAGGCTCATCAGGACCGCCATGTCCTTCTTCGGGCCGCCGATGCCGAGCTGCACGCCATAGATCAGACCGTACAGCACGTGGGCGGCGTCGAGTTCGCCGTTGACCAGCTTGTCGCGTACGCCGGCCCAGGAAGCCTCCTTGGTCGGCGTGATCTTGATGCCGTACTTCTTATCCAGCCCGAGCGTGGCAGCCATGACCACCGAAGCGCAATCGGTCAGCGGAATGAAGCCGATGCGCACCTCCGGCTTCTCGGGCGCGTCCGAGCCTGCCGCCCAGGCGCCGGAGCGCACCAGCGGATCGACCAGCGTCATCACACTGGCCCCGGCAATGGTGGCGAGGGCGCGGCGGCGGCCGCTGCTGGCCGGGGCCGTATCGGCGGTGGCGAGGTTGGCATCGACCGCAGCGGGCAGAGGCTTGGCATTCCTGAGGCGAGAGGGCATTGCTGGGCTCCAAGAAGAAAAGGCGTCCCGATCCGCAGCCCGCGTTCGCCAGAAGACGGGGTGCAGCTCAGGACGCCGTTGTCCGTGGCGTAGCGCGGCCCGCGTTGGCCGTGCCCGCTGAGTTGTGATCGGCCCTCGTTGGCCGATGTGCGTATTACGCAATCGCTATGCCAGGCGCTTGCGAGGCCTGGAGAGTCCGCCCGGCGGCTGAATCCGGAAAAAAGGCGGGGTTCGGGGCGAGTCATGCCCGCCGGCCGCGCAAGCCGGGCCGGGCGGGAGCGCCACGGTCAAGGATCGGCGCCAGTTTTGTGCATTGCACCAGCCGCGTGCCGCGGCCGCACCGCACGCGCGGGCTCAGCCCATCACGTCGATCACGCGCTGGGCCGCCTCCACGAGCTTCAGCCCGCGTTCCATGGCCATGCTGCGCAGGCGCTTGTAGGCCTCGTCCTCGGGGATGCCGCGCGCCTGCATCAGCAGGCCCTTGGCGCGTTCCACCACCTTGCGCTCGGCCAGCTTCAGGCGCGTGGCGTCGAGTTCGGCGCGCAATTGCTGGTCGAGTTCGAAGCGGGCGTAGGCGACATCCAGCACGGTCTTGACGCGCTCGGCGCGCAGGCCGTCGACGATATAGGCCGTGATGCCGGCCGACAGCGCGGCCTTGATGCGCTGGGCGTCGTCGTTGTCGGTGAACAGTACGATCGGACGTGGCGCATGCTGCGTGGACACGCACACGTGCTCCACCGTGTCGCGCGCGGCGGACTCGGAGGCAATGATGATCAGGTCCGGTTGCCTGGCCGCGATGACATCGGGCAGGCGCAGGTCGGCGTCCACCGTCTCGATGTCCGTAAATCCCGTGCTGATCAGCCCGCCACGGATGGTCTCGACATTGAGCGGGTCGACGTCATGCGGGTCGCGCACCAGCAGGATGCGCAACGTGCGCGTGGCCGGTGCGCGGCCGTGCGAGGACGCGCTGGACTGAGTTGGCGAAGGGGGCGAAGGGGGCGCAGGGTGGCGAGTCATGGGTATTCTGGGTTGCCTCGCGTTATGCAAGATCCGCGCCGGGAACCCACTGCGGCACGGCCGCCGGCACATCGGGGGCTTTCCCCCATCCACTGTATGCCGTCGTACGCAGCCCCGCGGGCAAGGTGTATGCTGTTGCCCTGCTGCGCGCGGGGGTGTCTGCTGGCGACGCCGCGCACTCGTGCGCAGGAATATCAGAACAAGCCTGGAGAGATGCATGACCGAATTCGTTTTTGCCCCGCCGGCACCCGTTGGCGTGCCCGTGCGAGGCAGCAACGCTAGCTTCCCGGTGCGCCGCGTGTACTGCGTCGGCCGCAACTATGCCGCCCACGCCCGCGAAATGGGCTCGGACCC
Source organism: Cupriavidus sp. 21MJTG02-4 (assembly GCF_057798975.1). NCBI lineage: Bacteria > Pseudomonadati > Pseudomonadota > Betaproteobacteria > Burkholderiales > Burkholderiaceae > Cupriavidus > Cupriavidus sp. 21MJTG02-4. The sequence goes on along the minus strand of NZ_JBYOJP010000001.1, from coordinate 239,901 downwards.
GGACCGCGAGCCGCCGTTCTTCTTCTGCAAGCCGTCGGACGCGGTCAGCTACGTGGCGGACGGTACGGAGGGCACCTTCCCGTACCCGCCGGGCACCAGCAACGTCCACTATGAAGTGGAAATGGTCGTGGCGATCGGCAAGGGCGGCAAGGACATCCCGGTCGAGCAGGCCGCCAGCCACGTGTTCGGCTACGCCGTGGGCCTCGACATGACGCGCCGCGACCTGCAGAACGAATCGAAGAAGACCGGCCGCCCCTGGGAGACCGGCAAGGCTTTCGACCATTCGGCGCCGATCGGCCCGATCGTGCCGGCATCGGCCATCGGCCATCCGGAGAAGGGCGAGGTGACGTTGTCCGTCAACGGCGCGGAAAAGCAGCGCGGCGACCTGGCCGACCTGATCTGGTCGGTGCCGGAAATGGTGTCGTACCTGTCGAAGCTGTTCGAACTGCAGCCCGGCGACGTGATCTTCAGCGGCACGCCCGAGGGCGTGGGCCCGGTGGTCAAGGGCGACGTGATGCAGTGCCACGTCGGCGGCGTGGGTGACCTGACCATCAAGGTGGTCTGATCCGATGAAGCTCTACAGCTATTTCCGGAGCTCCGCGTCCTATCGCGTGCGTATCGCGCTGGAGCTGAAGGGCCTGCCGTACGACTACGTGCCGGTACACCTGCTCAAGGACGGCGGGCAGCAGTTGCTGCCCGAGTTCCGCGCGGTGAATCCGGACGGCCTGGTGCCGGCGCTGGTGCTCGACGACGGCCAGGTGCTGCAGCAGTCGGTGGCCATGATCGAGTACCTGGACGAGATCCATCCCGAGCCGAAGCTGCTGCCCGGCACCGCACTGGATCGCGCCTACGTGCGCGGCCTGGCGCTGGAGGTTGCCTGCGAGATCCATCCGCTGAACAACCTGCGCGTGCTGAAGTACATCAAGCGCACGCTGGGCGTTGCCGACGAGGCCAAGGACGCGTGGTACCGGCACTGGATCGAACTGGGCTTTGCCTCGGTCCAGGCCAACCTGGAGCGCCAGGGCAAGGCCGGCCGCTTCTGCTTCGGCGATACACCGACGCTGGCCGATATCTGCCTGGTGCCGCAGGTCTTCAACGCGCAGCGCTTCAATATCGACGTGAGCCGTTACCCGACCATCGCGCGGATCCAGGACGCGTGCATGGAGCTGCCTGCTTTCCAGAAAGCACAGCCTAAGGAACAGCCGGACGCCGAATGATTGGCGGCGTCCCTGCCATGAATAACGCCCCGGCATGCCGGGGCGTTTTCTCATTCTGGCGAAGCCATCAGCCGAGCAGCGCGTCGGCAAACTCCTCGGCCTTGAACGGCTGCAGGTCCTCGACCTTCTCGCCGACGCCGATGAAGTAGACCGGCACCGGCCGCTGGCGCGCAATGGCGGCCAGGATGCCGCCCTTGGCGGTGCCGTCGAGCTTGGTGACGATCAGGCCGGTCAGGCCGAGCGCATCGTCGAACGCGCGCGTTTGCGCCAGGGCGTTCTGACCAGTGTTGGCGTCGATTACCAGCAGGACCTCGTGCGGGGCGGTGGGCATGGCCTTGCTGATCACGCGCTTGACCTTCTTGAGCTCCTCCATCAGGTGCAGCTGCGTGGGCAGGCGACCGGCGGTGTCGGCCATGACGATGTCGATGCCGCGCGCGCGCGCCGCATTGACGGCATCGAAGATCACGGCGGCCGGGTCGCCGCTTTCCTGCGCCACCACGGTCACGTTGTTGCGCTCGCCCCAGATGGTCAGCTGTTCGCGCGCGGCGGCGCGGAAGGTATCGCCGGCGGCCAGCAGCACGGACTGGCCGTAGTGCTGGAAATGCTTGCACAGCTTGCCGATGCTGGTGGTCTTGCCGGCGCCGTTGACGCCCGCGATCATCATCACCAGCGGCTGCTCGCGGCCCAGCGCCATGGTTTTTTCGAGCGGACGCAGCAGCTGGATCAGCAGGTCGCGCAGCGCGGCCTTGACGCCCTCGGCGGTCTCGATGCGGTCGTTGCGGACGCGCTTGCGCAGTTCGCCGAGCAGGTATTCGGTCGCCTCGACGCCGGCGTCAGCCATCAGCAGGGCGGTTTCCAGCTCCTCGAACAGGGCTTCGTCGACCTTCATGCCGACAAACAGCGTGCTGATATTGCGGCTGGTCTTCGACAGGCCGGTGCGCAGGCGCTGCACCCAGCCGCGGCGGGCTTCGGCTGACTGCACCGGCGCCGGGGTCAGTTCCAGCTCGTCGAGCGCGACCGGTGCCGGTGCCACTCCTGCCGGTGCAACGGTCGCAACCGGCGCGGGGGATGGGGCAAGGGACTGTGCCGGGCTGGCGACAGGGGAGGGCTCCGGAGCCTGGGCCGGAGTGGCGGCGGGCTGTTCTGCCGGCGCTGGGGCCGGCTCGGCCTTGCGCTTCTTCCAGAAACTAAACATTGGGGAAAGGGGTCAATACCCCGTCAGGATCGGCCGCCGTCCGGCGGCGTCATTAATCAATCAGGCCTTACGCGTTATTCCGGCACCCCACCAGCCTCTCGTTGTGGTGCGCGCCTGCTTTTGCGTATAGTTCGTAACACAGCGGATTCATGGAACCATGAATCGATCGGCAAAATTCTAGCAGACGGGGTTGCATGGACCATTGCACAGTCTTGACCGGAACGGGCGCCGCCCGCCCTGAACCCTTCCCCGCCCGTGCCGCGGGCCGGGCGTCGCTGCAACGCCTGGCCAGGCGGGCACTGCCCGTCCTGCTGCTGGCCGCGTTGCCGTGGTCGGCCGGCGCCCAGGCGCAGCGCACGGTCGCCTCGCCCATGCCGTCCGGACAGACGGCCCCGGTCGGCGCCACGTCGCAGGGCACCACCGAATACCGCTTGTCCAACGGCCTGCGCCTGATCGTCAAGGAAGACCATCGGGCGCCCACGGTGGCGCACCAGATCTGGTATCGCGTCGGCGGCGTCGACGAGGTCAGCGGCACCACCGGCGTCGCCCACATGCTCGAGCACATGATGTTCAAGGGCACGCCCAAGGTCGGCGTGGGCGAGTTCTCCAAGCAGGTCGCGGCGCTCGGCGGGCGCGAGAACGCCATGACCAACCGCGACTTCACGCTCTATTACCAGCAGATCAGCAAGCAATACCTGCCAAGGATGATGGAGCTGGAGGCCGACCGCATGGCCAACCTCATCTTCAACCAGGGCGAGTTCGAGCGCGAGATGAAGGTCGTGATGGAGGAGCGCCGCCTGCGCACCGACGACTCGGCGCGCGGCACGGTCTACGAGCAGCTGCTCGCCGCGGTCTATGTCGCCGCGCCTTACCGGCACCCGGTGATCGGCTGGATGGACGACCTGGTCAACATGCGCCTGGACGATGTCCAGGCCTGGTACCACGGCTGGTACGTGCCCAACAACGCCACGGTGATCGTTACCGGCGACGTCAAGCCGGCCGAGGTGCGTGCCATGGCCGAACGCTATTACGGCAAGCTCAAGCCGCGCACGCTGCCGCTGCGCAAGGAGCAGGTCGACCCGCCGCAGATCGGCATCAAGCGCATCTGGGTGAAGGCGCCGGCCGAGAACCCGTACATGGTGATGGCCTACAAGGTGCCGCGTCTGCGCGACGTGGAAAAGGATGTCGACCCCTACGCGCTGGAGGTGCTGGCCGCCGTGCTCAACGGCTACGACAACGCGCGCCTGACGCGCGAGCTGGTGCGCGAGCAGCGCCTGGCCGATGACGTCAACGTCGGCTACGACAGCATCAACCGCGGCAATTCCCTGTTCGTGCTCGACGGCACGCCGGCCGATGGCCACACCACCGACCAGATCGAGGCGGCGCTGCGCGAGGAAATCCAGCGCATCGCCAAGAGCGGCGTGTCGCCGGAGGAACTCAAGCGCGTCAAGGCGCAGGTCGTCGCCAGCCAGATCTACAAGCGCGATTCGGTGTTCGGGCAGGGCATGGAAATCGGTGTCGCGGAGATCTCCGGCATTTCGTGGCGCAACATCGATCGCATCCTCGACAAGATCAAGGAAGTCACCCCGGCTCAGGTGCAGGCGGTGGCCGCGAAGTACTTCAACGACGACAACCTGACCGTAGCCACGTTGTTGCCGCAGCCGATTGATCCGAACAAGCCCAAGGCAAAGGCACCCGAAGGCCTGCGCCACTGAGAATCCACGCATGTCGTTATCCGAGATAAGCGAGATGAGCGCGATGAGCGAGTTGATTATTCCTTCGCCGCGCGCACTGCGCCGGCTGGCCGGCGCGGCCCTGGGCGCGCTGGCGCTCCTGGTCGCACATGGCGCGCTGGCCGCCATTCCGATCGAACACTGGACTGCCTCCACCGGCGCGCAGGTGTTCTACGTACACAGCCCGTCGATCCCGATGCTGGACGTCAATGTCGATTTCGACGCCGGCAGCCGCTATGACCCTGCCGGCAAGGCCGGGCTTGCCACGCTGACTGCGGCGCTGCTCGACAAGGGGGCGGCCGCGCGCAGCGGCCAGCCCGCGCGCGACGAGGCGCAGATTGCCGACGCCTTTGCCGATACCGGTGCCGTCTTCGGCGGCGCGGCCGGCGGTGACCGCGGCGGCATCGGCATGCGCACGCTGACCGCGCAGCCGGAGCTCGACCAGTCCGTGGCGCTGGCCATGCAGCTTATCCAGGCGCCCACTTATCCGGATGCCGTGGTGGGCCGCGAGAAGCAGCGCCTGGTCAGCGCGATCCGCGAGGCAGACGCCAAGCCGGGCGTGATCGCCGACAAGGCGCTGGCCAAGGCGATGTATCCGGGCCACCCGTACGGCGTGTCGGCCACTGCGGCCTCGGTCGAGTCGATCACGCGCGACGACATCGTCAAGTTCTGGCGCGACAACTACGGCGCGTCGCGCGCGGTGGTCACGCTGATCGGCGCGGTCGACCGCAAGCAGGCCGAAGCGATTGCCGAGAAGCTGACCAGCGGCCTGCCGCAGGGCAGTGCGCCGCCGGCCATGCCGCAGGTGCGGATGACCATTCCGGCCAGCGAGCAGCGCGTACCGCATCCCGCGCAGCAGGCGGCGGTGGTGACTGGCCAGCCGTCGATCGCACGCGGCGATCCGGATTACTTCGCGCTGCTGGTCGGCAACTACGTGCTGGGCGGCGGCGGCTTCAGCTCGCGCCTGACCGATGAGGTGCGAGAGAAGCGCGGACTCACCTACGGTGTGGACAGCTACTTTGCGCCGTCGAAGCAGCCGGGCCCGTTCGGCATCAGCCTGCAGACCAAGAAGGAGCAGACCAACGAGGCGCTGGCGCTGGTCCGGCAGGTGCTGGCCCGCTTCGTCGCCGAAGGCCCGACCGATGCCGAGCTAAAGGCAGCGAAGGACAACCTCATCAACGGCTTCCCGCTGCGCATCGACAGCAACCGCAAGCTGCTGACCAACGTGGCGAATATCGGCTGGTACGGACTTCCACTCGAATACCTGGACACCTGGACGACGCAGATCGGCAAGGTTACCGGCCAGCAGGTGAAGGCGGCGTTCGGGCGCCATGTCCATCCTGACGCCATGGCCACGGTGATCGTCGGGGGTCCGGAGTGAGCGATAGTCCTCTGGCGCCCCTCGCACGCGATCCGCAACGTCCAGGGGTGGCTGAAGCGCCGTCAGGCTCTACAATCACGGGATGAATTCGCGTTCCCGATCTCCTTCGCCCGCCGCGAGCGGGCGATCGTCTTCTCCGGCGCCGCGCCAGGCGCCGTCCCAGGTCCGCATTATCGGTGGCCGCTGGAAGCGCACGATGCTGCCCGTGCCCGAAGCGCAAGGGCTGCGGCCCACGCCCGACCGCGTGCGGGAGACCCTGTTCAACTGGCTCGGACAGGACCTTGCAGGCCTGAACTGCCTGGACCTGTTCGCCGGCTCCGGCGCGCTCGGTTTCGAAGCGGCGTCGCGCGGTGCACAGGGCGTCACGCTGGTCGAATTCAACCCGCGTGTGGCCAGGCAGTTGCGCGACAACCAGTACCGGCTCGACGCCCCCCAGATTCGCGTGATGCAAGGCGACGCATTTGCGATTGCGGCACAGATGCCGGACGCCAGCTTCGATGTGATCTTCCTGGATCCGCCCTTTGCCGAGGACTGGCTGCGGCCCGCACTGGAACATGCGGCGCGGCTCCTGAGCGCTGGCGGGGCCGTGTACGTGGAAACGGACCGTTCGCTGACCGGCGCGGATGCGCCGGTCCCCGCATCGCTGGAGATCGTCCGCCAGGCACGCGCCGGCGCGGTGCATTTCCACCTGCTACAGCACCGCAGCGCCGGGAACGGTGCGGCTTGATGCATGCGGCGGCGCACGGTGCGATGCGGCAAAAGCACACCTTGACGACTTCCAATTCACGGAATTAGCGTTACACTACGCCGCTGTTATAACGCTCGCGACGCATCAACCACCCGGCGCGGCCGGTAGGTCAGGGCGGTCCGGAAAAGGGCCGGCAGCGGGCAGATCAAGGAGGAAGTATGGCCATCGCGGTCTACCCCGGTACGTTTGATCCCATGACCCGGGGGCACGAGGATCTGGTCCGCCGTGCGTCGAATATTTTCGACGAGCTGGTGGTTGGCGTGGCGCACAGCCCCAACAAGCGCCCGTTTTTCTCGCTCGAAGAGCGCATCAGCATCGCTCGTGAAGTGCTGGGCCACTATCCCAATGTGCGTGTCGAAGGCTTTGCCGGGCTGCTCAAGGATTTTGTCCGCAAGAACAACGCACGCGTGATCGTGCGCGGCCTGCGCGCCGTGTCGGATTTCGAGTACGAGTTCCAGATGGCGGGCATGAACCGCTACCTGCTGCCGGACGTGGAAACCATGTTCCTCACGCCGTCCGACCAGTACCAGTTCATCTCCGGCACCTTCGTGCGCGAGATTGCGGTGCTTGGCGGCGATGTCAGCAAGTTCGTGTTCCCGTCGGTGGAGCGCTGGCTGCAAGAGAAAATCGCCAAACCGGAATAAAATACCGGTTCAGACGCGTCGATTCGCGGCCAGTTCGGGCGCGGGCGCGTCAGCTGGAAGGAAACACCATGGCGCTACTGATCACCGACGACTGCATCAACTGCGACGTTTGTGAACCCGAGTGCCCGAACGAAGCCATTTCGATGGGGCCCGAGATCTATGAAATCGACCCCAACAAGTGCACCGAATGCGTCGGGCATTTCGATGAACCGCAATGCCAGCAGGTCTGCCCGGTCGCCTGCATCCCCAAGGATCCGAACCGGATCGAGACCCATGAGGTGCTGATGCAGCGCTACCGCCTGCTGACGGCCGCCAAGCACGCTGCCTGAATTGCCGCCCCCATACGGGCGACAGGTCGATACGGCACAAAAAAGCCCCCGCCACCGCAAGGTGGCGGGGGTTTAATTTTCCCCAGTTACTACGGTACTGCCTACAACACTGCGCGGTCAGGCGCCCATCGGCTTGCCGTCGGGTCGACGCACCACGATGGTGGACGAGCGCGGCGGCTTGGCCGCATCCGGCCACTTGCCGGTGGGATGCTGGATATTGATGAAGCAGGTGGTCAGGTCCGGCGTGTACGCAATGCCGGTAATCTCGCAGCCGGTCGGGCCGGTCAGGAAGCGCTTTGACTGACCGGTCGGCGCAATGTAGTACATGCTGTTGTTGCCGAAGGTGTTGATGTAGCTGGCGCTGGTGCTCGAGTCGGTTTCGACCCACAGGCGGCCCTTCGGGTCCACGCGCAGGCCGTCCGGGCTCGAGAACGTGTCGCCGTTGATGTTGCCCTTCAGGTTGGCGGTTGCCAGCGATGGGTCGCCGGCCTGCAGCAGGATGCTCCAGGTGAACGTGGTGGCCAGCGGCGAGCCGCCCGCTTCCTGCCACTGAATGATGTGGCCATGCAGATTGCTCGTGCGCGGGTTGGCGGCGTCGGTCTGTTTGCGTCCGCTGTTGTTCGTCAGCGTGCAATAGATGGACTTATCCGGCGCCACGGTGATCCACTCTGGGCGGTCCATCAGCGTGCCGCCGGCCACGCGCGCCGCTGCTTTGGTGTTGACCAGCACGTCGGCCTGGCTGGCGAAGTCGACCGTGGCCGGGGCCGGCGATGTGGCGAACTGGGTCCAGTTGCCCGGGTCGGAGGCGCCGACGGTCAGGCCGTTCTTGCCCTGCGTCAGCTCCACCCACTTGCCGCTGCCATCGGCGTTGAACCTGGCGACGAACAGCGTGCCGTTGTCCAGCAGGTTGGCGTTGGCGGCGCGGTTGTCCGGGTCGAACGCCTTGGTCGGCACGAATTTGTAGATGCAGCCTGGCGTGCCGTCGTCGCCCATGTAGAAGGCGACATTGTTGCCGGCATCCGCCAGGAAGGCGACGTTCTCATGGTCGAAGCGACCCATGGCGGTGCGCTTGGCCGGCGCGCCGAGCGTGCCGTACGGATCGATTTCGACGACCCATCCGTAACCCTTCTCGTCCTGGGTCGGGTCGAGGTAATTGTCCGTGCTTTCTTCGCAGGTCAGGTACGTGCCCCACGGCGTGTAGCCGCTCGAGCAGTTGTTGAGCATGCCGACCACGGTCGAGCCTACTGCGGACGCGGCCGGGCCGCTCACCCGATACAGCGAGTTGCCGGTGTGGCGCTTGTTGTAGATGGAGCCGCGCTTGACTTGCCAGTTGCCGCTTGCGGCCAGCTCCACCTCGATCACCGAGATGCCGACGGCCGAAAGCGCGATGCGCTTTTCCTCAGGCGTGGCGGTGCTGGCGTTGTAGGTGCCGCCGGCAAACAGGATATTGTAGTCGGGCAGTTCATGGTTGATCGCGAGCAGGCCGCCTTTCTGCGGATCGACGCCCGGCAGCGCGAAGTAGTGCATGCCGTCGTGATTGCCGCCTGCCTGGCGCTCGGTTTCGGCCGAGGACTGGAAGGCGCCGGCATAGCCGGTGGAGCCGGCCTCGACCGGATCTCCGGCGGAGAACAGCACGTCGACGCGGTAGCCGTTGGGCACGATCACGGCATCGGCGGTCGACCTGGCCACAGGTTCGAAGGTAACTTCGTAGCTCGCTGGGACAGCGTCGGGCGTGGCAACCGGTGCGGGAGAGGGCGCCGGAGCGGGTGCCGCTGCCGGTGCCGCGGCCGAATCGTCGCCGCCGCCGCACGCGGACAGCACGCCACTGCCGAAAGCGGTAGCCAGCGACAAACCGAGACCGCCGCGCAGCACGCGTCGGCGTGCCGGATTGGCGGCCACGATGTCCTCCAGCCTCTGGCCGGGCACGTCAACATCGGGCTTGGCGGCACGGCTGGCGGCGCGCGCTGCGTCGGTCAGGTACGACATGGACATTCTCCTGTGAGGTTCGTCATGTGCGGCCGCCATCCTGTAATGCCGGCCCGCTTGCTGAGCCCGCAATGTAGGTGCTGTCCGTGTAACTCTGATGACAAGATGTCTGCAACAAGAGACCGGATGCGAAACGGATATCGAAATGACAACGGGCCGCTGATGGCGGCCCGTTGTCATTCGGTTTCACGTAGTTGTCGCAGGGCTATGCCTGCGCCGGCTGGATCAACGGGCGGTATGCAACTGCGCCATGGCGCGCTCCGCATCTCCCCTGGCCAGCAGGCCGAGCGGGTCGACGCAGCGATCGATGGCTTCGTCGATTGCCTGCTGCTCTTCCTTGCGCGGCGGCTTGAGCACGAAGTTGACGACATCCTCACGGCCCGCGCCGGCGCCGCCGGGCAGGTTGCGCGGATGCCCCACGCCGAGGCGCAGGCGCCAGAATTCCTGCGTGGTCAGATGAGCGGCGATGTCCTTCAGGCCGTTGTGGCCACCGGCGCCGCCGCCGCGCTTGAGCTTGGCGGCGCCCGGAGGCAGGTCCATCTCGTCATGCGCGACCACGATCTCGTCAGGCAGGATCTTGTAGAAGCGGGCCAGCGACACCACGGCCAGGCCAGAGCGGTTCATGAACGTGGACGGCTTGAGCAGCCAGATGTCCTGGTCCCACAGGCGGGCCCGTCCGGCCAGGCCGTGGAAACGGCCTTCCACGCGCAGCGTGGTGCCGCCCATGCGGGCCAGCTGATCCACCAGCCAGAAGCCGGCGTTGTGGCGGGTAGCCTCGTATTCCGCTCCGGGATTACCTAGGCCGACGATGAGCTTGATCATGCGATGAACTGGATTGGATGGCGGCGGGGTTCATGTCGAACCGCAGCCGCCAAGCATACGCCAAAAAAAACCGCCGGCAGGACCGGCGGTTTTTTCCGTCTTGCGGCCAGGCCGCAATGCCGGGTAGGCAGCTTAGGCAGCCGGCGTTTCGCCTTCGCCTTCAGCGCCTTCGGCAGCCGAAGCGGCACCAGCCGGCAGCGAGATGCTGGCGATGGCCGGGTTTTCGTCGCCGTGGGTCACGACGGTCACGCCCTTCGGCAGCTTCAGGTCAGCCAGGTGCAGGGTCTGGCCCAGTTCCATCGTGCCGACGTCCACTTCGATGAACTCGGGCAGGTCGGCCGGCAGGCACGACACTTCCAGGTCGTTCACGATGTGGTTGACCAGGCCGTGGCCCAGCTTCACGCCAGGAGCGGTTTCCTGGTTCATGAAGTGCAGGGGTACCTTGACGTGGATCTTTTCGCTGGCCGACACGCGCTGGAAATCGACGTGCAGCACCATCGGCTTGAACGGGTGCATCTGGAATGCGCGCAGCAGGGCCTTTTCCGACTTGCCGGCAACTTCCAGGTCCAGGATCGACGAGTGGAAGGCTTCCTTCTTCAGGGCGTGCCACAGCGCGTTGTGATCCAGTTCGATCATCTTCGGATCGGCAGCGCCGCCGTAGATGATGCCGGGGGTCTTGCCCGAATTGCGCAGGCGGCGGCTCGCACCCGTTCCCTGTACGCTACGCTCGAAAGCGACTACTTTCATGATGACTCCAAAGTAAAGAAGGCTGTCCGCGACCAGACAGCCCTGTTGTGGCGCAATCGAAACTGATGCGCCGGTCACACGCGCTGATTGCCGGAAAACCCGCAATCAGCGCGGCAAAGCCGAAAATTCTATCAGGAACCCGCGAACAGCGACATGATCGAGTCGCCCTTGACGATACGCGTGAACGTTTCGGCCAGCAGCGGGGCGGTCGACAGCTGGCGGATCTTGCTGCATTTGGCAGCTTCTTCCGACAGCGGGATGGTGTCGCACACCACCACTTCGTCCAGTGCCGAGTCCGCGATGCGGGCAGCCGCGCCGCCGGACAGCACGGGGTGCGTGCAATAGGCGAAAACCTTCAGCGCGCCGCGCTCCTTCAGCACCTGGGCCGCCTTGCAGAGCGTGCCGCCGGTGTCGATCATGTCGTCCATGATCACGCAGTTGCGGCCGTCGACTTCACCGATGATGTTCATCACCTCGGCCACGTTGGCCTTGGGACGACGCTTGTCGATGATCGCCAGGTCGCAGTTCAGTTCCTTGGCCAGCGCACGGGCGCGGACCACGCCGCCGACGTCCGGCGACACGACCAGCAGGTCACCGTAGTTCTTCTCGCGCAGGTCGCCCAGGAGTACCGGCGAAGCGTAGATGTTGTCGACGGGGATATCGAAGAAGCCCTGGATCTGGTCGGCGTGCAGGTCCATCGTCAGCACGCGCTCGACACCAGCGACTTCGAGCATGTTGGCCACGACCTTGGCCGAGATCGCGACGCGCGCCGAGCGCGGGCGGCGGTCCTGGCGGGCATAGCCGAAGTAGGGCATGGCGGCGGTGATGCTGCGTGCCGAGGCGCGCTTGAGCGCGTCGACCATCACCATCAGTTCCATCAGGTTGTCGTTGGTCGGCGCGCAGGTGGACTGCAGCACGATGACGTGCTTGCCGCGAACGTTTTCCTGGATATCAACCTGAACTTCGCCGTCTGAGAAACGGCCAACGAGCGCCTTGCCCAGAGGAATGCCGAGGTGCTGTACGACAGCCTCCGCGAGTTTGGGGTTGGCGTTGCCGGTAAATACCATCAAGCCTTCGCTGCTCATTCGGGGCACCTGTCTTGCTGCTGGGGGAGCTTGTAGTCACCGGCAAGGCCGGTGACTGATACTGAGGGTCCGTGAGGACACTATAGGAATGTAATGGCAGGGGAAGAAGGATTCGAACCTTCGAATGCCGGAATCAAAATCCGGTGCCTTGACCAACTTGGCGACTCCCCTACACAACCTTGCTGCTCGTCGTGATACCTGACCGCTGTACCGCGCCGAACCAAAACTTGCTATGCGAACGCTGCGAGCGGGTGATGTGCCAGACTGCGCACACACCTGCCATCCCATTCAGGAGGCAACCGCTTCAGGACCTGCTGCGCCGTCTGCTCGTCGGGAAAACGTGCAAACACGCAGGCTCCGGAACCGGTCATCCTTGCATGCTGATTGAACTGCTTCAGCCATCCAAGGGCTCGGGCAACTTCGCCGAACTTCGCTGTTGCTATCGCTTCCAGGTCGTTGCGACCGAAAGAGAATTTGTTTGTGCAAGCAGCGAAGACCGCAATTATGGAGAGGGGGGTGTCCCTTGTCAAGCACTCGTCCGAAAAAATTTCAGACGTCGGCACATGTTGTTTCGGATGGATGATCACGAACCAGCTGTCAGGCAGCTCGACGGGCGTCAGTTCTTCGCCGATGCCTTCGGCGAAGGCGTTTTGCCCGAACACGAAGACGGGCACGTCCGCACCCAGCGTCAGCCCGATGCGCATCAGCTCCGCGCGCGCCAGGCCAAGTCCCCACAGGTGGTTCAGCGCCAGCAGCGTCGTGGCCGCGTCGGAGGAGCCGCCGCCGATGCCGCCGCCCATCGGCAGGAACTTGTCGATCTCGATGTCGGCGCCGTAGCGCGTGCCCGTCGCCTGCTGCAGCGCGCGCGCTGCACGCACGACGAGGTCGGTCTGCGCCGGCACGCCGGGGATGTCCGTGGCGCGCGTCACGATACCGTCGTCGCGGCGCTGGAAATGCAGCGTATCGCACCAGTCCACGAGCTGGAACACCGTCTGCAGCGTGTGGTAGCCATCCGGGCGCCGGCCGGTGACGTGCAGGAACAGGTTGAGCTTGGCCGGCGCCGGGCAATCGCGCAGTTGCGGCGGAGGCAAGTTGGTGGTCCCGGTCAAGGTGTTTCCTCCGGATCGATCACAAGCTTGACCGACAGCGGCGTAGGGCCGCCGTCGCGCTCCAGGTCAATGCGGCGCGGTCGCGCCGTCGTCGTCTGCGCGCTGGCGGGCACATCCTGCCAGGCCACGTAGCGCACGCTCCAGCCGTCCTGTGCCAGCGTGGCGAGGCGCCCCTGGGCATCGCGCGTGGCCTTGGCCGGGCGCCCGGCCGAAGGGCGCCCGTGCAGCCAGTCGCGCATGCCGGCCACCGGCAGCGCAAAGCCGAGCGCGTCTTCGAGCAGGCTGTCGACTTCCGGCGCATTGCGCGGCGGCTGGTTGGGCAGGTCAAGGGTCGCGCCCGAAGGCGTGGCGGTGACGACGGCCAGCGTCTGGCCCAGCGGCGAGAGCAGGTCAAGGCGAACGTTGCGGCCCTGTTCCTCCCAGCGGAAGCTGCCCTGCACCCCTTCGTCGCGGCCATAGCGGACGTAGTTTGCGGAAAAGCGGCCGGTGTAGTGCCGGCTTGCGGCGGTTTCGCCGGCATCGAAGCCGCGCGAAGGCGCGACGCTGGCGCAGGCTGCCAGCAGCATGGGCGCGCCAAGGCAAAGCAGGGCCAGGCGGCGGGATCGGTTCATGTTCGGCATTCAGGAAAGCGGGGCCGCCCTGGTGGGACGGCCCGCGACAGATGGCGCGGCCGGTCGCATGGACCGGCCCGGGCTTACTTGGACAGCAGGACGTTGTAGCGGCGCAGGGTATCGACCAGGATTTCGTTTTCCGGCTCGATCTTGGCGGCTTCGGTCCATGTCTTGCGGGCTTCGTCGCGCTCGCCGAGCTGCCACAGCACTTCGCCCAGGTGCGCGCCGATCTCGGCCTCGGGCGCCTTGGCGTAGGCGTTCTTGAGCAGTTCCGCCGCCGGCTGCAATTCGCCCATGCGGAATTTCACCCAGGCCAGGCTATCCATGATGTACGGATCATCCGGCCCGAGTTCGGAGGCGCGTTCAAGCAGCTTGCGCGCCTCGGGCAGGCGTACGTTACGGTCGGCCAGCGAGTAGCCGAGCGCGTTGTAGCCCTGCTTTTGCTCAGGCTGCAGCGCGATCACGCGGCGCAGGCCCTGCTCCATCCGGTCGTAGCGCTTCTGGCGCTCGTCCAGCATGGCCAGCTCGTAGATCCAGTCGGCATTCTCCGGCTCGGCCGTGATGCGTTCGTCGAGCAGCTTGCGCGCGCGGTCGTAGGACTTGGTCTCCATCAGCGTGGCGACCTCGGCCTGGCGGATCGCCATCATGCGCTGCGAGCGCTGGGCCGGATCGGGGATGTCCTCGGCGTCGCTGAGCATGTCGCCGAAGATGGCCTGGGCATCGTCGAGCTTGCCCATGCGTGCGAGCAGCTGCGCGCGCTTGGCCGCGGCGGCCGGTGCCAGGCGGCTGTCCTCGATGCGTTCGAGCCACTGGATCGCGCCGGCGTAGTCCTTGCGTTCCTCGGCAATCTGCGCCAGGTACTGGAAGGCGATGTCCGGATTGGCGGTGGGTACTTTCTCGGCCAGCTGCAGGTATTCCTTGAGGTACTGCTCGGCCTCGCCGAAATCCCGGGCCTGGAGGCTGGTCAGCCCCAGCGCGAGCGGCACGCGCGGGTCGTTTGGCGCAACCTTGCGCAGCGTCTCGAATTCCTGGCGCGCGGCTGGCATGTCATTGCGCATCAGGTACAGGCGCGCCAGCGTGATGTGGCCGCTGACCGACCGCGGCGACTTGTCGAGGAAGCGGCGCAGGCCGGTAATCGCCTTGTCGGGCTCGCTCTCGGCGCGCAATTCGGCTGCCATCAGCGCCGCGGGCTCGAAATCGGGGCGCAGCCGCAGCGCTTCATCGAGCGCCGCAAGCGCGGCTGGCATGTTGCCCGCGATCTCCTGTGCCCGGGCAATGGCAAGCTGCGTTTCGGGCAGCCGCGCATCGTCGCGGGTCAGCTCCTGCAGCAGCGCCGCGGCGCCCGCGGGATCGCTCGTGCGCGACATCTGCTGTTGAAGCTGGAGGATGCCCTCGGCACGATGGTTGGCGGGCACGCCGGCCAACTGCTGGACCAGCAGCGGCCGTGCGTCGCTCCAGCGCCCATTGAGCACCAGCAGGGTCGAGAGCACCTGGCGCGCCGCGGGCGAGCCGGGCGCGATGTCGCTCCACAGCCGCGCGGCGTCGAGCGCCTGCTGCGGGATGCGCGCATTGAAGGCGATCTCCGTCGCACGCTGGGCAAAGCGCGGGTCACGCGTGGAGCGGGCCAGTTCGACGTAGGTCCGATAGGCCGGGCCGACCAGGCCGCGCTGCAGCGAGATCTCGGCAGCCATCACGCTGTACATGATGTCGCCGGTCAGCGATACGTTCGGCAGCGTGACGCCGGCGGGCGCCTTGTCGGGCTGCGCCGGCGCGGCCTGGACCGCGCCGACCGCGCCAAGCGCCAGGCAGGCGCCCGCGATCAGGGACCGGATGTGGCGCCCGGTACTGGCCGCCGACCGAGCGGGCATGCCTGGGCGCACAGTGATGGCCTTCGCGGGGAAGTCCATGGCAGCGGGTCTCGCAACGGGATCCGGAAAAAGTTCCGACATGTGATGATTGCTCCGGCGCGTTCAGGCGTTCGAATGATAGGGGCATTGTAGCCTGCCGCTACAATGCGCTGCTTGCCGGCGCAGCAAGGCGTGCGCGCTTCCGGCAGGAGTTTGGAGCGGTAACCAACGGAGAGGTTCGATGCCTGAATTGCCGGAGGTCGAAGTGACCCGGCGCGGCCTGCTGCCGCATGTGGTGGGGCGGCGTATTGCCGACGTGATCGTGCGCCATCGCGGCTTGCGCTGGCCCATCGACGACGACCTGGAGGCACGCCTGGCCGGCCGCCTGGTGCAGCGTATCGAGCGGCGCGGCAAGTACCTGCTGCTGGAGTGCGTCGATGAAGCCACGGGCGATGCCGGCTGGTTGCTGGTCCACCTGGGCATGACCGGGACGCTGCGCGTGCTGCCCGATGCGCCGGCCGCCGGCACCCACGACCACCTGGACCTTGCGCTGGACGATGCCGGCGGCAACCGTATCGTGCTGCGCTTTCGCGATCCGCGCCGTTTCGGCGCCGTGCTCTGGAGCCCGCTGAGCGAGGCCATGCTGCCCGGACACCCGCTGCTGCGCGGGCTCGGCATTGAGCCGTTCGATCCGCATTTCGACGGCGACTGGCTGCACCGCCATACGCGCGGGCGTTCCGCGGCGATCAAGACCGTGCTGCTGGCCGGCAATATCGTGGTGGGCGTGGGCAATATCTACGCCTCCGAAAGCCTGTTCCGCGCGGGCATCCGCCCGACCACGCCGGCCGGCCGGCTGAGCCTCGCGCGCTGCGAACGGCTGGCGCTGGCGGTGCGCGAAACGCTGGCGCAGGCCATCGAACGCGGTGGCAGCACGCTGCGCGACTTTGTCGGCAGCGACGGCGCGAGCGGCTATTTCCAGCTCGACTGCTTTGTCTACGACCGCGCCGGAGAGCCTTGCCGGATCTGCGGCACGCCGGTGCGGCAGATCGTCCAGGGCCAGCGTTCGACCTTCTACTGTACGCACTGCCAGCATTGAAGCGCGGCGCCCTGGCGGCCAAGGGGGCGTCCCGCCGGGTGTCGATGGCTCGGCGCAACACTCTGCGGCCAAGGGGCGCGAATTCCACAAAAGCGCCACAAAAGCGCCCCGGAAACCTGTATCTTGTGCGCAGTCATAAAAAGTTACAAAAACACCGCACGCTTGCAAAGTCGGCACTTGCGCCAGATTGCCGGACAGGAACCCAGCCGAACCGCCGCCATGACCACGCTCGCACACCAATTTGAACAATACGGCGCCTGGAGAACCGGGGTACTCCAGTCGCTGGCCGAATTCCAGTCGTGGCTGCAGCAGCACGACCTCTACGACGCGACCGCCGAAGAACGCGTGCAGCGCATCCAGAGCGTGCTGCGCAGCGACCGGCTCAAGGTCGCCTTCATTGCCGAGTTCTCGCGCGGCAAGAGCGAACTGATCAACGCCATCTTCTTCGCCGACTACGGGCGCCGCATCCTGCCGTCATCGGCCGGGCGCACCACCATGTGCCCCACGGAGCTGCGCTACGACGAGCAGGAGCCGCCCAGCATCCGCTTGCTGCCGATCGAAACCCGGCTGCAGGAAGCCTCGACCGCGGATTTCCTGGAGGCCGGCACTTCAGCGTCGCACTGGCACTCGGTGCCGCTGGACCCGTCATCGCCCGAGGGCATGCTGGCGGCGTTCCAGCATGTGGTCGAGACCATCCGCGTGCCGCCGGCCCAGGCCGAAGCGCTGGGCCTGTACCACGAGGAAGACCCGGACGCCGCCTATGCGGTGGATGCCGAAGGCATGGTCGAGATCTCGCGCTGGCGCCACGCGGTCATCAATTTCCCGCATCCGCTGCTGCGCCAGGGGCTGGTGATTCTCGATACGCCGGGACTGAACGCGATCGGCACCGAGCCGGAGCTGACGCTGCGCCTGATCCCGGATGCACACGTGGTGGTGTTCGTGCTGGCCGCGGACGCCGGCGTGACCAAGAGCGACCTGGAACTCTGGCGCGGGCACGTGGGCGCCGGCCATCGCCGCGGCTGCCTGGCCGTACTCAACAAGATCGACGGCCTGTGGGACCCGTTGAAGTCGCAGGGCGAGATCGCCAAGGAGATCTCGGGCCAGGTCACCTCGACGGCGCAGGTGCTCGGCATCGAGCAGGGGCGCGTCTATCCGGTGTCGGCGCAGAAGGGCCTGGTGGCCAAGGTCACGCATGACCAGACGCTGCTGGCACGCAGCGGCCTGCCGAATTTCGAGCACGTGCTGTCCGAGCAGCTGATTCCGCGCCGGCGCGAGATCGTCGCCGACCAGGTCCATCGCTCGGTGCAGGACATGGCGCGCGGCGCGCAGCAACTGCTGCAGAGCCGCCGACGCGACATCGTCGAACAGCTGTTCGAACTGCGCGGCCTGCGTGGCAAGAACCACGCGATGGTCAAGCACATGCTGATGCGCGTGCAGAGCGAGAAGGAAGAGTTCGAGCAGAGCATCAGCAAGTTCCAGGCGTTGAGACTGGTGTTTGGCCGCCACAGCGCGGACATCATCAAGAGCCTGCAACTGCGCGACGTGCGCCGCACCATGCGCGAGGCGCGCGAGCAGATGAAGGAGCGCTTCTTCTCGCGCGGGCTGCGTGAAGACATGGACGCGCTGTTCGCGCGGCTGACCACGCTGATCACCGACGCGGATAACAAGATCGGCCAGCTGCACCAGCTCATCGACAGCATGTACCGGCGCTTCAATGCCGAGCATGGCTTCACGCTGCCGGCGCCGATGCAGTTCGTGACCTCGCGCTATGTCGCCGAACTCGGCGAGATCCTGCAGCTCGTGCAGTCGCACTTCGGCGCGGTCAACATGCTGACGCGCTCAAGGCCAAACCTGGTGCAGGGCGCGTTCGACACCATGGCCAGCCGCGTGCTGGAGAATTTCCGCGACCTGAACCGTGATATCGAAGTCTGGCTCAAGTCCGTGATGACGCCGCTGGAAGCGCAGGTGCGCGAGCATCAGAAGCAGCTGCGGCGCCGTGTCGATTCGATCGAACGCATCCACGAGGCCACCGACACGCTGGAAAGCCGCATCGCCGACCTGGAAGAAGTGCTCAACGGCCTGGACGAACGCAGCGGGCGCATCGAGGCCCATATCCAGCGCATCATCCGTCCGGACGGGGCTGACACGAAGGGCGCGCAGCTCGCCGTCGCCTGATCCCGGGCCGGGCGGTATATCATGTGGCGCCGCCTTCGAGCGGCGCTTTTTCTATTGCGCGGCCGCTTTGCCTGCCGTGCGATTCATGCGCCTGATTGTCCCGATGCCCCGCAAGTCCGCCCCCGCTGTCTCATCCGCCAATGCCAACGCCGGCGCGTTGCAGTCCGACATCCATGTCCCCGCCGACTTCGGCGCGCGCGTGGCCGACTGGCAGCGCGTGCACGGGCGGCACGACCTGCCGTGGCAGAACACGCGCGACCCGTACCGGATCTGGCTGTCGGAGATCATGCTGCAGCAGACCCAGGTGAGCGCGGTCATCGACTACTTCCAGCGCTTCATCGCGCAGCTTCCGACCGTGCAGGCGCTGGCCGCCGCGCCTGCGGATCAGGTGATGGCGCTGTGGGCAGGGCTGGGCTACTACTCGCGCGCGCGCAACCTGCACCGTTGCGCCATGCAGGTCGTCAGTGAGCATGGTGGCCGGTTTCCGACCGATCCCGCGGTGCTGGCCACGCTGCCCGGCATTGGCCGCTCCACCGCGGCGGCGGTGGCGGCCTTCAGCGCGGGCGTGCGATCGCCGATCCTCGACGGCAACGTCAAGCGTGTCTTTGCGCGCGTCTTCGGCATTCACGGCCACCCGGGCGAGCGCGCCATCGAAAAACGCATGTGGGAACTGGCAGAGGCCGCGTTGCCCGCGGCCGGGCCGCGCCAGGCGGACGATATGGTGGCCTACACGCAGGGCCTGATGGACCTGGGCGCAACCGTCTGTTCGCGCGGCAAGCCGGCATGCCTGGCCGATGCCGCGGCTTGCCCGCTGTCGGCGGACTGCGTGGCGCGCCGCGATGGCCTGACCGCCATGTTGCCAACACCCAAGCCGCGCGCGGCGATACCGGAGCGCAGTACCGTGATGGTCATGGTGCGCCATGGCCGCGACGTGCTGTTGCAGCTTCGCCCGGACAGCGGTGTCTGGGGCGGCCTGTGGAGCCTGCCCGAAATGCCCGTGGCAACGGTGCCGTTCGATGCGGAACTCGCGGAGGACGATGCACTGGGCTATGCGCGCGCCTTCGGACAACCCGCACGCGCGGCGCTGGCCGGCGAACTGGTCCATGTCTTTACGCACTTCCGGCTGCAGATCCGAGCGATCCGGGTCGACATGGCCGCGCTGTCGCTGCGTGAACCCGATTCGGGGCCGGCCCAAAGATGGCTTTCGCTCGATGATCTCGACGCGCTCGGCACGCCGGCACCGGTGCGCAGGCTGCTCGAACTGCAGGCTCGCGGCGGCCTGTTCTGAGTCGCGCTCGGCGAACCGGACTGGCTACACCATGTGGTGCTGCCGCATGTAGCGGTGCACGATCTCGATGCGCATGCCCGCGTCGGGCAGCTCCATCAGCATCTGCTTGGCCTTGAGCGGCACCGGCAGCAGTTCGCACAGGCGGTTGGTGACCCAGCTTGGGTCGTCCCACAGGTAGGGCTCGGCAACCGGCATGCGATCGGGCTGCTCGGCATGCAGCCGCGTGACGATCCGACGCAGCACCGTCAGGCATTCCCCCAGCAGTTCCAGCTTGCAGTCGATGATGTCGGCGGGCAGCAGCTCGGCGCTCGCCACGATCAGGCCGTCGTCGCGCTTGTGGTGCTCGAGCACGCGGAAGCGCTGCCGTCCGCGCGTTTCGATCAGCAGCACGCCAAGCTGCTCCATATTGCAATCGATGATCTCGGCCAGGCAACCGATCGATTCCGGCACGGTTGGCTTGCCCGAGCGCGCGACTTCCTCGCCACTGGCGATCAGGCATACGCCGAACGGCGCCGCGTCGCGCAGGCAATTGCGCACCATGTCCACATAGCGTTTCTCGAATACGCGCAGCGGCAGGCGGCCATCCGGGAACAGCACCGTGTGCAGCGGAAAGAGAGGCAGGTCGTCCAGCGTCAGCGGCGTCGCGTCGACGGGAGCGGTGTGGCGGAGAAGGTCTGTCGAGGACATGCGATGGCTGGTGTTCCACTGGATCGGGGAAACCGGCCGCCGGTTGGGGTGCGGCGACCGCCATGCTGCCAGGCTTGACGTACCTGGCGACACGGGAAAACCACGCACGCAGGCTATGCCGCCGGCGCGAGTTCCCGGTGTCTCACCAGCACATTACCATGCGCGCGGAAATAGTTGGCGAGCCTTTCCGCAATATAGACCGAACGGTGCTGTCCGCCGGTACAGCCGATGGCGACGGTCAGATAGCTGCGGTTATCCGCAATGAAGCTCGGCAGCCACTTTTCGACATAGGCGCGGATGTCTTCGGCCATGGCCAGCACCATCGGCTGGGCCTGGAGGAAATCGATCACCGGGGCGTCGCGGCCGGTCAGCGGGCGCAGCGCCAGGTCGTAGTAAGGGTTGGGCAGCGAGCGCACGTCGAAGACCATGTCGGCGTCGCTGGGCACGCCGTGCTTGAAGCCGAACGACTCGAACAGCAGCGTCAGACGCTGGCTGTCCTCGCGGATCAGTTCCTTGATCCAGCTGCGCAGCGTATTGGTGCGCACGTTGCTGGTGTCGATGCGGTGCGCGGACTCGGCCAGCGGGCTGAGCAGTTCGCGCTCCATCTCGATGGCTTCCATCAGCCCGCGGTCGTTGAACGCCGCCCGTTCTTCCTCGGAGCGGGGCGCGCCGTTGGTCAGAATCGACAGCGGATGGCGGCGACGCGTTTCCGAATAGCGCTGCACCAGTGCGTCGGTACTGGCCGTGAGGAACACGACCTCGACCTGATGGGTCTCCGCCAGTTGACGAACCGTGTCGGGCAGGTGGTCCAGCGATTCCCGGCTGCGGATATCGGTGGCGACGCCAAGGTGCGTATAGCCCTCGGCCGCAAGATAGCGGGCCAGATCGGGGATGAATTGGGCCGGCAGGTTATCGACGCAGTAGTAGCCTGCATCTTCAAGCACGTTCAGTGCGACGGATTTGCCGGAGCCGGAGATGCCGGTGATGAGGATGATGCGCATAGCATCGGAAGCATAGCATCCGGAAGTGGCCACGTCATGACAGCGGCCGCGCTGACAAAAATGGCGAACCGCGCGGTTCGCCATTTTGTCCGGATCGACAGCCAATTACTTCGACAGGCATTCCTTCATGAACGACTTGTAATCGTCGCCCTTCTTGCCCTTGCCTTCCTTGCTGCAGGCCGACATCTTTTCCTGCTGGGTCTTGGTCGGCTGCACGCCCTTGGCCGAAAGGCACTGCTTCATGAAGGCCTTGCGATCGTCGCCTTTCTTGCCGGCAGCCTGATCGTTGCAGTCCTTCATCTTCTGCTGCTGCGCGGTGGGCGCCTTGGCGGCGGATGCCGGTACTGCCTTGTCTCCGGGGCCCGGCGCTGCCGGCATGGCGGGCGCTGCAGGCGTGGTTTGGGTGGCGGGCTGTGCCATTGCGCCGGTGGCCAGCAGCGGCGTTACCAACACACACATCGCGATCAGTTTCTTCATGCTTGCTCTCCTGGCTGTGGAAAACTTCATGGCCGCTTTTCGCCACCCTGACAGTGAACGCTGCGGCTCCGGACTGGGCTCGATGCCCATTACAGCACAAAACGGAAGATATCCCCACCGCGTTGACTTATTTGTCAACGCCGATGTAAGCAATTGAAAACGTGTCGCGCCCGCTCAGAGCAGGCGGCCCTGCCCGCGCGAGACCGCATCGGCCTGCATCGCGGCGCGCTGGCGATCCATGAAATCGCGCAGCGTATCGATGCCGCGCAGGCGCAGGATGGTGTTGCGCACGGCGGCCTCGACCAGCACGGCGAGGTTTCGGCCGGCCGCCACCTGGATCTTGACCATATGGATCGGCAAGCCCAGCACGTCGAGGTACTGCGAATCGAGCGGCAGGCGTTCGAACTCGCCGTCGTTGCGGCGCACCAGCTGGACCACCAGCTTCATCTTCATCTTTCGCCGCACGGCGGTCTCGCCGAAGATGGTCTTGATGTCGAGCAGGCCCAGGCCCCGTACTTCGAGCAGGTTCTGCAGCAGCGGCGGACAGCGGCCTTCAATGAAATCCGGTCCCAGGCGCACGAAATCCACCGCGTCGTCGGCCACCAGGCCGTGGCCGCGCGAGATCAGTTCCAGGCCGAGTTCGCTCTTGCCCAGGCCCGACTCGCCCATGACCAGCACACCCATGCCGAGGATGTCGAGGAACACGCCGTGCATGGTCACGCGCGGCGCCGAGATTCGCGACAGGTACAGCCGCAGGTGGTCGATGACCGCCGCCGAGGAAACCGGCGTGGTGAATAGCGGCGTGGAAGAGCGCGTGCAGCGCAGCTCCAGGTCCGGCGGCGGCTCCATGCCGTCGGCCACGACCAGGAACGGCGGCTCGAGCAGGATCAGCTCGCCCATCTGGCGCTTGCGGGTTTCGTCGTCCAGACGCTGGTAATAGGTGATTTCGGGTTTGCCGAGCACCTGGATCCGGTTCGGATGGATCAGGTTCAGGTGGCCGACCAGGTCCGCGGCCGAGGTGGCCTCGCGGGCAAACTCCACGTCGAAGGCGCGATCCGCACCTTCCAGGCCAGCCACCCACGAGAGTTTGATGTCGGCTGCGTTGTCGTCGAAGATCGACTGCGAGGTGACGCCGGTGAGTTCCATGGGGGATGACTTTCGGGGCGGGGACTGTGCCGGATTTTACGATTGTCCGGTCTGTTGCCAGCCCAGGGGAGGGATCAGGGATGCCACTGCGTCAGGAGTTCATGGACCGCGTCCGGCGTGGCCAGGGTTGCCAGGCCTTCGCGCATGTCCCGATCCGACAGCAGCTGGGCAATTTCGGAAAGAATCTCGAGATGCTGCTGCGTAGCCTGTTCCGGCACCAGCAGGAAGATCAGCAGCGAGACCGGCTTGCCATCCGGCGATTCGAACGGGATCGGCTCGGCCAGCCGCATGAAGGCAGCCAGCGGTTGCTTCAGCCCCTTGATGCGCCCGTGCGGAATGGCCACGCCCGCGCCCAGACCGGTCGAACCCAGCGACTCGCGCGCGAACAGGTTGTCGGTCACGGTCGCCCGTGCCACGCCATGGTTGTTCTCGAATAGGAGCCCGGCTTGCTCGAATACACGCTTCTTGCTGGTGACGCTGAGGTCGAGGTTGATGTTGCCGGGTGGCAGCAGTTTGGCCAAACGATTCATGGGCGATGCGAGGATTTCAGTTAGCAGGCAGATCGGACTGCTCAGCCCGGAAACGAAGTGGGGCCGGATTGCGGCCACGCCATGGCTTCCCAGGCGTTCGGCCATTATAGAGCAGCGTCTCCCCTGTTCTTGTGCAATGCAGCGCCAGGCCCCTGTATGGCCTGGTCCGTGCTGGTGCCGCCACACCTGGGTACGGTGGTCGCGCCGGAGTCGCCACGCGCTATGTCTTGGAGAGCATACACCGTGCTGCGCCAGTTGCGAA
The DNA here is from genome assembly GCF_057798975.1 of Cupriavidus sp. 21MJTG02-4. Lineage (NCBI taxonomy): Bacteria > Pseudomonadati > Pseudomonadota > Betaproteobacteria > Burkholderiales > Burkholderiaceae > Cupriavidus > Cupriavidus sp. 21MJTG02-4. The sequence continues at coordinate 215,785 of NZ_JBYOJP010000001.1, read as the reverse complement.
CACTTGTGTCCAGGACGCGCGCCCGGCCGGGGCTGCAGATGCAAAAAAGCCGCGCTACATGGCGCGGCTTGCTGTTATCAGTCCTGTTTCAGTGCCAGTCTTGCGACTGGCAGGCTTGATCATTGCTGCTGTAGTTGGGACTCGGCCATCTGGTACTTGACCGCTTCGCGGTCGTGGCCTTGCACGCGATCCTTATACCGAAGCACCTGGCGGTCCAGCTTGTCGACAAGTGCGTCGATGGCCGCATACAGGTCTTCGTGATGGGCTTCCACAAAAATGTCCTTGCCCCGAAGGTGCAAATTGATTTCCGCGTACTGACGCCTGTCCTTTTCCTTGTGATTGTCGACTGAGAGTAGCACGCTGACGCCAATGACTTGATCGAAATGCCTGACGATACGCTCCAGCTTCGTTTCCACGTACTCACGCAGCGGGGGCGTGATGTCCAGGTGGTGTCCACTGATCTTGAAGTTCATAGCGCTTCTCCTTCTGAAAGAGCTGCACCAGGCAGGCGGTGCAACTCGGCTACAAAGTCTTGCGGAGATTGACAGCAGGGATCTTCAGGGCTTCGCGATACTTGGCGACGGTACGGCGCGCGACAACGAAGCCTTGTTCACCCAGCAATTCGGCAATTCGGCTGTCGGAAAGAGGACTCCTCGGGTCTTCGGCTCCTATAAGTTGCTTGATCAAGGCGCGGATCGCCGTTGAGGAAGCCGCCCCACCGGTTTCGGTGGAAACGTGGCTGCCAAAAAAGTACTTCAGTTCGAAAGTACCCATCGGCGTTGCCATGTATTTATTGGTCGTCACCCGGGATATGGTTGACTCGTGTAATCCCAGTGTATCGGCAATCTCCCGCAAAACCAAGGGGCGCATCGCGATTTCCCCGTGCGTGAAGAAGTTCTTCTGACGCTCGACAATCGCCTGCGAAACTCGCAGGATCGTGTCGAACCTTTGCTGGATATTCTTGATCAGCCAGCGCGCTTCCTGCAGCTTTTGCTGCAGCCCCGCGGCACCGGATTCTCCCTTGGCACCGCGCAGGATCTGCGCGTACATGTCGTTGATGCGCAGGCGCGGCATCACATCCGGATTGAGCTGCGCGATCCAGCCGCCGCCGCCCTTGCGCACGAATACGTCGGGCACCACGAAGTCCGCTTCAGGGCGGCTGTAGGCGTGGCCCGGGTAGGGCGCGAGCGAGCGGATCAGTTCATGCGCGGCCTTGAGCGCCGCTTCATCAACCTGCAATGCTTTTTTCAGGCGCGTGTAGTCGCGCACGGCAAGCAGTTCGAGGTGATGGTTGACGATCGAGAGCGCCAGCTCGCGCTGCGGATGCTGCAGCCGGCGCAGCTGAAGGCTCAGGCATTCGGCGGCATTGCGCGCGCCCACGCCGGGCGGGTCGAAGCTTTGCAGCAGCGTGAGGATCGCCTGCAATTCGTCGACCTCGAATTCGAGTTCCTCGGGCAACTCGGTGCAGATCTCGTCGAGCGACGCGCTCAGGTAGCCATCGTCGTCGAGCGATTCGATCAGGAAGATCGCCAGGCCCTTGTCGCGCGTCGAGATCTTCAGCGGCGCGAGCTGCTCCATCAAGTGTTCGCGCAGGGTGGGCTCGGCGTCGCGCAGCTGCATGGGGGTCTTCTCGTCGTCCTCACCCTGCGGGCGCCGCGCGAAATCGTCCAGGCTCCAGTCGCTGCCGTAATCTTCGCTACCGCTGTCGCTATAGCTCTCATCCTCGCTGCCCGGGCTGCTGGCGTTCGCGTCGCTGTTGCCCTGCGGTTCGGCCGGTGCGGGCGCGGGTGCGCTCTGCAGGTTGACCGAGCCATCGGCCGCCACGCGCAGCGGGCTGTCGATCCAGTCGTTCTCGCGCTCCAGCAGCGGGTTTTCCGTCAAGGCCTGCTCGACTTCCTGCTGCAGCTCAAGCGTAGAAAGTTGCAGCAGCCGGATCGACTGCTGCAGTTGCGGCGTGAGTGCCAGATGCTGGGAGAGACGGAGCTGTAGCGACGGTTTCATGCGACCTATTCTATGCGCATCCAACCGATGTTGGAACGAAAATTGCTATCGCTGATGCTGCCTGATCGTCTCTGCCAAGCGCACCTGCCGCCCCAGGCTTCACATGCGGAAGTTCTCGCCCAGGTAGACGCGGCGCACCGACTCGTTGGCGATGATTTCGTCGGGCTGGCCCGATGCGAGTACGGTGCCTTCGCTGATGATGTACGCGTGGTCGCAGATGCCAAGCGTCTCGCGCACGTTGTGGTCGGTGATCAGCACGCCGATATTGCGCGCCTTGAGGAAGCTGACGATGCGCTGGATCTCGCCGACCGCGATCGGGTCCACGCCGGCGAACGGTTCATCGAGCAGGATGAAGCGTGGCGAGGACGCCAGCGCGCGTGCGATTTCCACGCGGCGGCGCTCGCCACCCGACAGCGACAGCGCAGGGTTGTTGCGCAGGTGGGCAATCTGCAGGTCGTCCAGCAGCGTATCCAGGCGGCTGTCGATCTCGGCTTTCGGCAGCGGCTTGCCGTTGACCAACTGCAGCTCCAGCACCGCGCGGATGTTCTCTTCCACATTGAGCTTGCGGAACACCGACGCTTCCTGCGGCAGGTAGGACAGGCCCATGCGCGCGCGCTCGTGGATGGCCAGGCCGCTGATGTGCTGACCGTCGAGCACGATATCGCCCTCGTCCAGCGCGACGAGGCCCACGATCATGTAGAACGACGTGGTCTTGCCCGCGCCATTGGGGCCGAGCAGGCCCACCACCTCGCCGCTCTTCACCTCGAGCGACACGTCCTTCACCACCGTGCGCGACCCGTAGCGCTTCTTCAGGTGGCGCACGACCATCGTGCTGCTGTCGGCACGGGCGTCGGGAGCGGCGGAAGCGGGCGTGGGGGCGAGCATTGCGGTATCGGTCATGGTGGCGGTGATGCGTTCGGGCGCGTGATTCAGGGCTTGCTGGACGGCGCGGGTGCCGACTTCAGGTCGAGGGGCGGGCTGGCGGCGGCACCGCTGGCCTCCTGGCGCGGCGAGAGCACGGCGCGCACGCGTCCCGACGGGTTGCCGGCCGACGTGTTGTCGCCGCCGCCGGCGGCGGTGTAGAACTCGTTGCGGCTGTCATAGGTCAGGACCGCGCCGCGGATCTCGTCGACCAGCTTGGCGCCCTGCAGCCGCGCCATGCGCGCGTGGCCGATCAGCTTGGACAGTTCCTGCTTGCCGTCGTATTCGATGCGGTCGCCCCAGCCGTCCATGTACTCGTCCACGCCTTCACGCTTCTGGCGGATATAGGCCTGCTTGCCGCCCTTGGCCGTGGCCACCGCGTACTGGTAGCCCTCCGGGTCGGTGCGGATCTCGGCCGCGTCCGACTTCAGCACCATGGTGCCCTTGGTCAGGACCACGTTGCCGGTCAGCGTGTAGATCTGCTTGACGTCGTCGTAGCTGGCGTTGTCGGCTTCCAGGACCAGCGGCTTGTCCCGGTCCGCGCGTTCGGCATGGGCGCCCAGCGGCGCCAGCGCGGCAATCGCGGTGGCCACGGCCAGCAGCAGCGGGGCGGCGCGCCGGCGGGACAGGGTCGTCAGGGAAGCAATCATGTTGGCAAGGGTCGCAGGAAAGCGGAGGGTCGGGCGCGATGCTCAGGTCCGCGGTGCCGCCCCGTCGGGCGCGGGCGGCTGTTGTTGTCAGGATCCCGGAGTCCGGGTGGGCGCACCAGTGATGATGGTGCCGCGTACGTTGCCCAGCAATTGTACTTCGCGGGTAACGTTGTTGAAGATCAGCCCGTTGGCGGTCATGACCGACGGGCCGCGCGTGAGCTTCACGGCCTTGTCGGTCTTGACGATGTCGTCATTCACCAGGACCTGGAAGTACTCCGACGCGGCCGTCATGAGCGGGTCCTTGGCGGCATCGGCGCCCTTTTGCCGCTCGATGAAGCCGTTGCCATACAGGTCGATCACCGAGCCCTCGGCGTTCATTCGGCCGCGATCGGCACGCGCGGTGACCGGCGGACGCTCGGGCTGGTAGGCGCGCATGGCGGGACGGGTGAACTCGTAGGTCTGGTCGTCGTCGAAGTGGACCATCTTGTCGCCGGTGAAGCGCATCTTGGTGCTGCCGTCCTGCGCGAGTTCGGTAGCCGAGAAACGCTCCATGTAGTAGTCGGGCTCGTGCTTGCGCACGGTCGGCGCCTTGGTGCCTTCCTGCTGCGTATTGACTTGCACCAGCCAGAACGTGCTGCCGGCCACCACGGCCATCAGCAGCAGCGGCAGCAGCCGCAGGACGATCCCGGTGAGGGAGGACAGGAGTGCCTGCATGGTTTCGTTGCGTTCGCGCCGCGCTTCAGATGACCTTGGCGCGGGTCAGGTCGTGGATGTGCAGCGCGCCCACCAGGCGCCCGTCATGGTCCACCACCAGCAACTGGTTGATGCGGTTGGCCTCCATGACCTGCACGGCTTCGACGGCGAGCTGGTCTTCATGGACCACTTGCGGGTTCCGGTGCATCACTTCGCCGATCGGCACGGTCTTCCAGTCGCGCGGGGTTTCCAGCAGGCGGCGCAGGTCGCCGTCGGTGAACACGCCGATGGCAATGCCGTCCGGGTCGACCACCGCGGTCATGGCCATGCCCTTGCGCGTGATTTCCATCAGCGCCTGGGCCAGTGGCGTGTTCTCGCGGACTTCCGGCACGGCGTTGCCGCTGCGCATGACGTCGCGCACGTGGGTCAGCAGCTTGCGGCCGAGCGCGCCGCCGGGGTGCGAGCGGGCAAAGTCTTCTTCGCCGAAGCCGCGCGCATCGAGCACCGCCACCGCCAGCGCGTCGCCGAGCGCCAGCGCGGCGGTGGTGCTGGCCGTGGGTGCCAGGTTCAGCGGGCAGGCTTCCTTTTCCACGCCGGCATCCAGGTGGGCGTCAGCCAGCTTGGCCAGGTTCGATTCCGGGTTGCCGGTGACCGAGATCAGTCGCGCGCCGATGCGCTTGACGATCGGGATGATCGACAGCAGCTCGCCGGTCTCGCCGGAATTTGAGAAGGCAATCAGCACGTCCTCGCGCGTGACCATGCCGAGATCGCCATGGCTGGCCTCGGCCGGGTGCACGAAGAAGGAGGGCGTGCCCGTGGAGGCCAGCGTGGCCGCCACCTTGCGGCCGATATGGCCCGACTTGCCGATGCCCGACACCACGACGCGTCCGCTGCACTGCAGGACGAGCTGCACCGCGTGCGCGAAGTCGGCGGTCAGGCGCCCGGAGAGCGCGGCGACCGCGTCGGCTTCAATCTGGAGGGTACTGCGGGCGAGCCTGAGTGCTCGATCCGCATCGAAATTGGCTATCATGGCGTCGAAGTATACCAACGAATGCGGCGACGCCCGGGCCGTCCCGGCGAGCGCCGCGCTTGCCGTGTTCCGCCGGCAGGGCGCCCGTGCCGGGGCACGGCCGGCCAGCCCTGCCGGTTCTTCCTGAGCGTCTTGATGCATTCTCCGCTGGAACTGACCCTGGTGCTGCTGGCTGCCGCCGTATTCGGCGTGGTCGCGTTCCGCATGCTGCAGCTGCCGCCCATGCTCGGTTACCTGGCGGTCGGCATCCTGATCGGCCCGCACGCACTGGGCCTGGCCAGCGACACGGCGCAGACCAAGTACCTGGCCGAGTTCGGCGTGGTCTTCCTGATGTTCTCGATCGGCCTGGAATTCAGCCTGAGCAAGCTGCGCGCCATGAAACGGCTCGTGTTCGGGCTGGGCGGCTCCCAGGTGGTGCTGTCGATGCTGGCCGTGGTGCCGGCGAGCTGGCTGTTCAACTGGCTGTTCCCGCTCTCCTGGCAAGCTTCGGTGGCGCTCGGCGGCGCGCTGGCGATGTCGTCCACGGCCATCGTCTCGAAGATGCTGTCCGAGCGCGTGGAGCTGGAAAGCGAGCACGGCCGCAACATCATCAGCGTGCTGCTGTTCCAGGACCTGGCCGTGGTGCCGCTGCTGATTGTGATCCCGGCGCTGTCGCGTGATCCGGGTGACCTGGCGGCGGCGCTGGGCCTGGCCACCGCCAAGATCGCCGTGGCGCTGGGCGCGATCTTCTTCCTCGGCCAGCGCCTGATGAGCCGCTGGTTCCACGTGGTGGCGGCGCGGCGGTCGCAGGAACTGTTCATGCTGAACCTGCTGCTGGTCACGCTCGGCATGGCCGCGCTGACCGAACGGCTGGGCTTGTCGATGGCGCTTGGCGCGTTCATGGCCGGCATGCTGATCTCCGAAACGCCGTACCGGCACCAGGTGGAAGAGGACATCAAGCCCTTCCGCGACGTGCTGCTCGGGCTGTTCTTTGTCACCATCGGCATGCTGCTCAACATCCAGGTGGTGCTCGAGCACGTCTGGCTGGTGCTATTGCTGCTGGCGGTGCCGATCCTGTTCAAGCTGGTGCTGATCGCCGTGCTGGCAAGATTGTTCGGCTCGCGCCAGGGCGTGGCGATCCGTACCGGCCTGGGGCTGGCGCAGGCCGGCGAATTCGGCTTCGTGCTGCTCAACCAGATCGACGGGCTGAACCTCGTCGACCCGGTGCTGATCCAGGTGATCCTGGCGTCAATGCTGCTGTCGATGCTGGCCGCGCCGTTCCTGATCCAGTACAGCGACGCCATCGTGCTGCGCTTTGCCGCGAACGAATGGCTGATGCAGTCGCTGAACATGACCCGCATCGCCGCGCAAAGCCTGCAGACCGAGAAGCACGCCATCATCTGCGGCTACGGGCGCAGCGGCCAGAACCTGGCCCATATGCTTGAGAGGGAGGGCATCACCTACGTGGCGCTCGACCTCGACCCGGACCGCGTGCGCGAAGCCGCGGCGGCCGGCGATACCGTGGTCTATGGCGACGCCGGCCGCCGCGAAGCGCTGATCGCGGCAGGTATACACCGCGCCGCGGCGATCGTCGTCACGTACGCGAACACGCCGTCCGCGCTCAAGGTGCTGCACCACGTGCAGGAACTGGCGCCGGCGCTGCCGGTGATCGTGCGCACGGTGGACGATTCGGAACTCGACACGCTGCAGAAGGCTGGCGCCACCGAAGTGGTGCCGGAGATCATCGAGGGCAGCCTGATGCTGGCCTCGCACGCGCTAGTGCTGCTCGGCGTGCCCATGCGGCATGTGCTGCGTGGCGTGCAGGAAGCGCGCGATGCGCGCTACAGCCTGCTGCGCGGCTACTTCCACGGCCGCGATGACGAGGAAGACATGGTCGAACGCGATTCGGTGCGCCTGCATTCGGTGTCGCTCGGGGCGGCCGCGACGTCGGTCGGCCGGCGCATCGGCGCGCTGGGACTGGAGCGGATCGGGGCCGAGGTCACGGCCGTGCGCCGCCGTGGCATCAGCGCCTTCGATCCGGAGCCGGACACGGTGCTCGAAGCGGGCGATATCGTCGTGCTGCGCGGTACGCCCGAGGCACTTGAGGCGGCTGAGTCGCGCATTCTCAGCGACTGAGCGGAATCGCAGCGGCGCGTGCAAGCGCCTAGTGCGCCGCTCCTGCCGGCACATCGACCCATGATGGCGGCAGGCTATCCAGCACGGCGCGTGCGTCCAGCGAGCGGATCGGAACGCCCTTGTCGGCAGGAATGCGGCCCTCGCCTTGCAGCATCAGGTAGCGCAGGCAGCACACCCGCAGGAATGACGAGAAATTGCCGGCCACTGCCTCATCGCCGCGATGCGCGGTGAGTTCGTCATGCAGCCGGGTAATGAGCTGGTTGACGGTCATGCCGTCGCGCTGCGCCAGTTCGTCGAGCACTTCCCAGAACAGGTTTTCGAGCCGGATGCTCGTGGCAACGCCATGCAGCCGCAGCGATCGCGCCTGGCATTCGTAGGACTGCGGGTTGGCGCGGATGAAGATCTCACACATCGTAACTCCCGTGCTGGCGGCGCCTGCCAGGTCTGGCCGCGCGGTGTTCGGAAGCCTCTAATGTACGATCCGCGTCCCCAGCACGGCAAGGAACTGAGCCAGCCACGCGGGGTGCGCGGGCCACGCGGGCGCCGTCACGAGGTTGCCGTCGGTGTGGGCCTGGTCGACCGGGATATCCGCATACTTGCCGCCGGCCAGCTTCACTTCCGGCGCGCAAGCGGGGTAGGCGGAGCAGGTGCGGCCTTCGAGCACGCCGGCGGCGGCCAGCAACTGGGCGCCATGGCAGACCGCCGCAATGGGTTTGTTGGCGCTGGCAAAGTGCTGCACGATCTCCAGCACGCGCGCGTTCAGGCGCAGGTATTCCGGCGCGCGTCCGCCGGGGATGACCAGCGCGTCATAAGCCGCCGGATCGATCTCGGCGAAGGTCGCATTGAGCGCGAAGTTGTGGCCGCGCTTTTCGGTGTAGGTCTGGTCGCCTTCGAAATCGTGGATGGCGGTGGCGCAACTGTCGCCGGCTTTCTTGTCCGGGCATACCGCATGCACGGTGTGGCCCACCATCTGCAGCGCCTGGAACGGGACCATCGTCTCGTAGTCCTCGGCGAAGTCGCCCACCAGCATCAGAATCTTTTTTGCCATCGCGGTCTCCTGTATGGTTACGGGTGTTTCGGCCGGCCCTGTCGGCCCGGCATGGCACCGGCAGGGCCATTTTGCGTGCGGCCCGCGCGGTCGGGGTGGTAACCCGTTACCACGGCCGGCGTTCCCCGGGGCGCGCGTGGCGCAACCTACATTTCACGATTCCCATGGCAGATTCCATCATCCAGTCCCCCGAGCTCGGCGACGTCACCGGCTACCTGCGCGACCGCATCCGTACCGTGCCGGACTGGCCCTTGCCCGGCGTGCAGTTCCGCGACATCACGCCGCTGCTGCAGGACCCCAAGACCCTGCGCGTGCTGATCGATGTCTTCGTGCACCGCTACATGGATGCGCAGCTCGACCTGGTCGCGGGCATCGACGCGCGCGGCTTCATCCTCGGTGCCATCGTCGCGTATGAACTGAACCTTGGCTTCGTGCCGATCCGCAAGAAGGGCAAGCTGCCGTTCCAGACCGTGGCCGAGGAATACGAGCTCGAATACGGCAGCGCCACGGTCGAGATCCACGCCGATGCCTGCAAGCCGGGCGACCGCGTGCTGCTGGTCGACGACCTGATCGCCACCGGCGGCACCATGATGGCCGGACGCAAGCTGCTGGAGCGGCTGGGCGCCACGGTGGTGGAGGGCGCCGCGATCGTCGACCTGCCCGAGCTGGGCGGCTCGCGCCTGCTGCAGAACGGAGGGCTGCCGCTGTTCACGGTGTGCCGGTTCGACGGCCACTGATATGGCCACGCGCCGACGCGCCAGCTGACCGATCGATTCCCACGGAGACCCCATGCCCGACTTGCTGCTGTTCCTGGTGACTTCTATCGCCATTACCCTCGCCCCGGGTCCGGACAACCTGCAGGTACTGGCGCGCGGCATGGCGCAGGGCCGGCGCGCGGGCGTGGTGGCGGCGCTCGGGTTTGCGGTCGGTTGCCTGTTCCACACGATGATTGCCGCGGTCGGCCTGGCGGCGGTCTTGCGTTCGTCGCCGCTGGCGTTCCAGCTGATCAAGTATGCGGGCGCGGCCTACCTGATCTGGATCGGCATCCAGGCACTGCGCGCGAAGGGTGGGCTTGCGCAGGGGGCCGATGTCGCCGCGGTGCCGCTGCGCAAAGTGTTCCGCCAGAGCGTGCTGGGCAACATGATGAACCCCAAAGTCACGCTGTTCTTCCTCGTGTTCCTGCCGCAGTTCGTGCATGCGGACGCCGCGCACCCGGCGCTGCAGTTCGTGCTGCTGGGGCTGGTGTTCATGCTGCAGACCGCCTTGGTGTTCTCGCTGTTCGGCCTGTGCGCGGGTTGGCTCGGCGCATGGCTGCGCCGGCGTCCGGCCACGGGACGCTGGCTCGATCGCGCGGCCGGCGCGATCTTCGTCGGCCTGGGCATCAAGGTCGCGCTGCCCTGAACGGACGCTTTACCGACGCATCCGGCGCGCGCCGGATGCGTGCGCTTCACGCCCCATGGCGTTGCCCCGACCCCCTGTCGCGCGCATAATGAGTCCTTGACAACAACATGATGACCGGGCGGAGCCTCCGAGCTGTAGCCGTCACCGGTCACACAGGGGCGCACGATGGGCGTACTTCTGCATCTTCTTTCCGGCGTGGCCCTGCTTGTCTGGGGCACGAACATCGTCAAGGTCGGGATTCTGCGCGTCTACGGCGCCAATCTCCGGCACGTACTCTCGACCAGCGTCGCCAACCGCTTCACCGCCTTCCTCGCCGGACTGGGCGTCACCGGGCTGGTCCAGAGCAGCAACGCCACCGCCGTCATCGTCAGTTCCTTCGTGGGCCAGGGCCTGATCGCCGTGGCACCGGCGCTGGCCATCATGCTTGGCGCCAACGTGGGCACCGCGCTGATGGTGCAGGTCTTCTCGCTGGACCTGTCCTGGCTGTCGCCGCTGCTGATCTTTGTCGGCGTGATCCTCCATCTGTCCTGGAAGGGCAGCAAGCCGGGCCACGTGGGCCGCGTGCTGATCGGCCTGGGCCTGATTACGCTGGCGCTCGAACTGATCTCGATCGCCACGCGCCCCATGGTGCAAGCCGCGGGCGTCAAGGTGCTGTTCGGCACGCTGACCGGCGATGCGGCGCTGGACATGCTGATCGGCGCGTTCCTGACCATCCTGTGCTATTCGAGTTTGGCCGTCGTGCTGTTCTGCGGCGCGCTGGCTTCCGCCGGCGTGGTGTCGATCCATGTGGCGCTCGCGCTGGTGCTGGGCGCGAACCTCGGGTCGGGGATCTCGGCGTTGCTGACCACGTCGGGCAACAACCAGCCCGGCAAGCGCGTCACGCTCGGCAACCTGCTGTCGCGACTGCTCGGCTGCCTGGTCGCTTTGCCGTTCCTGGGCGAGGCCGAGCGCCTGCTCGCGCTGATTGACCATGATCCGCAGCGCCTGATCGTCAATTTCCACTTGTTGTTCAACGTGGCGCTGGCCATCCTGCTGCTGGGCGCGACCGCGCCGCTGGCCAGGCTGTGCGAGGCGGTGCTGCCCGGACGGAACACCGGCGAAAGCCAGGTCACGCCGCGCCACCTGGACCCCGCCGCCTTGCCCACGCCGACCCTCGCGCTGGCCAACGCCGCACGCGAGGTGCTGCGCATCGGCGACCGCATCGAGCAAATGCTCGACAATATGCTGCGCGTGCTGCGCACCAACGACGCCAAGCTGGCGACCGCCACCTGCCGCATCGACAACGAGGTCGATGATCTCTACACCGCCATCAAGCTTTACCTGACCCGCATCAGCCTGGAAGCGCTGGATGAACGCGACGGCCAGCGCTGGACGGAAATCATCTCGCTGACGATCAACCTGGAACATGCGGGCGACATCATCGAGCGCGTGCTGGTCGACGCGAAGGAAAAGAAGATCGCCCACAACCTGATGTTCTCCGAAGCAGGCATGCAGGAAATCGCCGAGATGCATGCGCGGCTCGTGGCCAACCTGCGGATCGGCCTGTCGGTGTTCCTCAATGGCGATCTCAAGAGCGCACAGACGCTGATGGCCGAGAAAGCCAACTTCCGCGAACTCGAGCAGAAATACGCGCGCACCCACTTGCACCGCGTGGCTGTGCAGACCGCCGAAAGCATAGAGACGAGTTCGCTGCACCTGGACGTGATCAGCGAACTCAAGCGCCTGAACTCGCTGTTCTGCGCCACGGCCTACCCGGTGCTCGAGCAGGCCGGCGTGCTGAACCGCAGCCGCATGAGGGAAGACGACGCGCCCGGCGCACCGCCGATGCAACCGCTGACCACCGCGGCGCGCCAGTAAGCTAGAGCTTGTAGCCGATCTTGCGCAGCAGGTCTCGCCGCTCACGGACATCTGCATCGGTCTCGATGCCCAGCGGCGATCCGCCATCCACCACGCCCAGCACCGCCCGACCGTTTTCTGTCTGCGCGATGATGATTTCGGTCGGGTTTGCCGTCGCGCAGTAGATCCTGCAGACCTCCGGCACCGCGCGCACGGCGCCGAGCACATTGACGGGGAAGAACCCGTCGCCCAGGAAGATGAAGAAGGCGTGCCCCGCGCCGATGGTGCGGGCGTTCTCGCAGGCGAGGTCGATCAGTGCCTCGTCATTGCCCGACCAGCGCACCAGCCGCTTGCCCGAGGCCTCGCAGAACGCCAGCCCGAAGCGGATGCCGGGCACGGTGCCCACCAGCGCCTCGTGCAGGTCTTCCACCGTCTTGATGAAGTGCGACTGGCCGAAGATGAAGTTGGTCGCTTCCGGCTTGGTGACCGGTACCGAGAGGAGTTCCATGGCTGGCCTCCGGAGGTTGGCCGTGGCGGCCATCGCGGCCGTCCTTGCCGTTCATGGTAGGACTTGCGGGGTCGAATGCAAGGCGGTGCCGCTGCCCGGGTGCCTGGGCACGATCGGCGGAGCCTTCTCCATCTCGACGTCGGGAGAGATGATGCGCAGGCTCTGGTCCTTTGGCATGTACGCGCCAGAGAAGCCCGGCGTGGAAGGATCGAGAGATCGGCAGACGACTCCGTCGAACGCATTTGGGCCCAGCGTTACATCGCCTTCGTTGGTAATGTCCACCCCACCGTGCATCTGGCACCACCGCGCGTGGCGCTCATTGGCCTCGGGCAGTTGTTGCGATCGCAAGATGGTTCGTGAGCCATCTGAATTGTGAATCGCATTGTCGGGCGCATTCTGTGCATGGGCGAGGGCCGTGGCCGAGGCGAGGGCAGCGACCGTAGCCACGTTCGGGATTCGAGACCACATCGGCGTCTCCTCATCGTCGTGGAAAGGGAAGGCGTGATCTTTCACGCCTCCTTTCAACTTAGGACGAAGAGTGGATGCCGGATATCGGTTGACGTCCATGAGGCCAGCAATGTCACCTCATGTTGATGCGCCTCAAACGAACCCCTACCGCGCCAGCAACGGCTTCAAATACTTCCCCGTAAAGCTCGCCTTGCTCTTCGCCACATCCTCCGGCGTGCCGCGCGCAATCACCTGTCCGCCGCCGGCGCCGCCTTCCGGACCCATGTCGATCAGCCAGTCCGCGGTCTTGATCACGTCCAGGTTGTGTTCGATGATCACCACGGTATTGCCCTGGTCGCGCAGCTTGTGGATGACCTTGAGCAGCAGCTCGATATCGTGGAAATGCAGGCCCGTGGTGGGCTCGTCGAGGATATAGAGCGTGCGGCCGGTGTCGCGCTTGGACAGCTCCAGCGACAGCTTCACGCGCTGCGCCTCGCCGCCCGACAGCGTGGTGGCCGACTGGCCCAGGCGGATGTATCCAAGGCCCACATCCAGCAGCGTCTGCAGCTTGCGGCGCACCACTGGCACCGCGCTGAAGAACTCGACCGACTGCTCGACGGTCAGCTCCAGCACCTCGGAGATGTTCTTGCCCTTGTACAGGACTTCCAGCGTCTCGCGGTTGTAGCGCTTGCCGTGGCACACGTCGCACGGCACGTAGACGTCGGGCAGGAAGTGCATCTCGACCTTGAGCACGCCGTCGCCCTGGCAGGACTCGCAGCGCCCGCCCTTGACGTTGAACGAGAAGCGGCCCGGATCGTAGCCGCGTTCCTTGGCCGACGGCACGCCGGCGAACAGTTCGCGGATCGGCGTGAACAGGCCCGTGTAGGTGGCCGGGTTCGAACGCGGCGTGCGCCCGATCGGGCTCTGGTCTACGTTGATGACCTTGTCGAAATGCTCCAGTCCCTCGATGCGGTCATGCTGCGCCGGCTCCGCCGTGGAGCCGTACAGGTGGCGCGCCACCGCGTGGTAGAGCGTGTCGTTGATCAGCGTGGACTTGCCCGAGCCCGACACGCCGGTGATGCAGGTCAGCAGCCCGACCGGCACCTCCGCCGTGACGTTGCGCAGGTTGTTTCCGCTCGCATTGACGATGCGTAGCAGGCGTTCGTCGTCGGGCGCCGCGCGCTTGGCAGGAAGCTCGATGCGCCGCTGGCCCGACAGGTACTGTCCCGTCAGCGACGCGGGCGAGTCCTCGATCTGGCGCGGCGTGCCTTCGGCCACGATCATGCCGCCGTGCACGCCTGCGCCCGGGCCGATGTCGACCACGTAGTCGCTCGCGCGGATCATGTCCTCGTCATGCTCGACCACCAGCACCGAATTGCCGATGTCGCGCAGATGCTTGAGCGTGTCGATCAGGCGGTCGTTGTCGCGCTGGTGCAGGCCGATCGACGGCTCGTCGAGCACGTACATCACGCCCGTCAGGCCCGAACCGATCTGCGAGGCGAGGCGGATGCGCTGGGCCTCGCCGCCCGACAGCGTGTCGGCGCTGCGCTCCAGCGACAGGTAGTCGAGCCCCACGTTGTTCAGGAAGTTCAGCCGTGCGGTGATTTCCTTGATGATCTTGTCACCGATCTCGCGCTTCGCGCCATGCATGTCGAGCGTGAGGAAGTAAGTCAGCGTCTCGCGCAGCGGCCAGCCGTTGATCTCGAAGATGGCGCGCGCCTGCTCGCCTTCGCCGACCTTGACGTGGCGGGCCTCGGTGCGCAGGCGCGTGCCATGGCAGACCGGGCAGGGCTGGTTGTTCTGGTACTTGGCCAGTTCCTCGCGCACGGCTACCGAATCGGTCTCGCGGTAGCGGCGCTCCAGGTTGGGGATGATCCCTTCGAACACATGCGCGCGCACCGTGGTGCGGCCGCGTTCGTTCATATAGGTGAACGGGATTTCCTCTTCGCCCGAGCCGTGCAGCACCACCTGCTGTACCTTGGCCGGCAGCTCTTCGAACGCGGTATCGGTGTCGAATTCGTAGAAGGCTGCGAGGCTCTGCAGCATCTGGAAGTAGAACTGGTTGCGCCGGTCCCAGCCCTTGATCGCGCCGGAGGCCAGCGACAGGTTCGGGAAGGCCACCACGCGCTTCGGGTCGAAGAACGTGATCTGGCCCAGGCCGTCGCAGCTCGGGCAGGCGCCCATCGGGTTGTTGAACGAGAACAGGCGCGGCTCGAGTTCCTGCAGCGAGTACGAGCAGATGGGGCAAGCGAAGCGCGAGCTGAACATGTGCACCTTGCCGGTGTCCAGTTCCAGCGCCAGGGCGCGGCCGTCGGCCAGGCGCAGCGCCGTCTCGAACGATTCGGCCAGGCGTTGCTTGATGTCCGGACGCACCTTGACGCGGTCCACCACGACTTCGATGGTGTGCTTCTCCGTCTTCTTCAGCTTGGGCAGCGCGTCGACCTCATAGACCTTGGCCTCGGCCTCGTGCGTGGTGCCGCCGCCCGAGCGGATGCGAAAGCGCACGAAGCCCTGCGCCTGCATGGTGTCGAACAGGTCCGAGTGTTCGCCCTTGCGGTCGGACACGACCGGCGCCAGGATCATCAGCTTGGTGTCTTCGGGCAGCGCCAGCGCGGCGTCCACCATCTGCGCCACGCTCTGCGCCTGCAGCGGCAGGTTGTGGTCGGGGCAATAGGGCGTGCCGGCGCGCGCGTACAGCAGGCGCAGGTAGTCGTGGATCTCGGTGACCGTGCCGACCGTGGAGCGCGGGTTGTGGCTGGTGGCCTTCTGCTCGATCGAGATGGCCGGCGACAGGCCTTCGATCAGATCCACGTCCGGCTTTTCCATCAGTTGGAGGAACTGGCGCGCGTAGGCCGAGAGCGATTCCACGTACCGGCGCTGGCCTTCCGCGTACAGGGTATCGAACGCCAGCGACGACTTGCCCGAGCCGGACAGGCCGGTAATCACGATCAGCCGGTTGCGCGGCAGGTCGAGATTGATGTTCTTCAGGTTGTGGGTACGGGCCCCACGGATCTTGATTTCTTCCATATGCCCAAAAGGCCGAAAAGTCGTCGCCGGGCAGGCCGCCGGCCAGCGCGGCGCGCATGGACAGGTCGGTCTGACGGAAATCCCAAACTGAATTGCTGGAATGCGGGTGCTTCATGCGCCATCCGCAAGCGATGCCGCGGGTCGTTCCGATCACCGCGATCTGCCTGCCGATGCGCGCGCCGGCGGTCGCCCGCCGATCCCGGGTGACCCGGAAAGCGCGAAGAAGCAAACCTGTTAATATACCGAACTTCGGTTTCCCGGGTTGCCTGCACAAGGCGCGCACCTGTGGGAACCGGGCTGAATGCCGCGCTTGCCTGGTCGACCGGGATGGCAACTTCTGCCCCGGATGCCGATCGAAACAGCCATTGCCGCCAGCGCCGGCAACCAGCCTGACCCATTCCCACGATCGCCATGTCGCCGATCCCGTCTTCTTCCCCAGATGCCGCCGTTGCCGGCGATTCCAAGACCGAGCCCCAGCGCGAACGCATGACGCGTACCGAGTTGCGCGCCAGCCTCTCGCTGGCCAGCATCTTCGCGCTGCGCATGCTGGGCCTGTTCCTGATCCTGCCGGTCTTCGCGGAGTATGCGCGCGGCCTGCCGGATGGCCATGATGCCCAGCGCGTCGGCCTGGCCATGGGCATCTACGGCCTGATGCAGGCTTTCCTGCACATCCCGCTCGGCTGGCTGTCGGACCGCATCGGCCGCAAGCCGGTCATGGTGGCCGGCCTGCTGCTGTTCGTGGCCGGCGGCCTGGTGGCCGCGTTCTCGCACACGCTGTTCGGCATCACGCTGGGCCGGGCGCTGCAGGGTACCGGCGCGATTTCCGCCGCGATCACGGCCTGCATCGCCGACCTCACGCGCGAACGCCACCGCACCAAGGCCATGGCCATGGTGGGCGGCAGCATCGGGCTGACCTTTGCGCTGTCGCTGGTGATTGCCTCGCCGCTGCTGCATGCCATCGGCATGCCGGGCATCTTCGGGCTGATGTCGGTGCTGGGCGCGGTGGCCATCATCGTGACGCTGTTCGTGGTGCCGAGCCCGCCGCCGCCGCATCCGGTCCGGCTGCCGTTCCGCCAGGTGCTGCTCAATCCGGACCTCGTGCGCCTGAACGTCGGCGTGCTGGCGCTGCACGCCTCGCAGGTTGCCATGTTCATGGTGGTGCCCGCCATGCTGGCCGACGCGGGCATGCCGCTCGACCAGCACTGGAAGGTCTACCTGCCGGTGGTGCTGGTGTCCTTCGTGCTGATGCTTGGGCCGATGATGGCCGCGGAGCGCTATGGCCGCGTGCGGCCGGTGCTGCTGAGCGCGGTGGGACTGATGACCGCGGTCCAGCTGCTGTTCGCCGCCGTGCACGGCCTGTGGGCGATCGTCGTCGTCCTGCTGTTTTTCTTTGTCGCCTTCAACGTGCTGGAGGCCATGCAGCCGTCGCTGGTGTCGCGCTACGCGGCCGCCTCGCGCGGCGCTGCGCTTGGCGTGTACAACACCACCCAGGCGCTGGGCCTGTTCCTGGGCGGCGTGGTGGGCGGCTGGCTGCTCAAGCATGAAGGGCGCAGCGCCGTGTTCGTGGGTTGCGCGGTGGTGCTTCTGGTCTGGCTTATAATCGCCTGGAGCATGAAGCCGCCGCCGGCCAGGGGGCAGGCAAGTCCACAGGCGGCAGCCTGAAGCGGTGTCAGCCGCATCACTTTGCAACAGTTTCTGGCCGAATATGGCCTAGCATGACCGCGCCTCCCGACTACCTGGCCGGGGGCGCGTTGTTCGTTTACGTTGTCGCTTTTGCAGTCGTCACATCGTCACGAGCGTCGCAATGGCTGCGGGATCCTGGTAGTGAATGGCCCCGCGGTCGCCGCAGCTGCAGCAATCCGATTCAATCTACATACTGAGCGTATGCCACGCTTTTCAGCACAGCGCGTGGCTTTTGGAGAACTATCACATGGCATCGGTCAACAAAGTCATTCTCGTCGGCAACCTGGGCGCGGACCCGGAAACCCGTTACATGCCCAGCGGCGACGCCGTGACCAATCTGCGCCTGGCAACCACTGACCGCTACAAGGACAAGCAGTCCGGCGAAATGAAGGAAGCCACCGAGTGGCACCGTGTCTCGATGTTCGGCAAGCTGGCCGAAATCGCAGCGCAGTACCTGCGCAAGGGTTCGTCGGTCTATATCGAAGGCCGCATTCGCACCCGCAAGTGGCAGGACCAGAGCGGCCAGGACAAGTACAGCACCGAAATCGTCGCCGACCAGATGCAAATGCTGGGCGGGCGCCAGGGCGCTGGCGGTGGTGGTGATGAAGGCGGCTACGGTGGTGGCGGCGGCGGCGGTGGCTACAGCCGTGAAGCGTCGGGCGGTGGTGGTGGCGGCTACGGTGGCGGCCGCGGTCAGGGCGGCGGTGGCCAGGGTGGTGGCGGCCAGCAAGGCGGCGCGCGCCGTCCGCAACAGGCACCGTCGAACGGCTTCGAGGATATGGATGACGATATCCCGTTCTAATGGTCCGTAAGCAAAAAGTTTAAAGATCAACCCCGCCTTCAAGCGGGGTTTTTTCTTGCGTGCTCTTCGCAAAAGCCCCGCAAGAAACAAAAAAGCCCTCAGCGATAGCGGAGGGCTCCTGGAACTGCCAGTACTTCGCTTACGGCCGGTTGATCGAGATGTTGTAGAACACTTTGCTCGGGTTGACGCTGATGCCTACGGTAAGGCCGGAGTTGGCGAGATTCAGGCCAACGGTTTCGTTGACGCCCTGAGCCGGTGCGCGATAGCGCAGGCCGACGTAGGGAACGTTGTTCTGCCAGGTCTCGAAATTGGTGTCCGCACGTTGGCGCGTATAGGTATTGGCAGCGGTATCCACCGAAACGACCGTGTTCGAACCATTCGAGATATTGGTTACGCCGGTCGGGTCCAGCGTCGCATCCCAATACGTATTGACCGTTCCGACTGTCGGCAGGGCAAGCGTGCGCGGACGCGTCGCGAGCATGAAGCCGTTCTGGTGGACGACGGCGATGGCGAGTTGGCCATCGACGCCCTTGAACGCGAAGGCGCGAGCGGTGCCGCTCGGATCGGCGATATTGAAGCCACCGTCCGGATTGGAGGAGGCCGCGGGCAGCTCGGAGGCTGGCCATGCGTCGCAGGACGACAGGCTGCAGTCCGCACCGCTCGTGAACTTGCCAGTGCTGTCGATGCTGAACTTGACCAGACCGGTACCGAGGTTGCTGGCGTTGTCGTCACGTTCGAATGCCAGCGCCACCCAGTCGCCGGCGAGTTCGCTCAGCGGAATGTTCTGGTCCGGGATCACAAGGCTGGACGTGCCGCCCGCGCTCAAGCGGCGTTCGAGCGCGATGCCGGATTTTGAGGCCAGCAGCCTGAAGTCATTGTTGCCGAAGCGGCAGGCTTCGCTGCTGTTCGCCTCGAACTGCTCGACGGCGCTGGTCGAGTCGTTCGTCTGCGTCAGCTTGATGGCATCGATCGTGTAACGCTGCACGACATTGGTGGTGAGGCCGATCTTCTGGTACTTGCCGCTGCGGAACGTCGCGCAGGTGGTGGACGCCGGCTGCAGGATGGTCTGCACGCCGCCGGCCGAGCTGCCGGAATTGGACGCTACCGCGGTCGACAGGTCCGAGATGGACGTCTGCGAAGCCTTGAGCGTCTCGCCGAGCGTATCGAGCTTCTGGTCAAGCGCATTGCCCGGCGTATTGCCGTGCGCGGCGACGAGAGTGTCCTTGAGCGGATCGATGCCCGCCAGGTCAACCGTTCCCGTCAGGATCAGCTTGACGTTGTCAAGCGCGGTGGATACGCCATCCGTGGTCAGCTTTGCCTGGGCCTGCTCGTCGAAACTCGCGAAGAATTCCGCGGTGCTCTTGCCGGCGATCGACGCGGTGATCAGCTCGGTCAGCGGCGTGATGTTGGCCGTGGCCGTCATGCTGCTGCCGGCTTCGACCACGGAGTGGAGGGTGGTGCCGTCAGGTGTCGAAACGCTCAGCACGCACGGACGCTTGGCGTTAGGGATGTCGATCGAGAACGTGCCATCGGCCGCCGTCGTGGCGGTGCCGCTGCCCGAGGCGCACTTGGCCTGCACGGTCGCATTGGCAAGTGCCGCGCCGACTGCCGCCGTTCCCGCGATCTTGGTCGTGGGCGTCGTCGCGGCAGGCGTGGACGGCTGGCTGTCGGAGCCACCGCCGCAAGCGCTCAGCGCAGCCGCGGCAAGAGTGGACACAAGCAATTTGATCTTCATATTTTTTCTTCCCCCCGTTGTAGGAACTGGCCGTACTCACGCTCTGTCCGGAAAAACGTCAATCCGCGATAGAAGCCGGGGGCGATACTACAAATTTTGGAAATGCCGGTCGTCACCAATTTTGGTGATAGACATCCAATACATTTGGCGGCACGCCGGTGCGGGCAGTGCCGCCGCGGCAAGGCGCTGATCGTGAAAGAGCGGAACCCTTCTGAAGTGGGGGCATAAAGCGTCAGCCGGCGCCGCGATCTTTGGTAGGCTCCGCCAGAATCGGCACCAGACGCTGTCGCCGGGAACGCGAGATAGAACCCGGCGGGTCGATCGGGCGATGAGCAGGACAAGGTTTCCACGACCACGGGAGAGTGACGTGCCGTCAGTGAAATTCCGCCGCGCGATGGATGCGGCCGATCGTATCGCCGATGCATCGCCGCCTTGGGACGATATCCTGACCACGGCGCGCGACCTGATTGGCGCGGAAAGCGGCTCGCTCATCATGATGGACGGCGCGGGTCAGTTGCTGAACATTACGCACGTGGACATGTCGGGCCAGGCGCTCGATGAATACGTCCAGCATTTTCACAAGGTCGACTTCATGGCGGAAGCCGCCTCGCGCCTGGCTGCCGGCGCGTGGATCGACAGCAACGACGTCATGCCGCCCTTGAAGTCGCGACGGGCGGAATTCCACGCCGACTATATGCGCAAGCATGGCCAGGCCCAGAGTCTTGCCCTGATACTGGAGCGGGACAGCGAGCGGCGCACCGGCCTCACGTTCCAGCGGGCCACGGTGGTCGCCAATGCCACGGACCAGCTGACCGAAGGCGAAGCTGGCGCCTACGTTCGCCACTTCCGCAAGGTGTTGTCCACGCGGCGCCAGGCCATGGCGAACAAGGTGCAACTGCTCGAGGACACATTCGCCGCGCTCGGCGAGGCGACATGCCTGTTGTCGGCATCCGGGCTGGTACTCCATGCCTCGGCGCTTGCGCATGAACTGCTGGACAACCGGCAAGGTCTCTGCATTCGTCAGGGCCGGCTGCTCCACGCGGAGCCGGCTGTGCTCGCTCGCCTGCTCGGAAAGCTGCAACACGCGCTGCGCACCGGCCAGCGCACGGCCGCGACCGTAGCGCTGGACTGGGGCAAGACCCTCGGCATCGACATGGCGCCCGCGGACCCGCAGGTGAAGCTGTCGAACGAGCCGCTGGCGCTGGTTCGCCTGCGCGTCAACAGCGCGTTCAATGAGGTCAGCATTGACGACCTGATCTGCACCTTCAAGATCACGGCTGCCGAAGCAAGGGTACTTGCCGCGCTGATGGCCGGGCAAACACCGGCCGAGTTCGCGACGCAGAACGGGCTGTCCGAGAATACGGTGCGCACGCACATTACCAATCTGAAGGGAAAGATGAACTGCCGGCGCGTCGTGGAGCTGGTGAAGCTGGCTGCGCTGGTACAGCGCTGAGTGTTTGGCCATGGCCAAGGCCGCGTGCGTGGCATGCCGCCCCCGCTCTCGCATCATCGCCTTGGGCTGCTGCGTGGCGCTGTGGTCGGCATGGCGGTCCGTATCAACAACGGCGGCGCTGACGCTTCTCCTTCCTTCTCTGATCACATTCAGTCACTCCGACAAGAAGTGACGAAGTGACTTGCCGGCCATGCCGGCGAGACTGTCACGCTTTTCCGGCACAAAAGCCCTGCAACCTTCCCGACGGTAGCGCCCTATATTTATTTGACAGTATCTCAAATAACACCTAGATTATTGAGATGGTGACATTTATCGAAGGAGACAGCGTGACAGACCAGCAGAAGCCACAAGTGACGGCCGGCATGCGAGGCGCCTCATGGGACGCCCGCCTGATGGATCGTCCATACCAGATGGTGCCTTATGCGTTGACCACTGCCGACAGCCAGCGCACGCTTGGCTTCCTGTTCACCATGACCGGGAAGGAGAAAACTGTCGTCACGCTGATGCATCCGCGCGAGATGGCCATTACGCACTACCTCGTGCCGTTCGTGCTCGATGCCGGCTGCGCTTGCTGGGTGCAGGGTCCGCGCTCGATCGGCAATGACCTGCGCCTGGAGCATGAGATCGCGCTGTTCGATGTGGCCGCCGGCATGACGCATCTGCGCGAACTTGGCTACGAGAACATCGTGATGCTCGGCAACTCCGGCGGCGCCGGCCTCTATACGTTCTACAACCAGCAGGCGCTGACACCGCGCGAGCAGCGCATCGCGCGCACGCCGGCTGGCCGTCCGACGAACCTGGGCGAACTGCACATGCCAGAGGTCGACGCATTCATCCTCGTGTCCCCGCATCCGGGACAGGGCAAGTTGCTGATGAGCGGCATGGATCCATCCGTCATCGATGAAGACGACCCGATGCAGACCGATCCGACCCTGGACC
This sequence comes from Cupriavidus sp. 21MJTG02-4, assembly GCF_057798975.1. Lineage (NCBI taxonomy): Bacteria > Pseudomonadati > Pseudomonadota > Betaproteobacteria > Burkholderiales > Burkholderiaceae > Cupriavidus > Cupriavidus sp. 21MJTG02-4. The sequence continues at coordinate 193,496 of NZ_JBYOJP010000001.1, read as the reverse complement.
CGTTTTCGAAGGCCAATGGCTTTGACGCCGAAACCGGAAAGGGCCACTACGCCCCCGACTTCGTCACTCGCTACCGGGAAGCGCAAACCGCGCGCGTGGCACGCATCGATGCGCGCGCCAGGGCGATGCTGCGCGCCAAGCACGAGGCCCGCGCCGCGCTCAAGACCGGCGTCGCCACGGAGGCCGATCGCCGCATGGGTGCGCATGCGCCGATCTTCCAGGTCTGGCGCACCGACGCCGACCTGCGCTCGTGGGATATCACGCTGGACCCTTCGGACCGGAAGACCGGTTCGCTCTGGGGCAAGGACCCGTTCACGTCGAACTGGGGCAGCGTCGGCTTCGGCCGCACGGTCACGCCCGAGTCGTGGCTGTCCACGTGGTCGGGGCTGTCGTCGAATGCCGCACTGGACAAGACGCTGGGCACGCTCCACCAGCCCACGCTGCTGATCGAATACACCGGCGACCAGTGCACCTTCCCCGCCGATATCCGCGAGATCTACGCGCAGATTCCCGCGTCCCGCAAGCGGCACCTCCGCGTGCGGGGCAACCACCACGGCATGGCCCTCGGCCGTGAGGAACCGTCCGGCCAAAGCATCGCTGGCCGGCACATCGTCGAGTGGCTGCGCGAGACCATGGCCTGACCCGGCACCGCCGGACAAATCCATAAAACGACAGAGGTAGACATGCTGCAACCCACCCACGTGCGCCCGTCAGTGCTGCTAGACGGCGTGCGCTATCCCGACGAAAACCGGCTGCGCCAGTATGTGGCGGACGGCTACCTGGGCACCGAGACGCTGGTCGGTGCCTTCCGCCAGTCGTTCCGCGACCACAAGGACCGGCTCGCGCTGGTCGGGCCGGAAGGCGAGTTCACCTACCAGGCGTTCGACGAGCAGACCGACCGGCTCGGCGCCGCGCTGCTGGCGCTGGGGCTGAAGCCGCTCGACCGCGCGATCTTCCAGTGCGGCAACTGCAATGAACTGCTGCTTGCCTTCTTCGGCTGCCTGAAGGCCGGCATCATCCCGCTGTGTTCGCTGCAGGCGTTCCGCAAGCTCGAGATCGGCTATCTCGGCAAGCTGTGCGACGCGCGCCTGCACTTCGTGCAGGGCGATGACCCGAAGTTCGATGACGTGGGTTTTGCCGAGGCCATGCAGGCCGAAGTGCCGAGCCTTGCCTTCATCCTCCAGGCGCGTGGGACACGCCGCGGTAGCGCCGCGCTGCTGGCGGAGCTGATTTGCGACATGCCGCTGGCGCGCGCGCAGGACATCCTGGCCGACGTCACGCATGAGCCTTTCCAGGCCGCGGTGTTCCAGTTGTCCGGCGGCACCACCGGCGTGCCCAAGATCATTCCGCGCTTCCAGAACGAGTACCTGTACAACATGCGCGCGGTGGCGGAATGGAACCGCTACACCGCCGACGACGTGCTGTTTTTTCCCACGCCGTACATGCACAACCTCAACATGGGCTGTTTTTTCGGGCCGTTCCTGCTGAGCGGCGCGACCGTGACCGTGGCACCCGATCTCTCCGAGGACACGCTGCAGGCCGTGGTGCGCGACTACGAGCCGACCTGGTTCGGCGTCGCCGGTCCGATCCTGAACCGCATCGCGCCGGTGCTGCTGCGATCCACGCCGGCTGACCGGCTGCGGCGCAATTTCATCGTGCCCAAGAACGCGGCCAACCTGACGCGCCTGACGGGGTCGCCGACGCACCACATCTTCGGCATGACCGAAGGCGTGATCATGTTCACGCGTCCGGAGGACCCGCAGGAGATCCGCGAGCAATCGGTCGGCTGCCCGGTCTCGGCGGCCGACGAAGTGCGCATCGTCCATCCCGGCACCGAGGACGACGTGCCCGACGGCGAGGCTGGCGAGGCACTGTTCCGCGGCCCGTACACGATCCGCGGCTACTACAAGTCCGAAAAGGAAGATGCCACGCGCTTCACCGCCGATGGCTTCTACCGCTCGGGCGACCTGATGTCGTCGGCCATGGTGGAAGGCAAGCGCTACTACTTCTTCCGCGGCCGCATCAAGGACGTAGTCGACCGCGGCGGCGAAAAGATCAATGCCGAGGAACTCGAGAACGTCATCAACGAACACCCGTCGGTGCTGGCGTCGGCCGTGGTCGGCATGCCCGACAAGGTCTACGGCGAACGCGTGTGCGCATTTGTCCTGCTGGAGCCCGCCGCTGCGGCAGCGGGGCTGACGCTGCCGGCCCTGACGCAGTTCCTCGAACAGGCCGGCCTTGCCAAATTCAAGTGGCCGGAGCGGCTGGAGATCATTCCCGAGTTTCCGCTGACGGCCTCCGGAAAACTCAGCAAGGTGCTGCTGCGTGACCGCATCGTGCAGCTTCTGCAAGCCGAGACGGAAAAGATCGCGGAAAAAGATGCCGTTCAGCAAAGCCAGTGAACAAGGAAGAGACATGACCCAATCCACGCAAGCCGCCATTCCCGCAGTCGCGCTGCACGGCGTCCACCACACCGCGCGGCCGACCTGGAAGCTGGCCGAGACCGTGCACTTCTACCGCGACCTGCTCGGCCTGCCGCTGGTCCACGCGATCTCGGCCAAGGGCTGGGGCCCGGACAACCACGCCGATTTCCTGCACTTCTTCTTCGATAGCGGAAACGGCAGCACCATCGCCTTCTTCTACTACATCGGCACCGAGCGGCCGGACTGGCTGACGGTGCGCGAGCACTACCAGGACCGCGCCACGCACACCGCATGGCGCGTGCGTGACGAGGCCGAGCTGCTGCAATGGCGCCAGCGCGTGGAAGCGGTTGGCATTCCGCTGCGCTACCAGATCCGCCACGAGGTGATCGAGTCGATCTACTTCAACGACCCGAACGGCTACCCGATCGAGATCACGTGGCAGGTGCGGCCATTCAGCGATGCCGACCAGCGCGATGCGGCGCTCACCCTCGAGGCGGCGATCGAACTGGAACGGGCTCGCGACGATGGCGCGGCCTTCGCGTCGATCGAGCCGGTCTGGCAGCGCAAGGCCGGCAATATCGAAGGACGGGGCGTCGACAAGGACAAGGCCTCGGTCTATGTGCTCGACGTCCCCGAGTTCGCGCCGCTGATCGACGTGGCACGCAAGACCGACGGCTACCGCACCACGTCGCTCGGCAATGGCTATGTGCGCATCGACGGCAACCCGACGCTGCAGTTCCGCCGCAAGGAACTGGGCTTCAAGCCAGCCGTGTGGTACGGCGCCCTGACCGGCGGCCTGGCGGGCGAGATCCGCCAGTTCGACATGGACGCGCTGGTCATCGCGCCGGGAGTCTCGCAATGAAAGCGACCATCATCGGCGGCGGGCCGTCCGGGCTGTTCCTCGCTATCCTGCTCAAGGAGCGCCTGTCGGATGTCGATATCGACGTCTTCGAGCAGAACCCGGAGAACGCCACGTTCGGCTTCGGCGTGGTGCTGGCCGACACCGGCCTGGCGAACCTGCGCTCGGCATCGCCGACCGTGGTCGACCGCCTGGCCAGGGTCATGCGGTTCAACGACCAGCATGCAATCGTGTGCCACGAGCAGCCGATTGTCATGAAGAAGCCGGGAGCAGGCGGCGGCGCGATCCCGCGCATCAGCCTGCTGGCGGTGCTGCAGCAGCGCGCCCGCGAACTCGGCGTGCATGTCACCTACAACAAGCGCATCGCCGACTTCAACGCCATCGACGCGGACCTGATCGTGGGCGCCGACGGCATCAACTCGCAACTGCGCACGGCAAACGAGGCCGGCTTCGGCACCACGCGCCGCATGCTGACCAACCATTTCGCATGGTTCGGCGTCGAGAAGCCATTCCCCAGCCCGGCGCTGGTGTTCCGCAAGCATGAAGGCGGCTATTTCGTCGCGCATTACTACCCGTACTCCGACTCGATGAGCACGTTCGTCGCCGAGTGCGACCACCAGACGTGGCTCGACTTCGGCATGGAGGACATGAGCGCCGAAGCGCGGCAGGCCTTGTTCGAGCGCGTATTCGCGCCGGAGCTGGACGGCTACGCGCTGGTGTCGAACAACTCGGCGTGGCGGCAGTTTCCGGTCATCCTCAACGCGAACTGGCATGTCGGCCGCCAGGTGCTGATCGGCGATGCATTGACGAGCGCGCATTTCTCGATCGGATCGGGCACGCGCATCGCCATGGAAGACGCGATGGCGCTGGCCGATGCCATCGTCGCGCATCCCGCCGATGTGCCGGCCGCGCTGCTGCAGTACGAAGCCGTGCGCAAGCCGGAGAAGGCCAAGCTGATCAGCGCCTCGGAGGCTTCGTACAACTGGTACGAGCACATCCGGGAGTGGATGGATCTGCCGACGCCGCATGAGTTCGTGTTCCGCTTCATGACGCGCACCGGCCGCGTCGATGCCGAGCGGCTGCGTGCGCAGTTCCCGGCGCTGATGGCGGAGCTTGCCGCAGGTGGCGTCACCGGCGACGCCGTAGTGGGGCAGCCATGATCAACGCCACGGAGTACGTGCTCAGCGAGCGCCCGTTCGTCGTCAGGCGGCGCGTGCGCTGGGGCGACTGCGACCCCGCCGGCGTGGTCTATACCGGGCGCTTCACGGACTACCTGCTGGGCGCGGTCGGACTCTATACCGCGCATATGGCCGGGGGCGACGGCAGGCTTGGCGAAGTCCACGGCGTCGGCACGCCGTGCAAGGCGATGCGCTTCGAATTCATTGGCACGCTGTGGCCCGATGATGTGATTGACATCACCTGCACGGTGGAAGCCATTCGCACGCGCTCGTTCGACATCCGATGCGTGGCGCGCCGGCCCGACGGCGCGCCCGTGTTCGACGCGATGTTCTCGCCGATCTGCGTGCGCCTGGACCGCCGCGAAGGCACGCCGATCCCGGATTCTCTGCGCGACGTGCTGAAACGCTTTCTTGCGCCCGCCCTCTAGCCGCAGCCTCAACCCCCTCGAACGTTCCCGGAATTTTCAACGATGAAGTATCGAATCGGACAGATCGTGCCCAGCTCCAACATCACGATGGAGCGCGAAGTCCCCGCCATCCTGGCCGCGCGCATGCAGGTGCTGCCGGAGCAGTTCAGCTTCCATTCCAGCCGTGTGCGCATGCACCGCGTGGTGGCCGAGGAGCTTGAAAGGATGAACCGCGACATGGGCCGCTGCGCATTGGAGCTGGCCGATGCGCGTGTCGACGTCATGAGCACGGCGTGCCTGGTGGCGACCATGTGCATGGGCATGGGCTACCACCGGCAAGTGATCGAGGACCTCGGCCAGGCGATGGCGGAGGCACCGTACCGGCCGCAGATCATGACTTCCGCGGGCGCGCTGGTCGATGAACTGAAAGACTTCGGCGCACGCCGCATCTCGCTGATGGCGCCGTACAGCGACGCGCTGACCAGGACCGTGGTCGAGTACATCGAACACGAAGGGATCGAGGTCAAGGATGCGATCAACTTCTCGATCCTCGACAATCTCGAGGTTGGCGAGCGCGATCCGCTGCAACTGCTGGAGGACGTGAAGCGGCTCGACGTCCGTGGGGTCGATACCGTGGTGCTGTCGGCGTGCGTGCAGATGCCGTCGCTGTCCGCCATCGAACCTGCCCAGCAGGCACTCGGCATTCCCGTGACCTCCACGGCCGTGTGTACGGCGCGGCAGATGCTGCGCCGGCTCGGCCTTGCCGCCACGGCGCCCGGCGCGGGCGCCTACCTCGGCAGCCAGACCGGATTGCGCTGACCGACCGTACCGCTTCGGCAGCCGCCCGCAGATGGCGGCGCCACCCTCCCGGAGACAAACCATGCACACCGCCCCCGACGCGCTGCAGCGCGTATCCATCCGCATCTATGCCAGCATCATCCTCGGCGCCGCACTCGGCATGCTGGCCGGCTATGCGCCGTTGTTCAACGCCACCGCCGGCGTGTTCGTCCGGCCGCTTGCCGCCGAGTTCGGATGGGGGCGGTCGCAGGCATCGCTGTCCTACGCGGCGTCGATGTTCGGCCTGGCCATCGTCAGTCCGATCGTCGGCGCCATGATGGATCGCTTCGGCATCCGCCGCGTGATTGCGTGTTCGGCCATCATATTCGGGCTTGCCACGTGCGCCATGGCGCTGCAGAACGGCAGCATGCTGACCTGGGTCGGGTTATCGATTGTCGTTGGGGTGTCGGGCGCCGCCACGTCGGTGCTGGGCTACCTGGCCGTGTTGCCGCAGTGGTTCGACCGGCGCCTCGGGCTGGCACTTGGCATCGCGATGTGCGGCCTCGGCGCCGGCACGGTGATCCTCCCGATGACCGCGCAGTACCTCGTGACGATGTTCAACTGGCGCACGGCTTATCTCGTCCTCGGCGCGGGCTCGGTGGTGCTGTCGCTGGTAGCGTGCGGGCTGCTGCGCGAGCGCTTTCCCGCCGGCAGCCGGGCAGGGCGGCCGGCATCGTCCGCGCCAGCCGGCGTGCCGCTGTCGGCCGCGGTGCGCAGCTATCGGCTGTGGGCGATCTGGCTGGTCTTCGTGCTCAGTTCGGCCGCCACGCTGTCGCTGGGACCCCACCTGCCGTCGCTGTTCGCGGACCGCGGTTTCGATGCGGCCATGGCGGCTCGCAGCGCGTCGATGATGGGCGTCGGCCTGCTGATCGGGCGCCTGATGACCGGGCTGCTGATCGACCGCATTCACGCGCCGCTGGTCGCGGGCGTGTTCTTCGTGGGCGGCGCCGTTGGCGTATTCCTGCTGCGCGGCTCGCACGACTACGGCACGCTGCTGGTCGCGACGATGCTGATCGGCCTGACCATTGGCGCGGAGGGTGACCTGATCTCTTATCTGGTGCGTTCCTACTTCGGGCTGACCTCGTTTGGTTCGCTGTTCGGCATCGCGTTCTCGGGCTATGGGCTTGGCGCGGTGATCGGGCCGATCGGGCTCGGGGCGTGGTTCGACCGGCATGGCAGCTACGACGTGCCCTTGCTCGTGTTGCCTTGCATGTTGCTGGCGGCATCCGGCCTGGTGCTGTCGCTCGGCCGCTATCGCATCGCGCAGCGGAAGGAGCCAGCCGCGGCGGCGGCCTCCGCGTAGCAAGGCGGCGACGTGGCAGAACCGGCGAACGCGGATAGAATTGGCACACCACCAATTCCGAGCCGGCCCGCTTCGCTCTCCATCATGCCCGCCGCACGCAAATCGCCCGCAGCCAAGGCTGCCGCACCGCAGCCGTCCAGCCCCGTACCGCGCCGGCGCGGACGTCCGCCCAAGACGGAATCGCCGATCGGCGCCGAACCGATGCTCAGCCGCACGACGATCCTGCAGCACGCGATCGAGCTGACCAGGACCACGCCGCTGGACCAGATTTCCATGGTGCAGCTCGCCAAGGATTTCGGCGTGGCCCCGGGGCTGATCCACTATTACCTCGGTGGCCGCGACCAGCTCGTCACCGGCGTGCTCAATGACTATTACCGCCAGCGGACACTGCGCCTGCAGCCGCTGACGGGCGACTGGCGCGCCGATGTCGAACGGATCTCGCGGCTCAGCTTCCAGGTCGCGATCGAGAACCCCGGCGTCAGCAACTATGTGGCGTCGCATAACCGGTACCGCCTGTTCCAGGATGTGCAGCCCGGTGAAACCGACTATGGGCTGGAGTTCTTCAACCGCATGACGTCGGCCTTCATGCAGGGCGATTTTTCGGCGGAGCAGGTCGCGCTGGCGTACCACCTGCTGGCGCAATACCTCGTCTCGGCCAGCATGGCTGAAGCGTCGCGGCAATTGCCGGCCTATCACCAGGCCTTTATCCAGAGCAAGCTCGACGGCGTATCGGCGGAGCAGTATCCCGGCGCACGCTTCGTCAGCAAGGCATTCTCGAAGCTGTCTTCGGACACGGCCTTCGAAGAAGGGCTGCGCATTACGCTCGACGGCATCGAAGGCTGGCCGCGCAATGCGAAGCCCGCAAAGAAGAAGGGCACGCGCGCTGCGTAGGCGGGCAGATTATTTTCTCCCCTCTCCCGCTTGCGGGAGAGGGGCCGGGGTGAGGGCGGGCCTTCCAAGAAGTATGGCGCATCGCATCGAGACATGCCGGCCCTCACCTCCCAACCCCTCTCCATAAATCGGAGAGGGGAGCCAACCGGCCGGTCCTTCGTGCTTTGTCGGCAAACAGGCCCCACTTAAGCGGCCACACTCCCTCTTACTGATTTCCCCTCACTGACTTTCGCAGCGCGGCAGGCGCTAGTGGTATCTACTTATTTGAGATGCAGTCAATAAAACTACAATGTTTATTTGAGTGCATATCAAATAAAGCGCCGGCCATTCGGGTCAGGCGCAACAGACGTCGGAGACAACATGAAGCGCCCCCTTCTTGCCCTGGCCTTGCTGGCCGGTTCCATCCTTGCGCCGAGCGCGCACGCGGACGCCTATCCGGACCGGATGATCCGCATCCTCGTCCCCTCCATTGCGGGCAGCGCGCCCGACATCATTGCGCGGCAGGTGGCGGAACGCCTGACGAGCGCATGGAAGCAGCAGGTGATCGTGGAGAACAAACCGGGCGGCAATGGCATCGTGGCCATGAGCGCATTGAAGCAGGCGCCCGCCGACGGCTACACGCTGGTCCTGTTCCACGCGGCCGCGGCCGTGACGACGCCGGTGATGTACAAGGAGGCGAAGTTCGACATCCAGCGCGATACCGCCGTGGCCGCCACGGTGGCCTACACGCCGATGATGTTCGTGGCGGGCACGGCCACTTCGTACAAGAACCTGTCCGACGTGCTGCGCGACGGCAAGGCGCATCCTGACGATGTGGTGATCGGCAGCCCTACGCGCGGCTCGGTGCCGCACCTGACGGCCGAGATGATGGGCCAGCTGCAGGGCACGAAATTCCGCCAGGTCAGTTTCAGTGGGACGACACAGGCGATCCAGGCCGTGGTGAAGGGTGATATCCCGGTCTATGTCGATGGCATCGCGCCGCTGCTGCCGCTCGTTCGCGCGGGGCGGCTCAAGGCGCTCGCCGTGACATCCGATGCGCCGTTGCCCGGCCTGGAAGGCATTGCGCTGGCCAAAGAGGCCGCACCGGGCCTGGTCGCCAAAGGCTGGTTCACGATCTTCGCGCCGAAGGGCACGCCCATGCCGGTGCTCGACCGGATCAATGCGGCGGTCAACCAGAGCCTGTCTCAGCAAGCCTTCATCGATCGCCTGAAAGACCTCGGCACATATCCGATGCCGATGTCGCGCGCGGACGGTGCTCGTTTCATCGACGCGGAGAAGGCGCGCTGGGAGAAGGTTATCGCTGACGCCGGCGTGAAGCCTGAATGAGTGCGACCAGACACATCACAACAACAGAGGAGATAGCAGAGTGAGATTTCATCGATTTGCAGCCGCCGTGGTGCTTGCCAGTTCCTGTTCCGCGTGGGCCCAGTCGGGCGTCACGCTCTACGGCGTGGTCGATGCGAGCATCGAGTACGTGAGCCATGCCGGCGCCGTGCCGACGGCCGCCAACGGGTTCAACCCCGGCCCCGCGCATGACGTGGTGCGGCTGACATCGGGCGGCATGTCGGGGTCGCGCTGGGGCCTGCGCGGCGTCGAGGATCTCGGCGGCGGCACGCAGGCGCTCGGCAACAGCTATGTGCTCGGCAACGGCGCCACGTCGATGGTCGGCGTTGCGCTCGGCATGCGGCACAAGTTCTGATGCTTACGGCTTGCTGACAGCGGCGCGCGCTGTCAGCGGCCTGCCTGCCGCGCATGTCCGTTGCCGCACTTGCGCGCATGCGCGCCGCTGCCAGTGCCGTCGCAGTCTCCTTCACGCATCATCTACGTGTTTTCCCCGGTGCGAAGGCCTGTCCCGTGTAAGAAGCAGGTAAGGGGCAGGCCTTACCTTATCGTCACGGACCGGGGCTGAGACCACCGCGCATGCGCTGCTGGCGCATGCACGGTCAGCCCACGGCAAGGCCGTAGCACGATTGGCAGGAGACACAGATGAACGAAGAACTGGTCGCAAGACTGAAGGCCAACCCGACGTATCGCGAACTTGTGCAGAAGCGCTCGCGGCTCGGCTGGGCGCTGACCGCGGTGATGCTCGTGATCTACTACGGGTATGTACTTTTGATCGCCTTCGACAAGGACCTGCTCGCCACGAAGACAGGCGCGGGCGTGATGACATGGGGCATGCCGATCGGCCTGTTCGTGATTATCTTCACCGTGGTCATCACCGGTCTCTATGTTCGCCATGCCAACCACGCCTATGACGAACTGACCGAGCAGATCAAGCGGGAGGTGGCATGAAAGCGAACCACGCAATCCTCGCCAGCGGCACGCTGCTGCTTTCGACGGCCGCGCTGGCGGCAGGGGGCGACCTTGGGCAGGCGGTCAAGCAGCCGACCAACTGGACCGCCATCGGCATGTTCGTGCTGTTCGTGATCGGCACGTTGTTCATCACCAAGTGGGCGGCCAAGCGGACCACGTCGGCCGCGGCGTTCTACACGGGCGGCGGCGGCATCACGGGCTTCCAGAACGGCCTGGCGATTGCCGGGGACTTCATGTCCGCGGCTTCGTTCCTGGGCATCTCGGCGGCGGTCTATGCCAACGGCTATGACGGCCTGATCTATTCCATCGGCTTCCTGGTGGGCTGGCCGGTCATCACGTTCCTGATGGCCGAACGGCTGCGCAACCTTGGCCGCTTCACCTTTGCCGACGTCGCCGCGTACCGCTTCAAGCAGGGACCGATCCGCGCCTTCGCGGCATCGGGCACGCTGGTGGTGGTGGCGTTCTACCTGATCGCGCAGATGGTCGGCGCGGGCCAGCTCATCAAGCTGCTGTTCGGCCTGGAGTACTGGGTCGCGGTGGTGATCGTCGGCGCGCTGATGATGGTGTACGTGCTGTTCGGCGGCATGACCGCCACCACGTGGGTGCAGATCATCAAGGCGTGCCTGCTGCTTGGCGGCGCCACGTTCATGGCCTTCATGGTGCTGGCCCAGTATCACTTCAGCCCCGAGGCGCTGTTTGCCAAGGCGGTAGAAGTCCATGCCAAGAAGGACTCGATCATGAGCCCGGGCAACTTCATCAAGGACCCGATCTCGGCGATCTCGTTCGGCATCGCGCTGATGTTCGGCACGGCCGGCCTGCCGCACATCCTGATGCGCTTCTTCACCGTGCCCAACGCCAAGGAAGCGCGCAAGTCGGTGTTCTGGGCGACCACGTGGATCGGCTACTTCTACATCCTCACGTTCATCATCGGCTTTGGCGCGATCGTGCTGGTCGGGACCAACCCGAGCTTCCAGGATGGCAGCGGCAAGCTGCTTGGCGGCGTCAACATGGCGGCGGTGCACCTGGCCAGCGCGGTGGGCGGCAACGTGTTCCTCGGCTTCATCTCGGCCGTGGCGTTCGCGACGATCCTGGCGGTCGTGGCTGGTCTCACGCTCGCCGGCGCGTCGGCCGTGTCGCACGACCTGTACCAGACCGTCTTCAAGCACGGCAAGGCAACCAGCGCCGAGGAACTGCGCGTGTCGAAGATCACGACGATCGTGCTGGGTATTGTTGCGGTGGTGCTGGGCATCGTGTTCGAGAAGCAGAACATCGCGTTCATGGTGTCGCTGGCGTTCGCCGTCGCGGCCTCGGCGAATTTCCCGGTGCTGTTCATGTCGGTGCTGTGGAAGGGCTGCACCACGCGCGGTGCGACGATCGGCGGCTTCCTCGGCCTGCTGTCGGCAGTCGTGCTGACCGTCCTGTCGCAGGCTGTCTGGGTAGACGTGTTCCACTTCAAGGATGCGCCGTTCCCCTACACCTCTCCGGCGCTGTTCTCGATGACGATCGGCTTTGTCGGCATCTGGATCTTCTCGCTGACGGACAGTTCCACGCGCGCTCGCGTGGACAAGGCGGGCTTCGAGGCGCAGGAGCTGCGTTCGGAGACCGGGATTGGCGCAGTGGAAGGAGCGTCTCACTGACAATTCCGGGATAACGGGGCGAGGATCGCGCTTGCCCTAACGCTTTCATCATGGCGCGCGCCGGCTCAATGCGCGGGCCTTCTTCTTGGCACCAGCATCTGCGCTGTTGATGTCGTCCCACCTGCCGACTACTGAGCCGCGCAGCAGCCGTAGGCGATGATGCGATGGCGTTCGCAGTGTCGGGCCACGGACAGTTTCGGGGCTGGTTCAATCATTGCCGGAGAGCCTGCAGGCGGACGCGCTCCACGCGGCAGGCAGCCGGGCATTCTCTGAAGTTCATACCCGTACGAAATTCTTCGCACACTACGATCAATATTCGTCCGCTAGGACAAGTAAACGCGCTTCTTTGCCTACTTTCTTGTCGCTCGGACAAGAAAGTAGGTCGCCGGCTACGCCGGCGAAACAGCAGCGCATGCCAAGCACGCCGCCCCCGCAATTTTCCGAATAACCTTTCTCTTTTGCGTAGACGGCACTGGGGTGCCAATGCGCAGGCCACGGCGCCAGGCAGTATCGCGATCGGCACCCATTCGGCAGCACGGCGCGCAGCACCTACGGCGCGAGCGTGGCTGCTGGCTTCCACTGGTAAGCCCGCTCATGCATCGGTCCGCACGCACATAAGGTGTGCGCGGCGCGGGGCGTCTGCTATCTTGGTTCGAGGATCAGCAACGTCCCGCCGTCGGCTGCATCGAGCAATGCGGGCGCTGGCCCCGCGCGCAACCGACGACGCCGGTGGTCACTTCTGCAGACAGCACAGGCCCCTCAGGGGCCTGCGTTGCCGGAGGCAACCGACCATGAAGCCCCAACCCTTCGCAGTGACTCCCGATGCGCATGCGCGCGCGCTCAACGTGGTCGGAGAGAAGATCACGGTGCTGGCGCCAAACACCGCCACGCAAGGCTATGAGGTCTTCCTGCAACAGGGCGAAGAGGGCAGCGGACCGCCGCCGCACTGCCACGACTGGGACGAGTCGTTCTACATCACGCGCGGCACCATCGACATCGGCTACGACGACCAGGTCATCACTGCCACGCCCGGCACGTTCGTGCATGTGCCTGCCGGCACCATGCATCACTTCAGATTTGGCGTCGGCGGCGGCGAGATGATCTCCGTCACCAGCCAGGGCGGCATGGCTTCCCGCCTGTTCACCCGGATCGATGAGGAGATCCCGCCCGGCCCGCCCGATATCGCCAGGCTGCTCGAGGTCGCGAGCGAGTGCGGCGTGACGGTCGCGGCCGGCGATTCACCGCACGCCTGAGCCCCCGGCCGTGACGACCGGCACGGCCTGAGTCCGGCCGCGGGTCTTGCCGGCTCGACGCGTTCCGCCACCCCCGGTAATAATCGCGGCATCGCCAAACTTCGGGGGTGGTGCGATGTGGCCTGTGCTGGCATGCAAGCGGATGCTGCTGTCGTCGATCGGGAATCTGCCTGGCAACTCAGGGCTGGCGGCAGTGGCCGTGACGATCGCCGCGCTGCTGTCGACGGCAGCGGGCGCCGCGGACTTCGGCAGCAAGGGCGGCCCCGAACCTGCCAATCTCGTGGAAATCGCCGATGCCCTGCGCGCCGATCCCTATGACCTCGAGCTGTTGATCAGCTTCGGTACTTCCAAGGGCGGCTCCGCTGGCCATATTGCCCTGGCCATTCGCGACCAGGTCCCCGGCGATGATGTCGTCTATTCGGCCAACTTCTATGCCGACCGCGACGCCAAGCACGCGGCGGGCCATTACACCGATGACCTGATGGTCGCCATCCCGAAGCAGGAATACCTGTTCAGGACGGTCTCCTCGGTGGCGCCGACGGCCTCGTTCGGCCTGGACTTCGGCGAGATCTACAAGCGCTCGGTGATTGGCGTGCGCGTGCACGGCGTGCCCGCGAGCGACAAGGCCGCGCTGGCTGCCTACTTCCGGCGCATCAATGACGATTACCACGGGCGCGCCCGGAACACCGAGTATCACCGGGGCGAGATCCGGTATGACTACTTGCGCCTGAATTGCGCCAAGACCACTGGCGCGGCATTCCGGTATGGCGCCGGCTACAAGGACCTGGCGGTGACGAGCGCCAGGATCCTGTCCGGACGCCGGGTGGTCGCCGCCGCCAACGCCAACGTTCCGACCGAGATGGCGATGAAGCTCATCCGCGAGTGGGGCGCGCGCGGCTACGGCATGGATGTCGTGCTGTACAAGAAGTATGGCGGATCGACCTATGTGGACCCGCTGGAGGAAGACCAGGTCGCCTTCAAGGATTTGCCCAATCGCTTTCCTTCGGTCCTGTCGCTGGATTTCCGCCGGGAGCAGGGCGCCTACAAGGACTTCGACAACCTCTATGCCATGTATCTGCTCTACAACCTGGGCCGGTACAGCGTGCGCGTCGACGAGCAGACGTTGCGGCTCGAAATCGAGAAAGAGAAGGTCCCGATGGCCTATGCCGAGGCCGCCGAGCTTGCCAACCGTAACGCCAGGTCGGACAGCCGGAATTTCCGGCGCGGCGTTCTGTTCCACCCGCTGGGTACCAGGGTGGGGGAGACGCCGGACAACACGCATCTTTACGATTATTCGGCGCGGGATGAAAAAGTGGGGAAGACCGCGCCATAGCGCCTGGACGCCGCGCAGCCGCCCCGCGCCGTGAAATACCGCGACATCTTTTCCACGGCGACAGGCGCGGGATGTCCTCCTATAGTTCGGTCCGTTGCCGCCGCACTGGCCGGCCGAAACCGAAACTGAAGGACCTGACATGACCTCACGCTTTCCCCGCCTGCTTGCCGCCGCCACCGGTGCGCTGATCGTCCTGGCCAGCACCCCGGCGTTGGCCGGGTGGTCCGGCCACGGAACGGCCTACACGCCGCGCGGCACCTACAACGGCGCGCACTTCGGCTCCTGCGGTGGCGGCAGCTGCTCGCATGCCGGTGGCGTGGTCGGCCCTTACGGCGGCCTGGCCACCAACACCGGCACCGTGACTCGCAACGCGCCGGGGCAGTTCTCGAACAGCGGCACCGCGACCGGCCCGAACGGCCGCTCGGTGCAGCACGATGGCAATACCAGTTGCGCCGGCGGCACGTGCTCGCACACCGGCAGCCTTACCGGGCCGGACGGGCAAACCGCCAATACCGCAGGATCGGTGACGCGCGAAGGTGCTGGCCAGTACGCCTCGTCAGGCACCGTGACTGGCGCGAACGGCAACACCGTGGGCCACTCGGCCTCGACGACCTGCGCCGTCGCGACCTGTGCGCGCTCGGGCACGGTCACCGGTGCGGATGGCGGCACAGTTACGCACGCCGGCAGCGCGACCAGCGTAGCGCCGGGCGTCGTGACCACGGGCGGCGGCAGCACCGTCGTCCACGGCAGCACGGCCGTTGCCACGGGCACCGTGACGACAGGCACTGCGGTCGTGGCCGTGGCTACGCCGCCGGTGGTTGTCCCGCCGCCACCGGCCACGGTCTATATCCCGCCCTCCCCGCCCTCACCGGCCACCGTCTATGTCGCGCCTCCGCCCGCAAAGGTGGTAGTCGCAGTGCCGCCGCCCCCGACGACGGTTGTCGTTGGCGCGGCTCCGCTGCCGCGCACCGTGTATGTCGCGCCTCGCACGGTGTATGTGGCACGCCCGCCGAGGGCCGCGGTCATGGTGCCGGGCCACTGGGCCGGCGGCATGTGGGTGCCCGCGCACATCGTGTAACGGATACCTCGCGCAGCGTCCTGCTCGACGGCGTGCGCCGGCTATACCACGGAGAACGATGATGGCAGTGCCCGTCTTGTGTATTGTTTCTCCAGGACGCCGTGGGGCGAGGCCTATGCCGGAGAACCCGCCATGGAGCAGGTGAACAGGATTATCGTGCTCGACGACGAAGCCGAGCTGCGCAATATGCTGCAACGCTTCCTGACCGGGCACGGATTCCGCGTGCGCGCGGTCGCCGACGGCAAGCAGCTCGACCGCCACCTGCACCGGGAGCCCTATGACCTGCTCGTGCTGGACCTGATGATGGAGCCCGAGGACGGCCTCGCCATCTGCCGCCGCCTGCGCGCCGAAGGGCAGACGCTGCCGATCCTGATGCTGACCGCCAAGGGCGATCCGATGGACCGCGTGGCGGGCCTGGAAACCGGCGCCGACGACTACCTTGCCAAGCCCTTCGTGCCCGATGAACTGGTGGCGCGCGTGCGCGCGCTGCTGCGTCGCCAGAAAATGGCCGCGGGCGATCCGACCGTGACCTCGCAAACGCTGCGCTTCGGCGATTTCACTTTCTATGTCGGCAAGCAGACGCTGATGCGGCGCGGCGAGCCGGTGGAGGTGCATTCCGCGCAGATGCTGTTGCTGCACGCGCTGGGCTCTTCACCCAACCGCGCCGTGAGCCGCGACAACCTGCTCGCGCGCGCACGCGGACGCGATCACGATGCGCTCGATCGCAGCATCGACGTGCAGATCCTGCGGCTGCGCCAGATCGTCGAGGACGATCCGTCCAAGCCGCGCTTTATCAAGACCGTGTGGGGCGTCGGCTACATGCTGGTGGCCGGCGTCGAGTCGTGATGCGCATCGGGGTGCCGCGCTCGCTGCTCGCGCGCAATATCGCGCTGCTGGTCGTGCTGGTGGCGATCACGCAGGCCTGTTCCCTGAGCGTGCTGCTGCATTTCGTGCAGCGGCCCCGCATCGAGCGCGCAGCCATTATTTTTTCCGACTACGTGAAGATGCTCGACGGCGTGCTGGGCGCCATGCCGGCAGGCACGGGCGGTGCGGTGGCGCAGCGGCTCGGCGCGCAATTGCAGGACCCCGAACAGGCTCCGCCGCGGGCGGACCCGAACGTGCTGCTGCTGTTCCGCACTTACCAGCGCGACGTGTTCCTGGAGGCCCTGCAGCGCCACCTGCCGCCCGACATGCCAGTGCGATGGCAGTCCGGCGATGACGAACGGCTATGGATCCGGTTGCATGTGGCGGACCTCCCGCGCTGGGTCGCCATGCCGATGACCGAGGATGCGCGCGCGGGCGGCATCGCCACGGCACTGGTGTTGTCGACCGCGCTGGCCTTGCTGGCCGCGTTGACCGGCTACCTGATCCAGCTTCACCTGAACCGTCCGCTGCGGGACCTGGCGCAGGCCGCGCGCCACATCTGCGCGGGCGAATCACCGCCGCCGCTGCCGACGGATGGCCCCACGGAAATCGCCCAGGTCAGCAGCGCCTTCAACCAGATGACGCAGGCGCTGCAGCAGGCCGAGCAGACGCGCGCGCTGATGCTCGCCGGGGTCTCGCACGATATCCGCACGCCGCTGACCAAGCTGCGACTGGCGATGGCCATGTCGATCCCGCGTGGCGCCGATGAGGACTTCGTGGCATCGGCCGAAGGCTATCTCGATCACATCGAGACCATCCTGCAGCAGTTCATGGACTATGCGGGCAGCGGCGAGAAAGAGCTGCCGCAGCCCGGGGATCTCAACGCGCTGGTCGGCCAGCTCGCGTCGGACTTCGCCGGGCTCGGCCATGCGTTCGCGCTCTCGCTCGGCGATCTGCCGCCGGTTCCGTACCGGCCCGTCAGCCTGCTGCGCCTGCTGATGAACCTGATGCAGAACGCGGTCGTCTACGGCAAGACCGGCCTCGGCGTGCGCACGTGGCGCGACGGCCAACACGCTTGCATTGCCGTGTGCGATCGCGGCACCGGCATCACGGCGGCGGAGTTGGAGCAGCTCAAGGCGCCGTTCAGCCGCGGCGCCAATGCGCGCAGCCACTCGGGCGGCACCGGCCTTGGCCTGGCGATCGTCGATCGCATTGCGCGCCTGCACGGCGGCTCGCTGCAGTTCCGCGCGCGCGATGGCGGCGGCCTGGAGGCCGTGGTGACGCTGCCGTTGCACACGCCAGGCGTTTAGCGCATCGGCGCACGTCATGGCGCCACGCCGTGACATCGCGCGAAATAATTGCCGCATGGCGCTTTGCAGAGGGAATTTCCATACTTTGGTCACCGAGACGCAACGCACCGCAACAACTCGCGATGACAGCGTTCCCGACCACTGAATGGCACCCGCCCCCGACAAAGGACCTGATATGCGTACCCCCTTCCAAGCTCTCGCCCTGAACACCAAGCGCCTGGCCGTTGCCGCCGTTGCTGCAAGCGCGATGCTTGCCGCCGGCTGCGCCAGCGCCGGCGTGACCGGCATCCAGCAAACCGGCCTGATGCAGCCGGTGCACGCGGACGTCATCTATGTGCATGCGTTCAAGGCCGAGGCGGGGCAAGTGAAGCTGGACGGTGGTTTCGCGCAGAAGCTGAAGACGATGGCCTCCGGGGGCGCGTCCGCCAGCACGCAGTCCGGCACGGCCGCGGAAGCCAGCGAACACGTGGCGGACGAGATCGTGCGCCAGTTGCAAGCCGAGGGGCTGCATGCCGTGCGTGCCGATGGCCCGGCCCCGGCCAATGCCAGCGCGTTGATCGTCGATGGCGATTTCAGCAAGATCGATGAAGGCTCCAGCCGCCGTCGCCTGCTGATTGGCCTGGGCGCCGGCAAGAGCGAAGTCGGCGTTGCCGTGCGGATCTCGTACAAGCCCGCCAACGGTGCGCCGGTGCCGCTGCAAAGCTTCGTTGCGACGGCCGACAGCGGCCATATGCCCGGTGTTGCCGAGACCGCCGGCGTGGGGGCGGCGGCTGGCCACATTGCCACGGCCGCCGCGGCCGGCACGGGCGCGCACGGCGTGTCCGAAGCGAAGCGCGACAGCATCTACGCCGACGCCACGCGACTGGCGGGTTCGATCGCCAGGCAGGTAACGGCCGCGAGCACGGAAGAGGGCTGGCTCTCGGTCGCTGCGGGCAACTGAGCGTGGTTCGAGTGCCTGGTGGGGAGCTCGCGTGAATGGGTGCCCGGCGAGGCACTCCAACGGCTGCTGAAAGCGCATGCGGCGATTTGTGACTAAGCTGGTAGTGGCTGTCCGGTTGCACCGGCAGTTCGCCCTTCCGTACGCAAGGAGATCACCATGAAGACAAAAAAAGCGCTACCCGCGCTGTTGCTGATCGCTGGCGTCCTCACGGCTTCCGCCAGCTTTGCCCAGCACAAGGGCAAGTCGAAGATGGCCGAGCCCGCTGCGCCGGCCTCTGCCGCTGCCACGTCGCCCTATATGCAGGTCCAGGAATGGAAGAAGGGCGATCGCCTGCCCACCGAGTTCCGCGACCGCCAGTATGTGATCGATGACTGGAAGCAATACAGCCTGCCGGCGCCGCGCAAGGGCACGCACTGGGTCGGGGTCGGTGCGAACTATTACCTGGTGGCGCCCAATGGCGTGATCCAGCAGGTGGGCGCCGGAACCTGACGCGGATCGCGTCCACTTCATCCTCCCGCAACAAAGAAACCGCCCGCGCGGGCTGACCTGCGCGGGCGGCGTTTCCTTGTGGTGCGGACAGCGTCAGATGCCGAGGATCTTCTTCGCCTCGAGCAGCGACTTCATGGCGTCATCATGCTGGCCGGCCTTGTGGTAGGCCTCGCCTTCGGCGCGCAGCTTCTGCACGCGTGCGGCGTCTTCCGGCGACAGCGCGGGCTTGGTCGAGAGCTTGGCGTCGATCGCCTTCATCTCGTTGGGACAGTTATGGGCCAGGGCAACGGTGCTGGCGCCAGCCAGCAGGATTGCCGCGAGGACAGAAAGAGTCTTGCGCACGTTCCCTCCCGTTCATGAGGTTGGGAAATCCAGCATAGTCGATGCGCGATGGCGGCGCCCGGGATCCTGCTGCGAAGGTGCCCCGGCAGGCATTCCGGTGTTATGTTCGAGGTACCGCACTGGCTGGCATCGTCCCGACCGTCCTGACCGCGCATGGAATTCACCGCCGAGCACTACTCCCTGGCCTTGCTGTGCGCCGCCATCCTGACCGTGACGGTGGTGGCCATCCACTATGAAGCGCTGCGGCTGTTCTCGGCGCTGCACCCCAGTCGCTGGAGCGGGCGCGTCAATATCGGCGTGCTGATCATGTGCATCATCGTGGTCCACTGCCTGGAGGCCATGGTCTTTGCGCTGGGGTTCTGGATATGCGACCACGGTCTTGGCCTGGGCGGCCTGACCGGCAGCCGCGAGATCACGCCGGTGATCTATGTCTACTTCGCCCTGGAGACCTACACCACGCAGAGCCTGGGCGATATCTACCCGGTCGGCGCGAGCCGCCTGATCGCCAGTATCGAACCGCTGGTCGGCCTGATCCTGATCGGCTGGTCGACGTCATTCACCTACGTGATGATGCGACGCGACTGGCAGTTCGATGAGAAGGTACACGCGGAGAGGCGCTCGGAGCAGTAGCGTCCCGGGCTGGGCGATACTACGTGCCGCGAGCCACGCATAACAAAGGAGAACCTGTCATGCAGAGTCGATTCAAACGGATGTTCCGCCTTGCCGCAATCCTTGCGCTTGGCACCGTGTGCAGCGCCCACGCGCAGCGGCAGGACGGCAAGGACGCCGCCGCCGCGGCCATCGGGAATGCGGTACAGGAAGGTTCGTCGCCGTACCGGCCCGAATCCCGCAGCGAATCGCTCGCCGCCGAATGCCGCGAACTGGCGGCGCAGATTGGCGGGGCACCCAAACGCGAGTACCAGGTCGGTGGTCAGTCCATTGAAACCGCCCAGGGCAGGGTAGTGCCCGAACTCGAAAGGGAACGACCCAAGAAGGAACTGCAGGAGACCTATCGGACCAAGTGTACGGATTGAGGGCTGGATTGCGCCCTGGCTGAAAGACGGAGGAGGGGAACAGGATAAGTAGAACAAGCGTTTCATGGTAATCCATGATGGAACATACGTTGCTAAACACCTAGCATCCCATCACCTCGACGGCGCCCCCAACATCGCCATTCAAAGGAGCCACCATGCATCCCATGAAACTCACCTGCCTGAGCCTGGCCATGGCCGGCACCCTGGTCGCCGGCGCCGCGCAGGCCGTCGACGTAGCCGGCAGCCCCACGCTGAGCAAGGTAAAGGCGTCCGGCACCATCTCGATCGGCCACCGTACGTCGTCGATCCCTTTCTCGTACTACGACAGCAACCAGAAGGTGATCGGCTTTTCGCAGGATCTCTGCGACCGCGTGGTGAACGAGGTGAAGAAGGAGACCGGCGTGGCCAACCTGCAGGTCCGCATGGTGCCGGTCACGTCGCAGAACCGCATCTCGCTCGTGCAGAACGGCACGGTGGACCTGGAGTGCGGCGTGACCACCAACCTGAAGTCGCGGCAGGAGCAGGTGGCGTTCTCGACCACGTTCTTCGTGGCCGGCACGCGGCTGCTGGTGAAGAAGGGCAGCCCGGTGCATGACTTCTCCGACCTGTCTGGCAAGGCGGTGGTCACCAATGCGGGGACGACTTCCGAGCGCATCCTGCGCAAGCTGAACGACGAGAAGCACGCCAATATCACGATCCAGAGCGCCAAGGACTATGGCGAATCGTTCCTGATCCTGCAGTCGGGACGCGTGGCCGCGTTCATGATGGACGACGTGCTGCTGTCCGGTGCCCGCACGCTCGCGCCGAATCCGGGCGACTGGGTGGTGGTCGGCACGCCGCAATCGTTCGAAGCCTACGGTTTCATGATGCGCAAGGACGATCCCGGCTTCAAGCAGCTGGTCGACGGCGTGCTGACCGGCCTGATGAAGAGCGGCGAGATCAATGCCCTTTACGACAAGTGGTTCCTCAAGCCCGTGCCACCCAAGAACATCAACTTCGAGTTCCCGATGAGCGAGCCGGTGAAGAAGGCCTACGCCAACCCGAACGACCACGCGTTCGAGTAGCCGGTGGTCAGCCGCGGTCAGCCGGCACGTAGGCGCCGGCGCGGTGCAGTTCGCCTTCTGCCTGTTCCAGCGCACGGATGGCGCCCTTGCCTTTACGTGCAAGGAGTTGCTCGACCAGGGCTTCGACCGTGGCGATGCCGGCCGTGATCGACGGGAAGAACGACGGGCTTTCCACCGAGAACAGCAGCGTGCAATCGGCGGCCAGCGCAATCGGGGCGACCGAGCTGTCGGTCAGGGCCACGACCTTGCAGCCGGCCTCGCGCGCCGCGCTGGCCACGCGGATGATCTCCTGCGAATACGGCGCAAAGCTGACCACCAGCACGGCGTCGCGCGGGCCGAAGGCGCGCAGCTCCATCTCCAGGCTGCCCGCATCGCCGCGCACCAGTTGCACGGTGCTGCGGAACAGCCGGTAGACGTAGTGGAAGGTGTACGCGATCGGGAAGCATGAACGGAACCCCGCCACATGCACGCAGGCCGCGGCCGACAGCAGTTCCGCGGCGGTCTGCAGGGCTTTCTCGTTGCCGGCGCCGATCTGGTCGAGATTGTTGTGCTGGGCTTCGAGCATCTCGCCGAGCATGCGGCTGGTGCCGCCGTCCTTCACCACCTGGCGGGCCCGGCGCGCGTAGGGCTGCGCGCCGCCGCGCAGGGCGTCGACAAACAGTTCGCGCAGGCCCTGCCAGCCTTCGAAGCCCAGATGCTGCGACAGCCGCACCAGCGTGGCCGGCTGCACCCCCGCACTGACGGCGATCTTGCGCATCGACAGCACCGGCACATCCTGGGGATGGTCCAGCAGGTAGCGCGCGCCACTCTGGAACTGCACGCTCAGCGTCGGATAGCTCGCGCGCAGCCGGGCTTCCAGGGCGTCCAGGTCTTCTGGCGGGGTGATGCTGGTGGACGACATTGAAGCTCCGGATCAAGGTTGTAACGATTGTTGCACAGCCGGGCGCGGCACGGCATCCCCCGGATGTGTGATGCGGCCTGCGCATTGGCCGACGACGGGCGTCCCGGCGCGCTTCCGACCCTGTGATCCATCCGATTCCCGTGACTATATTTATGCAACATATGTTGCAATTCGCGGCGCCTTCTCCTTATACTTGGGCACCGCGTTGCCGCGCTGGCTGTATATCGACCATCGGGTCCGGAAGCTGTAAGCCGGCGGCGCGCTGCCCGATTCCCGTTGCCTATTCCTCTTCTCATTGCAGGAACGATCGCCATGACCCACGTCTTTCATCGCAATCCCCGCCAGGCCCTGCCGGTCGCGGTCGCCGGCCACGGCATCGAGCTGGTTGACAGCGAAGGCCGGCGCTACCTCGACGCGTCGGGCGGCGCGGCGGTGTCGTCGCTGGGCCATGGCCATCCGCGCGTGATCGCGGCAATCAAGTCGCAGCTCGACACCATTGCCTACGCCCATACCTCGTTCTTCACCACTGAGGTGTCCGAGACGCTGGCGCAGACGCTGGCGGAGGCCGCGCCCGGCGACCTCGATCATGTCTATTTCGTCTCGGGCGGTTCCGAGGCGGTCGAGGCCGCGCTCAAGCTCGCCCGGCAGTACTTTGTCGAGCTGGGGCAGGGCAGCCGCCGCCATTTCATTGCGCGGCGCCAGAGTTACCACGGCAACACGCTCGGCGCGCTGGCCATCGGCGGCAACGCCTGGCGTCGCGAGCCGTTTCTGCCGCTGCTGGTGCCGGCCCATCATGTGTCGCCCTGCTACGCCTATCGCGACCAGGCGGCCGGCGAGACCGATGTCCAGTACGCGCAACGGCTGGCCGACGAACTCGAGGCCAAGATCCTGGAGCTCGGGCCCGAGAACGTGGCGGCCTTTGTCGCGGAGACCGTGGTCGGTGCCACGGCCGGCGCCGTGCCGCCGGTGGCGGACTACCTGAAGCGCATCCGCGCCGTGTGCGACAAGTACGGCGTGCTGCTGATCCTGGACGAGGTCATGTCCGGCATGGGCCGCACCGGCTATCTCTTCGCTTGCGAGGAGGATGGCGTGGTGCCCGACATCGTCACCATCGCCAAGGGCCTCGGCGGCGGCTACCAGCCGATCGGCGCGATGATCTCCACGCGCCGCATCTACGACACCATCGTCGGCGGCAGCGGCTTCTTCCAGCACGGGCACACCTATATCGGCCATGCCACGGCGTGCGCCGCCGCGCTGGCCGTCCAGCGCACCATTGCCGAAGACAAGCTGCTGGCCAATGTGCGCGAGCGCGGCGAGCAACTGCGCGCGCGCCTGCGCGAGGTGTTCGGCAACCACCCGAACGTGGGCGACATCCGCGGGCGCGGCCTGTTCGTCGGCGTGGAATTCGTCGCCGATCGCGACAGCAAGGCGACGCTCGACCCCCAGCTCAAGACCCACGCGAAGCTGAAGGCCGCGGCGGTCAGGAACGGCTTGCTGGTCTATCCGATGGGCGGCACCGTCGACGGCGTACACGGCGACCACGTGCTGTTCGCACCGCCGTTCATCTGCACGGCGAAGGACATCGACAATATCGTCGAACGCTTTACCGGCGCGGTCGCGGCTGTCTTGCCGGCATAACCCCAGTCGATCGTGGGGTTGCGGTTGCCTGCGCAATCTGTCTTGTCGCTGCAACGCCGCGGTCCCGACATAGTAATTTCTTTGACCCGTGTAAAAGCGTGGCTTACACTTCGCGCCATAGCGCTGGAAATAGGTCATCCAGCACATAATATGCATCGGAGCGCGGCATGGGACATAGAAGCCCGGCAGTGCGACACGACAGCAGGGTCAAGCGTTTCGGGCTGTCGTTTCGGGTCATTGGGGTAAGCAGGTCTGGGATTGCCGGCGTGCCATGCCGGCATGCGCGCGCGCGTTCGCGCCGCGCCAGGCCGACACGCGGGTTTACGCTGATCGAGCTGATGATCACGGTGGCGATCATCGGGATCCTGGCGTCGATCGCAATTCCTTCCTACACGCAGTACGTCGTGCGCTCGAACCGGGCTGCAGCGGCAGCGCTGATGCTTGAAATTTCCGGCGCACAGGAGCGGTTCCTGCTGGACAACCGCGCCTATGCGGCCAACATGACTACGCTCGGGTATACCACGCTGCCGCCCGAAGTCGCTTCCAAGTACACCGTGACGATCACCCCCGTCGCGGGTCCCCCTCCTGGTTACCGCATCGACGCGGCGCCTCAGGGCGCCCAGTTGAGCGCTGACACGGCCTGCGGCACGCTGACGCTGACCAATGCCGGCGTCAAGTCAGCCTCGGGCAGCGGCACCACCTGCTGGAAGTGACCATGTCCGCCAGAGTCTCGCCTGTGGCGCCGCGCACTTCGTGCAATCCGTTCATTTCCCGCGCGGCTCGCCAGCGCCCGGCGCGTGGCGGCTTCACGCTCGTCGAGCTGATCGCCGTCGTCACCGTGCTGGGCATCGTCGCGTTCATGGCGGCGCCTTCGTTTCAGTCGATGATCGCGATGCAGCGCGTCCGCGGCGCGGCGCTTGACGTGTCGTCTGCGCTGGTGCTGGCGCGCAGCGAGGCCGTCAAGCGCAATGCCACCGTCAGCATGGCGGCGACCGGCGCCGCGTGGACCGGCGGCTGGATCGTCGCGGTCGGCGCCGAGACCGTGCGCAGCTTCGGCCCGTACAACGGGCTCACCATTGCCGCCAGCGCGGGCAACACGCTGAGCGTGGGCAACGACGGCCGCCTCACGGGCGGCGGCACGCAGACCTTCCAGGTAGCGCCATCGAGCGGGGCCACCAGCGCCTCAACCGTATGCGTCCAGATCAGCCAGACCGGCCGGGTCGCATCGTCCGCAGGAGCTTGTTCATGAGGCGTTTCCCCACGCGGGCATCGAGCGCGCGCAAGGCCCGGCAGCGGGGCTTCCTGCTGATCGAAGTCCTGGTCGCGCTCGTCATCCTGCTGGTCGCCCTGATGGGAACGGCGGGGCTGGTCGCGCGCTCCAGCCAGTCCGAGATGGAGTCCTACCAGCGCGTCCAGGCGCTTGCCCTGCTGCAGGACATGGCCACGCGGATCAATGCCAACCGGCAGATCGCCACCTGCTATTCGAATGGCGCCACCGGCATGAGCCTGGGCACTGGCGCTGTAGCCCCCGCGGCTTGCACGCAGGGCACGGCGGCGCAACAGGCCATGGCCACCAGCGACCTGGCGGCCTGGAATACGGCATTGCTTGGCAGCGCCGAAGCGCGGGTCAGTGCAAGTGGTGCGCAGGCCGTCGGCGCCATGATCGGCGCGCGCGGCTGCATCGAGAACGTGGATGTGGCCAACCAGATCTATCGCGTCACGGTCGCGTGGCAAGGCTTTACGCAGACGGTTGCGCCGTCCTTGCCTTGCGGACAGGGACAGTATGGCAATGACGCGAATCGCCGCGCGGTCAGCACGCAAGTCAGGATCGGAGTGTTGTCATGACCAGGGCGCGCCGCAGGCTCTTGCTGCGCCAGCAAGGCGTCTCGCTGGTCGAGTTGATGATCGGCATTACGCTGGGCCTGCTGCTGCTGACGGCGCTGGCCGGCCTTTACTACGCCAACAGCGTCAACCGGTCCGAACTGGTCAAGTCGAGCGAGCAGATCGAGAACGGGCGCTATGCCCTGGACCTGATCCGTCGTGACGTCGAGCTCGCGGGCTTTTTCGGTACGGGCGGCATTACCAAGGGCGCCACGCCGGCGCAACCGCAACCGGCACCATGCGAAACCTCGGTCGCCGCGCTGGGCTTCTCCACGTCGCCTTCTGTCACGTTTCCGCTCCCCGTGATGGGGTACGCGCCCGGAACCGCCGTGCCCTGCATTGCGGACCTCGCGCCAGCCTCCGAGATTGTGGTGATGCGCCGTGTTTCGACGTCGGTAGCTGCCGCGGCAGCCGTCGGGGTGCCGTATATACAAGTGTCTTCCTGCCCTGACGATGGCGCGCTCTTCGTGTTCGATGCCAGTGCCGCCGCCTTCACCATGCGCACCAAGGCCTGCGACCCGACCGTGCGCGCGCCGTTGCGCCAGGCCATGGTGCGCATCTTCTACCTGTCGGCGTGCGACCTGTGCGCCAATGGCGGCGACGGCATCCCAACGCTGAAGATGGCCGAACTTGTCAACGGTGCCTTCCAGACCCAGTCGCTCGCGCAGGGCATCCAGGACATGCACGTGCAGTATGGCGTGGACCTCGACAACAACGGCTCCGCGGATTGCTACGTCGACGATCCGGGGGTGAACAATGCCGCGGCCTGCCCGAGTGTGCCTGGCTATGACTGGAGTGTTGCCCTGACCAACTGGTCCAATGTCACCACGCTGCGGACCAGCGTGCTGGCGCGCAACATCCAGGCGTCGAACGGCCAGGTGGACAACCGCACGTACGACCTGGGCCGCGCGGCAGCAAGCGGGCCTTTCAATGACCGCTACAAGCGCCACGTGTACTCGGCGATTGCGCGGGTGGTCAATGTGGCCGGCGCACGGGAGCAATAAGTGAAATTCTTTCGCCGCAGCCAGTCCGGGGTGACGCTGATCGTCACGCTGATTTTCCTGGCGATGTTCATGCTGATCACGCTGGCTGTCGTCAATTCGGGCCTGACCAATGTCAAGGTGGCCGCCAACCAGCAGCATACGGTGGAGGCGCGCAATGCCGCGCAGCAGGCCGTGGAGCAGGTGATCAGCCAGGACTTTACGGCCGCCCCGGCATCCGCGGCCGCTGCAGTGTCCGTCGACGTGAACGCCGATGGCAAGGCTGACTACACCGCCCAGGTTGCCGCGCCGGCGTGTATCTCGGCCCTGCCGATCAAGAACACGCAACTGAACCTGAACGACCCCAACGATGTTTCCTGCTTCGTCGGTTCGGGCAGCCAGAACACCGGCATCATCACCGGTTCGACCAGCGGCGCGGGGAGTTCCCTGTGTGAATCGACGCAATGGGATGTCGCGTCCACGGTGAACGATGCCGGCGTGACCAATGCCGCCGTGACGGTTCACCAGGGCATCGGCGTACGCGTGCCGGCACCGGCGGTATGCCCTTGACGGACCGAATGCAACGACTGGCGCGATCGCGTTTCTCCGACGCCCGCGCCGGGACCACCATCCAAGACCCAGGATCCAGCATGTCAAATCAGGCTCCTCGTTTCCGTCGCTATGCGGCATGCGCGCTCACCTTGCTGAGCCTTGCCTGCGTCCGCAGCGCACTGGCCGAAGACATCGACCTGTTCACCGGCTTGCAGACCAGTACGACTGGCAAGCCCAACGTTCTGATCATCCTGGATAACGCTGCGGCCTGGGACGCGAACGTTACGGTCAACTGCAAGTCTCCCGGCTATGTCGCGCCCGGCAATGCCACCAGCAATGTTGGCGCCGAACAGTGTGCGTTGCACGCGGCTGTGTCGACTCTGGCGCAGAATCCTGCCATGGCCGGCAACATGAATATGGGGCTGATGATGTTCGACCCCAAGAGCGATGGCGGACGGTTCAGGTTCCAGGCGGCGACACCGCCGAGCCCGCCGCCGGCTCCGGCGCTGCCGCTGATGGATGCCACGGGAACGGCCAACTTCCTGGCCTATCTCAAGACGATTGATCGCCTGAACGACAAGGCTAACAACTCCCAGGTCGGTGGCGCCATGCAGGAGGCATGGGCATTCTTTTCCGGCAAGACCGGCCTGTCGACTACGAGCTATGCCAACAGATCGCCAATCACCGATCCATGCCAGCGGAATTTTGTCATCTACATCGCCAATGCGATGGGCAATGGCAAGCCCCAAGACGGCGGAAAGGTGGACGCCACGATTCTGGCAGCGGCCGGTGCAAGCACGGCACAGCAAAAGCAAATCACGATCCCTGGTCCCTATACGAAGTACCAAAGCAACTGGGGCGACGAGTGGGCCCGATTCATGTACCAGACTGACGTGAACGGGAGCCTGGCGAACAACCAGAACGTCATTACCTACACGATCGCCGTGACCGACGGCAACAACCCGGACTATGTTTCGTTCACCCAGAGCATGGCCAGCAACGGTGGCGGCAAGTCATATGTCGTCAAGCAAGGTGACATCGATGCCATGACCAACGCCCTGCTGGAAATCTTCAGCGAAATGCAGGCGGTCAACAACGTGTTCGCCTCGGTCAGCCTGCCAGTCAGCGTGAACAGCCAGGGCACCTACCTGAACCAGGTCTATATCGGCATGTTCCGCCCGGATGCCACGGCGGCACCGCGCTGGATCGGCAACCTGAAGCAGTACAAGCTCGGCTATGACACCAACAACCAGATCGTGATGCTGGATTCGAGCCCCGCGGGCCCGAACCAGCAGAGCGCCATCAGCAACGCCGGCACCGGCTTCATTTCGCCGAACGCCAAGAGCTACTGGAGTGCCGAGCCGCCACTCACGTTCAGCACTTCAGGCTATGGCAAGACCGGGATCACAAACTGGCCATCGACCGGCTTCTGGGTGAACAGTCCGTCCGGCAACTCGCAGGCGCTCGATCTGGCGGACGGCGAAGTCGTTGAAAAGGGCGGCGCCGGCGAAATGCAGCGCGCACAGTACCTGACCGACCAGAGCGGCCGCCGTCTTCTGACCTGCGCCAGCGGGGCATGCGCCGCTGGCACGGCGCTGGCCTCGTTCGACACCGGCAACAGCTGGCTGATCGGCACCAACGGCCAGACGGCACTCAAGTCCTCCGCCGCGGACGTCAACAACATGATCAACTGGGTGCGCGGAACGGACGTTTATGCGGCCCTCTCGGCGGCATCGGGTTCGTCAGGCAATGGCAAGGGCTCGAGCGGCTCGAGTACGACCATCGTGGCAGGGCCGGAGGCCGAAGTCGGTCCTGGCGGCCTGGTTACGGTGCGCCCGTCGATCCACGGCGATGTGCTGCATTCGCGTCCGGTGGTGGTGAACTACGGCGGCTCCACCGGTATCGTGGTGTTTTACGGCTCCAACGACGGCGTATTCCGCGCGATCAACGGAAACCAGTCGAGCGGCATCAACGGCGTGCGGCCCGGTGGCGAGCTGTGGGGATTCGTGCCCCCCGAGTTCTATAGCAAGCTTGGCCGGATCTATACCAATTTCCCCGCCATCAAGCTGCCCGGATCCACCTACGGTACGCCGCGCGACTACTTCTTTGACGGCACCACGACGCTCTACCAGGACATGCGCGATCCGAAGAATCCGCGCGTGATCCTGTACATCACCGCGCGGCGCGGCGGCTCCTTGCTGTACGCAATGGATGTGACCGACCCGGTCAACCCGAAGTACCTCTGGTCCGTGACGAATGCACAGATTCCGGAACTGGGCCAGACCTGGTCGCAGCCGCGCGTGGTGCTGGTGAAAGGGAACACGAATCCGGTACTGGTCATGGGCGCCGGCTACGACACCGCCGAAGACAGCGACCCGTCGTCCGGGTCGAACACGGTCGGACGCGGTGTGGTGGTGCTGGATGCCATCAAGGGCACGGTTGTGCAGGCATGGCTGGCGAATTGCGGCGGTCTGGGCAGCAGCGTTTGCTCAACCCCGACAGGCCTGAGCCGCGCCATTCCTTCCGACGTGGCCGCCGTCGATCGCAATGGCGACGGCTATGTCGACAAAGCCTATGTCGGCGATGTCGGCGGCAATGTCTGGCGCGTCGATTTCGAGACCAGCAAGGGTTCGGCGACCTCCAACTGGACCATGGGCATGCTGGCGGCGCTGGGCGGCGCGGCCAATACCAACGATGCGCGCAAGTTCCTCTACGCCCCCGACGTAGTGTCTACCGGAACCTACGATGCCATCGCGATGGGCACCGGTGACCGCGAGCATCCGCTCTACTCAGCGTCGACGGCAGCGGGCACGGCCTACAACGTGGTCAACCGGTTCTATGTGATCAAGGACACGGTTGTCACGGGTGGTTTGCCGGCGACATGGACGCCGTTGACGGAAGCGATCCTGTTCAATGCGACCGCCACGCAGTATGTGGACACGACCAGTGGCAAGGGCTTCTACATCACGCTGGGCCGGGGCGAGAAGATCGTGAACGCACCGCTGACGGTGTCGGGCTATACGTACTTCGGCACCAATACGCCCTCGGTGCCCACGCCGGGCGCGTGCTATCCGGACCTGGGCATTGCCCGCGGATATTCCGTGTCGTTCCTGACCGGGCTGGGCCAGAACGCCAACCGCTACGTCACCTTCGACGGCGGCGGCCTGCCGCCTTCTCCGGTGTTCGGCATTGTCTCGGTCACCGACGGCTCCGGTGTGACGAGCAATGTCGGCGTCCTGATCGGCGGTGGCAACCAGACGGGCCCTGGGGGTGGCAACAATACGTCGCCGCTGGGCGGACAGAAGGTCGTGCCCACGGGTGTGGGCAAGCGCAAGCGGCTCTACTGGTACTCGCAGATCGACCAATAAGGTCGGGCCCGAAGGCGTCGCTGGCGACGTCTTCGGGCCCCTGTCACAATACGGGCTTCGTCGTCGCTGCAAGACATTGGCGTTTCTCGTGTTCCTCAAATCCCTGATTTCGGTCCTGGTGTTGCTGGCTGTGACGTCCCCTGCCCGTTCGGCCGGGGGAGGGGGAGCGAGCGCGAGTGCGCCTGCGGCGGCCTCCGCCGTTCAGGCGCCACGACCGACCCGATCCGACCAGTATTCCCTGCGTCCCAACCGTGACGACCGGGCACAAAGCGGCTTTGGCCTGAAGCTGAGGCCATCCGGCGCGGCCCAGGAAGACGGCGCGCGCGGGCCGGGCATGTACAGTCCTTCAAGGTAACGCGGTTCCCCTGAAGCCGCCGCGCCGATACCCGGCATCGCTGGCGGCTTTGCGCTACGCTTGGCATCACTTGCCCACCGCAGGAATGCCCATGCCCGCCAGCCCAAGCCGCCACACGTCCGACCAGTCCGCCCCCGTCGCCCGCCCCACCGTCCGCCACCTGCGCGCCTCACGCATCCGCGAAGTCGCCAATGCCGGCATCGGCCTGCCTGACGTGCTGCCATTCTGGTTCGGCGAATCCGACCAGGCCACGCCGGCCTTCGTCCGCGATGCGGCTGCGCGCGCACTGGGTGGTGGCGCCACGTTCTATACCCACAATCTCGGCATCGCGCCGCTGCGCAGTGCGCTGGCCGACTATGTCGGCGCGCTGCATGGCGCGACGGGCATCGACAACGTGGCCGTGACGAGCGCAGGCGTCAATGGCCTGATGCTGGCCGCGCAACTGGTCGCCGGCCCTGGCGACCGCGTCGTGGCGGTGACGCCGCTGTGGCCCAACCTTGTGGAGATTCCCAAGATCCTCGGCGCCTCGGTCGAGACCGTCTCGCTCGACTATGGCGCGCACGGCTGGACGCTCGACGTCGACAAGCTGCTGGCCGCGCTGACGCCCGGCACGCGCGCGCTGATGGTCAACTCGCCCAACAACCCGACCGGCTGGGTGATGTCGCGCGCGGCACAGCGTACCGTGCTGGACCACTGCCGCCGGCATGGCATCTGGATCATCGCCGACGAGGTCTACGAACGCCTGTACTACGGCGACGAGCCCGGCGGCGGCGAGAGCCGCACCGCGCCGTCGTTCCTGGATATTGCCTCGCGCGAGGAACGCGTCATCTGCGTCAATTCATTCTCCAAGGCCTGGCTCATGACCGGCTGGCGGCTTGGCTGGATGGTGCTGCCATCATCGATGATCGACGATCTCGGCAAGCTGATCGAGTACAACACCTCGTGCGCGCCATCGTTCGTGCAGGAGGCCGGCGTGGCGGCGGTGCGCGACGGCGAGCCCTTCACGCGCGACCTGGTGCAGCGGCTGCGCAATGCGCGCGACCATCTGGTCGGCGCGCTCTCCGCCTTGCCGGGCGTGGATGCACAGGCGCCCGATGGCGCGATGTACGTGTTCTTCCGCCTGGCCGGCGCCGCTGACAGCCTGGCCCTGTGCAAGCAGCTCGTGCGCGAGGCAGGACTGGGCCTGGCACCGGGCAGTGCGTTTGGCGACGAAGGCGAGGGCTTCGTGCGCTGGTGCTATGCCTGTGATCCGGCCCGGCTCGACGAGGGCGTGCGGCGGCTGCGCGGGTTCCTCGGGCGCTGAGCGAGCCAAGCCCTTATTGCATGACCGGCGCCGCCGCAGCGGCGGCGCTGGCCTGCGCTTCTTCCTCCCACCAGCCACCACCCAGCGCCTGAAGCAACGCGGCGGAATCCGCAAGCCGGCTTGCAGTCGCCTGCGCCAGGTCCAGCGAGGCCTGCCGCGACTGGCGCTCCGCATCTAGCAGCGTGAGCTGGCTGACGCCGCCCAACCGGTATTGCTCCGAGACGATGGCCAGCGTGGCGCGCGCCTCGCGCGCATTGTCGGCGCGCGCGCGCAGCGTGACAGCGTCGGCTTCCAGCGCGCGCAGTGAATCGGCCACGTTCTGCAGGCCCTGCAGCACGGCCTGGCGATAGGCCGCCAGCGACTGCTCATAGGCGGCTTCGGATGCACGCTTGCGCGCCAGCAGTTCGCCACCGTGGAACAC
This sequence comes from Cupriavidus sp. 21MJTG02-4, assembly GCF_057798975.1. Lineage (NCBI taxonomy): Bacteria > Pseudomonadati > Pseudomonadota > Betaproteobacteria > Burkholderiales > Burkholderiaceae > Cupriavidus > Cupriavidus sp. 21MJTG02-4. The sequence continues at coordinate 160,542 of NZ_JBYOJP010000001.1, read as the reverse complement.
GGGCTGCACCAGTCCTGCGGCCAGGCTCCAGACATTGAAACTGTCGAACACGTTGCGCGCCGTGGTGGATTGCCAGCCGCCGCTGGCGCTGAGCGTGATCTGCGGGTAGAGATTGGCCGTGGCCACGCCGATATTGGCCGAGGCCTGGTGCAGCAGCGCCTCGGCCGCGCGGATATCCGGGCGGCGGCGCGCGAGCGTGGAGGGCAGGCTGACCGGCAGCGTATCGGGCAGCTGCAGGTCCTCCAGCCTGAACTCGGGCAACTGCGCCGCGGCGGGGGTCTGGCCCGTGTAGACCGCAAGCTGGTGGCGCGTGGCTTCGATCTGCTGCGCGAGCCCCGGGATCAGTGCCTGTGTCTGCGCGTATTCGGCGCGCTGGCGCTGCACGTCGACGCGCGCGATGCCGCCGGTGCGCAGCCGGTCCTCGGCAATCGCTACCTCGCGCTGCTGCGCCTCGGCAATCGCCACGGTCTCGGCCAGCTGCGCGCGCAGGCCCGCTTCGCGAATCGCGGCGGTGGCGACGTTGGCGGCGAGCGCCAGGCGCGCGGCCTCGAACTCGTAGCGCTGGTAATCCACGGCGGCCTGCAGGCCTTCCAGCTCGCGCCGCTGGCCGCCGAACAGGTCCAGCACGTATGAGACCTGCACCGTCGCGCCGTACAGCGTGAACGGCCCGGGACTCGGGATCGCCGTGATGCCGAGCGATTGGAAATTGACCTGCTGGCGCGTGGTGTTGAGGTTCGCGTCCACCGTCGGCCAGCGCGTGGCGCCGGTGCGCGCCGTCAGGTTCTCTTGTGCCTCGCGCAGCTTCGCCTGCGCCTGCGCCAGCGTGGGGCTGCCGTCGAGCGCGGCGCGGATGGTCGCATCGAGCGCAGGGCTGCGGAACAGCGCCCACCATTGCGCGGGCACATCGGTGCCGGCAGCGAATGACTGCGAGTGGCCGTGCGGCAAATTGCCCGGCATGTCGGCGGCAACAGTGGCCTGCGGCTGCGGGCCGGCCACATAGCCGGTGTCAGCGGGCGGCACCGGCGTGCGGAAATCGGGCCCGACCGCGCACGCCGCGAGCAGAAGGCAGGCAAGAAGCGGAACAGGTGAACGCATCGCGTTGGCTCCGTCAGTCGAGCGTGCGGCGGTAGAAGCGCACCGCAATCGTCATCACCACCACGATGAACAGCGCCATCGGCCACACATTGGGCCATAGCTCGGTCCAGCCGTTGCCCTTGAGCAGGATGCCGCGGATGATGCGGTGGAAGTATGTCATCGGCAGGATGTTGCCGATCGCCTGCGCCCAGCCCGGCATGCCCGCGAAGGGGAACATGAAGCCGGACAGCAGGATATTGGGCAGGAAGTAGAAGAACGTGAGCTGCATGGCCTGCAGCTGGTTCTGCGCCAGCGACGACAGCGTGATGCCCACGGTCAGGTTGGCCGCGATGAACAGCAGCGCCGCCATGTACAACACCAGCACGGAGCCGAAGAATGGCACCTGGAACACCCAGCGCGCGGCGATCAGCACGATGGTGGACTGGATCAGGCCAATGAAGATGTACGGGACGATCTTGCCGGTCATCACCTCGATCGGCTTCACGGGCGTGGCGAGCAGGTTCTCCATGGTGCCGCGCTCGCGTTCGCGTGTCATGGCCAGGCCCGTCATCATCACCATGGTCATGGTCAGGATCACGCCCATCAGCCCCGGGATGATGTTGTACTGCGTGATGCCTTCGGGGTTGTAGAGCCGCTGCACCTGCACGTCGAAGGGCGCCTTGCCGCCGGCCAGCGGCGCGAGCGATCCCTTCAGGTCGGTGCGCGCCACGCTGAACGGCAACTGCGCGAGCGCGGCAAGCGCTGCGCTGGTGGCGGACGGGTCGGTGGCATCGGCTTGGACCAGCAGCGCGGGCCGTTCGCCGCGCAGCAGCTTGCGCGTGAAATCGGGCGGGATGCTGACCACGAACTGCACGCTGCCCTTCATCAGCGCCTCGCGCCCGGCGTCTTCATCGGGCAGCGCGCCCACCATCTTGAAGTAGGTGGAGTTCTCCATGCCGGCGATGAACGATCGCGTGAATTCGCTCTGGTCGGCGGAAATCACGGCGGTCGGCAGGTGACGCGGGTCGGTGTTGATGGCAAAGCCGAACAGCAGCAGCTGCATGATCGGCAGCCCCACGATCATGCCGAACGTGACGCGGTCGCGCCGCAGCTGCAGGAACTCCTTGAGCACGATGCTCCACCAGCGCTCGAACGAGAAGGCGAATCGACCGTTGCGTGTCATGGCTGGTCCTTGCGCGCCTTGCGGCCCGCCTCGGTGTTCGCGCCCATGTTGTCTTCGGCGCGGCTCATCATGTGGATGAAGACATCTTCCAGGCTGGTCTGGGTTTCCGCGACGCGCCGGCCGGGGCCGGCCATGCGCCGCAGGGTCTCGCCGAGCAGTGCGCCGTCGCGGCCGGTCACGTGCAGCGCGGTGCCGAAGACCACGGTCTGCTCCACGCCCGGCGCACCGCGCAGCTGCTCGGAGAGCTGGGCCAGGTCGTCGCCCTCGACGCTCCAGGTCGCGAGCTTCTGGCTGGCGACGACTTCTTCGGCGGTGCCTTGCGCAAGCAGCTTGCCGTAGGCGATATAAGCGAGCTTGTGGCAGCGCTCAGCCTCGTCCATGTAGTGCGTGCTGACCAGCACCGAGATGCCGCGCGCGGCCAGCAGGTGCAGCTGCTCCCAGAAATCGCGGCGGGCCTTCGGGTCCACGCCGGCCGTCGGCTCGTCGAGCAGCAGCAACTCGGGCGCATGCAGCAGACAGGCTGCGAGCGCGAGCCGTTGCTTCCAGCCGCCCGACAGCGAGCCGGCAAGCTGCGCGGAGCGCGTGGCCAGGCCCAGGCCTTCGAGCGCGTGGTCAACCGCCTCGCGCCGGTTGGCCATGCCATAGACGCGTGCGACGAAGTCCAGGTTCTCGCGGATCGACAGGTCGTCCCAGTAGGAAAATTTTTGCGTCATGTAGCCGACGCGGCGCTTGATCTCGTCGGTCTCGCGCAGGATGTCGAAGCCGAGGCAGGTGCCTTGTCCCGAGTCGGGCGTGAGCAGGCCGCACATCATGCGGATCGACGTGGTCTTGCCGCTGCCGTTCGGGCCCAGGAAGCCGAAGATCTCGCCGCGCGCGACCTGCATGGTGAGATCGTTGACGACATGCTTGTCGCCGTAGTGCTTGTTGAGGCCGCGCACGTCGATGGCCAGGCCGCCGTTTGCGCCATTCGCGCCATTCGCCCCATTCGTGTGATGGGTGCCGTTTGCGCCAGGCGTGCTGCTCATGGCTGTTGTACCTCCACGGGCTGGCCGGGCCGCAGTTTAGGCGCGTCAGCCTCGGTGGGGCGCGCTTCGATCAGGAACACGAGCTTGCGGCGCGTCTCGTTGCTGTAGATCACCGGCGGGGTGTACTCGGCTTCGTTCGAGACATAGCTGATGGTGGCGGCCACCGGGGCCGGGCAGCCATCGCAATGCACCTGCACCGACTGGCCGTTGCGCAGCGCCCCGACCACGGTCTCGGGCACGTAGAAGCGCACCTTGACGTTGCCGGGCGGCAGCATGCGCACGACGGGGCTGCCCGCGGGGATCCATTCGCCAAGGCGATAGGGCGTGTCATAGACCAGCCCGGCCTGCGTGGCCGATACCGCCTTGCGCGAGAGCTTCCATTCGGCCTGGGCCAGCGCCGCGCGCGCGGCTTCGACCTGCGCGGCCTGTGCGGCTTGCTGGGCGTCGCGGCCCGGCAGGCGCGCGACGTCGATATCGCGCTGCAGTTCGCGCACGCGCGCGGCGTCGCTGGCCGCGGTGGCGCGTGATTCTTCCAGCTGCGCTTGCGAGATGCCGCCGATGTCGTACTGCCGCTGGTCGCGCCTGAACTGCGCGGCGCTGCGTTGCGCCGTGGCTTGCGCCTGCGCGAGCTGGGCGCGGCTGACGTCGACCTCGACCGGGCGCTTGCCGGTCTTCATGTCGGCCAGTTGCGCCTCGGCGGCGCGCACCTGCTCGGCTGCCTGCTGGCGCGCGGCGCGTTCATCGTCGGATTCCAGCACGAACAGCGCCGTGCCCTTGTCCACCTGCTGGCCGCGCTTGACCGCAAGGCTGTCCAGGCGGCCCGCGAACGGCGACGCGACGCTGACGAATTCGCCTTCGACATAGCCCTGCCACGTTGCGGACTTGTCCTGGCTGCATGCCGTGATCGCGAGCGGTAGCAGCAGGGCCAGGGTGCGCAAGGTTCGACGTGTGGTGGCGTGGCTGGCGGTCGGGGAGGAGGCTTGCATGGCAGCTCGGGGCATGGCGTGGGGGCGGTCAGTCGTTGGCGCCGTCGGACGGCGCCTTGGCAGTGGGTGCGAGGCCTTGGGTCAGCAGCGTGCTGACATGGCGGACCAGCGTCTCGGTATCGACATGCTCCGCGCCCGGCAGCCGCTGCCAGATATGCGAGGTGGCCAGCGGCAGCAGCGTCAGTCCGATCAGCGACGGCATCACCAGTGCCGGCTCCAGGTCCGGATTGAGCTTGCCACCGGCGATCGCCGCGGCCAGCGGCGCGCTCAATGCGCCTGCGCGTTGCAGCGCGAAGCGGTTCAGCACGCGTTCGCGCAGCAGGCCGTCGGCGCCGGCCACTTCATGAATCCATAGCCCGGGAAACCATGGCGTGGCGGCGGCCACGCGGATCATCCGGCCGGCAATGCCGACCAGCATGGCCACCGGGTCTTCGGGGTCCGCCGCGGGCGCAAAGATCGCGTCGACGAGTTGCTGCAGGCGTTCGTCGACGATGGCATCGAGCAGCTGGTCGCGGTCGCGGAAGTAGTAGTGCACCAGCGCCGGTGTCACGCCCGCATGCTCGGCAATCGCGCGGATCGGCGTGCCGGCGACGCCGTGGCGTGCGAACAGCTCGGTAGCGGCGTCGAGCAACTGGTCGCGCTGGCCAGGATTCCCGGCCGCCGGGCGGCCAGGCCCCCGGCGTTCGGCACGAGGCTTTGCGGTCTTCCGGGCGGCTGGTGGTGGCATCGGCTGGAATCGCTAATGGCGAGGGAAGCCGTTTGATATTAATTTTTGAGTTAATTAATTCAAGGCTTGTTACAACGTTGATGGTCAGTCACCTGTGCGTTCATGGCAGAATGCTGCGTTGCAGCAAGGGCGGTAGACACGTCATATCGCCTTGGCTATTCTTCGACCCGCCCATAGTCTGGTTCCAGGGTCCGAATCAGAACAACTCCCGCCCATGCGTTTTCGATTCCCGGCTGCATTGCCGAGCCAGATACTTGCCCGCTGCCTTGCCGCCATGCTGTCGGCGGGGGCTTGTGCGCCGGCTCTGTCGCAAGACGCTGCGCTCGCAGCCGACACGGACGCCGCGGCTGAAAGCCCGTTCGCCTTCCACGGCCAGGCCACCTATGTTTGGCAACGCAAGCCGGCGTTCAATGCCGCCTACTCGGGTCCGAACAGCCTGACCACGGATCGCGCCAAGAGCTACTCGTTCACGAGTACGCTCGATCTCGGTTTGCGCCTGTGGCAGGGCGCGGAATTTCACCTCAATCCCGAAGTCGCGCAGGGTGTGCCGTTTTCGCAGTTGCATGGCATGGCCGGGCTCTCCAATGGGGAACTTGCCAAGGGCGCGAGCACCAATCCCGTTGTCTACCGCGCGCGCGCCTTCATCCGGCAGACCTGGGGGCTTGGGGGGGAGACCGAGAAGCTCGACGCGGACTTCAACCAGTTTGCGCGCACGGTGGACAAGCGCCGCGTGGTGCTGACCGCCGGCAACTTTGGCGTGCTGGACGTGTTCGACCAGAACGACTACGGCTCCGATCCGCGCACCCAGTTCATGAACTGGTCGTTCCTCACGCATGGCGCGTTCGACTACGCCGCCGACGCGCGCGGCTACAACTGGGGCGTAGCGCTCGAATACATTGGCGACGACTGGTCCGCGCGCATCGGCCGGTTCCTGCAACCGCTGGAATCGAACGGGCTGGAGCTCGACACGCGGATGTTCGAGCACTACGGCGATGTACTGGAAGTCGAAAGGCGCTACTCCGTGTACGGGCGGCCCGGCACGGCGCGGTTGCTGTTCTTCCGCAACAAGGCGCGCATGGGGGCGTTCAATGACGCGATCCAGTTCGGGCAGGCCAACCATGTCACGCCTGACCTGGCCGACGTGCGGCAGGAGCATGCCAAGGTGGGCGTCGGCCTGACGATGCTGCAACAGGTCAATGATTCGCTTGGGGTGTTCTTCCGCGCCAGCATGTCGGACGACAAGACCGAGACCTATGCCTTCACCGAGATCGGACGGGAAGTGTCGTTCGGCGGCGTGCTCAATGGCAGTTCATGGGGCCGGGCACGCGATGCCGTCGGGATGGCATTTGCCGTGAACATGCTGGGTGCAAACCATCGCTCTTATCTTGCCGCAGGTGGGCAAGGGGCCTTCCTGGGGGATGGGGCGCTGAACTACGCGCCCGAGCAGGTCTTTGAAATCTATTACAGCTTTCAGCCGTTCAAATACTTGAGCATTAGCCCGGATTTTCAGTATGTCAGGAATCCGGGATATAACGCGGATCGCGGGCCGGCCAAGTTTTATGGGGTTCGGTTTCATGCCGAGTTTTGAGGTGTGACTTGGCGTGAATGATTGGGTATTCGTTCTTGGCAGGCGCGGCTGTTTCGCCGGCATAGCTGCGCTGCCTGCCGCGTAGATGATCAGGATAGACACCTCAGATGAGCGAACCCGGATTACTTGGTGGCTCCCGGTAGGACGCCTTCGGCTGCGCTGCGCTCGCTCAGTAAAAACCGAGGGAAGGAAGAAGCGGAAGCACCAGCATCTGCGCCGTTGATGTCGTCGCGTTGTCCGACTTGTGAGCCGCGTAGCAGCCGAAGGCGATGATGCGATATGGTGGGCAGTGTCGGGCCACGGACAGTTTCGGGGCTCGTTCAATCATTGATGGGGAGCCTGCATGCGGATGCGCTCCCCGCGGCAGGCAGCCGGGCAGACTCTGAAGCGAGTCCCCGTACGAAATTCTTCGCACGCTACGATCAATATTCGTCCGTTAGGACAAGTAAACGCGTTTTTTGGTTACTTTTTGTCGCTCGGACAAAAAGTGACTCGCAGGCTGCGCCTGCGAAACAGCCGCGCCTGCCAAGCACGACAACCAACCACCAACCCATCCCCTTACTGCCGGGCATTCCTAAAGTTATCCGGCCAAGCCGTATTAAAGTTAGTCCGAAACGGATTAATATCGAGCCCCCCGCGCCGCGTATATCGCGCATAGACGGCGAGCTTCACCGGCTTGCACTCCCTCATCACATCCATAAAGATCCTCTCCACGCACTGCTCGTGGAACTCGTTGTGGTTGCGGAACGAGATCAGGTACTTCAGCAGTCCTTCCTGATTGATCGGCGCGCCGACATAGCGGATCTGCACGCTGCCCCAGTCGGGCTGCCCGGTCACCAGGCAGTTGGACTTCAGCAGGTGCGACACCAGCGTCTCTTCCACCGGCGATTCGGTCTGGTCCGCGTGCAGCAAATCCGGCGCCGGCTCATAGCGGTCGACTTCAATGTCGAGCCGGTCCAGCAGCAAGCCATCGAGCTCGCCCATCTTCTGCTTGCCCAGGTCGGCCTCGGTCACCAGCCGCACCTGCACCGTCCCGCCCGTCGCTTCCGACAGGTCATGGTGCAGCAGTTGCTGCAACGCTTCGGGCGACGCGATCTTGCTCTGGTTGAACGAGTTCAGGTACAGCTTGAACGACTTGGACTCGATGATATTGGGCGTGCCAGCGGGAATGATGAACGTGGCCAGCGCCACCTGCGGCTTGCCCTTCATGTTCAGCCACGACACCTCGTACGCATTCCAGATATCCACGCCGAAGAACGGCACGGGCTTGCCTTCGGGCAGGCCGATCTCGGTGCGCTTGGGCTGGCGCGGAATCGGGAACAGCAGCGTCGGATCGTATTCGGTCTTGTAGGCCGAGGGCTTGCCCAGCGGCGAGTGTTCGGGAAGGCTCATGCTTGTTCTGCGCGGTCGGAGAGGAACAGCTTGTAGACCGGGTTCTCGGTCTCGTCCCAGTGTACGTAACCCAGCGTCGAAAGGAATGCACGGAATGCGCGCTTTTCGTTCTTGGGCACCTGGATACCGACCAGGATGTTCGACGTATCGCCGCCCTGGTTGCGGTAGTGGAACAAGCTGATATTCCAGTTCGGGCTCATGCTCGACAGGAACTTCATCAGCGCGCCCGGCCGCTCGGGGAACTCGAAGCGATAGAGCAGTTCGTCATGCGCCAGCGGCGAGATGCCGCCGACCATGTAGCGGATGTGCTGCTTGGCCAGCTCGTCGTTGGACAGGTCGAGCGTGTCGAAGCCGTGGCGACGGAAGTTCGCGGCGATCTTGTCGTTTTCGGCGCGGCTGGCAATCTGCACGCCGACGAAGATGTGCGCCATGCGCTTGTCGGCGATGCGGTAGTTGAACTCGGTCACGCTGCGCGTGCCCACCAGTTCGCAGAAGCGCTTGAAGCTGCCGCGCTCTTCGGGGATGGTGACGGCGAAGACGCCCTCGCGTGCCTCGCCCACTTCCGCGCGCTCGGCGACGAAGCGCAGGCGGTCGAAGTTCATGTTGGCGCCGCAAGCGATCGCGACCAGGTGCTGGCCCTTGAGCTTTTCGCGCTCGGCGTACAGCTTGAGGCCAGCCACGGCCAACGCGCCGGCAGGCTCCAGGATGCTGCGCGTGTCCTGGAATACGTCCTTCAGGCCCGCGCAGATCGCATCGGTGTCCACCAGCACGATCTCGTCGACCAGTTCGCGCGTGATGCGGAAGGTCTCCTTGCCGACCAGCTTGACCGCGGTGCCGTCGGAAAACAGGCCCACATCCTTGAGTTCGATGCGCTTGCCGGCTTCGACCGAGCGCTTCATCGCATCGGAATCGACGGTCTGCACGCCGATCACCTTGATCTCCGGGCGCACGGCCTTGATATACGAGGCGATGCCCGAGATCAGCCCGCCGCCGCCGATGGCAACGAAGATCGCGTGGATCGGGCCCGGATGCTGGCGCAGGATTTCCATGGCGATGGTGCCCTGGCCGGCAATGACTTCAGGATCGTCGAACGGATGGATGAAGGTCAGCTTGTGCTTCTTTTCAAGCTCCGCAGCGTGGTTGTAGGCGTCGCTGTACGATTCGCCGTGCAGCACGATTTCCACCCACTTGCCGCCGCGCTCGCGCACGGCATCGATCTTCACCTGCGGCGTGGTGACCGGCATGGCGATGATGGCCTTGCACTGCAGGCGCGCGGCCGACAGGGCCACGCCCTGCGCATGGTTGCCGGCCGACGCCGCGATTACGCCGCGCTTGATCTCTTCCTGCGTGAGCGACGCCATCTTGTTGTACGCGCCGCGCAGCTTGAACGAGAACACGGGCTGGGTGTCCTCCCGCTTGAACCACACCGAGTTGCCGGTGCGCGCAGACAGGTTGTGCGCGAACGTCAGCTCGGTCTCCTGCGCCACGTCATAGACCTTGGCGGTCAGGATCTTCCTGAGATAGTCGGGTTTGGAGGAGGCGGGCTTGCGGTTCATGTCTGCGGGTTGGCGAAGAGCCCTGGCGGCGCGACGGAACGGCGCTGGGAAGGGCAAAAATGGGGCGCAAGAAGGGCGCGCAAAAAAGCCGGAAATTTCGGCGGAAAGCGCCAATGATAAAGGATCGGAACGCCGCACAAGGCCCTGGACGCCAATGGGTATCCCGGCCGGGGTGGCGCCGTGAGCACTGCGAGGCGGGCAGGGCCAGGCCAATGTGACGAGCTGTCCCGTGTAGGACAGCGCCCGGTGGACGCTCGCCAGAATCACATGCTAGGGTTTTACGCGATGCCCCCGTTACCGCTTATCGAACCCAATACCGCGCTTTTTCTCGACTTCGACGGTACCCTGGCCGATCTTGCTCCGCGCCCGGAGCTGGTGCAGGTCGAGCCCGAACTGGTCGGGACGCTGCGCCGGCTCTACGACCGCCTGGAAGGCGCGCTCGCCATTGTTTCCGGCCGCCCCATCGTCGAACTGGACCACTTCCTGCAGCCGCTGCGCCTGCCGGCCGCAGGCATTCACGGGGCGGAACTGCGCACCGGCGGCGCGCAAGTCGAGATGAAGCCGGCGCCCGGCCTGGAGCCGCTGATCCCGCCGCTGGAAGCCCTGGTGCGCCGCTATCCGGGCCTGCGCCTGGAGCGCAAATCCGTGGCGGTTGCCATCCACTATCGCGAAGCCCCCGAACTGGAGGGGCTGGTGCGCGCCGCCGTCACGGACGTGCTGCGCCACGCGAACGGCCTTGAGGGCATGCCGGGCAAGATGGTCGTGGAGATCAAGCCCGCGGGCATCAACAAGGGCGACGCCATTGCCGCCTTCATGAACATGCCGCCATTCGCGGGGCGCGGGCCGGTCTTTGCCGGCGACGATGTGACGGACGAGGCAGGCTTTGCCGTGATCCGCAAGCTCGGCGGCCTCGGCGTGCTGGTTGGTCAGCGCGACACCATGGCCACGGTCAGTGTTACCGGGCCGGCCGCGCTGCGTTGCTGGCTGCACCGCTCAGCGCACGCGCTCGACGGCAGGCCGCATCCGGCTGATCTGCCGCCGGCGCCCAATCCACAACGACATCTTTGAGGGGGATTCGCTGTGACTTCCGCAAGCAATCCAAGTAGTCCGTCGGAGCTCGGCCAGCCGCCGTCCGAAGGCGTGTACAAGACCGTCGATGGCGGCAAGCGCCATGCCGGGCCGTCGCTGTCGCTCGGCATGATCGGCAACTGCGCGTTCTCGGCGCTGGTCGACTGCCGCGGCCGGATCGTGTGGTCGTGCATGCCGCGCTTTGACAGCGAGCCGGTCTTCAACGCGCTGCTCGACCCGAGCGAGAACGCCGGGCACTTCTCGATCGAGATCGAGGACTTCCACGCGTCGAGCCAGTGGTACGAACCGAATACCGCCGTGCTGCGCACGCGGCTGACCGATAGCCACGGCAACTGCCTGGAGATCACCGACTTCGCGCCGCGCTTCTTCCGGCTGGGCCGCTATTTCCGACCCATCACGCTCGTGCGCCGCATCCGCCCGGTGCGCGGGGCACCGCGCGTGCGCGTGGTAGTGGCGCCGCGCTTCGACTGGGGGCGCAAGGAGCCGGAGATCACGCGCGGCAGCAGCCATGTGCGCTACATCGGCGACAGCATGACGCTGCGCATGACCACCGATGCGCCGCTGGCCTATGTGCTGTCGCACACGCCGTTCCTGCTCACGCGCAGCCACAACTTCATCCTCGGCCCGGACGAAACGCTCAATCATGGCGTCGAGGAAACCGCGCGCGATTTCGAGCAGGAGACCACCTCCTACTGGCGCATGTGGAGCCGCCGTCTTGCGGTGCCGCGCGAATGGCAGGACGCGGTCATCCGCGCCGCGATCACGCTCAAGATGTCCTTGTACGAGGAGACCGGCGCGATCGTCGCGGCCATGACCACCAGCATTCCCGAGGCTCCCGGCAGCGGGCGCAACTGGGACTACCGCTACTGCTGGCTGCGCGACGCGTTTTTCGTGGTGCGCGCGCTCAACAGCCTGTCCGAAGTCGGCACCTTGGAGGACTACCTGCGCTGGCTGTCCAACGTGGTGATGCAGTCGCAGGACGGGCATATCCAGCCGCTGTACGGCATCGGGCTGGAGCGCGAACTGCCCGAAAGCATCCTCGACCACCTGCCCGGCTACCGCGGCATGGGGCCGGTGCGCCTGGGCAACCAGGCGCAGGAGCACTTCCAGCACGATGTCTACGGCAATGTCGTGCTGGGCGCGGCGCAGGCCTTCCACGACCACCGGCTGCTGCATCGTGGCGGCCCGGCCGAATTCCGCCGGCTGGAAGAAGTGGGCGAGCAGGCCGTGAAAGTGTTCGGCACGCCCGATGCCGGCATGTGGGAGTTGCGCACGCGTGCGCGCGTGCATACCTCGTCTGCGCTGATGAGCTGGGCGGCTTGCGACCGGCTCGCCAAAGTGGCGGAAAAGCTGGAACTGCAGGCGCGCGCGGAGTATTGGCACGGCCATGCGCAACGCATGAAGGAGCGCATCCTGGCCGAATCCTGGAATGAATCGCGCCAGGCATTTGCCGAAAGCTTCGGCGGCAAGGAGCTGGATGCCAGCGTGCTGCTGATGGCGGAGGTGAGCTTCATCGACCCGCGCGATCCGCGCTTCATGTCCACGGTCAAGGCACTCGAAGAGAGCCTGTGCGACGGTCCCTATATGCGCCGCTACGAAGCGCCGGACGATTTCGGCAAGCCCGAGACCGCCTTCAATATCTGCACCTTCTGGCGTATCGATGCGCTGGCACGCATTGGCCGGCGCGAGGAGGCGCGGGAGATTTTCGAGGCCATGCTGGCGGCGCGCAATCCGCTGGGCCTGCTGTCCGAAGACACCCATCCCGTCACGGGCGAGATGTGGGGCAACTTCCCGCAGACCTATTCGATGGTCGGGCTGATCAATGGCGCCATGCGCCTGTCGGCGCCGTGGGACAGCGTGATCTGACCGGGGGTGGCATCACTAACACGAACAACTCTATATGCCCAGACTAGTAGCGGTATCCAACCGCGTTGCCGATCCGCGCAATGTTGCCGCGGGCGGGCTCGCGGTGGCGTTGTCCGAAGCGCTGCGCCAGACCGGCGGCCTGTGGTTCGGCTGGAGCGGCAAGGCGCTGGAAACCAACCAGGGCGGCACGCCGGGCGAAGGCGAGCTGCACCTGCAGCAAGCCGGCAATGTCACGCTGGCGACGGTGGATATGTGCCGCGAGGACCATGACTCGTATTACCTCGGCTATAGCAACGGCGTGCTGTGGCCCGCGTTCCACTACCGCCTGGACCTGGCCGACTTCGACTCGAACTACCTCAACGGCTACCGCCGCGTGAACCAGCTGTTCGCGCGCAAGCTGGCGCCGCTGCTGAAGCCCGACGACATCATCTGGATCCACGACTATCACCTGATCCCGCTGGCGGCGGAGCTGCGCGCCATCGGCTGTGGCCAGCGCATCGGCTTCTTCCTGCATATCCCGTTGCCGCCGCCGCTGATCCTCGCGGCCATCCCGCAGCACGACTGGCTGATGCGGGCGCTGTTTGCGTATGACCTGATCGGCTTCCAGACCCACACCGACCTCGAGCATTTCTCGCGCTACGTGCAGAACGAAGCGTTCGCCGAACCGATGGGCGAGCATCGCTACCGTGCGTACCATCGCACCGTGCGTGCGGAGGCGTTTCCGATCGGCATCGATGTGGACGAGTTCGCCGAACTGGGGCGTGGCGCGGAGGCGCAGGAAACGTTCGAGATGATGTGCGCGCAGTATGCGCAGCGCCGGCTGCTGCTCGGGATCGACCGGCTCGACTATTCCAAGGGGCTGCCGCAGCGGCTGAAGGCCTTCTACCGGCTGCTCGCCGAGTACCCGGAGAACCGCAAGAGTGCGACGCTGGTACAGATCGCGGCACCATCGCGCGAATCGGTGGATGCGTATGCGGACTTGCGCAGCGAGATGGAACGTCTAAGCGGCGCTATCAATGGCGAATTCGGCGAGCTGGATTGGATGCCAGTGCGCTATATCCACCGCACCACGGCGCGCAAGCGGCTACCGGGCCTGTGCCGCGCGAGCCGCGTCGCGCTGGTGACGCCGCTGCGGGATGGCATGAATCTGGTCGCCAAGGAATTTATCGCGGCGCAGGACCCTGCGGATCCCGGCGTGCTGGTGCTTTCGCGATTTGCCGGCGCGGCGGAGCAGCTTAAGGAAGCGTTGCTGGTGAACCCCTATGACACGTACTCCACGGCGCAGGCTATCCAGCAGGCCTTGCACATGCCGCTGGCCGAGCGGCAGGCGCGGCATGAGAAGCTGCTGGAACGGGTCCGCTGCCAGGATGTGCATTGGTGGAGTCGGGAATACCTGCGCGCCTTGTCGGAAACCGAGGGCGGCTGAAGATTTGTTGCGGCTGCAGAAGGAGCATTGCCATGAGTGAGCAACTGGAAACTCAGACCTGCACGCCGTGCCGTGGTGGCGTTCCACCGCTGGAGCGTGCCGAGGCCGAAACGCTATTGGCCGACACGCCCGGATGGACACTGGCCGATGACGCCGGCAGGCTCGAGCGAAGCTTCACCTTCCGCAACTTCGCGCAGGCGCTGGCATTCGCCAATGGCGTGGGACAACTGGCGGAAGCGCAAGGGCATCATCCCGAGATCAGCTTTGGATGGGGGCATGCCACGGTGTCGTGGCGGACCAAGAAGATCAAGGGCTTGCACAGGAATGATTTCATTATGGCGGCCAAGACTTCTGGACTGGCGGAGCAGTTAGGGGAGGGCAGTTAGCGATCATTTGCCTTGAAATGCTGATGGCGTAACGCTCGTGACGCCGTGGCTCCCCTCTCCCACGCGTGGGAGAGGGGAGCCACCAGGCGGTACAGCATTCATGGCAGCTAGTTCAAATCCCCCGGCAGATCCACGTCCCTGAACGCCCCGTCATCCTCCGTCAGAATCCTCGTCACCGGCTGCGCCTTCAACAGCGCTCGCGCTCCCTCGTCCCCATCGAGCTTCAGCAATTCCTCCCGCCAGGCCGAGCCAAATCCAACCGGGTGCCCGCGCTGCCCGTCGCGCCACGGCGCGGCGATGGTGTCAGGCGTGGTGATGGTCAACGCCACCGCCCTGACCAGTTCCATCGGCAACCACGGCATATCGGCGAGCGCCACCACCCAGCCGCGCGCGTCGGGCGTGGCGGCGACAGCAGCGCGCAACGCAGCGCCCATGCCGGCCTCAGCCGCGGGGGCCTCGACCACACGGCAGCCCCCGCGCCGCAATTCCTCGGCGAGCGCCGGATGGCCAGGCCGGATCACGGCAATCGAGTCAGGCAGCGCAGCGGCCAATGTCCGCGCACTGCGCCACGCGATGGTGCGGCCGTCAGGCAGTTTCTCCAGCAGCTTGTTGCGCTGGCCGTTGGCGTCGAAGCGCCGGCCGAACCCCGCCGCCAGGAGAACCCCGGTCGGCAGGTCGGTCTTGATCAGGGGAGCATTGCGGGCGGCGGTCATGGCGCGTCCTCAGGTGCTGCAGCTGCTGCCGGTGCCGGCGGCCATTTCCCGCGCCGCCTTGGCACCTTCCACCTGCAGGATGTCGGGCAACGAAACATGGTTCTTGGCGGCCACCACTTCGGCCAGGATGGAAATGGCAATCTCCGGCGGCGTGCGGCTGCCGATGAAGATGCCGACCGGGCCATGCAGGCGGGCCAGCTGTACGTCGTTCAGGTCGAATTCCTTGAGCCGCTCGCGCCGTGCCTGGTTGTTGCGGCGCGAACCCAGCGCGCCGACGTAAAACGCGCGCGTGCGCAACGCTTCCATCAGCGCCAGGTCGTCGAGCTTCGGATCGTGCGTGAGCGCAATCACCGCGCAACGCTCGTCGAGGTTCATCTCCGTCACGGTGTCGTCGGGCATGGTCCGCACCATGCTCACACCCGCGATGTCCCACGTTTCCGTGTATTCCTCGCGCGGGTCGCACACGGTGACCTGGAAGCCCAGGCCCACGGCAATCTGGCACAGGTACTTCGACAACTGCCCCGCGCCGATCACGAGCATGCGATAGCGCGGGCCGTGAATGGTGCGCAACGTCTGGCCGTCGAAGGCCAGGCCATCGGTGGCCTCCGCCGGGCCCAGCGTGGCGTGACCAGTGGCCATGTCGAGCGTGCGCGTCACCAGCCGGCCGTTCTCGACGGCGTCGAGCAGTTCGGCGATGCCACTCGCGGGGGCGAGCGGCTCGGTCACCAGTTCGATCGTGCCGCCACACGGCAGGCCGAAGCGGTGGGCTTCCTCGGCGCTGATGCCGTACTTGACCGATTCGGGATGATCCGCGGTGATGCCGAGCCGGCGCACGCGGTCGATCAGATCGTCTTCGATGCAGCCGCCGGACACCGAGCCGACGACAAGCCCGTCATCGCGCACGGCCAGCATCGCGCCTTCGGGGCGGGGCGACGAGCCCCAGGTCCTGACTACCGTCACCAGCAGCACGCGGTGGCCTTCCTGCTGCCACCGAACACTGCTTCTCAGGACTTCGAGATCCACGCTGTCCATGATCGCTTCCGCTTGGGTTCCTCTGTTTGTTGCTCTGTTTGTTGCATATCGCCGCCATCGGGGGCGGCGTCTTGTTGTGGTTCGGCTTCATCGGCCGCCGGCGCAGCCAGTGCCTCGGTGAAACGCGTGAAGAAGGTCTCCGCCATCTTGCGCGCCGCGGCGTCTACCAGCCGCGAGCCGATCTGCGCGATCTTGCCGCCCACCTGCGCGTTGACCGCATAAGTGAGCACCGTTTCATCGCCCTCAGGTTCCAGCGTGACGCGTGCGGACCCCTTGCCGAAACCGGCCGCACCGCCTTGTCCGTCGAACTGGATGGTGTAGCTGTCCGGTGCCTGGATATCCTGCAGCGCCATGCGGCCCTTGAAGTGCGCCTTGACCGGGCCGACCGCCGCGGTCAAGGCGAGCTGGTAGGCATTTTCGCCGTCAGGCTGGATGCTCTCACATCCGGGGATGCACTGCTTGAGCAGCGCGATGTCGTTGAGCGCTTCCCATGCCACTTGCTGGGGCACCGGCAGGCGCTGGCTTTGATTCATTTCCATGGGGGGCGCTCCTTGTCTCTTGTGATTGGTTTCATAGGTGAAGCGAAAGCCGTGCCGGCGTCCGGCTCGGACAGCAAGGTCTGCAAGGCGAGCAGGCTGTCGAGATTGTGCGCCGGTCGCAGCGCATCCACATGCGGCAGGATGGCCTGCACGCCGCGCGCCTGCGGCGCGAAGCCGGGGTAGCGCAGCAGCGGGTTGAGCCAGATGATGCGATGCGCAAAGCGCCGCAGCCGCGCCATCTCCTGGCCCAGCAGGTCGATATGTTCGTGGTCCAGCCCGTCAGTGACAAGCAGCACCGTGGCGCGTCCCGACAGCGTGCGGCGTGCCCACTGGCGGTTGAAGCTCGCCAGCGCTTCGCCGATGCGCGTGCCACCGGCCCAGTCGCGCACCTGGCCGGTGATGACGGCCACGGCTTCGTCGGGATCGCGCTCGCGCAAGGCGCGCGTGATGTTGGTGAGCCGCGTGCCGAACAGGAATACGGATAACCGCTCGCGCGAGAGCGTCAGTGCATGGCAGAAGTACAGCACCGCGCGCGAGTACTGGCTCATCGATCCGGAGATGTCGAGCAGCAGCACCACCGGCGGCTTGCGTTCGGCATGGCGGCGGTATTTCCAGCGCAGCCATTCGCCATGCTGGCGCACGGCCAGGCGCGCGCTGGCGCGCAGGTCGGCACGCGTGCCGCTGCTGGCCGGGCGCAATCTGCGCGTGCGTTCCATGGCCAGGTGGGCGCGGCGCTTGCGCACCAGGTGCTGCAGCGCGCGCCATTCCTGCGCGGTGAGCGTCTCGAAATCGCGCTGCGCCAGCCGCTCCTGGTCCGAGAACGTCAACGGCACCGTCATCCGCTCCGCTTCGGTCTGCTGCGGCCGGGCGGGCAGGTCGGGTTGGCGTGCCGCCAGCGCATCGGCCAGCCTGTTGCTGCGCCGCGGCGGCGGCGCGCCGGCATCGACGCGCGGCAGCAGCATCGCGCGCAGCTTGCCTTCCCAGTCGGGGTCTCGCCAGAACAGGTCGAAGGCGGCATCGAACAGCGGCCGCTGGTCGGGGCCGGAGAGCACCAGCGCGGCCAATGCCGCGCGGACGTCGTCGCGCCGGCCGATGTCCACGTATTGCAGCGCATCGAGCGCGTCGACGGAATGCGCGGGCGACAGCGCAAAGCCGCCGTCGTGCAGCAGCCGCATGAAATGCGCGACGTTGCGCGCCAGCACCGGCAGGGCGGGGCCGGGCTTGCCGGCGCGGGCGGGGTGCAGCGTGGCCATCGATCAGGTCGCGGCGGATGCGCCTGCGAGCAATTCGGCCACGGTCGGGCCATCGGCGCGGGCCAGGTCGTCCTGGTACTTGAGCAGCACGCCGAGCGTGTCGCGCACGGACTGCGGGTCCAGTTCGGTCACGCCGAGCGCGGACAGCGCGCGGCACCAGTCGATGGCCTCGGCGATGCCGGGCGCCTTGAACAGGTCGATGCCGCGCAGCCGGTGGATGAAATCGACCGCCTGCGCCTGCAGCCGCGCGGCGGCTTCCGGCGCGCGGGCGGCAACGATCTGCAGTTCGCGCTCGCGCTGCGGATAGCCCATCCACTGGTACAGGCAGCGGCGCTTGAGTGCGTCGTGGACCTCGCGCGTGCGGTTCGAGGTGACGATGATCAGCGGTGGACGCTCGGCGCGGATCACGCCGATTTCGGGGATCGACACCTGGTATTCGGACAGTATCTCGAGCAGGAACGCTTCGAACGGTTCGTCGGCGCGGTCGATCTCGTCGATCAGCAGCACGCGCGGCGCGCCGGGTGCGGCGGGGTCGGGCAGCAGGGCTTCGAGCAGTGGGCGTTTCAGCAGGTAGTCGTCGTGATAGAGCGACTGCGCCTCGGGGCGCTCGCCGCGCGCTTCGGCTACGCGCAGGGCCATGATCTGGCGCGGGTAGTCCCATTCGTACAGCGCGCTGGCCGCGTCGAGGCCTTCGTAGCACTGCAGGCGCAGCAGGCGCGTGCCCATGACTTCGGCCATGGCCTGCGCCAGGGCGGTCTTGCCTACGCCGGGCTCGCCTTCGAGGAACAGCGGGCGCTGCATGCGCAGGGCGAGGTAGAGCACCGTCGCGGTTTCGCGGTCGGCGAAATATTGGTGGGATTCGAGGAGGGACAGGGTGTGGTCGATGGAGGTGGGAAGCATGGGCTGCAGCGACTGAAGCCGCTGATGAACGCATTGGTTGCTCCCCTCTCCCCAAGGGGGAGAGGAGAGCTAGGCAGAGGCTTGGCGCATGCCGGCTATCCCTTCAACGCCGCCTCCACCGCCCGCGCCGCCAGCACCGGAATCAAATGTGCCCGGTACTCCGCCGACGCATGCAGATCGGCATTGAGCCGCGACGGATCGACCTTTACCGCCTTCGCCGCCGCCGCGGTGAAGTTTGCCGCCAGCGCCTGCTCCAGCGGCTGGCAGCGGAACACGCTGTCGGCCGCTCCCGTGACAGCGACGCGCACGTTGCCGCCAGTGCGCGCGACCATCACGCCGACCAGCGCGAAGCGCGAGGCCGGGTTGCGGAACTTGATGTAGGCCGCTTTCTCGGGCACAGGGAAGCGCACGGCGGTGATCAGTTCGTCGGGCTCCAGCGCGGTTTCATACAGGCCCTTGAAGAAGTCATCGGCCGCAATGGTGCGGCGGTCGGTGACCACACTGGCGCCCAGGCCCAGCACCGCAGCGGGGTAGCAAGCGGCGGGATCATCGTTGGCGAGCGAGCCGCCAATGGTGCCCATCGCGCGGACCTGGCGGTCGCCGATGCCTTCGGCCAGCGCGGCCAGCGCGGGAATGCGCTGGCACACTTCCGCGTTGGCCGCGACATCGGCGTGGCGGGCGGCGGCGCCGATCACCAACTCGTTGCCTTCGACGCGGATATCGCTCATGCCAGGAATGCGGGCCACGTCGATGAGCGTGGACGGCGCGGACAGGCGCAGCTTCATTGCCGCAAGCAGGCTCTGGCCGCCGGCCAGGAACTTGGCGTCCGGATCGGCCTTGAGCTTGGCGACCGCCGCCTTGGCATCCGCCGCGCGTTCAAACTGGAATGCGTACATGTCGGTTTCCTTTACGGTTCGTCGGCGGGCTCAGGGTTGGGCGGCCTGGATGGCCTGCCACACGCGGTGCGGCGTGGCGGGCATCTGCAGGTCCTTCACGCCAAGCGGCGACAGCGCATCGACCAGCGCGTTGATGAACGCAGGCGGCGAGCCGATCGCGCCCGCTTCGCCGCAGCCCTTCACGCCGAGCGGGTTGTGCGTGCAGGGCGTGCCCTTGGCGGTTTCCACGGTGAAGTCTGGCAGGTCGCCGGCGCGCGGCATGGCGTAGTCCATGTAGGAGCCGGTCAGCAGCTGGCCGCTGTCGCGGTCGTAGATGCACTGCTCCAGCATGGCCTGGCCCAGGCCCTGGCCAATGCCGCCGTGTACCTGGCCTTCGACGATCATCGGGTTGATGATGTTGCCGAAGTCGTCGACCGCGGTGAACTTCATCACCTGCGACTCGCCGGTGTCCGGATCGACCTCTACCTCGCAGACATAGGCGCCCGACGGATACGTGAAGTTGGTGGGGTCGTAGAACGCGTTCTCGTTCAGGCCCGGCTCCAGCTTGTCGAGCGGATAGTTATGCGGCACGTATGCCGTCAGCGCGACTTCGCCGAAAGTCTTGGTGCGGTCGGTGCCAGCCACGCGGAACACGCCATTGCTGAACTCGACGTCGGCATCGGACGCCTCCAGCAAGTGCGCGGCGATCTTCTTGGCCTTGGCTTCGATCTTGTCCAGCGCCTTCATGATCGCCGACCCGCCCACCGCGAGCGAGCGCGAGCCATAGGTGCCCATGCCGAACGGCACGCGCCCGGTATCGCCGTGCACGATCTCGACCGATTCCAGCGCGATGCCGAGCCGGTCCGCCACGATCTGCGCGAAGGTGGTCTCGTGGCCCTGACCGTGGCTGTGCGAGCCCGTGAACACCGTCACACTGCCGGTCGGGTGCACGCGGATCTCGCCGACCTCGAACAGGCCTGCGCGCGCGCCCAATGCGCCGGCGATATTCGACGGTGCCAGCCCGCATGCTTCGATGTAGCAGGAGTAACCAAGGCCGCGCAGCTTGCCGCGCTGCTTCGCCTCGTCGCGGCGGGCCGGGAAGCCCTTCACGTCGGCGAGTTCCTGCGCACGTGCGAGGCAGGGCTCGTAGTCGCCGGTGTCATAGGTCAGGCCGACCGGCGTGGCATACGGGAACTGGCGGATGAAGTTCTTGCGGCGCAGCTCGGCCGGGTCGGTCTTCAGCTCGTGCGCGGCGGCTTCCACCAGCCGTTCGACCACGTAGGTGGCCTCGGGCCGGCCGGCGCCGCGGTAGGCGTCCACCGGCGCGGTGTTGGTGAACACCGCCTTGACCTCGGCGTAGATGGCCGGCGTGGCGTACTGCCCGGCCAGCAGCGTCGCATAGAGGATGGTGGGCACGCTGCTGGCGAAGGTCGACAGGTACGCGCCCATGTTCGCCGTGGTGTGCACGCGCATGGCCAGGAACTTGCCGTCGCTGTCGAGCGCGAGCTCGGCCTTGGTCACGTGGTCGCGGCCGTGCGCGTCGGTCAGGAACGACTCCGAACGCTCGGCGGTCCACTTGATCGGCCGGCCGACCTTCTTCGACGCCCACGTCAGCGCCACGTCTTCGGGATACAGGAAGATCTTCGAACCGAAGCCGCCGCCTACGTCCGGCGCGATGATGCGCAGCCGCGATTCCGGCAGGCCTAGCACGAAGGCGCCCATCAGCAGGCGTTCCACGTGCGGGTTCTGGTTGGCCACGTAGACCGTGTAGCTGTCGTCCTGGCGCGCGTAGCTGGCGTTGACCGCGCGCGGTTCGATCGCGTTGGGGATCAGCCGGTTGTTGACGATATCGAGCGTGGTCACGTGCGCGGCTTTCGCGAACGCGGCATCGGTCGCGGCCTTGTCGCCGTGGCCCCACGTGTAGCAGGTGTTGGCGGGCACGTCGTCATGCACGAGCGTGGAGGCGGCTGCGGCATCGGCAGCATTGACGACGGCGGGCAGCTCCTCGTAGTCGACCACGACCTGCTCGGCGGCGTCCTTCGCCTGCGCCAGTGTTTCGGCCACCACCAGTGCCACCTGGTCGCCGACATGGCGTGCCTTGCCCTGCGCGATGACAGGGTGGGGCGGTTCCTTCATCGGCGAGCCGTCGATGCTGTGGATCAGCCAGCCGCAGGGCAGGCCACCCACCTTGTCGGCGGCCATATCCTCGCCCGTCAGCACGGCGATCACGCCGGGCGAGGCCAGCGCGGCGCTCTTGTCGATCGACCGGATGCGCGCATGCGCATGCGGCGAGCGCACGAAATAGCCGTAGCTCTGCTGCGGCAGGACGATGTCGTCGGTGTACTGGCCGTTGCCGGTCAGGAAGCGGAAGTCTTCCTTGCGCTTGACGGGCGAGCCGACGAACTTCTGCGATTCGGGTGCGTTCATGGCTGGGCTCCCTTACTCGGCGCTCGCGGCGGTGTCCGCGCGCATGGCGGCCTGCCCCTGCTGCACGGCCTTGACGATGTTGTGGTAGCCCGTGCAGCGGCACAGGTTGCCTTCGAGCTGCTGGCGGATGGCGGTCGCATCGGCGTTCGGCTGGGCCTGCACCAGCGCGGTGGCGGCCATCACCATGCCTGGCGTGCAGAAGCCGCACTGCAGGCCGTGGCATTCGCGGAAGGCTTCCTGCATCGGGTGCATCGGCGCCCCGTTGCCGACGCGTATGCCGGACAGTCCTTCGATGGTGGTGACCTCGGCCCCATCGGCCTGCACGGCGAGGATATTGCAGGACTTGACCGCGCGCCCGTCCAGGTGGACCGTGCAGGCGCCGCACTGCGCGGTGTCGCAGCCGACATGGGTGCCGGTCAGGCGAAGCTGTTCGCGCAGGAACTGGACCAGGAGGGTATTGGGTTCTACCTGGGCGTCAACGGGCTTGCCATTGACCGTCAGGCGGATCGGAATCGCCATGCTTGTCTCCATGTGGGTGGACGCGCATGACCGATTCCCCGAAATCCCAAAATAAACAGCGCGGGACTGGCCACGACGCGGTACTGCCGTTTGCTACGGCTATTTCGTGATATTGGTGCTGCCGGTGCTGCCCACGGCCATTGCCGTGCGGGAGGAACCCCCCGGCGGCCGGCGAACGTTTGGCCGCGACGGGCTGTAACAGTTAATCACAAATCGCGGGCCACTGCCATGCGGGTTGCCCGTGCCCCGAAAGGGGGACAGCTAGAATGATCGATACCACCCGGGCACTCTCCCCGGCACCGATACCAGCCCCACGACATGGAAGCCTTCTTCGACTGGCTGTTCGACATCGTCGCCCTCCCCAAGGTGGGCCTGCCCGCCATCTTCGTCGTCAGCCTGGTGTCGGCCACGCTGCTGCCACTTGGCTCGGAGCCGGCGGTGTTCGGCTATATCAAGCTCAATCCGCACATGTTCTGGCCCGCCGTGGTGGTGGCCACGCTCGGCAATACGGCGGGCGGCGCGATCGACTGGTGGCTCGGCTACGCGGCCAAGCTTGCGCTGGTGCGCTACCACAAGCGGCGCCGGGAGCGCGAACACGAGCAGGAACACCTCGAACATCGCAAGCATGTGCGCAAGCCCACCAAGCCGAAGCTGGACGCGCGCTATTTCCATTGGATGCGAAGACTCGGCCCGCCCACGCTCCTGTTGTCATGGCTCCCCGCCATTGGTGATCCATTGTGCACATTGGCCGGCTGGCTGCGGCTGTCGTTCTGGCCGAGCCTGGTCTACATGGCGATCGGCAAATTCCTGCGTTATCTGGCCATGACAGCCAGCCTGCTGTGGATACCGGACAGTTTTTGGCACAACATTGCTGAAATGTTTCGCGCCTGGTTCTGAATCCGCATGTGACAGACAGTACACAAGGCGGCGCTAAACCCTTGTTCCGACACGGGTTGTGCCATGTTGCGGCGCGGCGAAACCGTGCCATGCAGTACAATCGCGCTTTAATGAACGATCGGCGCACACCTTCAGTGCGCCAGCAGGAAGCGGTCCCCCATGAACGCCCCACTCGTGCTCGACGCCAAGCTGGCCGCGCAGGACGCCCCTGCGCGCCTGCGTGAAATCCCCTATAACTACACGTCCTTTTCGGACCGCGAGATTGTCATCCGCCTGCTCGGCGAAGAGGCCTGGCGCATCCTGGACGAGCTGCGCGGCGAGCGCCGTACCGGCCGGTCAGCGCGCATGCTGTACGAAGTGCTGGGCGATATCTGGGTAGTCCGCCGCAACCCATACCTGCAGGACGACCTGCTCGAGAACCCCAAGCGCCGCCAGATGCTGGTGAGCGCGCTGCATCACCGCCTGGGCGAGATCGAGAAGCGCCGCGCCGCCGACCGTGCCGAGCACGCCGAGCCGGCCGCCGAGGATCGCTCGCATCGCGTGGAGCAGCTGGTCGCGTTCGCCAAGCAGGCGATCGAGGACTTCAAGAACGAGTTTGCCGCCGCCTACGACCTGCGCAAGCGCGCGCAGCGCGTGCTGGGCCGCGTCACGCAGAAGGACAATATCAAGTTCGATGGCCTGTCGCGCGTCTCGCACGTGACCGACGCCACCGACTGGCGCGTGGAATATCCGTTCGTCGTGCTGACGCCGGACACCGAGGAAGAGATCGCCGGCCTGGTCAAGGGCTGCTTCGAACTCGGCCTGACCATCATCCCGCGCGGGGGCGGCACCGGCTATACCGGCGGCGCCGTGCCGCTGACGCCGATGAGCGCGGTCATCAATACCGAGAAGCTGGAACAGCTCGGCCCGGTCGAGCAGACCGACCTGCCGAACGTCCCGCACAAGGTTGCCACGATCTTCTCCGGCGCCGGCGTGGTGACGCGCCGCGTGGCCGACGCCGCCGACAAGGCCGGCCTGGTGTTCGCGGTGGACCCGACCTCGATCGACGCATCGTGCATCGGCGGCAACGTCGCCATGAACGCCGGTGGCAAGAAGGCCGTGCTGTGGGGCACCGCGCTGGACAACCTGGCCTGGTGGCGCATGGTCGATCCGGAAGGCAACTGGCTCGAAGTCACGCGCCTGGACCACAACCTCGGCAAGATCCACGACGTGCCGGTCGCCACCTTCGAACTGAAGTGGTCCGACGGCAACCGTGCGCCGGGCGAGAAGGTGCTGCGCACCGAGACGCTGGCCATCGAGGGCCGCAAGTTCCGCAAGGAAGGCCTGGGCAAGGACGTCACCGACAAGTTCCTGGCGGGCCTGCCCGGCGTGCAGAAGGAAGGCTGCGACGGCATCATCACCAGCGCGCGCTGGATCCTGCACCGCATGCCGAAGTTCATCCGCACCGTGTGCCTGGAGTTCTTCGGCCAGGCGCGCGATGCGATTCCTAGCATCGTCGAGATCAAGGACTACCTCGACGCCGAGTCGAAGAAGCCGGGCGGCGCCATCCTTGCCGGCCTGGAGCACCTCGACGAGCGCTACCTGCGCGCGGTCGGCTATGCCACCAAGAGCAAGCGCAACGCCTTCCCGAAGATGGTGCTGATCGGCGATATCGTCGGCGACGATGAAGACGCCGTGGCGCGCGCCACCTCGGAAGTGATCCGCATGGCCAACGGCAAGAGCGGCGAAGGCTTTATCGCCGTCAGTCCGGAGGCCCGCAAGAAATTCTGGCTCGACCGTTCGCGCACCGCCGCCATCGCGCGCCACACCAACGCCTTCAAGATCAATGAAGACGTGGTGATCCCGCTGCCGCGCATGGGCGAGTACACCGACGGCATCGAGCGCATCAACATCGAACTGTCGATCAAGAACAAGCTCGCGCTGGTCGACGCGCTCGAGGCCTTCTTCGCGCGCGGCAATCTGCCGCTGGGCCGCAGCGACGACGCCAACGAGATCCCGAGCGCCGAGCTGCTGGAAGACCGCGTGCAGCACGCGCTCACGCTGCTGCGCGAAATCCGCGCGCGCTGGCGCTACCTGCAGGACCACCTCGATGTGCCGCTGGCCACCGCCAAGGCGTCGCTGATCGGGCACGGCCTGGGCCTGCTCGGCCAGGCCTTCGACGCGCGCCTGGTGCAGCAGCCCGATGCCAATGTGTTCCACCTGCTGCAGGACCGCACTATCCGCGTGTCCTGGAAGGCCGAAGTGCGGGCCGAGCTGCGCAAGATCTTCAATGGCGGCGAGTTCAAGCCGATCCTCGACGAAGCGCAGGCCATCCACAAGCAGGTGCTGCGCGGACGCGTGTTCGTGGCGCTGCATATGCACGCCGGCGACGGCAACGTGCACACCAACATCCCGGTCAACTCCGACAACTACGAGATGCTCCAGGATGCCCACCGCGCGGTGGCCCGCATCATGGACCTGGCGCGCTCGCTCGATGGCGTGATTTCCGGCGAGCACGGCATCGGCATTACCAAACTGGAATTCCTGACCGAGGATGAGATCGGCGACTTCCGCGCCTACAAGCAGAAGGTCGATCCGCAGGGCCGCTTCAACAAGGGCAAGCTGCTGCCGGGCGCGGACCTGCGCAATGCATACACGCCGTCGTTCGGCTTGATGGGACATGAGTCCATCATCATGCAGCAGAGCGACATCGGCGCCATTGCCGACAGCGTCAAGGACTGCCTGCGCTGCGGCAAGTGCAAGCCGGTGTGCGCCACGCACGTGCCGCGCGCCAACCTGCTGTACAGCCCGCGCAACAAGATCCTGGCGACCTCGCTGCTGGTCGAGGCCTTCCTGTACGAGGAGCAGACCCGCCGCGGCGTGTCGATCAAGCACTGGGACGAGTTCTCGGACGTGGCCGACCACTGCACGGTGTGCCACAAGTGCGCGACGCCGTGCCCGGTGAAGATCGACTTCGGCGATGTGTCGATGAACATGCGCAACCTGCTGCGCAAGATGGGGCAGAAGAAGTTCAACCCCGGCACGGCCGCGTCGATGTTCTTCCTGAACGCCACCAACCCCGAGACCATCAACCTGACCCGCAAGGTCATGATCGACTGGGGCTACAAGGCGCAGCGCCTGGGCAACGAGGTGCTGAAGAAGTTCGCGAAGAAGCAGACCGCGCATCCGCCCGCCACAGTGGGCAAGCCGCCGGTGCGCGAGCAGGTGATCCACTTCATCAACAAGAAGATGCCGGGCAACCTGCCCAAGAAGACCGCGCGTGCGCTGCTCGACATCGAGGACAACGAGATCGTCCCGATCATCCGCGACCCGAAGTCGACCACGGCCGAGACGGAGGCTGTGTTCTACTTCCCGGGCTGCGGCTCGGAGCGGCTGTTCTCGCAGGTCGGCCTGGCCACGCAGGCCATGCTGTGGCATGTGGGTGTACAGACCGTGCTGCCGCCGGGCTACCTGTGCTGCGGCTATCCGCAGCGCGGCAACGGCCAGTACGACAAGGCCGAGAAAATGGTCACCGACAACCGCGTGCTGTTCCATCGCGTCGCCAATACGCTGAACTACCTCGACATCAAGACGGTGGTGGTCAGCTGCGGCACGTGCTACGACCAGCTCGCCGGCTACGAGTTCGAGAAGATCTTCCCGGGCTGCCGCATCATCGACATCCATGAATACCTGCTGGAAAAGGGCGTGAAGCTCGAGGGCGTGACCGGTACGCGCTACATGTACCACGACCCTTGCCACACGCCGATCAAGACCATGGACCCGACCAAGCTGGTCAATGACCTGATGGGCGGCAACGCGGGCGCCGGCAAGATCGAGAAGAACGAGCGCTGCTGCGGGGAATCCGGCACGCTGGCGGTGACCCGCCCGGACGTCTCGACGCAGATCCGCTTCCGCAAGGAAGAGGAGATGACCAAGGGCGCCGACAAGCTGCGCACCGATGGCTTCACCGGCGACGTGAAGATCCTGACCAGCTGCCCGTCGTGCCTGCAGGGTCTGTCGCGCTACAACGAAGATGCATCGGTGCAGGCCGACTACATCGTGGTGGAGATGGCGAAGCATCTGCTGGGCGAGAACTGGATGCCAGAGTACGTGGCCAAGGCCAACGCCGGCGGCATCGAGCGGGTGCTGGTGTGATACGCGCAGCGGGTTGCCCGCTGTGTGAAGCCGATGGTGGCGAACTCGTCTGGATGGGCGACCGCGCCCGCGTGATCCTGGTCGAGCACGACCGCTTCCCCGGCTTCTGCCGCATCGTCTGGAACGACCATGCGGCCGAGCTGACCGACCTCGAGGATGGCGACCAGGCCTGGCTGATGCGGCTGGTGGCGCGGGTCGAGCGCGTGGTGCGCGAGGTCATGACGCCGGACAAGGTCAACCTGGCTGCGTTCGGCAACATGGTGCCGCACCTGCACTGGCACATCATTCCGCGCTACCGCTGGGACACGCATTTCCCCGAGGCAATCTGGGCCGCGCCGCAACGCGCGGCTGACGCCGCGCGCGTCGCCGAGCTGCAAGGCCGGTTGCCGGCGCTGCGTACGGCACTTTCGGCGCTAGCCACCGACGACTGAGCCAGGCGGGCGCAAGGAACCGCGCCGTGCCGGATGCGTCTGACTCCTGTTGTTATTGCAAGGGCCGCCGCGGCCCTTGCTTATTCCAGAAGAACCAGCCCGCTGCTGCGCCGGCGGGCGTACCGCTGCCGCTATGTCCACGACACCGACTTCCGTCACCGTACCGGGCCCGGCCGTTCCCGCCCAGGCCCTCAAGATCCAGAGCCGGCTGCGCATGGCCGCGACCTGGGCGCTGATCAAGCCCTACTGGAAGTCCGAAGACCGCAAGGCGGGCCTTGGCCTGCTGACGCTGGTGGTCGCGCTTAACCTGGGTATCGTCTATATCAACGTGCTGCTCAACGAGTGGAACCGCGTGTTCTACAACGCGCTGGAGCAGCGCGACTATGCCTCGTTCAAGGTGCTGCTGCTGCGCTTCTCGTGGATCGCGGCGTTCTTCATCGTGGCCGCGATCTCGCGGCAGTACTACACGATGATGCTGCAGATGCGCTGGCGTACCTGGATGACGGGCCGCTTCATGGACCACTGGATGGGGCACCAGGCGTACTACCGGATCGAACAGACCCATACCACCGACAACCCCGACCAGCGGATCTCGGACGACCTGCGCCAGTTCACCGATGGCGCGCTGACGCTATCGCTGGGCCTGGTCAATTCGGTGGTGACACTGCTGTCCTTCGTCGGCATCCTGTGGACGGTGTCGGGCCCGATCAGCCTGGCGCTGGGCGGCAATGAGATCGTGATTCCGGGCTACATGGTGTGGTTCGCGGCGGGCTACGCGGTGATTGGCTCGCTGATCGCGCATATCGTCGGACGGCCGCTGATCGGCCTGAACTTCCAGCAGGAACAATACGAAGCTGATTTCCGTTTCACGCTGGTGCGCCTGCGCGAAAACAGCGAACCCGTCGCGCTGTACCGCGGCGAGCCGACCGAGCAGGCCGGCCTGCGCGCGCGCTTCGACCGCATCCGCGCGAACTGGAACCAGCTGATGCGCTATACGCGGCGGCTGACCTTCGTGAGTTCCGGCTATGCGCAGTTCGCGATCATCTTCCCGATCCTGGTGGCGGCGCCGCGCTACTTCGCCGGCAAGATGACGCTGGGCGGCCTGATGCAGACCAGCTCGGCCTTCGGCCAGGTGCAGGGCGCGCTGTCGTGGTTCGTGGACAGCTACGCCACGCTGGTGGGCTGGAAGGCCGCGGCCAACCGGCTGATCGATTTCCAGGAAGCGATCCGCGTGGCCGAGCGGCAGGACGCGTCGCATACCGGCGTGCGCGATATCGAGGTCGAGCACACTGGCGAGCCGCAGGCCGGCATCCGCGTCGACGGCCTCGGCCTGGCGCTGCCGGTGCGTGCCCAGCGCGGCGCGAACGTCGGCCAGCGCCCGCTGGTGGCGCCGTTCTCGCTGTCGATCGCCCCGGGCGAGCGCTGGCTTGTGAATGGTCCGTCGGGCTGCGGCAAGAGCGTGCTGTTCCGCGCGTTGGCTGGAATCTGGCCATACGGCAGCGGCACCATCACCATGCCCTCCGACGCACGCACGCTGTTCCTGCCGCAGCGCAGCTACCTGCCGATCGGCACGCTGGCCGACGCGCTCGCCTATCCGGACGCGGGCACGGCCCACCCTGCCGCCGCGCTGCAGGCGGTGCTGCGACAAGCGCGTTTGCCGCAGCTCGTGGACCAGCTCGATGTCTTCGACAACTGGTCGCTGCGGCTGTCGCCCGGCGAGCAGCAGCGCCTGGCCTTCGCCCGCGCGCTGCTGCAGAAGCCGCGCTACCTGTTCCTGGACGAGGCGACCAGCGCGCTCGACGAGGAAACCGAGGGCATCATGTACCGGATGGTGGTCGACGCATTGCCCGACGCCGCCATCATCAGCATTGCCCACCGCAGCACGGTCGCGGCGTTCCATGGCCGCCACCTGCGCTATGTGCCGGATGACGGCGCCGGCACCCGAGATGGGCAAGGCGAGGGCGCTGCGGTAAGCTATCGGGTCGTATGCGAGGCGTGAACGCGCACCGCACCACGTCGCATCACGCCAACCCACCAGGCGCCCGCGCCGGCGAACACACTATGGCAGGCCTCGAGAAAGATACCCCCCATCCCAACGCGCTGACGGTGCACACGCAATCGCGCGTGCTTGAAGTCGGCTTCGACAACGGGCGCAGCTTCCGGTTGCCGTTCGAGCTGCTGCGCGTGTATTCGCCGTCGGCCGAAGTGCAGGGACACGGCCCCGGCCAGGAAGTGCTGCAGACCGGCAAGCGCGAGGTCGGCATTGCCGCCGTCGAGCCCGTGGGCAACTACGCCATCCAGATCCGCTTTACCGACGGCCACGATACCGGCATCTATTCCTGGGAACTGCTGTACCGCCTCGGCGACCAGCAGGATGTGCTGTGGGCCGACTACCTGCAGCGCCTGGAAGCCGCCGGCGCCGACCGGGACACGCCCATGGCGGCCGCCGGCGGCCATGGTTGCGGCCATCACCACTGATCTGTACCTGGAGTCTGAGATATGAGCGAAACCCACTTCGGGTTCGACAAGGTCGACGAATCGGAAAAGGCCGGCAAGGTCGCCGGCGTGTTCCATTCGGTCGCCAGCAAGTATGACGTGATGAACGACCTGATGTCGGGCGGCATGCACCGGCTGTGGAAGATGTTCACCATCGCCCAGGCCAACGTGCGCCCGGGCCATAAGGTGCTGGACATCGCCGGCGGTACAGGCGACCTGGCCAAGGCATTCGCGAAGCAGGCCGGTCCGACCGGCCAGGTCTGGCTGACCGACATCAACGAGTCGATGCTGCGCGTGGGCCGCGACCGCCTGCTCGACAAGGGCATCGTCACGCCAGTGGCGCTGTGCGACGCCGAACGCATCCCGTTCCCGGACAACTACTTTGACCTGGTCACGGTGGCCTTCGGCCTGCGCAACATGACCCACAAGGATGCCGCGCTGGCCGAAATGCGCCGCGTGGTGAAGCCGGGCGGCAAGGTCATGGTGCTGGAGTTCTCCAAGGTATGGAAACCGCTGGAGAAGGCCTACGATATCTATTCGTTCAAGGTGCTCCCGTGGCTCGGGGAGAAGGTGGCGGGGGATGCCCCCAGCTATCGTTATCTGGCAGAATCGATCAGAATGCATCCGGACCAGACTTCACTTGTACGCTTGATGGAACAAGTTGGGCTGGAGAAGGTCGAATACTTCAATCTGACGGCCGGAGTGGTGGCGCTCCACGTCGGGCGCAAGTACTAAATCGCCATTTCTGGCTTGAATTCGGCATTTGAGACCGGATTTGAGTGGAAACTGACAGGGGATCACTGAACATGTCTTCAATTCGCGGAAAATTCCTGGTGGGGTCGCTGATTGCCGCGATCGCGCTCGGCGCGGCGCTGGACGCCAATGCCAAGCGCATGGGCGGTTCGCGCAGCATCGGCAAGCAATCGTCCACCGTGACGCAGCAGCGCCAGCAGGCGCCGGCACAGCAAACGCCGTCGCAACAGCCGGCCCAGCAACCTGCGCAGCAGGCTGCGCCGGCCACCGCCGGGGCTGCCGGCGCAGCCGCGGCCGCGGCAAAGCCCAAGCGCAACTGGGCCGGCATGCTCGGCGGCCTCGCCGCGGGTCTGGGCATTGCGGCGCTGCTGTCGCACTTTGGCCTGGGCGGCGCGGCGGCCAGCTTCCTGGCCAACCTGATCCTGATTGCCCTGGTCGCGTTCGTGGTGATCTGGCTGATCCGCAAGTTCCGTGGCGGCAGCCAGCGTAGCCAGCAGCCGGCCTACGCCGGTGCCGGCAATGTGGGCGGCATGGGTAGTAACGCCGAGCCGATGCTGCGCCAGCCGGCGCCGGCTGCGAATCCGGTGATGCCGGCCGCAAGCGCCGCGCCGCTCGCCGGCGATGCCGTGGCCCAGCAGCCGTGGGGCGTGCCGGCCGACTTCGACACCGAAGCCTTCCTGCGCAATGCCAAGGTGCATTTCGTGCGCCTGCAGGCAGCGTGGGATGCCGGCAACCTCGACGACATCCGCGAATTCACGACGCCGGAAATGTTTGCCGAGATCAAGATGGACCTGGCCGAGCGCGGCACCGAAGTCAACAAGACGGACGTGGTCACGCTGGAAGGGCAGATGCTGGGTATTGAATCGTCGCCGACCCAGCACCTGGCCAGCGTGCGCTTCTCGGGCATGATCCGCGAGCGCGCCGGCGAAGCGGCGCAGCCGTTTGCCGAGGTCTGGAACCTGGCCAAGCCGGTTTCCGGGACGGGCGGCTGGCTCCTGGCCGGTATCCAGCAGGAATCCTGAGTGCCGTCACTGCCCCATGGCGGCGACGCCAGCGGGGAGTAGCTTAGAATGGAGGGCCCGTGCGCAAGCGCGGGCCTTTTCCGTTTGGAGGCGGCGCCCGGCGCTTTTGCCGGCCCTGCCTGTCCAGCCGTTCGCAGCAAGCCAATCGCCATGAACCCTCTGCCTTCCGCCCTGGCCGCGCCCGCCGTTGCCGCGCTGAACCACCTGCTCGAACAGGAACCCTGGGCCCGTGGCCAGCTGGTGGCGTTTGCCGGACGCGTGGTCCGCCTCGACGCGGCCGCGTTCGCGCTGTCGCTGCGCGTGACCGAGGACGGTGCCATCGAGCTGGCGCCCGCGGCCGAAGCACCGGCGGTCACGATTTTGGTGCCGCTGCAACAATGGCCGCTGGTTGCCGCCGACATGGCGGACGGCGGCCAGGCCGCGGCGATGCGCCATGTGCGCATCGAAGGCGACGCCGAGCTGGCCAACACGGTTTCGATGCTGGCGCGCAACCTGCGCTGGGACGCGGCCGAGGACTTGTCGCGCGCGTTTCGTGGGATCCTCGGCGGCCCGCTCAGCGACAGCCTGGCCCAGCGCATGGTCGATGGCGCGCGCCAGGCGCATGAGCAGGCCACGCGCGTCGGCCGCACGCTCGTCGAGAACGTCACCGAGTACCTGCTGGATGAAAAGCCGACGCTGGTGCGCCATGGTGCGCTGGACGGCTTTGGCGCCGACGTGGGCCGCCTGCGCGATGACCTGGCCCGCCTGGAGAAACGCCTGGAGCGGCTCGAGCGCGCGCGTCCCGCCGGGTCGACGGCGCTGCCGTCCGCCCATCGCTGATCGCGCCGCCGGCATGACGCCATTTTTTGCTGCCGCCCGCCTCGCGCAGCGCCACTGTTTCCTGAATTCCGTCGCATGACCCGCCTTCTGCGCCTCGGCAAGATCCTCTTCGTTATCCTGTACTACGGGCTGGACGAGCTTGTGCTGTCCGGTTTCCAGAACCGCAAGATCCGTTTCCTGGTCCGCGTCATGACCATCGGGCGCAAGCTGGACATGCCGCGCGGCGAGCGCCTGCGGCTGGCGCTGACCAAGCTCGGGCCGATCTTCGTCAAGTTCGGCCAGGTCCTGTCCACGCGCCGCGACCTGATGCCTCCGGATATTGCCGACGAACTTGCGAAGTTGCAGGACCAGGTGCCGCCTTTCGACTCGGCCGTGGCCGTGCGGATCGTCGAGCGTTCGCTCGGGCGCTCGCTCGACGAACTGTTCGAGACGTTCGAGCATCAGCCCGTGGCCAGCGCGTCCATCGCGCAGGTGCACTTCGCCACGCTGCGGGGCGGCCCGAACCATGGCCGCGAGGTGGCCGTCAAGGTGCTGCGCCCCGGCATGCTGCCGGTGATCGACAGCGACCTGGCGCTGATGCGCGACATGGCCACCTGGCTCGAGCGTTTCTGGGCCGACGGCAAGCGCCTGAAGCCGCGCGAAGTGGTGGCCGAGTTCGACAAGTACCTGCACGACGAACTCGACCTGATGATCGAGGCGGCCAACGCCAGCCAGCTGCGCCGCAACTTTGCCGATACCAACCTGCTGCTGGTGCCCGAAGTGTTCTGGGACTGGTGCAGCAGCACGGTGTTCGTGATGGAGCGCATGCACGGCATCCCGATCTCGCGCACCGAATCGCTCAAGGCGGCCGGCGTCGACATGCACCAGCTTGCCGAGGAGGGCGTCGAGATCTTCTTCACGCAGGTGTTCCGCGACGGCTTCTTCCATGCCGACATGCACCCCGGCA
Source organism: Cupriavidus sp. 21MJTG02-4 (assembly GCF_057798975.1). Classification (NCBI taxonomy): domain Bacteria; kingdom Pseudomonadati; phylum Pseudomonadota; class Betaproteobacteria; order Burkholderiales; family Burkholderiaceae; genus Cupriavidus; species Cupriavidus sp. 21MJTG02-4. The sequence continues at coordinate 126,488 of NZ_JBYOJP010000001.1, read as the reverse complement.
ACATCCTGGTATCGGTGCAGCCGGAAACCTTTGGCCGCTATATCGCGCTGGACTTCGGCATCGTCGGCGCGTTGTCGGAGTTCGACAAGAACTACCTGGCGCAGAACTTCATCGCCTTCTTCCGCCGCGACTATCACCGCGTGGCGCTGCTGCACGTGGAATCGGGCTGGGTGCCGCCCGACACCCGCGTGGAAGAACTCGAAAGCGCGGTGCGTGCCTGCTGCGAGCCGTACTTCGACAAGCCGCTCAAGGAAATCTCGCTGGGCATGGTGCTGATGCGCCTGTTCCAGACCTCGCGCCGCTTCAACGTCGAGATCCAGCCGCAACTGGTGCTGCTGCAGAAGACGCTACTCAATATCGAAGGCCTGGGCCGACAGCTCGACCCGGACCTGGACCTGTGGAAAACCGCCAAGCCGTTCCTGGAACGCTGGATGCACGAGCAGGTGGGCTGGAAGGGCGCGTGGGAACGGATCCAGGTCGAGGCGCCGTTGTGGGCCAAGATGCTGCCCGACTTCCCGCGCCTGGCGCATCAGTTCCTCGAACGCCGCGCGCTGAACACCAATGGCGAGCAGGAGCGGCTGCTGGCCATGCTCGTTACCGAACAGCGCCGCACCAACCGGCTGGTCGGCACCGTGCTGCTGCTGGTCGGCGGCTTCCTGGCGGGCATCGTGCTGACCCATCTGCTGGCGTGGTCCGGCTACTGACAGGTCGAAGGAGAGACCACATGAACCCGGCCGACAAGGCAGCCAGCCCGCCGTCCTTCACCACCCGCAATGCCGCAGACCCGGCGTTCTGGGACGAGCGCTTCGAGCAAGGCTTCACGCCCTGGGACCTGCAAGGCGTGCCGGCGGAGTTCCAGCAGTTCGTGACCCGCAAGACGCCGTGCCCGACGCTGGTACCCGGCTGCGGCAACGGCTGGGAAGCGGGCTGGCTGTTCGAGCGCGGCTGGCCGGTCACGGCGATCGACTTTTCGCCGCAGGCCGTGGCCTCGGCCCGCCGTGCGCTGGGCCCGGCCGCTGCGATCGTGCGTGAAGCGGATTTCTTCGCCTATACGCCGGAGCCGCGCTGCGAACTGATCTACGAGCGCGCCTTCCTCTGCGCGCTGCCGCCGGCGCTGCGCGAAGCCTACGCCGAACGCGTGGCGGCACTGCTGCCGGCAGGGGGTTTGCTGGCCGGATATTTCTTCCTGGGCGACAAGCGCGGCGGGCCGCCGTTCGCGATGCTGGCGTCCGACCTTGATGCCCTGCTGGGGCCTGCCTTCGAACGGATCGATGACCGCCCGTCGGCCGCGCCGCTGCCGGTCTTCGAAGGGCAGGAGCGCTGGCAGGTCTGGCGCCGCCGGGCCTGACGCAGGCGCCGGCGCAACAGTCCGGCGCCTGCGCTGTGGCCGTTACGCTGCACGGCCGGCCCGATCGGGCCCGGCACCGGATTTTTCTTCGCCGGCCAAGTTCTGCATCGCTATAATCCGCGTTTTGATTCGGCTACGACCGCAGGCCAAGTGCGCCATCCCGCTCAGGGGACCGGCGTCGCAATGCCCCTCAAGCGGCCCCGACCGATGAATTGGACTCCGGGACGGCAGGCCAGCGCCTGCGCCCCGGCATTCGGTTTCTCGCCACAAGGGCACTTTCTGCATAGGGCAGCGGCATGCTGATCTGGTTCGTCATCATCTACTGGGTAATCTCGGTCGGCATCGGCTTGTGGGCCGCGCTGCGCGTGCGCAACACCGCAGATTTCGCCGTGGCCGGGCGCAGCCTGCCGTTCTACGTCGTCACCGCCACCGTCTTCGCCACCTGGTTCGGTTCCGAAACCGTGCTGGGCATTCCCGCGGTATTCCTGAAAGAAGGCCTGTCCGGCGTGGTCTCCGACCCGTTCGGCTCGTCGCTGTGCCTGATCCTGGTAGGCCTGTTCTTCGCGCGGCCGCTGTACCGGATGAACCTGCTCACTATCGGCGACTACTACCACAACCGCTACGGGCGGCTGGCCGAGGTGCTGACCACGCTGTGCATCGTGGTGTCCTACCTGGGCTGGGTGGCGGCGCAGATCAAGGCACTCGGGCTGGTGTTCTACACGGTCTCCGACGGCGCGCTGTCGCAGGACGCCGGCATGATGATCGGCGCGGCCAGCGTGCTGGTGTACACGCTGTTCGGCGGCATGTGGGCGGTGGCGGTGACGGACTTCCTCCAGATGATCATCATCGTGGTGGGCATGCTCTATATCGGTTACGAGGTCAGCGGCCAGGCCGGCGGCGTGGTGGCGGTGGTGTCGCATGCTGCGGCGGCCGGAAAGTTCGAGTTCCTGCCTTCGCTGGACCTGGTGCAGATCATCGGGTTTGCGGCGGCGCTGTTCACCATGATGCTCGGTTCGATCCCGCAGCAGGACGTGTTCCAGCGCGTCACGTCGTCGCGCACCGAACAGATCGCCGGGCGTGCCTCCGTGCTCGGCGGCGTGCTGTATTTCTTCTTCGCCTTTATCCCGATGTTCCTGGCCTATTCGGCCACGCTGATCGACCCGGGCATGGTGGCGAAATACATCAACTCGGATTCCCAGCTGATCCTGCCGCAGCTGATCCTGCAGCACGCGCCGATGTTCGCGCAGGTGATGTTCTTCGGCGCGCTGCTGTCGGCCATCAAGAGCTGCGCCTCGGCGACGCTGCTGGCGCCGTCGGTGACGTTCGCCGAGAACATCCTGCGGCCGTATTTCCGGCACCTCGACGACCGCAAGTTCCTGCGCGTGATGCAGACGGTCGTGCTGGTGTTCACGGCGATGGTGACCCTGTTCGCCCTGAACTCGCACCTGTCGATTTTCCATATGGTCGAAAATGCCTACAAGGTCACGCTGGTGTCGTCGTTCGTGCCGCTGGCCTTCGGCATGTTCTGGAAGCCCGCCACGCGCCAGGGCGGCCTGGCGGCCATCCTGCTCGGCCTCGGTTCCTGGCTGACCTGCGAGGTCGCGTTCGCCGACGCGACCATGCCGCCGCAGATGGTCGGCCTGCTGTTCTCGATCAGCGGCATGGTGGTCGGATCGCTGCTGCCGCAGTGGATTGCGGACCACGCGCCGGTCCAGGAAGTGCATATCGCCTGACCGCCCCCCGGCGGGACGGCTGCCTGATTGGCACGAAACCGGTCCTGCCGGCTGGATGTGCTGTTTCGTGCCCGTATTTCCGCCCGTCAGGCAACCCCGTAAGGGTTTATAATTCAAGGCTTTGCATCGTCGCGCGCGCTCGCCCGGACGATGCCTGCGCTGTTCCGATCCTGATTATTCGCCAAAGACATACCATGCCGATCTATGCCTACCGTTGCGACGCCTGCGGCCACGGGCGCGATGTGCTGCAGAAGATGAGCGACGCTCCGCTGACCGACTGCCCGTCCTGCGGCGCCGCCGGAAGCTTCAAGAAGCAGCTGACCGCGGCCGGTTTCCAGCTCAAGGGTTCGGGCTGGTACGTGACCGATTTCCGCGGTGGCAGCGGCGGCACCAGCGCCGCGGCGACCTCCGGCGCGGCGGCGCCTGCCGCCGCCGAGAGCACGGCTGCGGCATCGACCGAATCGTCCGCCAGCACCACGGCTTCCTCGGCGCCCGCCGCTGGCGGTTGCGGCAGCGCCTGCGCCTGCCACTGATCGCAGGACGGCCGTGGTCGCTAAGAAAACCTCCGCGCTGAAGACCTGGTTCCTGACCGGGTTGCTGGTGCTCGTGCCGCTGGGCATCACGCTGTGGGTGCTCAGCCTGATCATCGGCACCATGGACCAGAGCCTGGCGCTGCTGCCCGAGGCCTGGCGCCCGGACCAGTTGCTGTTCGGCAAGCGCGTGACCGGCCTTGGCGCCATCCTGACGCTGCTGTGCATCCTGCTGGTCGGGCTGCTCGCGCACAACTTCATCGGCCAGCGCCTGGTGCGCTGGTGGGAAGCGCTGCTGGGCCATATCCCGGTGGTGGGCCCGATCTACACCAGCGTCAAGCAGGTCTCCGACACGCTGCTGTCGTCGTCGGGCAATGCGTTCCGCAAGGCGCTGCTGGTGCAGTACCCGCGTGAAGGCTCGTGGACCATCGCCTTCCTGACCGGCCGTCCGGGCGGCGATGTGCAGAACCACCTGCAGGGCGAATACGTCAGCGTCTACGTGCCGACCACGCCCAATCCGACCTCGGGCTTCTTCCTGATGATGCCCAAGGCCGACACCATCGAACTCGACATGACCGTCGACGCCGCGCTCAAGTACATCGTATCGATGGGCGTGGTGGCACCGGCGGACCTGCCCCGCAAAAACGGCGGCCCGAGCCGCCCGGCGGATCCCGTCAGCCCTGCCAGGGCGACCGGCGCTGATGCCGGCCACGCGGCAGCGGTCGAGACGGCCGATCCTTCGCATACCAATTGATCACGGGCCGCCCGGCGGGCGGTCGCGTATTACCGGGAAACATCTATGTCCTCCATGCGTACTCACTACTGCGGTCTGGTGACCGAACAACTCTCGGGCCAGGAAGTGGCCCTGACCGGCTGGGTGCAGCGCCGCCGCGACCATGGCGGCGTGATCTTCATCGACCTGCGCGACCGCGAAGGCCTGGTGCAGGTGGTGTGCGACCCGGACCGCCCGGAGATGTTCAAGGCCGCGGAAGAGATCCGCAACGAGTTCTGCATCCGCATTACCGGCAAGGTGCGTCCGCGCCCGGCCGGCACCGAGAACACCAACCTGACCTCGGGCAAGATCGAGGTGCTGTGCCATGAGCTGACCGTGCTGAACCCGTCGGTCACGCCGCCGTTCCAGCTCGACGACGACAACCTGTCGGAAACCACCCGCCTGACGCACCGCGTGCTGGACCTGCGCCGTCCGCAGATGCAGTACAACCTGCGCCTGCGCTACAAGGTGGCGATGGAAGTCCGCAAGTTCCTCGATGCGCAAGGCTTCATCGACATCGAAACGCCGATGCTCGGCAAGAGCACGCCGGAAGGCGCGCGCGACTACCTGGTGCCGTCGCGCGTGAACCCGGGCCACTTCTTCGCGCTGCCGCAATCGCCGCAAATCTTCAAGCAGATGCTGATGGTGTCGGGCTTCGACCGCTACTACCAGATCACCAAGTGCTTCCGCGACGAAGACCTGCGCGCCGACCGCCAGCCGGAATTCACCCAGATCGACTGCGAGACCTCGTTCCTGACCGAGCAGGAAATCCGTGACCTGTTCGAGGACATGATGCGCGTGGTGTTCAAGAACGCCATCGACGTCGACCTGGACGCGAAGTTCCCGGTGATGGAGTTCCGCGAAGCCATGGCCCGTTTCGGCTCGGACAAACCGGACCTGCGCGTGAAGCTCGAATTCACCGATCTGACCGACGTGATGAAGGACGTCGACTTCAAGGTGTTCTCGGGCCCCGCCAACAGCGACAACGGCCGCGTGGTCGGCCTGCGCGTGCCGGGTGGCAGTGCGATTTCGCGCGGCGAGATCGACGCCTACACCCAGTTCGTCGGCATCTACGGCGCCAAGGGCCTGGCCTGGGTCAAGGTCAACGAAGTCGCCAAGGGCCGTGACGGCCTGCAGTCGCCGATCGTCAAGAACCTGCATGACGCGGCCATTGCCGAGATCCTGAAGCGCACCGGCGCCCAGGACGGCGACATCATCTTCTTCGGCGCCGACAAGGCCAAGGTGGTCAACGACGCCATCGGCGCGCTGCGCCTGAAGATCGGCCACTCGGAATTCGGCAAGGCCAACGGCCTGTTCGAAGACGTGTGGAAGCCGCTGTGGGTGATCGACTTCCCGATGTTCGAGTACGACGAGGAAGACGCCCGCTGGGTCGCCATGCACCACCCGTTCACCAGCCCCAAGGACGAGCACCTGCAGTACCTGGAAACCGACCCGGGCAAGTGCATCGCCAAGGCCTACGACATGGTGCTGAACGGCTGGGAAATGGGCGGCGGCTCGGTCCGTATCTATCGCTCGGACATCCAGAGCAAGGTGTTCCGCGCACTGAAGATCAGCGACGAGGAAGCCCGCGCCAAGTTCGGCTACCTGCTTGATGCGCTGCAATATGGCGCGCCTCCGCATGGCGGCCTGGCGTTCGGCCTGGACCGTATCGTCACCATGATGGCCGGTGCCGATTCGATCCGCGACGTGATCGCCTTCCCGAAGACCCAGCGCGCCCAGGACCTGCTGACGCAGGCGCCGAGCGCGGTCGACGAAAAGCAGCTGCGCGAACTCCATATCCGCCTGCGCGCCACCGAGCCGAAGACCACGGTCTGAGCCTGACGGTTCTCACCGAAAAAAAAACCGCGCCTTGTGCGCGGTTTTTTTGTTTCTGGTCGAAGTGATTCCGGAGCCGGACAGCGCGCCAAAGTTTCCATTTGTTACTGGTCGGAACATCACCCGGGCTCGCAGTGTCTCTTTTATCTAGGCGTTGACCGAGCTCCCGCATCCAAGGTGGCCGGCGCGCGGGAGGAAAATAACGTGAACCTGGATACAGACCTGATCCGCCAGTTCCTGCTGGCCCATGCCGAAACGCTCGTGACCTGGCTGGTGGCCGGCCTGGTGATGATGCTGCTGGCACGCTTCGAACTGCGCCGCGCGGTGCGCAAGTCGGCGCGGGCCATGTCGGAATCGGTGGCAACGACCGTGGCGGCCTGTGTGCCCGACATTGCCCACGCCGCCGCGCAGGCGACCAGCGGGGGGGCCGTGGCCGAGCCGGTGGAATCGAAGCGTGCCGACGCCCTGCGCCACGTGGCGCTGGACACCGTGGCCGCCGTGATGGCGCGCGGCCGCTGGCTGGAAGAGCTGGGCAACCTGCGCATTCCCGACGATGCCCTGTTGAGCGGCCAGCGTGCCGCCGGCGCCGATCCGCTGCTGGTTGTGGCGCCGCAGCCCGTGGTGCAGGCCTACCTGTTCGCGCAGCGCACCTTCGACGAAGAAGCCGCGCGCGTGCAGGACAGCCGCCGCGACGCCCAGCGCCGGCAGGACGCGCTCCGTGCGCTCGAAGCCGAGGCGGCCCATGTCGAGCAGGAGACCGCCAGCATCGTGATGCGCTTCGAACAAGCGAACGCCCGCTCGGCGCAGCGTGAGGAAGCCGGCGATCACCAGCGCTTCCTGATCCAGAAGTACAACGCCCTGGGCCAGCGCGAAAAGGAAATCGTCCAGCAGCGCGGCATCCTGCGCGAGCAGGCGCAGGGCAGTGCCGACGACCTGGCGTTCCAGGCGCGCGACGCCGCGCTGCGCTACCGGGAAGCGCTTGCGCCGCTGATGCAGCAGCTGCGCGAAGCCTGGGGGCACGGCGACGCGCCCGACGTCTTCGACACCTGGCTGAGCATCGACCCGATGCACCCCGAAACCGAACGCGACGCCGCCTGAACGCGGCGGTCATTTGCGTGGCAAGCGGGCGCGGCTGCGCTATCCTTGGGGGTGTCCATCGGACCCTGTTCCATGCCCTACAAGATTCCTGAATCCGTGCTGGTCGTGATCTACACGCCAGATCTCCAAGTGCTGTTGCTGGAACGTGCCGACCGGCCGGGCTTCTGGCAGTCCGTGACCGGCAGCCTGGACACCCATGACGAGCCGCTGGCGCTGACCGCCGCGCGCGAAGTGTTCGAGGAGACCGGCATCATTGCCGGCGAACACCAGCTCGCCGACTGGCAGCACACCATCCAGTACGACATCTATCCGCAGTGGCGCCACCGGTATGAGGCCGGCGTCACGCGCAATACCGAACACTGGTTTGGCCTGTGCGTATCCGGGCCGCTGCCCGTGACGCTTGCGCCACGCGAGCACCTGCAGTCGCGCTGGCTGCCATGGGAAGCCGCCGCGCAGCAGTGCTTCTCCAGCAGCAACGCGGAGGCGGTGCGCCAGCTTGCCTGGCGCGCCGCGGGCAGGCCGGCCGTCTGTGGAGCGGGGTGATGAAGCTGCGCGTGGTCACCTACAACATCCACAAGGGCGTGACCGGCATTTCGCGCCGCCCCCGAATCCAGAACGTGCGGGCAGGGCTGCAGGCCATGGACGCCGATATCGTGTTCCTGCAGGAGGTTCAGGACCGCAACGACCGCCTGGTCGCCGCGGCGCTGTTCGATCCCGAACACACGCAGCTGAACTACCTGGCTACGGATGCTTACCCGCACTCCGTGTATGGGCGCAACGCTGTCTACGAACACGGCCACCACGGCAACGCGATCCTGTCGCGACATCCGATCCTGATGTCGGAGAACCTCGATATTTCCGATCACCGCTTCGAGCAGCGCGGGCTGTTGCATGCGGTGGCCGACGTGAACGGCAGGGAAGCCCACCTGATCTGCGTGCATTTCGGCCTGTTCGCGCGCAGCCGCGCGCGCCAGGCCGAGGCGCTGGTCGAGCGTGTGCGCAACGTGGTGCCGCCCTCGGCGCCGCTGGTGATCGCCGGCGATTTCAACGACTGGAACCACCGGCTCGACGCGCAGATCTGCAATACGCTTGGCGCGGTGGAAGCTTCTCACGCACGTGGCGCGCGCCTGCATACGTTTCCGAGCCATATGCCGTGGTGGCAACTCGACCGCATCTACGTGCGCGGCTTCGAGATCGAGCGGGCGCATGCCCTGACCGGGCGCGACTGGGCGCAGCGCTCGGACCACGTGCCGCTGGTGGCGGAGCTGGCACAGAACGCCGATGACGGCAGCGCGGCCGGCGGGAAGGCCGCCTAGCCGGTTTCGGCCTGGTCCAGCCGGCTGCGGATGAACTGGAAGATCGCGTCGGGATCGCCGAGGTCCAGCACCGGCAGGGACGTCATCTGCGCCACGGCTTCCGGCGCATCAGTGGCCACGGCGATCACACCAGGTACTTCATCCCATAGGGGCGCACGCCCCAGCGATGGGCGAAACACTTCGAGCTTCGGGAAATCGCTGCGTTTATAGCCTTCGACCAGCACCAGGTCGGTATCCGCCGGCAGCACGGCCAGCGCATCATCGAGTTCCGGCGATGGGACATCCTCGGGGTAATGGCGCATCAGCGTCATGTGTCGCGCGCCGACCAGCACCACATTGCTGCAGCCGGACTCGCGCATGCGCCAGGAGTCCTTGCCCGGTGTATCGGGGTCGAAGCCGTGGTGCGTGTGCTTGATGCCGTTGACCCGCATGCCGGTGGCGACGAAGCGCGGGATCAGCGCGTCGAGCAGCGTGGTCTTGCCGCTGCCCGACGAGCCGGTGATGCCGAATACCTTCACAGTGCTGTCCCTGGGTGCCTGAGTGCATCGACGATAGCAGAGATGCGCCGCACCATGTGCAGATGGCGCCTTGTGTCCCATAATCGCGTCATGTCACGGATATCCGACACCGACAAGCCGGCCGCCACGGGTGCCGCCGCCGTGGCGCATGTTGCGGCGCGGGACGGCGAGCCCGGCACCACGGCCGCGACCGCGGGACGGCGGCGCCTGCTGCGCTGGGCCGGAAGGCATGGCAAGCCGGTGGGCGGCAACCAGGTACGCCTGCTGAGCGGGGGGCGCGATTTCTTCCCGGCGCTGATCGAGGCCATCGATGCCGCGGCCTTCCAGGTCATCATCGAGACTTACATCTATGCCGACGACGACGTCGGCCGCGCCGTCAGCGACGCGCTGGTCCGTGCGGTGGCGCGCGGCGTATCGGTACGGCTCACGGTGGACGGTTTCGGTGCCGGCGACATGTCCCCCGAGCTCGCGCAGCGCCTGCGCGACGGCGGCGTGCAACTGCGGGTCTACCGCGTCCTGAGCGGCTTTCGGCTGGCGCGCCGGCACCTGCGCCGCCTGCACCGCAAGCTGGCGGTGATTGACCGGCGCGTGGCGTTCGTAGGTGGCATCAACATCATCGACGACTACAATCACGGGCCGTTCGAGCAGGCAGGGCTGGGGGCTCGCTACGACTTTGCCGTCGAAGTCAGCGGGCCGCTGGTGGACCGCATTGCACTGACGGCCGAACGGCTGTGGTGGCGGCTTTCCCTGCGCGGCGAATTGCACGGCGTCGGCCTGGCGGGCGCGGCGGCGGGCTACCCGCTCGTCACCGACCTGCCGCCACGGCGCGACACCGCGGGCGGCGTGCTGGCGGCGCTGCTGCTGCGCGACAATCTGCGCAACCGCCGCACCATCGAGCGCGAATATCTGCGCGCGCTGGGCGTGGCCCGTGACGACGTGATCCTGGCCAACGCGTATTTCCTGCCCGGCCACAAGATGCGGCGCGCGCTGCTCGCGTGCCGCGAGCGCGGCGTGCGGGTACGATTGCTGTTGCAGGGCAGGGTCGAATACCGTCTCCAGCATTTCGCCACGCATGCGCTCTATGCCAGCTTGCTGGACGCCGGTGTCGAGATCTACGAGTACGCCGAAAGCTTCCTGCACGCCAAGGTCGGTGTGGTGGACGAGACGTGGGCCACGGTCGGGTCGAGCAATATGGATCCGTTCAGTCTGCTGCTCGCGCGCGAGGCCAACGTCTGCATTTATGATCCGGCCTTCGCCGCCTGCTTGCGTGCGGAACTGGAGCGGGCCATCGCGCAGCGCAGCGTGCGTGTCATGCCCGAAGCCCATGCACGCCGCTCCTCGCTGCGGCGCGTCGCGAACTGGGCGGCGTACATGGTGTTGCGTCTCGGCGTCGTCATCGCCGGCGTGACCGGGCGCTACTAGGGCGGCACATGAGGTATTGCTTCGCAGCACGATGCAGGCTGCGTGGCTTGAAGCAACAGGCGGCGCGATGATGTTGCAACGCAGCCTGTTTAGAAACGTGGGTCTAATTAAAAGCTTGATGGCAACGGGGCACGACAGAATAATCTGAACGACCGTTCTTTTTTGGCTTAGACTGCGTGCATTCGCGGCGAAAACCGGCATTTCTGCGGCCGCCGCATGCAATAAGCAACGTCAGGGTCATACGTGGTGCCCAGTGAAGGCGCCACAAGAACGGAGAAATAATTATGCGACACCAGTCAGCTCGTCTTGAATCCGCCACCGCTTCCCCCGCGCCGATGCGCAAGGGGGAAATGACGCGCGTGGCGATTCTGGATGCCGCACTGGAATTGTCGTCCCGCGACGGGCTCGAAGGTCTGACCATCGGGCTGTTGGCGGAACGCATGCAGATGAGCAAGAGCGGCGTCTTCGCGCATTTCGGTTCGCGCGAAGACCTGCAGGTGGAAGTTGTGCGCGAGTATCACCGGCGGTTCGAGCAGGAGGTTTTTTACCCTTCTCTGCATGAGCCGCGCGGGTTGCCTCGGCTGTGGTCGATGGTGCGCCGGTGGATGGAGAAACGCATCCAGGAAGTGACGACGGGATGCATCTACATCAGCGGCGCCGTCGAGTACGACGACCGCGCGGAAAGCCTGGTGCGTGACGAGCTGGTCAAGAGCGTCAGCATCTGGCGATCGGCGCTGACGCGTGCCATCAGCCAGGCAAAGGAAGAGGGGCACCTGCGCGCGGACAGCGATCCGCGCCTGATGCTGTTCGAGATGTACAGCCTTGAACTGGGCCTGCATCACGACGCACGTTTCCTGCGCCTGCCGGACAGCGCCGAGCTTGCCATGGTCGCGCTCAACAAACTGATTCAGTCTTACCGTACCTGAGGCTGTCGCGTACGGACCGTGTCGCCCGCCTGCCGGGTGGCACGGGCGGCGTGGCGGCATCGTAAAACTCCAAGGAGCTTTTGATGGGCCAGTACACCGCACCGTTGCGCGACATGCAGTTTGTCCTTCATGAACTGCTCGGCGCCGAAGCCGAACTCAAGGCGATGCCGCCGCACGCGGACATCGACGCGGACACCATCAACCAGGTCATCGAGGAAGCGGGCAAGTTCTGCTCGGACGTGGTGTTCCCGCTCAACCAGGTGGGCGACCGCGAAGGCTGCACCTACGTCGGCGACGGCGTGGTGAAGGCCCCGACCGGCTTCAAGGAAGCCTACGAGCAGTACGTGGAGGCCGGCTGGCCGGCGCTGGCCTGCGACCCGGCCTTCGGCGGTCAGGGCCTGCCGATCGTGGTCAACAACGTGCTGTACGAGATGCTGAACTCGGCCAGCCAGGCGTGGACCATGTACCCGGGCCTGTCGCACGGCGCCTACGAGGCCCTGCACGCGCACGGTACGCCGGAACTGCAGCAGGCGTACCTGCCCAAGCTGGTGTCGGGCGTGTGGACCGGCACCATGTGCCTGACCGAGCCGCATTGCGGCACCGACCTCGGCATCCTGCGCACGAAAGCCGAACCACAGGCCGATGGTTCCTACCTGCTGACCGGCACCAAGATCTTTATCTCCGCCGGCGAGCACGACCTGGCCGAGAACATCATCCACCTGGTGCTGGCGCGCCTGCCGGATGCGCCGCAGGGCACCAAGGGCATTTCGCTGTTCGTCGTGCCGAAGTTCATCCCCGATGCCAGCGGCAACCCGGGCGAGCGCAACGGCATCCAATGCGGCTCGATCGAGCACAAGATGGGCATCCACGGCAACGCCACCTGCGTGATGAACCTCGATGGCGCGCGCGGCTGGCTGGTGGGCGAGGCCAACAAGGGTCTGAACGCCATGTTCGTGATGATGAATGCCGCGCGCCTGGGCGTCGGCGCGCAGGGCCTGGGCCTGACCGAAGTCGCGTATCAGAACTCTGTGGCCTACGCCAAGGACCGCCTGCAGATGCGTGCGCTGACCGGCCCGAAGGCACCGGACAAGCCGGCCGATCCGATCATCGTGCATCCGGATGTGCGCCGCATGCTGCTGACGCAGAAGGCCTATGCCGAAGGCGGCCGCGCGTTCAGCTACTGGACCGCGCTGCAGATCGACCGCGAACTGTCGCACCCCGACGAGGCCGTGCGCAAGCAGGCCGGCGACCTGGTGGCGCTGCTGACGCCGGTGATCAAGGCCTTCCTGACCGACAACGCATTCACCAGCACCAACGAAGGCATGCAGGTGTTCGGCGGCCACGGCTACATCTCCGAATGGGGCATGGAGCAGTACGTGCGCGACGCCCGCATCAACATGATCTACGAAGGCACCAACACCATCCAGGCGCTGGACCTGCTGGGCCGCAAGATCCTTGGCGACATGGGCGCGAAGATGAAGGCCTTCGGCAAGATCGTGCAGGCATTCGTCGAGGAAGAGGGCACCAACGAGGCGATGCAGGAGTTCGTCAATCCGCTGGCCGACCTGGGCGACAAGGTGCAGAAGCTGACCATGGAAATCGGCATGAAAGCCATGGGCAACGCGGATGAAGTCGGCGCCGCGGCGGTGCCATACCTGCGCGTAGTGGGCCACCTGGTGTTCGCGTACTTCTGGGCCCGCATGGCCAAGATCTCGCTGGAGAAGGAAGGCACCGGCGACAAGTTCTACACGGCCAAGCTGGCGACGGCGCGCTTCTACTTTGCCAAGCTGCTGCCGGAAACGGCTGGCGAAATCCGCAAGGCGCGCGCCGGCTCGGCCACGCTGATGGCGCTGGACGCTGACTTGTTCTGACGGCCTGATTGCCCATCCTCTCTCCTCATGGCAGGAGGGAGGACCCGCCCTTCATCAAAACGCTCAATCCATCAGGAGCGCTCATGTCCAATTTCATCGTCAAGAAAGTCGCCGTGCTCGGCGCCGGCGTCATGGGGGCGCAGATCGCCGCCCATCTCGTCAACGCGCGCGTGCCGGTGGTGCTGTTCGACCTGCCGGCCAAGGAAGGCCCCAAGAGCGGGATCGCGCTGCGTGCCATCGAGAACCTGAAGAAGCTCTCGCCTGCGCCGCTGGGCATCAAGGATGAGGCCGGCCTGATCCAGGCCGCCAACTACGAAGACGATATCGCCCTGCTCAAGGAGTGCGACGTGGTGATCGAAGCGATTGCCGAACGCATGGACTGGAAGCACGACCTGTACAAGAAGGTCGCGCCGCACCTGGGCGCGAATACCATCTTCGCGTCCAATACCTCGGGTTTGTCGATCACCGGGCTGTCGGACGGCTTCGACGCCGACCTGAAGGCGCGCTTCTGCGGCGTGCACTTCTTCAACCCGCCGCGCTACATGCACCTGGTCGAGCTGATCCCGACCGCGACTACGCAGCCGGAAATCCTCGACAAGCTCGAAGCCTTCCTGACCACCACGCTCGGCAAGGGCGTGGTGCGCGCGAAAGACACGCCCAACTTCATCGCCAACCGCGTCGGCATCTTTTCGATCCTGGCGGTGTTCGCCGAGGCCGAGAAATTCGGCATCCCGTTCGACATCGTCGACGACCTGACCGGCTCGAAACTGGGCCGCGCCAAGTCGGCCACGTTCCGCACCGCCGACGTGGTGGGCCTGGACACCATGGCCCACGTGATCAAGACCATGCAGGACAACCTGCATGACGATCCGTTCGCGCCCGTCTACAAGACCCCGGCCGTGCTGAAGGGCCTGGTCGATGCCGGCGCGCTGGGCCAGAAGACCGGCGCCGGCTTCTACAAGAAGGAAGGCAAGGCGATCAAGGTGCTCGACGCCAAGACCGGCCAGTATGTCGAGTCGGGCAAGAAGGCCGACGAGATCGTCGTGCGCATGCTCAAGAAGGCGCCGGCCGAGCGCATCAAGCTGCTGCGCGAGTCGACCAATCCGCAGGCGCAGTTCCTGTGGTCGGTGTTCCGCGACGTATTCCACTACATCGCGGTCTACCTCGAACAGATCGCCGGTTCGGCGGCCGATATCGATCTGGCGATCCGCTGGGGCTTCGGCTGGAACTCCGGTCCGTTCGAGGACTGGCAGGCCGCAGGCTGGAAACAGGTGGCGGAGTGGGTGAAGGAAGATATCGAAGCTGGCAAGGCGCTGTCCGGCGCTCCGATGCCCGCGTGGGTGTTCGAAGGCCCCGTGGCCGAGAACCAGGGTGTGCATGCCGCGCAGGGTTCGTGGGCGCCGGCCACGCAGCAGTTCGTCGCGCGCAGCACGCTGCCGGTGTACCAGCGCCAGGTCTTCCGCGCCGCGCTGCAGGGCACGGCCGCGGTCGATCCGCGCAAGGCAGGCCGCACCGTGGAAGAGAACGACGCCGTGCGCATCTGGGTGGCCGAGGGCCAGGACGATGTGCTGGTGATCTCGTTCAAGAGCAAGATGAACACCATCGGGCCGGACGTGATCGACGGCCTGACGCGTGCAATCGACCTTGCCGAAGCCGAATACAAAGGCCTGGTCGTGTGGCAGCCGACATCGCTGCAGCTTGGCGCGCCGGGCGGCCCGTTCTCCGCGGGCGCCAACCTGGAAGCCGCGATGCCGGCCTTCATGATGGGCGGCGCCAAGGGCATCGAGCCCTTCGTGAAGAAGTTCCAGGACGGCATGATGCGCGTGAAGTATGCGGCGGTGCCCGTGGTATCGGCCGCATCGGGCATTGCGCTGGGCGGTGGCTGCGAACTGATGCTGCATTCGGCGGCACGCGTGGCGGCGCTGGAAACCTATATCGGCCTGGTGGAAGTGGGCGTGGGCCTGGTGCCTGCCGGCGGTGGTTTGAAGGAAGCCGCACTGGCGGCAGCGCGGGCTGCGCAAGCGGCCGGCAGCACCAACTACCTGCAGTTCCTGACCAGCCGCTTCCAGAACGCGGCCATGGCCAAGGTGTCGGCTTCCGCGCTCGAAGCGCGCCAGATGGGCTACCTGCAGGCCTCGGACACGATCGTCTTCAACGTGCACGAACTGCTCCACGTGGCGCAGAACCAGGTGCGCGCACTCGCCGACGCCGGCTATCGCGCGCCGCTGCCGGCATTGGTGCCAGTGGCCGGCCGCTCGGGCATTGCGACCATCAAGGCCTCGCTGGTCAATATGCGCGACGGCGGCTTTATCTCCGCGCACGATTTCTTGATTGCCGCGCGCATTGCCGAAGTGGTGTGCGGCGGCGACGTCGAGGCCGGCTCGCTCGTGAGCGAGGAGTGGCTGCTCGCGCTCGAGCGCAAGGCCTTCGTCGACCTGCTCGGCACCAGCAAGACGCAGGAACGCATCATGGGAATGCTGCAGACCGGCAAGCCCGTCCGCAACTAAGGCAGCGAGGAACAGACATCATGAAACAACTGCAAGACGCCTATATCGTTGCCGCCACCCGTACCCCGATCGGCAAGGCGCCGAAGGGCGCGTTCAAGAACATGCGCCCGGATGACCTGCTGGCGATGATCCTCAAGGCCGCCGTGGCGCAGGTGCCGTCGCTTGACTCGGCGCTGATCGAAGACGCCATCGTCGGCTGCGCGATTCCCGAAGCGCAGCAGGGCCTGAACGTGGCGCGCATCGGCGCGTTGCTGTCGGGCCTGCCGAACACCGTGGGTGGCATCACCGTCAACCGCTTCTGCGCCTCGGGCCTGAGCGCGGTGGCGATGGCCGCCGACCGCATCCGCGTGGGCGAATCCGATGTGATGATCGCCGCCGGCGTGGAATCGATGAGCATGGTGCCGATGATGGGCAACTCGCCATCGATGTCGCCCGACATCTTCACGCGCGACGAGAATGTCGGCATTGCCTATGGCATGGGCCTGACCGCCGAGAAGGTTGCGCAGCAATGGCAGGTCAGCCGCGAAGACCAGGATGCGTTCTCGCTGGCCTCGCACCAGAAGGCCATTGCCGCGCAGCAGGCGGGGGAATTCAACGACGAGATCACGCCGATCGAGATCGTCGAGAAGTTCCCGAACCTGGCCAGCGGCGAGGTCAGCGTCAAGACGCGCACCATCGCGCTGGACGAAGGTCCGCGCCTCGATACCTCGCTCGAAGGCCTGGGCAAGCTGCGCCCGGTGTTCGCCAACAAGGGCAGCGTGACCGCCGGCAACAGTTCGCAGACGTCCGATGGCGCCGGGGCGCTGATCCTGGTGTCCGAGAAGATCCTGAAGCAGTTCAACCTGGTGCCGCTCGCGCGCTTCGTGTCGTTCGCGGTGCGCGGGGTGCCGCCGCAGATCATGGGGATCGGTCCGAAGGAAGCGATTCCCGCGGCGCTGAAGGCGGCCGGGCTGACGCAGGATCAGATCGACTGGATCGAGCTGAACGAGGCCTTTGCCGCGCAGTCGCTGGCAGTCATGCGCGACCTGGAGCTTGATCCGGCCAGGGTCAATCGCATGGGCGGTGCGATTGCACTGGGCCATCCGCTTGGCGCGACCGGTGCCATCCGCTCGGCCACCGTGGTGCATGCGCTGCGTCGCCACAACCTGAAGTACGGCATGGTGACCATGTGCGTGGGCACTGGCATGGGCGCAGCCGGGATCTTCGAGCGCGTCTGAAGCATCGGGGGCGTTGCCTTGGCGGCGCCCCATCCCGTCATTGCAGCCACGTATTCCCACGAGAGGCATCCATGAGCATTCGCACCAGCATTGAGCAGGGCATCCTGACGATCGAATTCGATCGTGCCGAGAAGAAGAACGCCATCACGGCATCGATGTACCAGGCTATGGCCGACGCGCTGCGCGCGGGTGAGGCAGACAGCGCGGTCCGCGTGATCCTGATTCGCGGCAAGGACGAGATCTTCACCGCCGGCAACGACCTGGAAGATTTCATGCAGCGCCCGCCGACCGGCAGTGAAGGTACGGAGCCGGCACCGGTGTTCCAGTTCCTGGACCAGATCAGCCACGCGAGCAAGCCCATCGTCGCGGCAGTCAGCGGTGCGGCCGTGGGGGTCGGCACCACGCTGCTGCTGCATTGCGATTTCGTCTATGCATCGGAAACGGCCAAGCTGTCGCTGCCGTTCACGCAGCTGGGCCTGTGCCCGGAGGCGGCATCCAGCCTGCTGCTGCCGCGGCTTCTTGGCTACCAGCGCGCCGCCGAGAAGCTGATGCTGGGCGAGCCGTTCGGCGCGCAGGAAGCGCACCAGCTTGGTCTTGTCACACGCGTGCTGCCGGTAGCGGAACTGCACGTCTTTGCACTGCAGCAGGCGCGCAAGCTGGCCGCGCTGCCGGCCTCGTCGCTGCGCGAGACCAAGCGGCTGATGAAGGGTAACGACGTGGCAGTCGTCGAGAAGAAGATGGCCGAGGAGGGCGAAGTGTTCCGGCGCATGCTGGTGGCACCGGAAGCGAAGGAGGCGTTCACGGCTTTCTTCGAGAAACGCAAGCCGGATTTTACGAAGTTCAGCTGAACGGCGACCGCGCTGGCGATCCTGACGACGGCGCCTTACCGGAGCCTGGCTCGCCTCTCCCGCAAGAGGGAGAGGGGAGAAACCCCGCTGTGGCTCACTCCGCCGGCAACACCCTCGGCTGCCGGTCCTCATCCGTCGCCACATACGTCAGCGTGGCTTCCGTCACCTTGACGATCTCATTGCTGTGCCGCATGCGCTGCGCGTAGACCTCGACGGACACCGTGATCGAGGTGCGGCCGGTCTTCTCGATCTCGGCATAGAAGCTCACCAGGTCGCCGACAAACACGGGGTGCTTGAACAGGAAGGAATTCACGGCCACCGTGGCCACGCGGCCCTGGGCGCGCTCGACCGCGGGAATGGATCCGGCGATGTCCACCTGCGCCATGATCCAGCCGCCGAACACGTCGCCATGCACATTGGCATCGGCGGGCATCGGGACAACGCGAAGGGCGGGGCTCTTGCCGGCTGGCAGGGCGGGGACGGTATGGGGCGAGTTCATTGCGGGAAACCGGAAAGGAAGGGAAGGCGGCAATCGCGCCGAGGGGACGCAGCCGGGAGGCGCCCTGCCGGCCGGCGCGATCTCTGCGACAATCGGCCATTAGTCTGAATTCTATCGTATGCGCCGCTATTCCACGACCGCGGAACCGTCCCCCGCAAAGCCCGCCACGCTGTTCCCCGGCCAACGTCAGCCGCGCAGCGACTGGCAGACCGTACGCAACCTGGTGCCCTATGTCTGGCACTACAAGTGGCGCGTGATGCTTGCGCTGGTCTGCCTGGTGGCGGCCAAGGTCGCGAACCTGGGCGTGCCGGTGCTGATGAAGCGGCTGATCGACAGCATGAATATCACCGCCGGCGATCCACGCGCGCTGCTGGTGGTGCCGGTCGGCCTGATCGTGGCCTATGGCGTGCTGCGGCTCTCGTCGACGCTGTTCACGGAGTTGCGTGAAATCCTCTTTTCCAAGGTCACGCAGAGCGCGGTGCGGGAAATCGCGCTGCAGGTGTTCCGCCATCTGCATGCGCTGTCGCTGCGCTTCCACCTGGACCGGCAGACCGGCGGCATGAGCCGCGATATCGAGCGCGGCACGCGCGGCATCCAGTCGCTGATATCGTACTCGCTGTACAGCATCCTGCCGACGCTGGTGGAGATGGCGCTGGTACTGGGCTTTTTCGTGCTGCATTACGACATCTGGTTTGCTGCCATCACGGGCTGCGCGCTGGTGGGCTACATCGTCTTCACGATCGTCGTGACCGAATGGCGCACGCATTTCCGCCGCAAGATGAACGAGCTCGATTCGCGCGCGAATCAGAAGGCCATCGATTCGCTGCTGAACTTCGAGACCGTCAAGTACTTCGGCAACGAGGAGTACGAGACGCAGCGCTATGACGAGAACCTGCGCCACTACCGCACCGCGGCGATCCGTTCGCAGAACTCGCTCTCGTTCCTGAATTTCGGCCAGCAGACCATCATCGCGGCCGGGCTGATCCTGATCCTGTGGCGCGCCACCGTCGGCGTGGTGGCGGGCAAGCTGACGCTGGGCGACCTGGTGCTGGTCAACACGCTGATGATCCAGCTCTATATCCCGCTGAACTTCCTCGGCGTGATCTACCGCGAGATCAAGCAGGCCACCACCGACATGGATCGCATGTTCGTGCTGCTGGGCACGCACCAGGAGGTGGCCGACACTGCGGGCGCGCAGCCGCTCAGGGTGCAGGGCGCGGAAGTGCGCTTCCGCCATGTGCGCTTCGGCTATGAATCGAATCGGGTGATTCTCGACGATGTCGATTTCACGATCGCGGCGGGCACCACCACGGCGGTGGTGGGGCACAGCGGCTCGGGCAAATCGACGCTCGCGCGCCTGCTGTTCCGCTTCTACGACGTCAGCGACGGCGCCATCCTGATCGACGGGCAGGACATGCGCGAGATCACGCAGGACAGCCTGCGCCGGTCGATCGGCATCGTGCCGCAGGATACGGTGCTGTTCAACGACAGCATCTTCTACAACATCGCCTATGGCCGGCCCGATGCCACGCATGACGAAGTCATCGCTGCCGCGCGCGCGGCACAGATCGACCAGTTCATCCGCGAACTGCCGCAGGGCTACGACACGCCCGTCGGCGAGCGCGGCCTCAAGCTGTCGGGAGGTGAAAAGCAGCGCGTGGCCATCGCCCGGACGCTGCTGAAGAATCCGCCGATCCTGGTGTTCGACGAGGCGACCTCCGCGCTGGACTCGCGCACCGAGCAGGCCATCCAGGCGGAACTGATGCGGCTCGCGCAGAACCGCACCACGCTCCTGATCGCGCACCGCTTGTCCACCGTGGTTCATGCCGACCAGATCCTGGTGATGGACCATGGGCGCATCGTCGAGCGCGGCACCCACGCCGAGCTGATGCGCGCAGGCGGCCGCTATGCGGAGATGTGGGAAATCCAGGCGCGCAGCGCGGCACGCGGCGAAGCGGTACGGGACGAACTGGCGATCGACGTCGGCGACGCCACGCAGGACGCCTGAGCGCCGACGCTATGCGTAGTCGAGCGGCAACGCCGTGGTGTATTTGATCTGCTCCATGGCAAAGCTGGAACTCACGTCGGCGAGTTCCGAGCCCTGGATCAGCTTCTTGTACACGCGGTCATAGGCGGCGATGTCGGGCACGACCACGCGCAGCAGGTAGTCCGTGTCGCCGGCCATGCGGTAGAACTCGGTCACTTCCGGAATCGAGGCCACCAGCGCATGGAACTGCTTGAGCCATTTGACGTTGTGCTGGCTGGTGCGGACCGAGACGAACACCGTCACGCCGGCATTCAGCTTTGCGGCATCAAGCAGCGCCACGCGCTTGCGGATCAGGCCAGCTTCCTCGAGCTTCTGGATGCGGCGCCAGCACGGGGTGGAAGTCAGCCCGACGCGTTCACCGATCTCGGCCACCGGCACCGTGGCGTCTTCCTGCAGGATGGCAAGGATCTGTTTGTCGTAGCGGTCCATCGGTGTATGCGGTGTTCCCGGAAGTCGTGGCCCTTGGCGCCGCTACCGGGCGTGTCAGGCGTCGATGGTGTCAACCAGCAGGTTGACGCCGGTGGAAATGTGGTCCTGGTCCACGCCGTACACATGCAGCGACACCGCAACGGTGTCGCTGGCATTGCCGAGCGCATGGATGTGCTTCAGGCCTGCCGGCACGCTGAAGGTGGCGCCGGCACGCCGCTCGACGCTGCCGCTCTGCGCGGCGCGGCGGGTGGAAGGGTTCCACTGGTAGTGGCGCTCGCTCAGCGTGCCATGCAGCACGCGGTAGGCGCACCAGGTGCGATGCCCGTGCACCGGGCTCGACTGCCCGGGGCGCCAGACCAGCAACATGGCCGAGAACCGCGCGAGCGGATCGGCATAGACCAGGTGGCGCGTGTAGGCGTGCGGGCTGCCCAGCAGCGCGCCGGGCGGCAGGCAGGCCAGCAGCGTATCGGCGTCGGGCAGGCAGTTGTCGAGATGGCTGGCCACCATGCGGGCGCTGTGCGCGAAGGTGGCCTCCATGCTGAGCGCAAGCTGGCCCAGCGGGCCGGCGTGGACGGCGGTCGTGCTGCCTGCGGCGGCTGGACTGGGTGGCATGGCGGGCTCCGTGGCGTTCTTGGTATAGGGCAATCATAGGAGCGGCCGCGGAGCAAAGGCATGCATTCTGTCGTCGGATGTGGTGACGCCGTGCAATCACATGCTCTCAATATACAAATTGATGGAATGGCATTCTACTCCACCTCATTTTCACGAAATAGGTTGCATGCCAGTGCCACCGGCGCCCGGGCCGGTGGATAATCCGCGTCATGGAAATCAAATGGCTTGAAGACTTCGTCAGCCTGGCCGAGACGCACAGCTTCTCGCGCTCGGCCGAACTGCGGCATGTCACCCAGCCGGCGTTTTCACGCCGGATCCAGTCGCTGGAGGCGTGGGTCGGTACGGAGCTGATCGACCGCTCCAGCTACCCGACCAGCCTGACCGCCGCCGGCAAGGTGTTCTACGAACAGGCACTGGCGATGCTGGCGCAGGTCAGCGAGACCCGGGCGCTGATGCGCGGCCAGCGTTCATCCAACGCGCAGGTGCTGGAATTTGCCGTGCCGCACACGTTGTCGCTGACGTTCTTCCCGGAATGGCTCAAGGCGCTGGAGCGCAAGGTCGGCACGCTGCCGTGCCGGCTGCGCGCGCTCAACGTGCACGACGCGGTGCTGATGCTGGTGGAGGGCGGTTGCGACCTGGTGATGGTCTACCACCACGCGCGGCAGGCGATCCAGCTCGATCCATCACGCTATGACATGCTGGTGCTCGGCATGGAACGGCTGTCCCCTTACAGCGTGCCCGACGGCACCGGCAAGCCGCTGTACCGGCTGCCCGGCACGGACAAGAAACCGGTGCCGTTCCTGAGCTACACGCCCAATGCCTTCCTCGGCCGCATGGTGGACATGCTGCTGGCGGATACCTCGGAAGAGCTCAAGCTCGACAAATGCTACGAAACGGACATGGCCGAGGCGCTCAAGGTCATGGCGCTGTCTGGTCACGGCATGGCGTTCCTGCCCGAGAGCGCGGTGCGCGACGACGTGGCGCAGGGCCGGCTGGTGCGGGCGGAGTCCGCGCGCGGGTTGCCGCTGTCGATCGATATGGAGATCCGGCTGTACCGCGAACGTCCGGGCGAGAACGGCAACGACCGTCGGGCTACGGCGGCACGGAGGAAGCGGCAACTGGTGGATCAGGTCTGGTCGTCGCTGGTGCCGGCGCAGGCTTAACGATTGTTTGCTCCCTCTCCCGCAAGCGGGAGAGGGAGCAAACCGGCTGGTCTTCGCGGCGTTGCGCTGCCGCCAAACGTTATGCGCGTTTTGCATGACCGGATGAGCAAACGGCATTGGATTCCGAACTGGCCCCACGCCTAAGCTTGCGGGCATTCTCCACCCCGGAACCCACCCGATGTCTTCCGCAGCACCGACTCAAATTGCTGGCCAAAAGCACGCACTGCCGTCCTACCTCAACGCCGACAATCTCGGCCCCTGGGGCATCTACCTGCAACAAGTCGACCGTGTCACGCCCTACCTGGGCTCGCTGGCACGCTGGGTTGAAACCCTCAAGCGCCCCAAGCGCGCGCTGATCGTCGACGTACCCATCGAGCTGGACAACGGCACCATCGCCCACTACGAGGGCTACCGCGTGCAGCACAACCTGTCGCGCGGCCCGGGCAAGGGCGGCGTGCGTTTCCACCAGGACGTGACGCTGTCGGAAGTGATGGCGCTGTCGGCGTGGATGTCGGTGAAGAACGCCGCGGTGAACGTGCCCTACGGCGGCGCCAAGGGCGGTATCCGGGTGGATCCGCGCACGCTGTCGCACGCCGAGCTGGAGCGCCTGACGCGCCGTTACACCAGCGAGATCAACATCATCATCGGGCCGAGCAAGGATATCCCGGCGCCGGACGTCAACACCAATGCCCAGGTGATGGCGTGGATGATGGATACGTACTCGATGAACTCCGGCAGCACGTCCACCGGCGTCGTGACCGGCAAGCCGATCTCGCTGGGCGGCTCGCTCGGCCGCCACGAGGCGACCGGCCGCGGCGTGTTCGTGGTCGGCTCCGAGGCCGCGCGCAATATCGGCCTGGAGATCAAGGGCGCCCGCGTGGCGGTGCAGGGTTTCGGCAACGTCGGCGCGGTCGCCGCCAAGCTGTTCCAGGAAGCCGGCGCCAAGGTGGTGGCCGTGCAGGACCACCGCACCACGCTGTACAACCCGGCCGGCCTCGACGTTCCGGCGATGATGGAATACGCCTCGCACAGCGGCACGATCGAAGGCTACAAGGCCGAAGTCATCTCGTCGGAGCAGTTCTGGCAGGTGGACTGCGACATCCTGATCCCGGCCGCGCTCGAAGGCCAGATCACGGCGCAGAACGCGCCCCATATCCAGGCCAAGCTGGTCATCGAAGGTGCAAACGGCCCCACCACGCCGCAGGCGGATGACATCCTGCGCGAGCGCAATATCCTGGTGGCACCGGACGTGATCGCCAACGCCGGCGGCGTGACCGTGTCCTACTTCGAGTGGGTGCAGGACTTCTCGAGCTTCTTCTGGACCGAAGAGGAAATCAACCAGCGCCTGGTACGGATCATGCAAGAGGCATTCCGCGCAATCTGGCAGGTGGCGCAGGACAACAAGGTAACGCTGCGCACGGCCGCGTTTATCGTGGCCTGTTCGCGGATCCTGCAAGCGCGCGAAATGCGCGGCCTGTATCCCTGATGCGAACGCCGTTGCGCCGTGACTTTGATTGTTGCGGCGCAGCAACCTGGCAATAACCGCCTGACGCGGCCCGAGGATTTGTCTCAGGGCCGCGTTGTCGTATCCGGCAACGGGTGCGCACCTATGCCGTGAATTCCACTTCTAGGAGTAAAACCCAGTTGTTTTGAGCGGGATGCTGCGCAATACTGTTTCATCTGTGGGACATTCGTCATTAGAAACCCGCCTTTCTCTCTTCATGGTCAAGGAGATGTTATGAAATTTGCCAAGTTGGCTTCCCTGATGCTGGCCGCTGGCCTGGTGTGCGGTACCGCACAGGCAGCCGAGCAACTGACGGGCACGCTGAAGAAGATCAAAGATACCGGTGTGATTACGCTTGGCGTGCGCGATTCGTCGATCCCGTTCAACTACAACCTCGGCGGCGTGCGTCAGGTCGGCTATTCCTACGATATCAACATGAAGATCGTGGAAGCCATCAAGGACCAGCTCAAGATGCCGAACCTGCAGGTGAAGGAAATCCCGATCACCTCGCAGAACCGCATCACGCTGCTGCAGAACGGCACCATCGACATCGAGTGCGGCTCGACCACCAACAACCTGGAGCGCCAGAAGCAGGTTTCCTTCACGGATTCCATCTTCATCATCGGCACGCGCATCATGGTGAAGAAGGATGGCGGCATCAAGGACTGGGCCGACCTGAAGGGCAAGAACGTGGTGACCACGGCCGGCACCACCTCCGAGCGCCTGCTGCGCAAGATGAACGATGACCAGAAGCTGGGCATGAACATCATCAGCACCAAGGACCATGGCCAGTCGTTCCTGACGCTGGAATCGGGCCGCGCGGTGGCATTCATGATGGACGACGCGCTGCTGTACGGCGAGCGCGCCAAGGCCAAGAACCCGGCCGACTGGATCGTGGTCGGCAAGCCGCAATCGCGCGAGGCCTATGGCTGCATGATCCGCAAGGACGACCCGCAGTTCAAGAAGGTTTCCGACAACGTCATCGCCGGCATGATGAAGGACGGCGCCATCAACACGCTGTACACCAAGTGGTTCATGCAGCCGGTGCCGCCGAAGGGACTGAATCTCGATTTCCCGCTGTCGGACGACATGAAGGCGCTCATCAAGAACCCGAACGACAAGGCGCTCGACTGACCTGCTGAAATCAGGCGCGCGAAACGGAAGGCGAGTCCTTCCGTTTCTTTTTGAGGACGCATCATGAACTACAACTGGCATTGGGGAGTATTCCTCGAGCAGGCGGCCCAGAACGAGACCTACCTGGACTGGATGATTTCCGGCCTGAAGGTCACGGTCGCGCTCGGGCTATCGTCCTGGGTCATTGCACTCGCCATCGGCTCCGTGCTGGGCGTGCTGCGCACCGTGCCCAACAAGTGGCTGTCGGGCCTTGCCGCGGCCTATGTCGAGCTCTTCCGCAACATTCCGCTGCTGGTGCAGCTGTTCATCTGGTACTTCGTCGGCCCCGAGCTGCTGCCCGGCGGCGAGGCCATCAAGCAGATGAACCCGTTCACCCAGCAGTTCCTGGCGGCGATGCTGTGCCTGGGCACCTTCACTGCGGCCCGGGTCTGCGAGCAGGTGCGCTCGGGCATCAATTCGCTGCCGCGCGGCCAGCGCAATGCGGGCCTGGCCATGGGTTTCACGCTGCCGCAGACCTATCGCTTCGTACTGCTGCCGATGGCCTTCCGCGTCATCGTGCCGCCGCTGACGTCCGAGTTCCTGAACATCTTCAAGAACTCGGCCGTGGCGTCGACGATCGGCCTGCTCGAACTGGCGGCGCAGGGGCGGCAACTGGTGGACTACACCGCGCGCCCGTATGAGTCGTTCATCGCGGTGACGGTGATGTACGCGGTCATCAATATCGTCGTCATGCTGATCATGCGCTGGGTCGAGGCCCGCAGCCGCGTGCCCGGTTTCATCGGCAGCAAGTAAGGGGGCGCCATGGCATACGAATTCGATTTCAGCTCCATCACACCCGCCACGCTCGATGTGCTGGGCGAAGGCATGCTGGTCTCGCTCAAGATCACGGTTACGGCCATCGTGGTGGGTATCGTCTGGGGCACGATCCTGGCGATGATGCGACTGTCGTCCATCAAGGCGTTCAACTGGTTTGCGCAGGGGTACGTGACCATCTTCCGCTCCATCCCGCTGGTGATGGTGCTGTTGTGGTTCTTCCTGATTATTCCGCAACTCCTGCAGAGCGCCTTCAACCTGTCTCCGGCATCGGACCTGCGCATGACGTCGGCGCTGATCGCGTTCTCGCTGTTCGAGGCGGCGTACTACTCGGAGATCATCCGGGCGGGTATCCAGAGCGTGTCGCGCGGGCAGATGTTCGCCGCGCAGGCGCTCGGCATGACCTACGGGCAGACCATGAAGCTGGTGATCCTGCCGCAGGCGTTCCGCAACATGGTGCCACTGCTGCTGACGCAGGGCATCATCCTGTTCCAGGATACGTCGCTGGTCTACGTGAGCGCGCTGGCTGACTTCTTCGGCCAGGCCTACGGCGTTGGCGAGCGTGATGGCCGCATTGTGGAAATGCTGCTGTTCGCCGGCCTCGTGTATTTTGTTATCTGCTACTCCGTTTCGCTGATGGTCAAGCGTTACCAGAAAAAGGTGGCCCTATGATTGAAATCAACAATGTATCCAAATGGTATGGCTCCTTCCAGGTGCTGACCGACTGCACCACCAGGGTTGCCAAGGGCGAGGTCGTGGTGGTTTGCGGACCGTCGGGCTCGGGCAAGTCGACGCTGATCAAGACCGTCAACGCGCTGGAACCGTTCCAGAAGGGCGATATCCTGGTGGACGGCACCTCGGTCGGCGACCCGAAGACCAACCTGCCCAAGCTGCGTTCGCGCGTGGGCATGGTGTTCCAGAACTTCGAGCTGTTCCCGCACCTGTCGATCACCGAGAACCTGACCATCGCGCAGATGAAGGTGCTCGGCCGCTCGAAGGAAGAGGCCACTGCCAAGGGCCTGAAGTACCTGGAGCGCGTGGGCCTGAAGAGCCAGGCGGCCAAGTACCCGGGCCAGCTCTCGGGCGGCCAGCAGCAGCGCGTGGCAATCGCGCGCGCGCTGTCGATGGACCCGATCTGCATGCTGTTCGATGAACCGACTTCGGCGCTGGACCCGGAGATGGTCAACGAAGTGCTGGACGTGATGGTGCAGCTCGCGCAGGAAGGCATGACCATGATGTGCGTGACCCACGAAATGGGCTTTGCACGCAAGGTGGCCAATCGCGTGATCTTCATGGACGCGGGCAAGATCGTCGAGGACTGCGCCAAGGAAGAGTTCTTCGGCAATATCGAGCAGCGCTCGGATCGCGCGAAGCAATTCCTGTCGAAGATCCTGCAGCACTGAGCCTGCACTGAGCCTGTAGCACGCCGCAACAAGAAAGGGACGCCATGGCGTCCCTTTCTTGTTGGCGGATCCGTCCGGCGTCAGGTGCAGGCCGTATTGGCCGCGTTCTTCGCCTGCACTTCGGGTGGGATCGGCACGGACAGCGTCATCTCCGGACGTCCGTCGATGAACATGATCAGCTCGCCCGGCTCGAAGCGCGTCCAGGTCTCGTTGTCGGTCAGCGGCTGGGTGGCGATCACCGCAACCCGGTCATCCTGCGTGGTGATCTGGGCGAAGTCGATCGACAGGTCGGCGTCGATCAGGTGTGCGGTCGAGAACGGCCATTGCCGCACGATGTAGTACAGCCGCGTCGAGCAGTGCGCGAACAAGGCCTGCCCGTTGCAGAGCAGGTAGTTGAAGACGCCGTGCGTGGTGATCTCGCGCGTGATGTCCCCCAGCGCATGGCATAGCTCGTTCAGCGGCGGCTGCGAGCCCGGGAAGCGCTTGCGCAGGCCCTGCATCAGCGTGCAGAAGGCGAGTTCGCTGTCGGTGTCGCCCACGGGCTGGTAGACGCCGGACAGGAACGGCGCGAAGTTCAGCAGGTCGCCATTGTGCGCGAAGATCCAGTGCCGGCCCCACAGCTCGCGCATGAACGGGTGGCAGTTCTCGAGCAGCACCGTGCCCTGCGTGGCCTTGCGGATGTGCGAGATGACGTTCTTGGACTTGATCGGGTAGCGCTTGATCAGGTCCGCGACGGGCGATGTGCCGGCCGACTGGTTGTCGATGAAGAGCCGGCAGGCCTTGTCTTCGAAGAACGCCACGCCGAAGCCGTCGGAGTGGTGATCGGTCACGCCGCCGCGGGCGGCGAAACCGGTGAAGGAGAACGTCACGTCGGTCGGCGTGGCGCAATTCATGCCTAGCAGCTGGCACATGGCGGGGCACCGGGGCGGCAGGGGGCTGCCGCTTTGCAATAGAATGCAGACATTATCCAACGCCCCCGGGCCGCTGCCAAGCACATGCCCCAAGGGTGCCTCCGGCCATCCCGCAACACGCCTCCCGACCGCTATGAGCCAATACAAGATTGCCGTGATTCCCGGAGACGGAATCGGCACGGAAGTGATCCCCGAAGGCATTCGCGTCATGGATGCCGCCGCGCGCAAGTTCGGCATCGACTTCCAGTTCGACCACTTCGATTTCTCCAGCTGCGACTACTACGCCCGCCACGGCAAGATGCTGCCGGACGACTGGTTCGACACGCTTGTGAAATACGACGCGATCTATTTTGGCGCCGTCGGCTGGCCCGATGCCGTGCCCGACCACGTGTCGCTGTGGGGCTCGCTGCTGCAGTTCCGCCGCTCCTTCGACCAGTACGTGAACCTGCGGCCGGTGCGGCTGATGCCGGGTATCAAGAGCCCGCTGGCTGACCGGAAGCCCGGCGATATCGATTTCTACGTGGTGCGCGAGAACACCGAGGGCGAGTATTCGAGCATCGGTGGCCGCATGTTCCCGAATACCGAGCGCGAAATCGTGATGCAGGAAACGGTGATGAGCCGGGTCGGCGTCGATCGCATCCTGAAATTCGCGTTCGAACTGGCGCAGAAGCGTCCGAAGCGGCACCTGACCTCCGCGACCAAGTCCAACGGCATCTCGATCACGATGCCTTACTGGGACGAGCGCGTGGAGGCGATGGCGGCGCACTACCCTGGCCTGAAGGTCGACAAGTACCACATCGACATCCTGACCGCGCACTTCGTCCAGCATCCCGACTGGTTCGACGTGGTCGTGGCCAGCAACCTGTTCGGCGACATCCTGTCCGACCTGGGCCCCGCGTGTACCGGCACCATCGGCATCGCGCCATCGGGCAATATCAACCCGGACCGCACGTATCCGAGCCTGTTCGAGCCGGTGCACGGCTCCGCGCCGGATATCGCCGGGCGCGGCGTGGCCAACCCGATCGGCCAGATCTGGTGTGGCGCCATGATGCTGGAGCACCTTGGCCATGATGAGGCCGGCGCGGCGGTGCTGGGCGCGATCGAGAAGGTGCTGGCCGCAGGGCCCGAACATGCGCCGCTGACGCGTGACATCGGCGGCAAGGCCGGTACGGCGGACCTTGGCCGCGCGATCGCGGAGGCACTGTGATGGCGGCGGGCGGTTACAAGGGCGATCCGCGCGCGCTGCTGCTTGAGACGTTCCAGGCCGCGGTGGCGGCCGCCGATCCGCTCAAGATCGTGGCCGGGCACCTGCCGCCGCCGCAGGCTGGCGGGCGCACGCTGGTCGTGGGCGCGGGCAAGGCTGCGGCGTCGATGGCGCTGGCAGTGGAGCGGGCCTATGCCGGCAAGACGCAGATCGAGGGACTGGTGATCACGCGCTACGCGCATGGGCTGCCGACCGACCATGTGCGCGTGATCGAGGCCGGACACCCGGTTCCGGATGAGTCCGGCGAACAGGGCGCGGCCGAGATCCTGGCCCGCGTGTCGGCGCTGACGCCGCAAGACCGCCTGCTGGTGCTGGTGTCTGGCGGGGGCTCGAGCCTGCTGTCGCTGCCGGCCGAAGGCATTCCGATGGCGGACCTCAAGGCGACGACGAAGGAACTGCTGCGCTGCGGCGCGCCGATCACCGAGATGAATATCGTGCGCAAGCACATCTCGCGCATCCAGGGCGGGCGGCTCGCGCAGGCCAGCCAGGCGCCGGTGACGACGCTGATCGTCTCGGACGTGGCTGGAGATGACCCCAGCGCGATTGCTTCAGGGCCGACCGTGGCAGATCCCAGCACGTTCGCCGATGCGCTCGATATCCTGCGGCGCTATGGCGCCACCGTTCCGGCGAGCGTGCAGTCGCACCTGGAGCGCGGCGCCCGCGGGGAGATCCCGGAAACGCCCAAGCCCGGCGACCCGCTGTTCGGGCGCGTCGAAAACCGCATGATCGCCACCGCGCATGGCAGCCTGCAGGCCGCCGCGGCGCTGTTCCGGGAACGCGGCATCACCCCGGTGATCCTCGGCGATACGGTTACCGGCGAAGCGCAGGAGGTCGCGCGCGTCTATGCCGCGCTGGTGCGCGAAATTCGCGCGTACAATGCGCCGTTTGCCGCGCCCGTGGCACTGATCTCGGGCGGTGAATGCACGGTCACATTGCCGGCCGGCGGTGGCAGCGGCAAGGCGAGGGGCGGGCGTTGCTCGGAATTCCTGCTGTCGCTGGCTATCGAACTGGCAGGCATGGACGGCGTGCATGCCATCGCGGCCGATACCGACGGGATCGACGGTTCCGAGGACAATGCGGGGGCGCTCGCGGGCCCGACCACCCTCGCGCGTGCCGAAGCGGCTGGCGTGCCGGCGCGGCGCCAGCTTGACGCGCACGATGCCTGGGGCCTGTTCGATGCCATCGGCGGCCTGGTTGTGACCGGCCCCACGCGCACCAATGTGAACGATTACCGCGCCATCCTGATTCTCTAACTTCCAGACCGCCTGCCGCACTCGCGGCGGCAGGCCCAGCAAGCCATGACCCAGAAGCTCACCATTACCCGCCCGGACGACTGGCACCTGCACCTGCGCGACGGCGCCGCCCTGGCCGCCGTACTGCCCGATACCGCGCGCCAGTTCGGCCGCGCCATCATCATGCCGAACCTGAAGCCGCCCGTGACCACGGTGGAGCAGGCGCAGGCCTATCGAGCCCGCATCCTGGCCGCGCTGCCGGCCGGCATGAGCTTCGAGCCGCTGATGACGCTGTACCTGACCGACAACACCCCGGCCGAGGAAGTCGTCGCGGCCAAGGCGAGCGGCTTCGTGCACGGTGTCAAGCTGTACCCGGCCGGTGCCACCACCAACAGCGATGCCGGCGTCACCGACATCCGCCGTTGCGCGGCCGCGCTCGAGGCGATGCAGCGCGTAGGCATGCCGCTGCTGGTGCACGGCGAGGTGACCGATGGCGATATCGACATCTTCGACCGCGAAGCCGTCTTCATCGACCGCGTCATGACGCCGCTGCGCCGCGACTTCCCGGAACTGAAGGTGGTGTTCGAACACATCACCACGAAGGATGCGGCCCAATATGTACGCGACGCCAGCGGCCCGGTCGGCGCGACGATCACGGCGCACCATTTGCTGTACAACCGCAACGCGATCTTCACGGGCGGCATCCGCCCGCACTACTACTGCCTGCCGGTGCTCAAGCGCGAGATTCATCGCGAAGCGCTGGTGGCCGCGGCGACGTCCGGCAGCGAGCGCTTCTTTCTCGGCACCGACAGCGCCCCGCACGCGCGCGGCCTGAAGGAACATGCCTGCGGCTGTGCCGGCTGCTACACCGCGCTGCACGCGATGGAACTCTATGCCGAAGCGTTCGATGCCGCTGGCGCGCTCGACAAGCTCGAAGCGTTCTCCAGCTTCAACGGCCCGGCGTTCTACGGCCTGCCGCGCAATACCGGCACGCTGACGCTGGAGCGTGAAGATTGGGAACTGCCGGCCGAGCTGCCGTATGGCGATGCCACGCTGGTGCCGCTGCGCGCAGGCGAAATGCTGCGCTGGAAGGCGCGCTGAAGCGCAAGGCATTGAGGGCAGTCACCTCAGCGGCGAACCTGGCGTTCGCCGCTTCTCTTTCAGGGATCGACTGGGCGCGGCCGTGGTTCCGGCCGTTCGAAGCCATAGGCGCAAGCGTGGCCGGACGCGTGGCGGAGGGCGCCTCCTTGCATACGTGCCTGAACGAGCAGGCGACCCGGGCGGGTTTATGCAATATCCAGGGCGTTTCGCTCAGATTCGTCGTACAAGAGGCGTTGCCCGCCGGTATTGCCTACGAGGCGCATATTCACGCCACCGGCGAGGTGCCCACTCGCGATAATCTCCACGATTTCTTCAACGCGCTGATCTGGCTGCATTTCCCCCGGGCCAAGGCACGACTCAATGCGATCCAGGCCGGGGTGATCGAATGCGTCGGCGTGCAGGCTGGCCGTGGCGGCGTGCGGGATGCCGCAACGCTGTTCGACGAGAACGCCGTACTGTTCCTCAGCGCGGATGCTGGCCTGGAGGCTGCGCTGCGCGGGTTTGGGTGGCAGGAGTTGTTTGTCGGGCGCAGGGAAGACTGGGGTCGCCATTGCGTGGTGGTGCCGTTCGGCCACGCGCTGCTCGAAAAGCTGGTGGATCCGTACAAAGCCGTAACAGCCCATGCCTGGCCGCTGGCGCTGCCGGCGGCCGCGGCCGGATCGCCCATGCTCGATGACGCGCTGGCCGTGTCATTGCGTGCGGCGGCCGACGCCGGCACACTCCGCGGCGGTCGCAGCTTCGCGCCGCTGCCCGTCATGGGCATTCCCGGCTGGTGCGATGCCAATGCCGATGCGGCGTACTACGCGGACATGACGGTTTTCCGGCCGGGCCGGCGACAGTCGATCGTGGACTGACTGGCGGCCCGCAATGGTGTTAGACTTCGGGCCGCAAAGCAGGCCAGACAATCGCTGCTTGCATCGCAAGGTGCAAGGGGAGGAAAGTCCGGACTCCACAGGGCAGGGTGTTGGCTAACAGCCATCCACGGCAACGTGCGGAATAGGGCCACAGAGACGAGTCTTGCCGCCAGGTCTTCCTGGCGGGAAGGGTGAAACGCGGTAACCTCCACCTGGAGCAATCCCAAATAGGCAGGCATCGAGGCGGCCCGCTGAGCCTGCGGGTAGGGAGCTGGAGCCGGCTGGTAACAGCCGGCCTAGAGGAATGGTTGTCACGCGCCGCCCGCCGCAAGGTGCGGTGGCGTGCACAGAATCCGGCTTATCGGCCTGCTTTGCACTTGTCTTCCGATGTTTCCCCGGCCAGTCTCGGACTGCCCGGGCATCCGCGCTTCGTCAGCCTTCGACGATTTCCATCGTGTGCGTAATCTCCGCGGTCTTGGCGATCATGATCGACGCCGAGCAGTATTTCTCGTGCGAGAGCTTGATTGCGCGCTCGACCGTGGCCGGGCTCAGGTTCTTGCCGGTCACGACGAAGTGGAAATTGATGCGGGTGAAGACCTTGGGGTCTTCGCTGGCGCGCTCGGCTTCGAGCTTCACGCTGCAGCCGCTCACTTCCTGGCGGCCGCGCTTGAGGATCAGCACCACGTCATAGGCGGTGCAGCCGCCGGTACCCAGCAACACCATCTCCATCGGACGCGGCGCCAGGTTATGGCCGCCGCCCTCCGGTGCGCCGTCCATGGCGACAATGTGTCCGCTGCCGGTCTGGGCGACGAAGCTCATGCCCTCGGCGCCCATCCATGTCACTTTGCATTCCATTTTGTTCGTTCCTGTTATCTGAGTCGTGCGTTTGCGGTCACAAGCGCGTGATCTTGAATCTTGCTTTTTCCGGCCTATGACATCGTAAGCCGAGCGGGTCGAAGCCGATATCCCTGCTGAAACTGAGGGTTTCTTCTAATGTGTCAGCCCGATGGCAATGCAATTTTCTTGTCAACATGCTGATTTTAAAGGAAAAATCCACATTCCCGGTGAGGGGGTGGCTATCCCATGATGTGGAATTGCATTTCGCAGTGCAAATTTCTCTTGCATCAGGGATTACCCCATGTATAATTCCAATCATTGAACGACGGCGCAGACAGCGCGCCAGAGTGCGAAAACGAAGCCATCGGCCAAGTCCTCCGCACCGCCCGCATGAAACACCGTCGATCTCCCAGTGTCTCCTCCACCCTCCTCCTTTGGTGGATTCAAACCCAGGCCTCAACCGGCTTGGGTTTTTTTTCGCCTGTACCCGGCAAGTGCATCAAGCGCCTCGGCCCGTCGCATTCATTGTCAGCGGCGGTATGGCGATCTTGACGAAATCCCTTGGCTTTGCTTGTGTCCGTCTCGCGTTCGACAGTATAATCTACGGCTTTTCCGCCATGCCCGCGGGAAGAGAAGTAGGGAGAGCCTGCGAAGACAAGCAGGAAGGCCAGGTCCACAGGATCGGCCGACGAGATTTGCAGGGGCGAGTACAAGCCTTCGCGAGTCAGTAATCGGGCAGTTCTCTAATAGTCAGGAAAAATCATGAAGACCTTTTCCGCCAAGCCTCATGAGGTAAAGCGCGACTGGTACGTGATTGACGCGACGGACAAAGTCCTCGGCCGTGTTGCCAGCGAAGTGGCACGCCGTCTGCGCGGCAAGCACAAGCCGGAATTTACTCCGCACGTCGACACGGGTGATTACATCATCATCGTCAATGCAGCCAAGCTGCGTGTCACGGGTACCAAGGAAACGGACAAGAAGTACTATCGCCATTCGGGTTACCCGGGCGGTATCTACGAAACGACGTTTGGCAAGATGCAGCAGCGCTTCCCGGGCCGTGCCCTGGAGAAGGCTGTGAAGGGCATGCTGCCGAAGGGTCCGCTGGGCTACGCGATGATCAAGAAGCTGAAGGTTTACGCCGAAGCCGAGCATCCGCACGAAGCGCAGCAGCCCAAGGCGCTGGAAATCTAAGGAGGCCAATCCATGATCGGTAACTGGAATTACGGTACTGGCCGCCGCAAGAGCGCCGTGGCACGTGTCTTCATCAAGTCGGGCAAGGGCGACATCATCGTCAATGGCAAGCCCATCAAGGAATACTTCGCTCGCGAAACTTCCCTGATGATCGTGCGCCAGCCGCTGGAACTGACCGAACACGCCGCAACGTTCGACATCAAGGTCAACGTTACCGGCGGCGGTGAAACCGGCCAGGCCGGTGCCGTCCGTCACGGCATCACCCGCGCTCTGATCGACTACGACGCAACGCTGAAGCCGGCCCTGTCGAAGGCTGGCTACGTCACGCGTGACGCGCGTGAAGTGGAGCGTAAGAAGGTCGGTTTCCACAAGGCACGTCGCCGCAAGCAGTTCTCGAAGCGCTGATGTGTGTTCGCCAGTCCGGCATTGCCCGGATCGCGCGAAACAAGAAAAACCGCACGCTGGTCGTGCGGTTTTTTTTCGTCCGTGGCGGACGGGAGAGGTCCTTGCCTGCGGAAAAAGTCACAATTTCGGCGCCTGCTTTGGGGGGGAGAATGACTGCTTCAGCGATTACAATGCGCTCCGCATGTTGACGGCAGAGCGCTTTAGAATCCATCAAGGAGTGAGGGATGTTGTTTTCCAAGAAGAAGGGGCTCTCGATCGATACGCTGATCGGTGAAGGCACCGCCATCGATGGCGATCTGGTGTTTTCAGGCGGCCTTAGGCTCGACGGCAAGGTGCGCGGCAATATCCGCGCCGCCGAGGGCAAGCCGAGCATGCTCGTCATCAGCGAGAAGGGCATGGTGGAAGGCGAGATCGCCGTCGGCCACCTGATCCTGAATGGCACGGTGAAGGGGCCTGTCCATGCCGGCGAATTGCTGGAACTCCAGCCCCACGCACGCGTGCTGGGCGAGGTGCGCTATGCCGCGCTCGAGATGCATCAGGGCGCATTGGTGGAAGGGCGGCTAGTGCCGCTGGGCCAGGAAGAACTCAAGACGGTCCCGAAACTTCTGGCCGCCGAAGGTGCCGCCGAGGACATTGAAGGCGCCGATGCTGCGCTCGACGTTGCTGAAGCCGGGAAAGCGGCCTGAGCGCCACGTGCAATCTTTCGCAGAAGCCCTTGAAAACCAAGGGTTTCGGCACGATTTTCCAGTAGCGCTTAGAATACAGGCGTATCTAATCAGGAGAACCCCATGAACGCAGTCGCAGAGGCACCCGCAACCGAGGACGTGCCGGCACCGTTCGTCTTTACCGACAGCGCCGCCGACAAGGTCAAGCAGTTGATCGAGGAAGAGGGCAATGCCGAGCTGAAGCTGCGCGTGTTCGTGCAGGGCGGCGGCTGCTCAGGCTTCCAGTATGGCTTCACGTTCGACGAGGAAGTCAACGAAGACGACACCACCATGGTCAAGAACGGCGTCACCCTGCTGATCGACTCGATGAGCTATCAGTACCTGGTCGGCGCCGAGATCGACTACAAGGAAGACATCAACGGCGCGCAGTTCGTGATCAAGAACCCGAACGCATCCACCACCTGTGGTTGCGGCTCTTCGTTCTCGGTCTGAGGCAAGACGTTTCGGAAAAAGGCGCACCTCCGGGTGCGCTTTTTTTATTCCTGCGGCGCTCGCCAGACCACCGGAAACCAGTCTTCCCGCATCCGCTCGCCGGTTTGCTGGCCAATGCCCGGGAACGGCGGTGAAGTCCGACCTGGCCGCTCCAGGAACCGCACATCGTCGCCCAGGAAGCGTGCCGAAAACGCGCGGCGCCGACTGGTTCCCGTATTGCCGGCAGCGCCGTGAACGGTGCGGAAATCGAACACCACGGCATCGCCGGGTTCCAGTTCGGGCTGCAGGATGGTATGGCTGCCGTCTTCCACATCGGACATTTCCATGAAGGCGTCATCGCCGCCATAGAAGTTCTCGTTGCTGGCCCAGCGCTTGGGCCGGACCAGCCGTGGCCAGCGGTGCGAGCCCGCCACGACGCGCAGGGTGTTGGCTTGCGTCACCGGGTCCAGCGGAATCCAGTAGCTGGCGGTCTGCAGGCCATCCACGCAGTAATAGGGCAGGTCCTGATGCCACGGCGTTGGCTTGGCCGTGCCGGGTTCCTTGACGAGGATGTGCTCGTGGAACACCTGCGCCGTCAGCGATTGCATGATCTGCCCCGCAATGGCGGCGGCCGGTGAATGGCGGATGAACGCCTCGAACGGTTCGATGCGCTGCCAGTTGCAGTAGTCCTCGAAGAAACGGCCGCGTTCGCCGTCGCCCACGTTTTCGATCGCGAACGGGCCGGGCTGCGCCAGGTTTTGTTCGAAACCGTCGCGCAAGCGCTCCACCCAATCGGTGAAGGCGCCGCGCAACACCAGCACGCCGTCACGCTGGTAGCTGCGAATCTGTTCTGCGGTGATTTCCATGGCAAGGCTCCGGGGCGGGGACGAGCCCAGTATCGGCAACCCTGATCAATAGGAAAAGCATATATTTCTTATGCTGTAGTATAGGAAATCATGATCCCCTTCTCGTTCCGGCAACTCGAATACTTCGTGGCGGCGGCCGAGCACGGCAGCATCAGCGCCGCCGCGCGGGCGCGCCACGTATCCCAGCCGTCGGTGTCGACGGCCATCGCGCAGCTGGAAGACACGCTCGGCGAGGCGCTGTTCCGCCGCCAAGTCAGCCGCGGCCTGGAACTCACGCCTGCGGGCCAGCGCCTCCTGACCAAGGCGCGCGATATCCTGGCGCTGGCTGCCGGGATCACGGTGGATGAAGCGGGGCAGCAAGGGCTCAGCGGCCGACTGTCATTGACCTGCTTCCAGGATCTGGGCCCGTACTTCGTGCCGCGCCTGCTGGCGGGCTTCCGCGAGCGCCACCCCGGCATTTCCGTCACGCTGTTCGAAGCGGACCTGGCCAGCGTCCATCGCACACTGCAGGCCGGCAAGGCCGAACTTGCGCTGACTTATGACCTCGGCTTCGACCAGCGCGTCGATCGCTGGGTGCTGGCTAGCCTGCCCCCCTACGCGCTGCTGCCGGCCAATCATCCGCTCGCCGGCCAGCGCGATATCGGTCTTGCCGAACTGGCTGGCGAGCGCCTGATCCTCGAAGACATCCCGCAGACTCGTGAGTACTTCCTGTCGCTGTTCTGGGCCCACGGCCTGCATCCGACGCTGCACCAGTACACGCAGAGCTTCGAGATGCAGCGCGGCCTGGTGGCGCATGGCTACGGTGTCGCGTTGTCCTGCACGCGCCCGGCCGGCGACCACAGCTATGACGGCCTGCCCATCGCGTGCCTGCCGTTGCGCGAGCCGGTTACCGCGCAGCGTGTCGTACTGGCGCGCACACAGGCCGTGCGCGCGTCTCCGCTGGCGCGGGCGCTTATCGACTGGGTGGTGGAGAGCGGTGCGGCGGTGCCGGCCTGAGTGCGGCCGCCGATCGGTGGATCAGCGCGGGTAGATCGCGCCAAGCACGCGCGGACCGGCGGCGCCGGTGACGGTGGCGACATTGCCCGGCAGACGCAGCAGGCATTGGCGCGCCAGCCAGGCGAAGGCGATGGCCTCCACCTGGGAAACCGGCACCCCGAAGTCCTCGGTGGTCTGCACGGACAGGCCGGGCAGCGCCTGCGCCAGACGCCGCATGATGTAGCCGTTGCGGGCGCCGCCGCCGCACACGATCAGGCGTCGCGCCTGGGGCGAGTGGGCACGGACATCGCGCGCAATCGCCTCGGCCGTCAGCGCGGCCAGTGTCGCTTGCACGTCGGCCGGCGTCGGCTTGGGATTGCCGCGCGTCCCGAGGCGCGCTTCCAGCCATGCGGGATGGAACAGGTCGCGGCCCGTGCTCTTGGGCGGTGCGGCATTGAAATAAGGGTCGGCCAGGCATTCGGCCAGCAGCGCGTCGTCGACGCGTCCGCTTGCGGCCCACGCACCGTCGTTGTCGAACGGCATGCCGAGCTGTTCGCCGATCCAGTAATCGAGCAGCGCATTGCCCGGCCCGCAGTCAAAACCGATCACGGCACCACCGTTGCCGGGCAGCACGCTGATGTTGGAGATGCCGCCGATATTGCAGATCACGCGCGCCTCGGCCGCGTCGCCGAACAGCGCCTGGTGCAGCGCCGGCACGAGCGGTGCACCCTGGCCGCCGGCCGCCACGTCGCGGCTGCGGAAATCCGCCACCACGTCGATGCCCGCCAGTTCCGCCAGCAGTGCGGGATGCTGGCTTTGCCGGGTATAGCCGGTCTTGTCGTAAAGGCCCGGCCGATGGCGGATGGTTTGCCCATGCGCACCGATCGCTGCAACATCATCCGGCTGCAGTCCCGCCTGTCCGAGCAGCGAGGTCACGCAGCCAGCATAGACGCGTGCGAGCGCATTGGCGGCCAGCGCCTCGCGATGGATCTCGTTGTCGCCCGGCTGCTGCAACTGGCCGAAATCCGTGCGCAGCGCCTCGGGGAAGGGTTCGTGCGCAGCGGCCAGCACCGTGGGGCGCTCGCCGCTGAAGTCCACCAGCACGGCGTCCGCGCCGTCCATGCTGGTGCCAGACATGATGCCGATATAGCGGTCGCCGTGGGCGCGCATGGAGTCTCCGGGCGGAGCGGCTGTCAGTTGGCCGCGGTAAGGACGTTATAGGTGCGCAGCGCGTTGATGCGGCTGAGCATGGTGCTGGTATAGCCCAGGAATTCCTGGCGCGCCTTGCCGGTCAGCACAGGCGCTTCCATCAGTGCGATGCTCAGCGGGTTCTGCGGCACGTCGTTGAAGCGGAATTCGTAGTGCAGGTGCGGCCCGGTGGCCCAGCCGGTTTGCCCGACATAGCCGATTACCTGGCCCTGCGTCACTTTCTGCCCCTGCTGCACGCCGGCAAAGCCGGACAGGTGCGCATAGTAGGTCGAATAACCGTTCGCGTGCTTCAGGATGATGATGTTGCCGTAGCCGTTCTGGCGGCCGACAAAGTCGATGGTGCCTTCACCGGTGGCCAGCACCTTGGTGCCCGTCGGCGCGGCGAAGTCCACGCCCTTGTGCTGGACCCACTCATGATGCAGCGGATGATCGCGGCCGCCGAAGCCCGACGACACGCGCGAGAACTCCACCGGTGAACGCAGGAACGGCCGCTTCATGCTGCGGCCGTCGAAGGTGTAGTAGGCGCCGTTGCGCTCGCCTTCGGGCGCGAACCAGAGCGCCTGGTGGAGCTGGTTCCGGTTGATCAGCTCGATCGCCACCACGCGGCCGTTGCGGATGAACGCGCCGTCCTGGAAACCGGCTTCGTAGATGATGCGGAAGCGGTCGCCACTGGCGATGTCATGCTGGAAATCGATCACGCCGGAGAAGATCGACAGCATTTGCTGCACGATGTCATCGGGCACGTTGGCTGCGTCCATGGCCTTGAAGAAGCCGCCCGCGGAGATCGAGCCGGACGCCATCTCGTAGCGCAGGTCGTTGTCGACGTTCTGCACGCGCGCCTTGTAGCCCGTCGTGCCACCGGCCTTTGCCGGCTCGACGCGCTCGATCACGAGTTCGCGCGAGGTTGCGGCGTCGCCGCCCAAATTGGCCTGCAGCGACACCAGCATATTGCTGTCGTCGATCTGCGCCTGCACGGCCTGGCCCGGGTTGAGGTTGAACAGGCCTCGCGCGGTCGGGTTCTTCAGGATGAACGCCTGCGCGTCGGGATCGTCCACGCCCAGGCGGCGCAGCAGCGACGCAATGGTGTCGCCGCGCTGCATGCGCTCCTGGCGCACGTAGACGGCATCGGAATCGACATCGACAAGCTGCGCGAGCTGTTCGCGCACATCGGGCATGCGCAGCGTCTCGTTGACGCGCGGCGCATCCGGGTCGTTGAAGGCGCTGCGGGGCGCCACGCCCATGGCGGCAGCCATGCCGAGCGTGAAAATCGCGCCCACCGAAGCGGTGAGCTGCTTGCGCCGTCGCGCGTGCTGGGGGTTGGTCGGGTCGACGAGAACCACCAGCTCACGCGCGAAAACTTCGCGGAGTCTGGACCACATCACGTAAAATTCAGCCTTGGTCTGGGCACCGCTGCCGCGACGATGTCTGTCGTCTGCCTTCCTCCCCCGAGGTGCGGCGCGTGCTATTCAAATTTATTTGCCACCTGGTGTCGGCACTAGAATGGCGGGTGGCGCGCGGGCTTGGTACCGCTTGGCGCCAGGAAGCGCGGATTATACCAAGAATCGGCCCGGGGCCGAGTGGCGCATCCGCCAAATTTTCATGTATTTCAAAGACTTACGTCATGACTGAAGCATCCTCCGGCCCCGCGGCCAAATATCCCCTCACGCCGTCGGTCATGCACGCGCTTGAGGTCTCGAAGCGTGGCTGCGACGAACTGCTGATTGAAGCCGAATGGGCCCAGAAGCTGGCCCGCAGCGAAGCGACCGGCGTTCCCCTGCGCATCAAGCTCGGCCTCGATCCCACTGCGCCGGACATCCACATCGGGCACACCGTGGTCCTGAACAAGCTGCGCCAGCTCCAGGACCTGGGCCACCAGGTGATCTTCCTGATCGGCGACTTCACCTCGACCATCGGCGACCCGTCGGGCCGCAACAGCACCCGGCCTCCGCTCACGCGCGAGCAGATCGAGACCAACGCCCAGACCTACTACCGCCAGGCCAGCCTGGTGCTCGATCCGGCGCGCACCGAGATCCGCTACAACAGCGAATGGTGTGACCCCCTCGGCGCACGCGGCATGATCCAGCTTGCCGCCAAGTACACCGTGGCCCGGATGATGGAGCGCGACGACTTCACCAAACGCTTCCGGTCTGGGATTCCCATTTCGGTCCATGAGTTCCTTTATCCACTCATGCAGGGCTACGATTCGGTCGCGCTGAAGTCGGATCTCGAACTCGGCGGCACCGACCAGAAGTTCAACCTGCTGGTCGGGCGCGAACTGCAGAAGGAATACGGCCAGGAGCCGCAGTGCATCCTGACCATGCCGCTGCTGGTGGGCCTGGACGGCGTCGAGAAGATGTCCAAGTCCAAGGGCAACTACGTCGGCGTGACCGAAGCGCCCAGCGAGATGTTCGGCAAGCTGATGAGCATCTCGGACGACCTGATGTGGCAGTACTACACGCTGCTGTCGTTCCGCCCGCTGGC
Organism: Cupriavidus sp. 21MJTG02-4; assembly: GCF_057798975.1. Classification (NCBI taxonomy): domain Bacteria; kingdom Pseudomonadati; phylum Pseudomonadota; class Betaproteobacteria; order Burkholderiales; family Burkholderiaceae; genus Cupriavidus; species Cupriavidus sp. 21MJTG02-4. The sequence continues at coordinate 84,480 of NZ_JBYOJP010000001.1, read as the reverse complement.
CGAGATCGACCTGATGAAGCAGGAAATCGCGCTTGGCCGCAACCCGCGCGACTGCAAGGTGATGCTAGCGCAGGAGATCGTGGCGCGCTTCCACAGCCAGGCCGATGCCGAGAAGGCACTCGAGGACTTCAACCACCGCGCGCGCGGCGGCGTGCCGGACGACATCCCGGCCGTCAGCCTGTCGGGCGCGCCGCTGGGCATTGCGCAGCTGCTCAAGCAGGCCAACCTGGTGCCGTCCACGTCGGAGGCCAACCGCAATATCGAGCAGGGCGGCGTGAAGATCGACGGTGCCACGGTCAGCGACAAGGCCGTCAAGGTCGCCGCGGGCACCTACGTGGTCCAGGTGGGCAAGCGCCGCTTTGCCCGCGTGACGCTGGCCTGAGCCGGGCGATGATCGCACTGATCCAGCGCGTCGCGCAGGCCCGGGTGACCGTCGGCGGCCGCACCACCGGGGAGATCGGCGCCGGACTGCTGGCGCTGGTTTGCGCCGAGCGTGGCGATACCGAAGCGCAGGCCGACCGGCTGCTGGCCAAGATGCTGTCCTATCGCGTGTTTTCCGACGCGGACGGCAAGATGAACCTGCCGGTGCAGAATATGGACGGCAACGGCGGCGCGGGCGGGCTGCTGGTGGTGTCCCAGTTCACGCTGGCGGCCGATACCAACAGCGGTACCCGGCCCAGCTTCACGCCTGCGGCGTCGCCCGAGGACGGGCGCCGCCTGTACGAGTATTTCGTCGAGCGGGCGCGCGCGTCGCACCCGGACGTGCAGACGGGCGAATTCGGGGCGATGATGCAAGTGAGCCTGACCAACGACGGACCCGTGACGTTCTGGCTGCGCGTGCCGCCGCCCGGCAACGCCTGAGCCTGCCGCAGACCGCCGCAACCCGGACCGGCAGCAGGAAACCACGATGGCCGCGTCCGCGCTGGCCATCCACAGACAGGAGAGACAAATGAAACTCTGGAGCAAGTCCTTCGCCGACAACACGCCGATCCCCGGCGAGTTCGCCTTCTGCGTGCCCGACGCCGCCGCCCACGTGGCCCTGTCGAGCAACCGCAACCCTGACCTGCATTGGGAAGACGCGCCGGCCCAGACGCGGTCCTTCGTCCTGATCTGCCATGACCGCGATGTCCCGAGCAAAGGAGACGACGTCAACCAGGAAGGCCGCGAAGTGCCGGCATCGCTGCCGCGCGTGGACTTCTACCACTGGGTGCTGGTCGATATTCCGCCGGGCCTGACCACTATCGCTGCCGGCTCGCACAGCGACGGCGTGATCGCGCGCGGCAAGCCGGGACCCGAAGCCGCCGGCGGCACGGCCACCGCCGGCGGCCTGCGCCACGGCATCAACGACTACACCGGCTGGTTCGCCAATGACGCCGACATGAAGGGCGACTACTACGGCTACGACGGCCCGTGCCCGCCGTGGAACGACACGCTGCTGCACCACTACGTGTTCACGGTTTACGCGCTGGACCTGGAGCGGGTGCCGCTGGACGGCAAGTTCACGGGCGCCCAGGTGCTGGAAGCCATCCGCGGCCATGTGCTGGCGCAGGCCAGCCTGACCGGCACTTACACGCTCAACCCCAAGGTGGCCGGCTGAGGTCGTGTGCCCGGCGTGCTCGCCGGGCAAGATAAGCAAGGAAAGGGCATGTTGCAAAGCTCCGGGCCGCATTCGCTGGCCTACACGCACCTGATCGTGATCCGTCATGGCGAGACGGCCTGGAACCGCGAGCGCCGGCTGCAGGGCCAGCTCGACATCCCGCTCAACGAGACCGGCGAAGCCCAGGCCCGGGCGCTCGCCGCGGCGCTGTCAGGCGAGCCGATCGACGCGGTCTACTCCAGCGACCTGGGCCGCGCCATGCAGACGGCGTCGCCTCTGGCCGAGGCGCTCGGCCTGAAGGTGAGGTCCGAGCCGCGCCTGCGCGAGCGCAGCTACGGCACCTTGCAGGGCAAGACCTACGCCGAGGTTGCCGAGCAGCTACCCGACGACTTTGCCCGCTGGCAGGCGCGCGTGCCGGACTATGCGCCGCCGCAAGGCGAGTCGCTGGCGCAGTTTCATGATCGCGCGGTCGAGATCGCGCTGTCGTTGTCGCGTCGTCATCCGGGCGAGCGCATCGCGCTGGTGGCCCACGGCGGCGTGCTCGACTGCCTCTACCGCGAGGCCACCGGCATGACGCTGGAAGCGCCGCGCCAGCATGAACTGCTCAATGCCAGCATCAACCGGCTGCGTAGCGACAGCCATCACCTGGCGCTGGCCCAGTGGGGCGACGTGACCCACCTGGAAGCGCTGGCGCTCGATGAAGTGGACCGGCGCGTTCCCTGACGGGACGCCACGGGCAGGCCGCCGGCCTCAGACGCGCAGGCGGAACGGCGTGAAGTTGGTGTTGCGGTCGTACCAGTCCTCATGCTCTGCGCGCTTGAGGAAGTTCACGACCTTGTAGGTGACCGGCGTCATCACGACTTCCCAGCCGGTCTTCAGCACATACTGCGCCACCGCGACCTGGAGCACTTTCTCCAGCGGCCAGATCCCGTAGAACGCAATCACGTAGAACAGGGACGAGTCGACCAGCTCGCCGGCCAGCGTCGAGCCGATGGTGCGGGTCCACAGCCAGCGTCCGCCCGTCCACAGCTTCATCTTGGCCAGCACATAGCTGTTGGCGAAGCTGCCGCAGCAAAAGGCAATCAGCGATCCTAACGCGATGCGCCAGGTATTGCCGAACACATCTTCCAGGCTCTTCTGGTAGTCGGCCATGAACGGCGCCACGGGCATGTGCAGCACCACCAGGCTCATGAATGTCGCAAACGCCAGGGCCGCGAAGCCCGCCCACACCACGCGGCGGTCGCGGCCATAGCCGTAGACCTCGGTCAGCACGTCGCCAAAGATGTACGAGATCGGGAAGAACAGCACGCCGGCCCCGAAGGTAACCGGCCCCAGCAGTGGGACTGTCACTTGCGCCGCCTTGGCGGCGCCGATCAGGTTGGAGCACAGCAGCACGGTGACGAAGGCCACCATGACGAGATCGTAGTAACGGTAGACGCGCCCGGTATGGGTGGAGGCGGCTGTGGCGGCGGTGGCGGCGGTGGGCAGGGCGGACATCGAGGTTCCCGGTTTGGCGGCGCTTTCCGCGCCTGCGTTTTTTCGCGCGATTATGCCAGCTGGAGACGTGCCTTGCCGTGCAGCAAGAAAAATCCCGGCCGTAGCCGGGATCGTGCGGAAAGTGTACCGGTTCGAGCGGCCATCCAGCCGCGGGTCTCCGGGATCAGATATCGAGTTTGGAGATCTTGGCGCCGTTGATCGACGCATCGAACATCAGGCCCGCATTGGTCTGCACGAAGCCCACCACCGGCTGCTGGCTGGTCAGGGTATCGAGCTGGCCATTGGCGCCGATCTTGGCCAGGGCCACGTTCGCGTCGGCGCCGGCCGTCCAGCCCTTGCTCGCCACGAACTTGTTGTAGGCCTCCGGCGTCATGAACATGATGATGACGGCCTTGGACTGCCCCCCTGCGGTCAGGCCAACCGAAGCCTGCGCGGTGCTGTAGTAGCCCACGGTGGACCCGTGCGAGCGCAGGGCCCCTTCGCCGTATTCGCCGCCGACCACCAGGCCCGCCGAGATGACGCGCGGGAACACCAGGATGCCCTGCGCGCGGTTGGCGAGTTCGCGCGAGCCGTTGGTCGAGGAATACAGGCGGTTCAACGCGCCATCCACACCCGCATCGATTTCCTGTCTTTTCGCTGCCGGATCGGACGAGGCCTTGGTGCCTGTCGTCGTGCAGCCAACCGTGAACGCGGTGGCGACGAGCAGCCCCGATCCGGCAACCCGGGTAACAAAATGGCGTCGATTCATAGGTAACCTCCTGGTGGGGTAAAGTACCGCGTCTGGCTTGGGGGTCAATTGGCTGCGGATGCAGCCGGGGCTCTGACCGTGATGGCTACGACTTCACGATAGACGATCTTTGCCATCTGGCCACGCTGGATCTTGCTGAGATCGATGGCAGGATCTTCCACCTTGACTGTGCGCAAGGTTTCGCGCGGGCCCCGGAACGTGACCAGGTGCTTGGCCGGCTCGACCTTCGTGATCTCCGCCGTCACCGTGGTGGTGACTTCGCGCATGATGCCGGGCTTGCTGCCTTCGGCCGCGCGCGAGGTCCGCTCCACCGACTCCGCCAGCGCGGACGACTTGCTGTCCACCGGTTCCAGCGACGCCACGAGCGCCGCGCCACGCGCGATTGTCAGGATGTCGCCCTTGTGGATCTGGCCGAAATTCTTCACTTCGTCGCCGCCCACCAGTTCGACGACGTTGCCGCGCGGGCCTTGTACCAGCACAGCCTTGGTGTTCGGATCGATATCGATGATCTTGCCGCTGACGACGGCCTCCTCGGCAACGCCGACCGGAGCCTGCGGACGCTGGGCGTAGGCGCTGGTGGCGATAAGCATGGCAGCCGCTAACACTGCGACTGGCAGGGAGGACGAACGACGGATCATGGCTTTCCTTGGCGATGGTGAGGGGCCATGCCAATCGGCACGGCTGCCGGGGCACCCTGGCTTGGGTGCCGTTGAAGCCATTGTGGACAATAGGGCAGGGGCCAGCAATCCACTTCGAAAAAATTTGGGATGCCGGACAAAAATGTTTAATTGACGACCGGGGCGGCGCCGCCCGGGGGGATGTGGCGGTGCAGCAATCACCTCGGCAGGCCGGGTTTCCTCAGCCGGGCAGCTCGCCGGTGCCGCTGTCGGGCGCTGGCAGGCCGAAGTGGAGGTAGGCGGCCGAGGTGGCAACGCGGCCGCGCGGCGTGCGTTGCAGGTAGCCCTGCTGGATCAGGTAGGGCTCCAGCACGTCCTCGATGGTGTCGCGTTCCTCGCCGATCGCCGCGGCCAGGTTGTCGACGCCGACCGGGCCGCCGCCGAACTTGTGCAGCACGGCCTCCAGCAGCTTGCGGTCCATCAGGTCGAAGCCCACGCCGTCCACGTCCAGCATGGCCAGCGCGGCATCGGCGATCTCGCGGCTGATGGTGCCGTCGCCCTTGACTTCGGCATAGTCGCGCACGCGGCGCAGCAGCCGGTTGGCGATACGGGGCGTGCCGCGCGCGCGGCGGGCGATCTCCAGCGCGCCCTGCGGGTCGATCCGGGCGCCCAGCAACTGGGCCGAGCGCGTGACGATGCGTGCGAGCTCCTGGGCCGTATAGAACTCCAGCCGCGCCACGATGCCGAAGCGGTCGCGCAGCGGGTTGGTCAGCATGCCGGCGCGGGTGGTGGCGCCGACCAGCGTGAAGGGCTGCAAGTCGAGCTTGACCGAGCGCGCCGCCGGGCCTTCGCCGATCATGATGTCGATCTGGTAGTCCTCTAGCGCCGGGTACAGGATTTCCTCGACGACCGGCGAGAGCCGGTGGATCTCGTCGATGAACAGCACGTCGTTGGTTTCGAGGTTGGTCAGCAGCGCGGCCAGGTCGCCCGGCCGTTCGAGCACCGGACCGGAGGTCTGGCGCAGGTTCACGCCCATTTCGCGCGCGATGATATGGGCCAGCGTAGTCTTGCCCAGGCCTGGCGGCCCGAACAGCAGCACGTGGTCCAGCGCCTCGCGGCGGTTGCGCGCCGCGTGCATGAAGATGTCGAGCTGTCCGCGCACCTTCTCCTGGCCGACGTATTCGTCGAGCAGCTTGGGCCGCAACGCGCGCTCGAACGCCTCTTCGTGCGAGGAAGCGGGCGTGGCGGCGATCACGCGGTCGGGGGCGGAGAACTTGTCGGTTTCAATCATGGCAGCGGCGTCAGGTGTCGCGCTATTTTACGCTTCACGCCTTGGACAGGGCCTTCAGCGCGAGCTTGATGCCATCCGAAACGCCCGTGCCGGCAGGCACCTGCTTGATGGCCGCGGCGGCTTCCTTTTCCGAGTAGCCGAGCGCCAGCAGCGCGTTGAGGATATCGACCGCGTTGTCATGCACGGGGGTCGCGCCCGGCGCATGGCCGAGTTCCGCGCCGAGCTTGCCCTTGAGTTCGAGCAGCAGGCGTTCGGCGGTCTTCTTGCCGATGCCCGGCACGCGCGTGAGGCGCCCGGCTTCCTGCAGCGTGATGGCCTGCGCCAGTTCCGGCACGGACATGCCGGACAGCACCGCCAGCGCCATGCGCGCGCCGATGCCGGTGATCTTGATCAGCTCGCGGAACGTGTTGCGCTCGGTCGCCGTGCCGAAGCCGTAGAGCAGGTGCGCGTCCTCGCGCACGATGAGCTGGGTCAGCAGCGTCACCGGCTGGCCGGTCGCGGGCAGGTTGTAGAACGTGCTCATCGGCACATCGACCTCGTAGCCGACGCCGTGGCAGTCCACGAGCAGGTGCGGAGGATTCTTCTCGATAAGGGTGCCGGCGATGCGTCCGATCATGGTGTTTGCGTGTGCGTTAGCGTTAGCGGTATGGGCAGGAGCGGGGTCGGTTCAACGGTATTGCGGTATTGCGGTCCTGCGAAAGGCCGCAAGTGTAGCCCAGCGGCGCATCCGCGCCTCACGGGTTCCGGGCGTCGATGGCACGCCGGCCGAGCGCGGGGTCGTCGGTGAAGACACCGTCCACGCCGGCAGCGACAAAGGCCTCCACCTCGCGCACCATGCCGGCGGGGCTGCGCGTGGCGGCATCTCCGCCAGTCTGGAAGGCCTTGGGCAGGAAGGCATTCTCGGGCCGGAATGTATAGGGATGCACCAGCAGGCCGGCCGCGTGCGCGTTGCGCACGACGGCGGAAGGCGCGCCCAGGCCGCCTTGCGCATCGCGCGGCACCACGCTGTTCTTCTCGGGGCCGATGCCGTCGGCGTAGGCAGCTACTTCGCGCAGGCCGGTCGGGCTCAGCATGTCGCCATAGGTCCGCGTGTCGCCGGCCAGCCGCCAGTCGGGCGGGGTCTGCTTCGGGTTGCCGATCAGTTGCACCAGCCTGACATTGGGCATGCCATGCCCCAGGGCCTTGCGCACCTCGCGCAGGCTGCCGGCCTCGAACGACTGGACGAAGACGGGCGCCTCGCGCAGGTAGGGCTGGCGGCGCAGCGCTTCGAGGAGTTTGTCTTCAAGCGGCTTGCCGATGCCGCGGAAGTAGCTCGGGTGCTTCAGTTCGGGATACAGGCCGATCTGCCGGCCGGTGCGCAGCGACGCCTGTTGGGCGAGCCGCACGATCTCGTCGAAGGTCGGGATCTCGAACTGGTCGTTGAGGCGGGCATTGTCGGAGCGCAGCTTCGGGATGCGTTCGCGGGCCCGCAGCGTCTTGAGTTCGGCCAGCGTGAAGTCCTCGGTGAACCATCCGGTCAGGCGTTCGCCGTCGATGACTTTGGTGCGTTTCCGGTCGGCAAACTGCGGCATCTCGGCCACGTTGGAGGTGCCGCCGATTTCGTTTTCATGGCGCGCCACGAGAACGCCGTCGCGCGTGATGACGAGATCGGGCTCGATGACATCCGCGCCGTCCTCGATGGCCTTGGCATACGCGGCCAATGTGTGCTCGGGGCGCAGCGCGCTGGCGCCGCGGTGTGCGATGACCAGCGGTTTGCTGGCCGGTGCGGGCGCGGGGATTTCTTTGGCTGCGGCGGTAGGCTTGGGTGCGGAAGGCGAGGGCAGCTTCGTGGCGCAGCCGGCCAGCACGATTGTTGCCAGGGTTGCGGGAAGACGGAATCGGAAGCGGAGCATGGTCGAGGGTTCGTGGCCGCCGCGCGGCAAATGCCCTCGATTGTAAGAGACGGGAGTGTTGGGCTCTTGCCGCGGTATTTGTCAGCCGATCAGCCGCCCGCGGCGCACGCGCATGCCCTTGCGGACGAGGTCGGGGGCCAGGCCGGACAGCGTGCCAAGCGTGTCGCCGCCATTGGCGTGGCAGATGGCTACGCCGAGGGCATCGGCGGCATCGGTGCTCGGACGCCCCGGCAGGCTCAGCAGTCGCATCACCATCTCCTGCACCTGCTCCTTGTTGGCGCGGCCATAGCCGACTACGGCTACCTTGAGTTGCAGGGCGGTGTATTCGAATACCGGCAGGCCTTGTCCCACCAGTCCGCAGATCGCCGCGCCGCGGGCCTGGCCCAGCAGCAAGGTCGACTGAGGGTTGACGTTGACGAACACCTTCTCGATCGCCGCGCAGTCCGGGGCGTAGGTGCGGGCTACCTCGCTGATGCCGTCGAACAAGGTCTTCAGGCGCGCAGGCAGGTCGGTGTCGCCATTGCTCTTGATGGTGCCCGAGGCAATGTAGGTGAGCTTGTTGCCATGCTTTTCCAATACGCCGAAGCCGGTGGTGCGGAGGCCGGGGTCGATGCCTAAGATGCGCATTTGGAGTGGGGTGGGGCCAGTTTAGGGCTATTTGGGACGGGGTCGTGCTTGACAAGCGCCGCTGTTTCGCCGGCGTAGCCGGCGAGTCACTTTTTGTCCGAGCGACAAAAAGTAACCAAAAAGCGCGTTTACTTGTCCTAACGGACGAATATTGATCGTAGCGTGCGAAGAATTTCGTACGGGTATTCGCTTCAGAGTCTGCCCGGCTGCCTGCCGCGTGGAGCGCATCCGTATGCAGGCTCTCCAACAATGATTGAACGAGCCCCGAACCTGTCCGTGGCCCGACACTGCCAGCGACATCGCATCATCGCCTACGGCTGCTACGCGGCTCACTAGTCTGTTGGCTGGCGCATCACAATCACTGGCGCACAAGGACACGAGCCATTGTCTTGGTAGTTCACTCCGGCCCGCGCGGTCAGACTACTGAGCCGCGCGTAGCGCAGCCGAAGGCGATGATGCGATATGGCTGGAGAGCCCGGGCCACGGACAGGTTCGGGGCTCGTTCAATCATTGTTGGAGAGCCTGCATACGGATGCGCACCATGCGGCAGGCAGCCGGGCAGACTCTGAAGCGAATACCCGTACGAAATTCGTCGCACACTACGATCAATATTCGTCCGTTAGACAAGTAAACGCGTTTCTTTGCTTACTTTCTTGTCGCTCGGACAAGAAAGTAAGTCGCCGGCTACGCCGGCGAAACAGCGGCGCCTGCCAAGAATCGCGCCCAATCAATCAGTGACGGAAATGGCGGGTGCCAGTCAGCACCATAGCAATCCCCCGCTCATCCGCCGCGGCAATCACCTCATCATCGCGCATCGAACCACCCGGCTGAATCACGCAAGTCGCGCCAGCGTCCACCACCACATCCAGCCCATCACGGAACGGGAAGAACGCGTCCGACGCCACAGCCGACCCGGCCAGGGTCAGTCCGGCATTCTGTGCCTTGATGCTGGCGATGCGCGCCGAATCCACGCGGCTCATCTGCCCGGCGCCGACGCCGAGCGTCATGCCGCCGCCGCAGAACACGATGGCATTGGACTTGACGTACTTGGCAACGCGCCATGCAAACATCAGGTCATCCATTTCCTTCGGCGTCGGATGGCGGCGCGTCACCACGCGCAGTTCCGTCGGCTTGACGTTCTTTGCATCCGGGCCCTGCACCAGCAGGCCGCCGCCCACGCGCTTGAAGTCATACTGGTTGACCCCCTTGCCCAGCGGGATCTCGAGCAAACGCACGTTCTGCTTCGGCGCGAACACGGCACGCGCAGCCGCGCTAAATGACGGCGCGATCAGCACTTCGACAAACTGCTTTGCCACGGCCTGCGCCGCAGCTTCATCGAGTTCCACGTTGAAGGCGATGATGCCACCGAAGGCCGAGGTCGAGTCGGTCTTGAAAGCCTTGTCATACGCTTCCAGCGCATTCGCACCGACAGCCACGCCACACGGGTTTGCGTGCTTGATGATCACGCAGGCCGGGGTGGCAACGTCGAAGGACTTCACGCATTCCCACGCCGCATCGGCGTCGGCGATGTTGTTGTACGACAGTTCCTTGCCCTGCAGCTGCACGTAGTTGGCCAGCGCGCCGTCCACGGCCTTCAGGTCGCGGTAGAACGCGGCCGACTGGTGCGGGTTTTCGCCGTAGCGCATTTCCTGCACCTTGTCGAAGGCCAGGTTCAGCGTCTGCGGATAGGCACTGCGGCCCTGGTGCGACTTGTCGGTGCCGAGGCTGGTCAGGTAGTTCGTGATCGCGCCATCGTACTGGGCGGTGTGCGCGAATACCTTGGTGGCCAGGCGGAAATTGGTGTCGTAGCCGACCTTGTTGCCATTGCCGCGCATTTCGTCGAGCACCACGGCGTAGTCGGCCGGATCGACGATCACCGTCACGTCGCGGTGGTTCTTGGCCGCCGAGCGCAGCATGGTCGGGCCGCCGATGTCGATGTTCTCGATCGCGTCCGGCAGCGTGCAGTCATCCTTGGCCACGGTCTGCTGGAACGGGTACAGGTTCACCACCAGCAGGTCGATCGTCGGGATATTGTGCTCGGCCAGCGCGGCCATGTGCTCGGGCAGGTCGCGGCGCGCCAGGATGCCGCCGTGCACCTTCGGGTGCAGCGTCTTCACGCGGCCGTCGAGCATCTCGGGGAAGCCGGTGTAGTCGGCCACTTCCGTGACGGGCAGGCCGCTGTCGGCCAGCAGCTTGGCGGTACCGCCGGTGGAAAGCAGCGTGACGCCGAGCGCGTTCAGTTCGCGCGCGAATTCGACGATGCCGGTCTTGTCGGAAACGGAAAGGAGAGCTTGCTTGATCATGGCTGTACGAAACGCTTCAAATTCAAATTAAACCGTGCAGCTGCAACTTCTTGCGCAGCGTATTGCGATTGATGCCCAGGTAGGCGGCGGCCAGCGACTGGTTGCGCTCCGCGCGCACCATCACGGCTTCGAGCAACGGACGCTCGACGGCCTCCAGCACCATGTTGTACATATTGGACGGCTCTTCGCCATCCAGATCCCGAAAGTAGCTGTCCAGGCTGTCCCGGATGCACTGGTCGATAGCGTTGCGGCTCATGCGGCAAGCAACTCCCCTTTTTTGTTGTTGTTGTCCGTTTCATCTTCCCTCTCGCCCGCACCGGCTTCATCGACATAGACCAGCCGTTCGGACCACTGCGCCTGCTCGTCAAAGAAGGCATTGACCGCGGCAAGCTGTTCGCCTGTGCTCTCCAGCGTGTTCATGCGATGGCGGAACACGTTCGCGCCACGCAGTCCGCGCGTGTACCACGCAATATGCTTGCGCGCGGTACGCACGCCGGTGAACTCGCCGTAGAAATCGTAGTGGTCTTCCAGGTGCGTGTTCATGATGGCGCGGATCTCGGCCACCTCCGGCGGCGGCAGCAATTCGCCTGTGGCCAGGAAGTGCTCGATCTCGCGGAACAGCCACGGCCGGCCCTGCGCCGCACGGCCGATCATGATGGCGTCGGCGCCCGTCAGCGCCAGCACCTGCTTGGCCTTTTGCGGCGTCGTGATATCGCCGTTGGCGACCACCGGAATACCGATGGTGGCCTTGACCGCGGCGATGGTCTCGTACTCGGCGTCGCCGTGGTACAGGTCGGCGCGCGTGCGGCCATGGATGGTCAGCATGCTGATGCCCGCGTCTTCCACCATGCGCGCGACGCGCAGGGCGTTGCGGTTCTCGCGGTTCCAGCCGGTGCGGATCTTCAGCGTGACCGGGACGCGATCCCCGACGGCACCGACCACGGCCTCGACGATGCGCACCACCAGCGGCTCGTTCTGCAGCAGCGCGGAGCCCGCGGCCACGTTGCAGACCTTCTTGGCCGGGCAGCCCATGTTGATATCGATGATCTGCGCGCCGCGGTCCACGTTGTAGCGGGCGGCCTCTGCCATCATGGCCGGCTCGGCGCCGGCGATCTGCACCGAGATGGGCTCTACTTCGCCGGCGTGGTTGGCCCGGCGCATGGTCTTTTCGCTTTTCCAGAGCTGTGCATTGGATGCCACCATTTCCGACACCGCATAGCCCGCGCCGAGTTGCTTGCACAACTGGCGGAACGGGCGGTCCGTCACGCCCGCCATGGGAGCGACGAACAGGTTGTTGCGAAGTTGGTGGGGTCCGATCTGCACGTTGAGGCGGTGATTCCGGCGGCCACGGCTCCCGGCGGCATGCGCATGGCGCAATGCGAAGCAGGTCGGCCCGGCTGCGTGGTTCTGGAGTGAAACGGAAAAACACGCCCGCGCCGAAACAGCTGTCGGCATCTTCACGGGCATGAGCGAGGGCTGGATTCTAACGCCAAACGACTGCCGCTGCCCAAGAATTGAGCATCAAGACAATAGGTGGCGTCTGAAAACGCTGGGCCCGGCTGGGCGAAAAGTGGTGAAAGCCACACGCGCGGCTTTCCCAGGGCTTTTCAGCGGCGCATGCCGAACATCATGTGCCGTGCCAGCGCGTGCTTGAGCGGCGCCAGGCAGGCCAGCGCCGCCAGCGAAGCCCCGCGCGCATGGGCGGCCATCGGGTAGTTGACGCCGAATGCGCGCGGCAACAGGTCGGTCACGCCGATGGTCACGGCCCGGTCCAGGCGGTGGCGCGAGGCGAACGCCTGCAGCGCGCGCGGCGTGCAGCCCGGGCGCAGCGAGTCGGCCAGCGCGAAGGCATCGCGCAGTCCGAGGTTGAGCCCCTGGCCCGCCACCGGGTGCAGGGTCTGGGCGGCATTGCCCACGGCCGCGATGCGGCCGTCGACCGTGACCGGCGCCGCGTTGAGCCCGAGCGGGAAAGCGTGGCGCTTGCCGGCCAGCGTAAAGCGGCCCAGGCGGTCGCCGAATGCCTCGCCAAGCTCGGCCGCGAAATCGGCGTCGGACAGCGCCAGGCGGCGCGCCGCCTGTTCGGGCGGGCAGCACCAGACCAGCGCGTAGCCGTCGACGCCATGTTCGTCGTAAGGCAGCAGCGCCAGCGGCCCTTCGGCGGTGAACCGCTCCCACGCCCAGCCCGGCCGTGGCCGCGAGCAGGCAACGTGCCCGATCACGGCGGTCTGGCCGTAATCGCGATGCCGCGCGCCCTGGCCCGCATGCGCGACCTGCTGGTGGAACAGGCCGCCTTCAGCCTGCACGGCAATGCGCGCGGCAAAGCGCGCCGCCTGCCCGTCGGCCGTCGTGCCGGCAAGGTGCACGGCGCCGGCCATGGCGTCCAGGCCGTCGAAGTCCCCGCCGATCAGCGGATCCTGCCGCAGCTCGTCGATGCGGGTCTCGAAGACGCGCAGCAGCCGAGATGCACCGGCCTGCTGGACGGCGCGGCCAAGCGCGCGTTCGAGCACGTTGCACAGTTCGCCGTAGCGGACCACATAGCCCAGCGCGGGTACGCCATAGTCTTCATGGTGGAGCTTCACATGGCCGAGATGGCCGCGTTGCGAAACATGGATATGCTCGATCGCCGTGCCCGCCACCGGCCACGCACCGACCTGCTCCAGCAGTTGCCGGCTGCCATGCGACAGCGCGATGGCGCGCGGGTCGCGCGCCGCCCGCGCCGGCGTGGCCGCATCGATGAGCGTGATGCGCCATTCGGTCGCCAGCAACAACTGGCAGGCCAGCGCCAGGCCCACCGGCCCGCCGCCGACGATGGCGATATCCCTGACTTCAGGCTCGGCCTGGGTCATTGCCGGCGCTCCCGTCCGTATTGAGATCCGGCGCCTGCTCGGGCGCGCCGCGTTTCCAGCAGATCGCGTCGGAGCGCGACTTGCCGGCCTCGGCATCGCGCAGGGCGTTGTCGAGTTTCTGCTGGTTGAAGCCGGGCAGGGCCTGCAGGCGCTCCAGCAGGGCGCTGGCATTGGCCGCGTCCATCGGCGCGACGCAGCCCTGGCCGCTGTCGGCGGCGCCCACCAGGATCAGCCAGGCCTTGCCGGCCCAGGGGGCGGCCCTGGAAACCCGTACCACCACGCGTTCGAGCGAATCCCACATGACCTCCTCGCGCTGACCATCGGGGCGGTGGACCACCACGCGGTCGTCGTAGAGGTTGAGCACGAACGGTTCGTTCGGATCGACGTGGCGTTTCGTGGGCGCGTGGTGCGGTGTTCCGGCGCCGGGGAACAGTCGTCGCAGCCATCCGATCATGCCTTGCCTCCGCCGGTGGTGTTGCGCTCGCGCATCAGGGCCTCGATCTCGTCGGCCTTGACCGGCACGCCGCGCGTGATGATCTCGCAGTCACCGCTGGTGACCACGGCATCGTCCTCGATGCGGATGCCGATATGCCAGTAGCGTTCCGGCACGTCCTCGGCCGGACGCACGTAGATGCCCGGCTCCACGGTCACCACCATGCCCGGCTCCAGCGGCCGCCACGGCCGTTCGCCGTCCACGGCGGGCGTGGCCGCGCGGTACTCGCCCACGTCGTGCACGTCCATGCCGAGCCAGTGGCCGGTGCGGTGCATATAGAAGCGCCGGTAGCTGCCGCTCGCCAGCACGTCGTCGAGCGTGCCTTCCTTGTTGCGGTCAAGCAGGCCGGTGTCGAGCATGCCCTGCGCGAGCACGCGCACCGCGGCATCGTGCGGCACGTTATAGGGGACACCCGCGCGCGTCTCGGCAATCGCGGCTTCCTGCGCGGCCACCACGAGGTCGTACAGCTCGCGCTGGGCCGGCGAAAAGCGTCCGGACACGGGGAAGGTGCGGGTGATGTCCGACGCGTAGCCGTCCAGCTCGCAGCCGGCGTCGATCAGGCACAGGTCGCCGTCGCGCAGTTCGGCGGGGCCGGCGCGGTAATGCAGCACGCAGGCATTGGGCCCGGCCGCGACGATCGAGTTGTAGGCCACGCTCTGCGCGCCGTGGCGGCGGAATTCGTACAACAGCTCGGCTTCCAGGTGGTACTCGCGCAGGCCGTGGCGGGTCGCCTGCATGGCGCGCACGTGGGCGCCCGCGGAGATCTCGCCGGCGCGGCGCATGGTGGCCAGTTCGCCGGCATCCTTGATCAGGCGCATTTCGTCGAGCAGCGTGCGGATATCCACCGCGACCGAGGGCGCCGCGACACCGGCGCGGCCCTGCATGCGCACCGCATCCAGCCAGCGGCGCACCTGCATGTCGGTGCGCGTCGACGCGGCCAGCGGATACGCCAGCTGCGCGCGGTTGGCGAGCAGGCCGGGCAGGATGGCGTCGATCTCTTCGACCGAATGGGCTTCGTCGAAGCCGAAGGCCGCGCGGGCGCCGTCGGGGCCGTAACGGAAGCCGTCCCAGATCTCGCGCTCTTCATGCTTCGGGCGGCAGAACAGGATGCTGCGGTCGGCTTCGGTGCCCTGGCCGGCGACGAGCACCAGCACGGACTCCGGCTCGGTGAAGCCGGTCAGGTAATAGAAATAGCTGTCATGCCGGTACGGGTAGTCGCTGTCGCGGTTGCGCATGGCTTCCGGCGCCGTGGGCAGGATGGCCACGCCACCGCCGCCGGCACGCAGGTGCTGCAGCACGCGCGCGCGACGATCGCGGCAAGACGCCAGGAGGGCTGTATCGGGTGCGGACATAGGATTGCCAACTGGATGGGGGAATGACTCAGATTCTAACGCCGACCGGGCAGGAGGCCCGGCGGCGCAGGCAGGCGGCTCAGGCGCCGCCCGCGGTGGCCGTGCCATGCGCGGCGACGGCGTCGTTCAGCGCGGCCAGCTGGGCCGGCGTGCCGACGTTTTCCCAGCGGCCGTCGAAGCGCTCGCCGCTGGCCGCGCCCGCTGCAATGGCGGCGCGATAGCAAGGCGTCATCGCCACCTTGGTGCCGGGGGCGATATCGCGGAACAGGCGCGTGTCATACAGGCCGATGTTGCCGAAGGTCAGGCGCTCGGCACCCGGCGCCGGGTCAAGCGCCAGCCGGCCGTCGGGCCACAGCGAGAAGTCGCCGGCCGGGTGGAACGGCGGGTTGGGCACCATCACCAGATGCATGCGCGGGACCGGCGCAGCGGCCATTTCCCGGGCACGCGGCAACAGCGCGCGGAAGTCGTACTCGCAGTAGATATCGCCGGAAACGGCCAGGAAGATCTCGCCGTGCTCCGCCTGAGGCGCCTGCGACAGCAGCGGCAGCGCCTTGGCGATGCCGCCGGCCGTCTCCAGCGCGCTGCCCTCGGCGGAGTAGGCGATGCGCGCGCCGAAGCGGCTGCCGTCGCCGAGCGCGGCCTCGATCTGCTCGCCGAGCCAGGCATGGTTGATGACGATATCGCGCAGCCCGGCGCGCACCAGTGCCTCGATCTTCCAGACGATCAGCGGCTTGCCGCCCACCGGCAGCAGCGGCTTGGGGCAGCTATCGGTCAGCGGACGCATGCGGTCGCCGCGGCCGGCGGCGAAGATCATGGCTTTCAAATCAGGGTCTCCATGGCAAGCAGGGCGGCCATGCCGCCGACGATGGTCCAGCCGATGCTGCGCGTGCGCGCCGCGATCACGATCGCGACCAGGCCCGCAACCAGCCTCGCGTTGAGCGGGCTCACGTAGAGTTCGCCGCCGCGCATCAGCAGGTCGGGGGCGATCAGCGCGGACAGCATGGCGGCCGGCACGAACTGCAGCGCGGTGCGGAACCACGCCGGCAGCCGCACGCGGCCTTCGACCGCGATGAACGACAGGCGGATCAGGAAGGTGGCCAGTCCCGCGCCAAGGAACACCCACAGCAAGGTCAGCGAGTTCATGCCGGCTCCTTGCCGACGGCGGCGTCCTTGCCGGCCGGACGTTGGCCGGACACGTTGCCACGGCCGAGCAGCAGCATGCCGGCGGCAATGCCGCCCAGTGCGGCGACCATCAGGCCGAGCTTGTGCGGCATGCCGAAGCACGCCACCGCGAGGGCGGTCGCCACCAGCGCCGCGGCGACCTGCGCGCGGTGCTTGAGCCCCGGCACGATGATGCCAATGAAGGTCAGCGGCAGGAAAAAGTCCAGTGGCCAGTCACGCGGCACCTGTGCGCCGACCAGCACGCCGGCCAGCGTCGACACCTGCCAGTTGGCCCACAGCGCGAAACCGCCGCCGAAGTAGAACCAGTGGCGGTAGCGCGCGCGCGGGCCGGTGTCGGCCAGCCGGTGCGTCATGGCGGCAAACGCTTCGTCGGTCAGCAGGTAGGCGATCAGCGCTTTCCAGCGGCGCGGCAGGTGGGCCAGCGTGGGGGCAATGGTGGCGGAGTAGAGCGCATGGCGCAGGTTCACCATGGCGACGGTGACGGCGATCACCAGGGCCGGCGTGCCGGCCGACCACAGTTGCGTCAGGATCATCTGCGAAGCGCCACCGAACACGATGGCGCTCATGGCGCAGGCCAGCCAGGCGGGCATGCCCGCGCCGACCGCCAGCACGCCATAGATGAGTCCGAACGGCACCACGCCCAGCAGCATGGGCGCGAGCGCGCGTACGCCCGCCCACCATTCGCCCGAGCGCGTGATGGCTCGGGGGTGGTCGGGATGGTCCGGCGGGGGCACTGCGCGAGCCCCGCTCAGAACGTATACCCGGCGGGACTCGCGGCGCCCTCGAGCGCGTCGAGCAGGCGGATCAGCTTGCGCAGTTCCGTGTAGCGGCCCGCGACCTGGCGCGTGTACTTGAGCACCAGGGGCAGGTTGGCCAGGTAGCCGTCCTTGCCGTCGCGGTGGTACAGGCGCGCGAAGATGCCGAGCACCTTCAGGTGGCGTTGCAGGCCCATCCACTCGAAATCGCGGTAGAACTCGCCGAAATCGGCGTTCACCGGCAGCCCGGCCTTGCGCGCGCGTTCCCAGTAGCGGATCAGCCAGTCCAGCTGCTGCTCCTCGTCCCACTCGATATAGGCGTCGCGCCACAGCGAGACCGCGTCGTAGGTGATCGGGCCGATCACGGCGTCCTGGAAATCGAGCACGCCGGGGTTGGCGCCGCCGGGGAGCACCATCAGGTTGCGCGAGTGATAGTCGCGGTGCACGTAGACCTGCGGCTGCGCCAGGATGTTGGCCAGCAGCACATCCATCACTTCGCGCAGGTCGGCCTGCTGGGCGTCCGTGAGCGTCGCGCCCAGGTGTTTCGCGATGTACCACTGGGGGAACAGGTCCAGTTCGCGCTGCAGCAGGGCGCGATCGTAGGCCGGCAGTTCGCCGGCACGCGTGGCGGCCTGGATGCGCACCAGCGCGACCGCGGCGTCGGCGTACATGCCGCTTGCTGAGGAATCGTCGAGCCGGGACAGGTAAGTCTGGCTGCCTAGATCGGCCAGCAGCAGGAAGCCCTGCTCCAGATCCTGGGCCAGGACCGTGGGCACCGTCACGCCGGCGGCACCGAACAACGCCGCGACATGGACGAAGGGCCGGCAGTCCTCGTGCGCGGGCGGCGCGTCCATCACAATGGCGGTCGGATGCGCGGCGTTGGCCGTGCTGACGCGGAAGTAGCGCCGGAAGCTGGCGTCGGCCGAAGCGGGTACGCAGGAATCGGGATCGACGGACCAGTCCGGACCGAGTCCGGATACCCAGGATTTGAGCTGGTCCAGGCGCGGGTCGTGAGGAAGTGCTGCCATGCCGGAAAGGTAGTATTGGTTGCCCCGTATAATACCCGACCAGACCCGGGCGCCGGGCGGCCCCCGGGAGGGGCCTTCGGTTGCCCCGCAGCCTGTTTCGACGGGGCTGGCGGCTCGCAGGCAAGCCGCCACCGACGACGTGACTGAAAACCCGCTCGCATGACCGAACAACGACGATCAACGAACCACCGAGCCAACAAGCCGCCTGCGCTTTCCGGCCCTTCCAGCCGCACTGGGCGGCTGCCTGCCGGCGCCCTGCGGCCGCTGGTGCTGGCCATGGCCGGCCTGTCGGTGGGCGCGCACGCGCAGATGTCGAGTTCCGCCATCCCCGACATAGACCAGACCGAGCCCCTCATCGAAGTCGCCCCCCAGGTGCCGCCCGCGCCGACGGTGTCGGGCGAACTCGTGCCGCGCCTGGCCGAGCCGTCCAAGTCGGGCGAGCCCGGCGAGAATCCGCCGGCATTCGTGTCCGGCGACCGGCTGAACGGCTACAACGAGCGTGGCGTGGAAATCGAAGGCAATGCCGAGCTGCGCCGTGGCGGTGCCGTGGTCAAGGGCGACAAGCTGACCTACGACCAGGATACCGACGAGGCCTTTGTCCACGGCAATGCCCGCGTGTCGCGCGGCGGCGCGCTGGCCGTGGGCCCCGAGGCGCGCATGAAGATCGAGGCGAACGAGGGCTACATGCTCTCGCCCGACTACTATTTCCAGCAGACCGGCGGCACGGGCAAGGCCGAGCGCATCGATTTCGTCGACAAGGACCGCAGCGTGATCAAGCGGGCCACGTACACCACGTGTTCGCCCGACAATGCCGACTGGTATTTCAGCGCGCGCCAGCTTGACCTGGACAGCGATCGCCAGGTCGGCGTGGCCTATGGCGGCGTGCTGCATTTCTTTGACGTGCCCATCGCAGGCGCGCCGGTGTTCAGTTTCCCGCTGACCGACGAGCGCCGCAGCGGCTTCCTGTCGCCCCTGTTCGGCTACGGCTCGAAATCTGGGCTCGATGTCACGCTGCCGTACTACTTCAATATCGCGCCAAACCGGGATTTGACGCTTTATCCGCGCATCATGACGTCGCGCGGCTTCATGCTCGGCGGCGATTACCGGTACCTGGGGCAAGGCTATTCGGGCCGGCTGCGCGCGGAAATCCTGCCGGATGACCGCCAGACCGGCACCAACCGCTGGTCCTACTCGTTCCAGCATACCCAGAACCTTGCCAAGGGGCTGAACGCCTACCTGAACCTGAACCGCGTATCGGACGACAAGTATCCGGACGACCTGACGCGCACGGTGTCGCAATCGACGCTGCGGCAGTACACCCAGGAAGGCGGCGTCACCTACAACTGGCAGGACTTCACGGTGTTGGCGCGCGTGCAGAAGTTCCAGACGCTGCTGCCGAGCGGGCCGTCCTACGAGCGCGAGCCGCAACTCAACGGCAAGTACATCCGCTATGACCTGGGCGGTTTCGATGTGCAGGTGGAAACGGATTACACGCGCTTCCGCATTCCGCTGACGTCCAACGGCTTCCAGCAGCCGCAGGGCGAGCGCATGTTCGTGCAGCCGACGATCAGCTATCCGATCGTGCGCCCGGGCTGGTTTGTGACGCCGAAGGTCATCTTCAATGCGACGCAATACCAGATGGAGGCGCAAAGCAACACGCCGACCGCGCAGACCAATTTCTCGCGGACGGTGCCGACCGTCAGCCTCGATTCCGGCATGACCTTCGAGCGCACCGCGCCGACGATGAGCCGGCTGTTCGGGGTCAACTACCTGCAGACACTCGAACCACGGCTGTTCTATGTCTACACACCGTTCCGCGACCAGAGCCAGTTCCCGCTGTTCGATACCGTGCAGTCGGACTTCGGCTACGGGCAGATCTTCTCCGAGAACCCGTTCACGGGCTACGACCGCGTCGCGGACAACAACAAGCTGACCGCAGGCGTGACTACGCGCCTGATCGAAGCCGATACCGGTGTGGAGCGTTTCCGCGGCACGATTGCGCAGCGCTACGACTTCACCGGCCAGCGCGTGCAGATCAACGGCACGCTTCAGGACCCGAAGGCCGGCAGCTCGGACCTGCTGGCCGCCACCACGATCCAGCTGTTCCGCGGCTACTACGTCGACGCGGGGATCCAATACAATCCGGATTCGGAGCACGTCAATTACTCGAACGTGGCGTTTGCCTGGCGCCCGGAGGCGCGCAAGCTGCTCAACGTGGGCTACCGCTACCGGCGCGCCACGTCGGTGACGGACAATACCGCCATCGACCAGTTCGAGATTTCCGGTCAGTGGCCGATTACCCAGCGCGCCTATGGCATCGGGCGGTTCGCCTTCGACCGGAACGCCAACCAGATGGTCGATGCGTTGGCCGGCGTGGAATATGCCGCCGATTGCTGGGTCGGCCGTGTGGTCTACCAGCGCTTCCGCAACACCTCGCAGGGCTACACCGGCCGCATCTTCCTGCAGGTGGAGTTCCGCGGGCTGTCGAAGATCGGCTCGAATCCGCTGGATATCCTGCGCCTGAATGTTCCTGGGTACGAACCTGTCACCGCCAAGCCGGTGCCGACGACCCAGTTCGATCACTATGAATGACGGATTACGATGAAACGTCAAGAATTTGCCGTGTTTTCCCTGGTGTCGTCGCCTTGGCGCCGCGTGCTGCTGTCGGCCGTGCTGGCCGCCGTGGCCGGGCCGGCCCTGGCCCAGCTCAAGGCGCCTTCGCAAGGGCCGCGCACCACCGGCATCTTCGTGCCGCAGTCCTCGGACGTGGCCGTCCCGTCGAGCCAGCCCCAGCTTGGCGTGCCGCAGCCGGGCAGCAGCGGCAAGCGTTCGCAGCTGGTCGACGAGGTCGTCGCGGTGGTCAACAACAGCGTGATCACGCGGCGTGAGCTGCTTGACCGCGCCGACGAGATCGAGAGCCAGCTTCGCGCCGCCAACCGCCCGGCCCCGGCACGTGCCGACCTGCTCGGCGAAGTGCTGGAGCGCCTGGTGATGGAGCGCGTGCAGACCCAGGCCGCGCAGGATGCCGGCATCAAGGTGACCGACCAGGAACTGGACCGTGCCATTGAATCGGTGGCGCAGCAGAACCGCCTGAGCCCCACGGAACTGCGCAGCCGCGTCGAGTCCAGCGGCATGACCTGGACCAAGTACCGGGACGAGCTGCGCAAGCAGGTGCAGGTGATCCGCCTGCGCGAGCGCGAAGTGGACTCGAAGGTACAGGTTTATGACGGCGAGATCGACAACTACCTTGCCGCGCGTGGCGGCCAGGGCGCGGCAGCTGCCGGGCCGACCGAGTTCAACGTCGCGCAGATCCTCGTGCGCGTGCCCGAAGATGCCTCCGATGCGCAGAAGCAGGCGCTGAAGACCAAGGCGGAAGGGCTGCTCAAGCAAGCCCAGGGCGGCGCCGATTTCGCCCAGCTGGCGCAGGCGAATTCGCAGGCGCCCGAAGCGGCGCAGGGCGGCTCCATGGGCTTTCGCGAGATCGGCCGCCTGCCGGCCATCTTCGCCAATGCGGTGGTCGACCTGCAACCCGGCGCCGTGGCGCCTGAAGTGGTGGAAAGCGCCAATGGCTTCCACATCCTGAAGCTGACCGCCAAGCGCGTGGCGCCGGCAGCGGCGGCCTC
The DNA here is from genome assembly GCF_057798975.1 of Cupriavidus sp. 21MJTG02-4. Classification (NCBI taxonomy): domain Bacteria; kingdom Pseudomonadati; phylum Pseudomonadota; class Betaproteobacteria; order Burkholderiales; family Burkholderiaceae; genus Cupriavidus; species Cupriavidus sp. 21MJTG02-4. The sequence continues at coordinate 62,629 of NZ_JBYOJP010000001.1, read as the reverse complement.
CAGCCCGGCCGCGGCCTCGCGCATCACGCAGACCCAGGTCCGTCACATCCTGATCCGCACCGGTCCGAACATGCCGGAAGCGGAGGCACGCCGCCAGCTCGGCACGCTGCGCGACCGCATTACACATGGCGGCGACTTTGCCGACGCCGCCAAGCGCTTCTCGCAGGACGGCTCGGCCCAGGCCGGAGGCGAGCTGGGCTGGGTGTCGCCGGGCGAGCTGGTGCCGGAATTCGAGCAGGCCATGAACCGGCTGCGCCCCGGCGAGATTTCGGAGCCGGTGGTGACGCAGTTCGGCGTGCACCTGATCCAGGTGGAAAACCGCCGCGAAACCGAGATGGCGCCCGAGAAGCAGCGCGACTTCGCGCGTGCGGAAATCCGCGAGCAGAAGCTGCGCGCGGCCTATGATGACTGGGTGCGCCAGCTGCGTTCGGCGGCGTACGTCGAGTACCGCGTCAACCGACAGCGCTGAGGCCCCGCCCGCACGACCCCGACATGCCCGACCCGCTTGCGCTAGCTATCTCGACCGGCGAACCCGCCGGTATCGGCCCCGACATCACCATCGGGGCGCTGTTGCGGCTCGCGGGCGAAAACGGCCACTGCCGCTACCATGTGCTCGGCGATGCGCCGTTGATGGCATCGCGCGCCGCCGCGCTCGGCGTGGCCCATGCCTGGGAGCGTCTGCTGGCCGAAGGCGATGTGGTCCTCCACCATGTCCCGCTGGCGGTTGCGTGCGAGCCCGGCCGGCTCGATGCCCGCAACGGTCCCTACGTACTGTCGATGCTCGACGCAGCCATTGCCGGCTGCCGCGCCCAACAGGGCAGCCCCGCGCGTTTCGCGGCCATGGTCACGGCGCCCGTGCAGAAGAGCACGATCAACGATGCCGGGGTGCCATTCACCGGCCATACCGAATACCTTGCCGAGGCGGCCGGCGTGCCGCGCGTGGTGATGATGCTGGCCGGCCCCCAGCCGGCGCATGCCAACGCCATGCTGCGCGTGGCGCTGGCCACGACGCACCTGCCGCTGCGCACGGTGCCCGACGCCCTGACCATACCGCTGCTGCTGCAGACACTGTCGATCATCGATGCCGACCTGCGGCGCTGGTTCGGCATTGCGCGGCCGCGCATCCTGGTGACCGGTCTCAATCCTCATGCCGGGGAAAGCGGCCACATGGGCCGCGAGGAGATCGACATCATCGAACCGGCGCTGGCGCAAGCGCGCGATGCCGGCATCGATGCGCGCGGCCCCTATCCCGCCGACACGCTGTTCCAGCCGCGCCACCTGCGCGACGCCGACTGCGTGCTGGCGATGTACCACGACCAGGGGCTGGCGCCCCTGAAGTACGGCACGTTCGGGCACGGCGTGAATATCACGCTGGGCCTGCCTTTCATCCGCACCTCGGTCGACCACGGCACCGCGCTCGACCTGGCCGCCAGCGGCCAGGCCGAACACGGCAGCATGATCGAGGCGATCCGCAGTGCGCTCACCATGGCCGGGCATGCCAACGGCAGGCATGCAACGGCCAGGCCATCGCACTAGTGGTGTAATCCTCCATGCGTTCAAACATGCACCAGGGCCACGTGGCCCGCAAGCGATTCGGCCAGAACTTCCTGGTCGACGATTCGATCATCCACGGCATCGTCAATGCCATCAATCCGACGGCAGACGATGTGCTCGTCGAGATCGGCCCGGGCCTGGGCGCGCTGACCGACCCGCTGCTCGAGCGCGTGCCGCAGATGCAGGTGGTCGAACTGGACCGTGACCTGGTCGAACGGCTGCGCCGCCGCTATGGCGACCGCCTGCTGGTCCACGCGGGCGACGCGCTGGCGTTCGACTTCAGCCGGCTGGCGGTGGCGGGGCGCCCGCTGCGCATCGTCGGCAACCTGCCGTACAACATTTCCAGCCCGCTGCTGTTCCACCTGATGGATTACGCCGACCACGTGCGCGACCAGCACTTCATGCTGCAGAAGGAAGTGGTCGACCGCATGGTGGCCGAGCCCGGCAGCAAGGCCTTCGGCCGGCTGTCGATCATGCTCCAGGTGCGCTACCACATGGAGCACGTGCTCGACGTTCCGCCGGGTTCGTTCAATCCGCCGCCGAAGGTCGATTCCGCGGTGGTGCGCATGATTCCGTGGCCGCGCACGGTGGACGGCCGACTGCGTTCTCCGCATGCGGATTGCGATATCACCGTGCTGGGCGATCTGGTCACCGCCGCGTTCTCGCAGCGGCGCAAGGTGCTGCGCAATACGCTATCGTTCCTGCGGGACCAGGTCGATTTCGAGGCCATCGGCTTCGACCTGAGCCGCCGCGCCGAAGAGGTGCCCGTCGGCGAGTACGTCGAACTGGCGCGCCGCCTGGGCGGTGCCGCTTCCGACCGGCCCGCCGCCTGATTGCCAGACCGATACCATCCCGAAATTTCCGCGAATTTCCGTCATGACCGCCAATACGCAAACCAACAAGCGACCCGTCATCCTGACCGGCGATCGTCCCACCGGCCCGCTGCACCTCGGCCACTACATTGGCTCGCTCAAGACGCGCGTGCAGCTGCAGGACACGCATGAGCAATACCTGCTGCTGGCCGACACGCAGGCCATGACCGACAACGCGCACGATCCCGACAAGGTCCGCCGCAACGTGCTGGAAGTGGCGCTGGATTACCTCGCCGTCGGCATCGATCCGGCGAAAACCACCATCACCGTGCAGTCGTACCTGCCGGCGCTGGCGGAACTGACGCTGATGTACCTGAACTTCGTCACGGTATCGCGCCTGGAGCGCAACCCGACCATCAAGGAGGAGATCCAGGCGCGCGGATTCGGCCGCGATATCCCGGCTGGCTTCATGTGCTACCCGGCGGCGCAGGCCGCGGACATCACCGCGTTCAAGGCCGACATCGTGCCCGTGGGCGAGGACCAGGCGCCGCTGATCGAGCAGACCAACGAGATCGTGCGCCGCATCAACCACCAGGTCGGCCGCGACGTGCTGAAGGAATGCCAGGCGCTGATCCCGAAGTTCGGCCGCCTGCCGGGCGTCGATGGCAAGGCCAAGATGAGCAAGTCCCAAGGCAACGCCATTGCGCTGGGTGCCGCCCCCGAGCAGATCAAGGCAGCCGTGCATAGCATGTACACCGACCCGGACCACCTGAAGGTCTCGGACCCGGGCAAGGTCGAAGGCAATATGGTCTTCACCTACCTCGATGCCTTCGACCCGAACACGGAAGAAGTGGAAGAACTCAAGGCGCATTACCGCCGTGGCGGGCTGGGCGACATGGTGCTCAAGCGCCGCGTCGAAAGCGTGCTGAACGAACTGCTGGGCCCGATCCGCGAGCGCCGCGAGCAGCTCGCCAAGGATCCCGACTATGTGTTCGACCTGCTGCGCGACGGCACCAACCGGGCCAAGGCCATCACCCAGCAGACGCTGGACGAGGTGCGCGAGGCACTGGGCATGTTCTCGTTCGGCAGCCGCTGAGCGGGACGGCCAACAAAAAAACGCGCGGTGCACCGCGCGTTTTTTTTATACCTTCATCACATGGCTGCCGTCAGCTGCGGCGATTGACCAGCACGATCCCCGCCAGCACCAGCACGGCTGCGACCGCAAAGCGCGCCCCGACCGCATCCTGCATCAGCACCACGCCGAAGGCGACGCCGAACAGCGGCGTCAGGAACGAAAACACCGAAAGCCGCGAGGCGAGGTAGCGCCGCAACAGCCAGAACCACGCCAGGTAGCTGGCAAACGCGATCAGCACCGACTGGTAGAAGAGACTGGCGAGCACTGCGCCGTTGAGCTGGACGCTGTCCGCCTGGCCGCCCATCAGCGCCATGGCCAGCAGCAGCACGCCCGATACCGCGAGCTGGTAGAGCAGGGTCTTGCTGGCCGGAGCGCTGGCCAGCGGCGTGGCGCGCACCACCACGGTGGTCGCCGCCCACAGCAGCCCCGCCACCACGCCCAGCGCATCGCCGGCCAGCGTGCTGCCATGCACGGATGCGGCCGTCATGCCGTCCGCAAAGGCCAGCACCATGCCGCAGAAGGCCAGCACCACGCCAAGCCACTGGGCCCCGCGCAGCCGCTCGCCCGCGACGGCGAAATGCAGGCCGACCGCGGTAAAGATAGGCGCGGTGTACAGGAACACCGCCATGCGCGATGCCGTGGTGTGGCCGAGCCCGACGAAGATGCAGAAGAACTCGGCCCCGAACAGCAACCCCGCCAGCAAGCCAGCGCGCAGCGTACCGTCGCGCTGCCAGATCGGCGCACCGCGCCACGCGGCAAAGCCGAACACCAGCAGCGCCGCGATGGCAGACCGTACGCCCGCCTGCAGCACCGCGCCCATCAGCGGCGCGGTCAGCTTGATCACGACCTGCTGCAGCCCCCAGGCGGCGCACAGCACCACCATCAAGCCGATCGCGGCGCCGTCCAGCGGGCGCCGGCTCAGGGTTTGCGCATCCATGCCGCGCGCTCAGGGACGGCTGGCGTCGCGCGTGGAATGGCGCTCGATCAGTTCGATCTTGTAGCCGTCCGGGTCTTCGACAAAGGCGATCACGGTGGTGCCGCCCTTGACCGGGCCGGCTTCGCGCGTGACCTTGCCACCTGCCACGCGGATGCGGTCGCAAGCCGCGGCGGCGTTGTCGGTCTCCAGCGCGATATGGCCGTAGGCGGTGCCCAGGTCGTATTTGTCGACGCCGTAGTTGTAGGTCAGTTCCAGCACCGCGGTTTCGCTTTCCGGGCCATAGCCGACGAACGCCAGGCGGTATTTGTACTCGGTGTTGTCGCTTTCACGCAGCAGCTGCATGCCGAGCACGCGGGTGTAGAAATCGATGGAGCGCTGCAGGTCGCCGACGCGCAGCATGGTATGGAGGAGTCGCATTTGAGATGCCCTGTGGGTCGTTCTTGAGGGGAATGCGACATTTTAGTGCGTTTGCGTGAAACGCACCGGCGCGGCCGGGCGTGCCCCCGCCACTCGGCACCGCCGCTCAGAACGTCGGCAGCAGCTCGGGCGGATGCGCGCGCAGTTGCGCGCGTGCGTCGCGGAACTCGGGGAAGATCGATTCCACGGTTTCCCAAAAGCGCGGGCCGTGGTTCATCTCCTTGAGATGCGCCAGTTCGTGCGCGGCGACATAGTCGATCATCGACATCGGGAAGTGCATCAGCCGCCAGTTCAGGCGGATCTTGCCGTCGGCGGTGCAACTGCCCCAGCGCGTGGCGGCGGAGGTCAGCGCGAAGCCGCTATGACGCACGCCCAGACGCTCGGCATACAGGTCGAGCCGTTGCGGCAGCAGGCGTCGGGCTTGCTGCTGCAACCAGCTCTGCACGCGGTCCTTGATCTGCTGCTCGTCGGCATGCGCCGGCATGGCCAGGTGGAGCACCAGCGTCTCGCCATTGAACAGCACCGCGCCGATCGGCGATTCCAGCATGAGCGTGATGGTCTGCCCAAGGAACGGCAGCGTGGCGCCATCGCGCCATTGCACCGTGGGCAGCACGCGCCGCGTTTCGCGCTGGCGCCATTCGCCGAGCTTGTTCAGGATCCAGCGCTGCTTTTCGCGGATGGCGCTCTCGACATCGGCCAGCGTGACCCAGCGCGGGGCCGTGATCGACAGGCCGCGGTCATCGACCGTGAAGCCGATGGTCCGGCGCGACGAACGCTTGAGGGTGTAGTGCAGCGTGTGCTCGCCCACCTGGAGCCGGCGGCCATCCGGTTGCGGTGCCGGCCATCCGGCCGCGGGTGGAGTCGGTGCCATCCCGGCCACGATGCCCGGCGCGCTGTCGGCCAGCGGCAGTTCCAGCTGTGCGCCGGGGGCATCGGGAGCGGGACGCAGCAAGCTCATGCGGCCTGTCCGTTGCCGTAGCTCGGCGCGTCGATGCGGCGCATGTCGCGCTCGATCCAGTCGCGCACTTCCTGGTTGAGCTGGTCGGCCGTCTTGTTGGCCGACGGGATCGACGGCCCGATCGAGATCGTGATCATGCCCGGGTACTTGAAGAACGAGTTGCGCGGCCACACCCGGCCCGAATTGACGGCCATCGGAATCACCCATGCGCCGGTTTCCACGGCGAGCCGGGCGCCACCGCTCTTGTAGCGCGGGTTCTCCAGGCCCGACGGCGTGCGCGTGCCTTCCGGGAACATGATGATCCATGCGCCCTCGGCCAGGCGCTCGCGGCCCTGGCGCGCGGCGGAGGAGAACGCCTTGATGCCTTCCTTGCGGTTGATATGCACCATCTTCAGCAAACCGAGGGTCCAGCCGAAGAACGGCACCAGCAGCAGCTCGCGCTTGAAGACGAAGCACAGTGGCTTGGGCATCAACGCCACATAGGCGATGGTCTCCCATGCGGACTGGTGCTTGGAGAGCAGCACCACGGGCTTGTCCAGCATGGTGTCCATGTGCTCCCGCCCTTCGATCTGGTAGCGGATGCCGCAAATCACACGCGCCGCGCCGATCGCCAGGCGGGTCCACCCGCGCACGAAATCGAAGCGCCGCGCGGCATTCATGAACGGGAAGACGATAAAGCAGACGGTTGCGTAGGGTGGTGTCAGCACCAGCAGGTACAGCGCAAACAGAAGGGAACGCAAAAAGGTCATCGAGGGGGCGCTTGATGGGGGTCAGCAGGGAATTCAGGAAGAAGCCGGGCGCGGCGCGGCGTCGCCGCCGGCCAGCCAGCGGGCGAAGGCGCGCAGATCGTCGTGAACGCGCGTGCCGGGCGGCAGGCCGCCCTTGTCCAGGGTCTTCTGGCCCTTGCCGGTCAGTACGAGGTGCGGGGTGCAGCCGACCGCCACGCCGGCCTCGAGATCGCGCAGCGAGTCGCCGACGATGGGCACGCCCTTGAGTTCGATGCCGAAGCGTTCACTGATCTGTTCGAGCAGACCGGACTTCGGCTTGCGGCAGTCGCAGGCGTCGGCCGCGGTATGCGGGCAGAAGAACACGGCGTCGACACGCCCGCCAAGGTTGGCCAGCGCCTTGTACATCTTCTCGTGCATGGCGTTGAGCGCGCTCATCTCGAACAGCCCACGCCCGATGCCGGATTGGTTGCTGGCGATCACCACGCGGTAGCCGGCCTGGTTCATCATGGCGATGGCTTCCAGGCTGCCTTCGATCGGCACCCATTCGTCGGCCGATTTCACGAACTGGTCGCTGTCGAGGTTGATCACCCCGTCGCGGTCGAGGACGATGAATTTGGGCGGTGTCTGCGGCATGTCTGGTTTCCGGTGTGGCGTGCGGCGTGCAGCCTGGGTCAGGCCGCCAGCTTGGAGATGTCAGCCACGCGGTTGGCCAGCGCATGCAGCGAGGCCAGCAGCGCGAGGCGGTTGGCGCGCAGCTGCGCGTCCTCGGCCATCACCATCACGTTGTCGAAGAAGCCGTCCACGGCCTCGCGCAGCTGGGCCAGGTCGCGCAGCGCGCTGGTGAAGTCGCCGCGGGCGAAGGCCGCTGCCACGGCCGGGCGCACCTGTTCGATGGCGCCGTGCAGCGCGCGCTCGGCATCTTCCTGGAACAGGGCCGGGTTGACGGCGGCGATGTCCTGCGCGGCGTCGGCGTTCTTTTTCAGGATGTTGGTGATGCGCTTGTTGGCGGCGGCCAGCGCTTCGGCTTCCGGCAGCGCGGCGAAGGCGCGCACGGCTTCCATGCGGCCGAGCACGTCGTGCAGCTGCTGCGGGCGCAGGCTGACCACGGCTTCGACTTCATTGGTGGTGTAGCCCTTGTCCTTCAGATAGCCGCGCACACGGTCATAGAGGAAATCGGCAATCGCCTCCGGAGCCGCCTTGACGGCCGGCACGCCGGCAAAGGCCTGCTGCGTCAGCGCGAGCAGCGCGTCGACCGACAGCGCCAGCGGCTTCTCGATCAGCATGCGCAGGATGCCCAGCGCATGGCGGCGCAGCGCGAACGGGTCTTTCTCGCCGGTCGGCTGCAGGCCGATGCCCCAGATGCCGACCAGCGTTTCCAGCTTGTCGGCCAGCGCCACGGCGGTGCTGACGGCGCCTTCGGGCAGCGCGTCTCCGGCAAAGCGCGGACGATAGTGCTCGGAGCAGGCCAGCGCCACGTCCTCGGCTTCGTCGTCGTGGCGGGCGTAGTAGGTGCCCATGGTGCCTTGCAGTTCGGGGAACTCGCCGACCATATCGGTCAGCAGGTCGGCCTTGGCCAGTTCGGCGCCGCGCATGGCAGCGGCCTTGTCCACGGCGACGCCGGCCGCGTTGAGCGCGTCGGCGATGTGGCCGGCAATCTGCTGCAGGCGCTGCACGCGATCAAGCTGGGTGCCGATCTTGTTGTGGTAGACCACGCTCGCCAGCTGCGGCACGCGCGAGGCCAGCGTCTTCTTGCGGTCCTGGTCGAAGAAGAACTTGGCGTCGGCCAGGCGCGGGCGCACCACGCGCTCGTTGCCCGTGATGATCGACTGCGGCGTTTCCGTGGCGAGATTGGAAACGATCAGGAAGCGGTTGCGCAGATGGCCTTCGGCGTCGGTCAGCGCGAAGTACTTCTGGTTGGTCTGCATCGTCAGGATCAGGCATTCCTGCGGCACCGCCAGGAAGGCTTCCTCGAAATGGCAGGCGTAGACGACCGGCCATTCCACCAGCGAGTTCACCTCGTCGAGCAGCGCATCGGGCATGACGACCTGGTCCGCGCCGGCGGCCTTCAGCAGCTGTTCGCGAATCGACTCGCGGCGCTGCGCGTAGCTCGCGATCACCTTGCCCTGCTGCAGCAGCGCGTCCGCATACTGCGTCGCGTGCGGGATCTCGATCGCGCCGTGCGACAGGAAGCGATGGCCCTGCGTCAGGTTGCTGGCCTGCAGGCCAAGCAGGGAGACCGGCACGATCTCGCCGCCGAACAGCGCCACGAGGCGGTGCGCGGGGCGCACGAAATGCACAGTGTCGCCGCTCGGACGCTGGTAGCTCATCACCTTCGGGATCGGCAGCTTGCCGATGGTGTCATCCAGCGCGGCCTGCAGGCCGGCGGCCAGCTCCGCGCCCCGGGCGGTGTAGCGATAGAAGAAGGCCTCGGCCTTGCCGTCGGAGGCGCGCTCCAGCGACTGCCAGTCGATTTCCGGCACGCCGACGGACTTGGCCAGCGCGGCCAGCTTCTTGGCCAGCGGCGCGGTGGGTTCGCCATTGGCGCCCAGCGCCACGGACAGCGGCAGGACCTTCTCGCGCTGCTCGCGGTCCGGCGCGCTGCGGCGTACGCCGGATACCAGCGCGGCCAGGCGGCGCGGCGAGGCATAGGGCGTGACGGCGGCACCGTCGTCAAGCAGGTCACGCTCGCGCAGTCCGGCGAACAGGCCCTGCGCGAAGGCCTCGCCCAGGCGCGACAGGGCCTTGGGCGGCAGCTCTTCGGTGAACAGTTCGATCAGCAGCGAGTCGGTCATGGGTTGCGACATGAATCGTTTCCAACAAGTTGTGGCACGCCCTGCAATCAGCAGTGCGGCTCGAGATTAGGTTCTACACCGGAGAGCAGCCAGAGGCCGTTCTGTTGCCGGAATTGCAGGGTGGTGAACGCGCATTGCGGCACGGCGACGGCACTTGCCGCACCGTTGCCGGCGGCGCGGCTGCCCGCGGCCGGAAAGCGCGCCTCGATACGGCGCAGGCGCTTGTCGTAGCGGATCTCGTCGATGCGCCCGCCCACCCAGAAATCGATCTTCGGCGGCAGCTGCGCGGCCGAATAGTAGGTGCGCATGACGCGGCGCGGCTTGCCGTTGCGGATTTCCGTATCGGTCCAGGTCAGCGGATAGCGAATCGCGCTTTCGTACGCGCGCAGCGGCACGCGGTGCCAGCCCAGATCGCGCGAGCCCGACAGGTCGCATGCGAACGACCGCACCAGCTGTGTCCACTGGTCGAGCGAGTTCAGCGACGGCTGCCAGTGGCGCGCCATGGCGACCTGCAGTGCCTGCGGTTCGGCTTCGCATACATTGGACAGATCGGCCGGCAGCAGCAGCGCTTGCGGGCTCGGCGCGGGCTGGGTCTTGGCACGCGCGGCGGCACCGCCCGTCAGCCCCAGCACTGCCATGACCATGGCGCAGCACAGCGCGCTGCGCGTCAGCGTCGTCATGCCTTGGCCCCGCCGCACATCGGGAAGCCCAGCGCTTCGCGCGAATCGTAATAGGCCTGCGCGACCTGGCGCGAGAGATTGCGGATGCGGCCGATATACGCGGCGCGCTCGGTCACGGAAATCGCCCCGCGCGCGTCCAGCAGGTTGAACGTGTGGGCGGCCTTGAGCAGCTGTTCGTAGGCGGGCAGGGCCAGGCGAGGGCCGGTGCCAGCTTGCGCTTGGGCGCCGCTGTCGGCTGTCTCGCCGGCATTGCCCATCAGGCGCTTGGCCTCACTCTCATGTTCGGCGAAATGGCGGAACAGGATTTCGGTGTTGCTGTGCTCGAAGTTGTAGGTGGACTGCTCGACTTCGTTCTGGTGGTAGACATCGCCATAGGTCAGGCGGCGTGTTTCGCCGTTCTCCTGCCACTCGGTCCAGACCAGGTCATAGACGTTCTCGACCTTCTGCAGGTACATGGCCAGGCGCTCGATGCCGTAGGTGATCTCGCCCGTGATCGGCTTGCAGTCGATGCCGCCGACCTGCTGGAAGTAGGTGAACTGCGTCACCTCCATGCCATTGAGCCAGACTTCCCAGCCCAGGCCCCATGCGCCCAGCGTGGGGTTCTCCCAGTCGTCCTCGACGAACCGGATGTCGTTCTGCTTCAGGTCCAGCCCCAGCGCTTCGAGCGAGCCGAGGTACAGCTCGAGGATGTTCTCCGGCGCGGGCTTGAGCACGACCTGGTACTGGTAGTAGTGCTGCAGGCGGTTCGGGTTCTCGCCATAGCGGCCGTCCTTGGGACGGCGCGACGGCTGCACATAGGCCGCGCGCCAGGGCTCCGGCCCGATCGCGCGCAGGAACGTGTGCACGTGCGAAGTCCCCGCGCCGACCTCCAGATCGATGGGTTGCAAGAGTGCGCAGCCCTGCCGGTCCCAGTAGGCCTGCAGGGTCAGAATCATTTGTTGGAAGGTCAGCATAGGAAGACTAGATCGGGAGTCCCGCCGCAATGCCGCGCCATTCAGGGCGCGGGCTGCAGTCAAAGTGCAGCGGGCGACGCATACGGTTGGTGCCAAACCCTGAATTCTATCGGGTTTTTGGGCGCCGGCCTGCCTTTGCGGGCCGCGGCGGCATGTCGGGCTTTCGCAACGCATGGGGAAAACACCGACGGGGGATTCAGGCTTGGGGTGCCCTTGCCGATAACGTTTTTGTATACAGTATGAGTAAGCAACCAGTTGTCAGAGTTGCTAAGAACCACCAAATGATGGGGACACGGTCATGGCATTACTTTCTCGCAAACCTTATCTGCTCGCCATCGCGGTCATGATCGCCGCAGCAGCTGTGACGAGCCTGCTCGCCTGATTCGGCGGCGACTGGAAGGAGATGGCATAGCCAGGCAACACCGCGGCGATGGCGGGCCTGGACGCGCACCGCACTACCCGTGACGGACGCGCCCTGGCAAACCTGCTGCCTGTGACCCGGCAGTCAGTTCAGCGTGCGCGCCGCGCGCGCCAGGCGGCCAGCGCAAGCGCGGCGGCAAACCAGGCCAGCACCGGCACATTTCCCCAGCGGATATAGGGCGTCAGCCCCTCCATGCCTTGCACCTGGGCCGTCAGCGTATCGACGGTAAAGGTCGGCAAGCGCGCCTGCACCTTGCCATCCGGCGTCACCACGGCCGTCATGCCGGTATTGGTTGCGCGCAGCATCGGGCGACGCATTTCCAGCGCGCGCATGCGCGAAATCTGCAGATGCTGGTCCAGCGCGATGGTGTCGCCGAACCACGCCAGGTTGGTCAGGTTCGCCATCATGTTGGCGGGCGCGGACTGGTGCCGCAGCGTCTGGGCGATTTCCTCGCCGAACAGATCCTCGTAGCAAATATTGGGCGCCACGCGGATGCCGCGCACCGGCATCGGCGGCTGCTCGAGGCCGCCGCGCCGGAAGTCGCCGAGCGGCATCTTCATCATGTCGACGAACCAGTGGAAACCCAGCGGGATGAATTCGCCGAACGGCACCAGGTGGTGCTTGTTGTAGCGGTAAAGCCCGCGTGACAGCGGGCCGATGCCGAATACGCTGTTGGTGAAATCGACCGGCGAATCGGCGCCGGCGGCGCCGAACAGCACGGCGGTGCCGGACTTTTCCATGAAGTCGCGCATGGCGACTGCAACGTCGACCGGCAGATCCTGCAGGATGACCGGGAACGCCGTTTCGGGCGTGACGATCAGGTCGGCCGGCGTGGCGGTGATCATGTCGCGGTACAGCTCGATCGAGCGCTGCACGCCGGCCTGCTCGAACTTGATGTCCTGCGGCACGTTGCCCTGCAGCAGCCGGACCGTGATCGGGCTGCCCGCAGGCGTGGTCCACGCAACCGGCGCCAGCGCTGCACCGGCGATCGGCAGCGCCGCGACGAGCACGGCGGCCACAAGGCCGCGGCCGCCGGCGCGATGCCCGAATGCACGTACGGCCAGCACCAGCAGCGCGGCCACGGTAGCGGCCAGCGCGCCGATGCCGTACACGCCGAACAGCGGCGCGAAGCCGGCCAGCGGGCCATCGGCATGCGCATAGCCGCCCGACAGCCACGGGAAGCCGGTGAAGACCACGCCGCGCAGCCACTCCGACAGTCCCCAGGCTGCACCGAAGGCCAGCGGGGTCCAGATCGACAGCCGCGGCAGGCGCGTGGCAAGGCGATGCCAGGCCGCGCCGGCCAGCGCCGGGTAGAGCGACAGGAAGGCGCTGAACAGCACCACGGCAAGCGCGGCCATCCAGGCCGGCATCTCGCCGTAGACATGCATGCTGATGTAGAGCCACCAGATGCCGGACAGGAACCAGCCCAGGCCGAAGGCATAGCCGGTGGCGGCCGCCACGCGCGCGCGCGGGGCATCGGCGATCAGCGCGGCCAGGCCGGCCAGCGACAGGATCTGCAGCCACCACCAGTCATGCGGGGCAAAGGCCTGGGTGTGGGCAATGCCAAGCATGCCGGCCAGCAGCAGGCGGGTGAGGATCGCGGTGGACACGCGCTCGCGTGCCGCGCCGGACGTGCCGGCCAGCACCGGGGCCGGGCGCTTCATGCGTCGGCCAGGTGGTTCGCGGGCGACTCGCGGTGCACGAGCAGCAGGTGGACCTGGCGCGCGTCGGCGCGCAGGACTTCGAAGCTGACCGGCGGCAACGTGATGATCTCGCCGCGATGCGGCACGTGGCCGAGATGGTTCGACAGCAGGCCGCCCACGGTATCGACGTCGTGGTCGGAGAACGCCGTGCCGAACACCTCGTTGAACTGCGAGATCTCGGTCAGGCCATGCACGCGCCAGCCACCATCGGGCAGGGGCAGGATGTTGTCCTGGTCCTCGTCGAGATCGAACTCGTCCTCGATGTCGCCCACGATCTGTTCCAGTACGTCTTCGATGGTGACCAGCCCGGCCACGCCGCCGTATTCGTCGACGACGATGGCAATGTGGTTGCGGTTGTTGCGGAACTCGCGCAGCAGGATGTTCAGGCGCTTGGATTCCGGAATGAACACCGCCGGGCGCAGCGTCTCGCGCAGGTCGAACTGCTCGTCGGTGTAGTAGCGCAGCAGGTCCTTGGCCAGCAGGATGCCGATGATATTGTCGCGGCTGCCTTCATACACCGGGAAGCGCGAGTGCGCCGTATGCTGCATGAAGGGGATGAAGGTCTGCGGCGCGTCCGCGATATTGACCATATCCATCTGCGAGCGCTGCACCATGATGTCGCGCGCGGTCAGTTCGGAGACCTGGAACACGCCCTCGATCATGGAGAGCGAATCGGCGTCGATCAGGTTGCGCTCATGCGCATCCTGCAGCACGGCAAGCAACTCCGCGCGGGATTCGGGCTCAGGGGAAATCAGGTCGGTCAGGCGTTCGAGGAGCGATCGGGGACGATCGGACTGCCTGAATTGGGCAGGCTTCGAACTGGGATAGGGGTCGTTCATTTCGCGGCAAGCGCGTGGTGGAGATCGTCTGAAGGATACACTAAAAGGCCGTCGACTCTCGTGACACAGCCGGCCGATGGGGCCGGCTGTGTGCGGGCGGACTCACTTCAAGTGCGAAGTGGCGCCGCGTTCAGTGCGCGACCGGACTGCGGTCGTCGCGGTACGGATCGTCATAGCCCAGGGCCTGGAGCGTTTCGGTCTCGATCGCTTCCATTTCCTCGGCTTCACCGTCGTCATCGTGCTCGTAGCCTTGCGCGTGCAGCACGCCATGCACGATCAGGTGCGCATAGTGCGCTTCCAGCGGCTTGCGCTGCTCGCGCGCTTCGGCTTCCACCACGGGGCAGCACAGCACGATGTCGCCGGTGACCGGGTCGTCCTCGGTCTCCGCGTAGGCAAAGGTCAGCACATTGGTGGCGTAATCCTTGTCGCGATAGGTGCTGTTGAGCTTGCGGCCTTCGTCTTCGCCAACGAAGCGAACGGTCAGGGCGGCGTCCGCGTACAGCGCCGACGTCACCCAGGTCTCGATCTGCTTGCGCGAGGGCAGGCCGGCGCGCTTGCCGACGCCGTCGCCTTGCTGCACTTCCAGTTCCAGCGCGGGCGGCGTGGCGGGCGTGCCCGTCGTGGTGACGACCGGCGTCGCGGTCACGGCCACCGACAGCGCATCGTTGTTGTCCGGGCGCACCAGCAGGCCGGCCTGCTGGCGCGTGTCGGTGTGCTCTGCGAGCAGGGCCACCACGCCGTCGGCGGCCTGGGACAGGTCGACGGTCAGGCTGCGGCCATCGGGCAGCTGCACGCGCACGGCGTGGGCGGCGCTCTTGCGCGCGCGGCCTTCGCCATCGAACAGGGTCAGGCTGATGCCGGAAGACTGGGCTTTCTTGGATTTCACTTACGCGTCCTTGTGCTGGGCGTGGTATTCGTCATAGGCGTCGACGATGCGGGCCACCAGCGGGTGGCGCACGACGTCGATGCTGGAAAAGCGCGAGAAGGCGACGCCGCGCACATCGCGCAGCACGTGCTGGGCCTCCACCAGGCCGCTCTTCTGTCCGCGCGGCAGGTCGATCTGCGTGGTGTCGCCGGTGATCACCGCCTTGGAGCCGAAGCCGATGCGCGTGAGGAACATCTTCATCTGCTCGGGCGTGGTGTTCTGCGCCTCGTCGAGGATGATGAAGGCGTGGTTCAGCGTGCGTCCGCGCATGTACGCCAGCGGCGCGATCTCGATCATCTGGCGCTCGAACATTTTCTGCGTGCGGTCGAAGCCGAGCAGGTCGTAGAGCGCGTCATACAGCGGGCGCAGGTACGGGTCGACCTTCTGCGCGAGATCGCCGGGCAGGAAGCCCAGGCGCTCGCCGGCTTCCACGGCCGGGCGCGTCAGCACGATGCGCTTGACCGTGTCGCGCTCGAGTGCATCGACTGCGCACGCCACAGCGAGATAGGTCTTGCCGGTACCCGCCGGGCCCACGCCCAGCGTGAGGTCGTGCGACAGGATGTGGCGCAGGTACTCGCGCTGCGTGGCGGTGCGGCCCTGCAGCCCGGAGCGCCGCGTATGCAGTACCGGGGAGTCGTCCTCGAACTCGGTGGTGCCGTTCTCGTTGTCGGCCTGCGGCAGGTAGCTGCCGTGCGCCGAGATCTGGCGGGTCTCCACCAGGCCCAGCTGCACGTCGTCGATCGACAGCGCGGTGCGCGCCTCGTTGTAGAAGCGCTCCAGCGCGAGGGCGGCATCCTGCGCGTTGGTCCCGCGCACGGTCATGCGATGGCCGCGGCGCTGGATGGTCACGTCGAGCGCCTGTTCGATCTGGCGCAGGTTCTCGTCGAGTGGGCCGCACAGGTTCTGCAGCCGCGTGTTGTCGTCGCGCGGGGCGACGAATTCTGCGGTAGGAATCTTCATTCTGGCGCGTGGGGTGGCTTCGCTCATTGGCGCACCACGATCTCGCCGCGCAGCGAGTGCGGGAACGCCTGCGTGACCGATACGTCGACCATCTGGCCGATCATGCGGTCGCGCTGCGCTTGCGGTACGCCCGGCAGCGCGAAGTTGACCACGCGGTTGTTCTCGGTGCGGCCGTGGAGTTCGGTCGGGTCCTTGCGGGACGGGCCTTCGACCAGGATGCGCTGCACCGAGCCGACCATATTGCGGCTGATGCGCTGCACGTTCTCTTCGATCGTGGCCTGCAGGTGTTGCAGCCGGCGCAGCTTGACCTCGTGCGGCGTGTCGTCGTGCAGGTTGGCCGCGGGCGTGCCGGGGCGCGGGCTGAAGATGAACGAGAACGAGGTGTCGTAGCCGATTTCTTCGACCATCGCCATCAGCTTGTCGAAGTCGGCTTCGGTTTCGCCAGGGAAGCCGATGATGAAGTCCGACGACATCGACATGTCAGGTCGCAGCGCGCGCAGCTTGCGCACGATGCTCTTGTATTCGAGCACGCTGTAGCCGCGCTTCATCGCCATCAGCACGCGGTCGGATGCGTGCTGCACCGGCAGGTGCAGGTGGTTGACGAGCTTGTCGCAGCGGCCATAGAGCTCGACCAGCCGGCTCGTGAATTCCTTCGGGTGGCTGGTGGTATAGCGGATCCGTTCGATGCCGGGGATCTCGGCCACGTACTCGATCAGCAGCGCGAAGTCGGCGATCTCGCTGGTGCCGCCCATGGCGCCGCGATAGGCGTTGACGTTCTGGCCCAGCAGCGTGACTTCGCGCACGCCCTGTTCGGCCAGGCCGGCCACTTCAGCCAGCACGTCCTCGAACGGACGCGAGACTTCCTCGCCGCGCGTGTACGGGACCACGCAGTAGCTGCAGTATTTCGAGCAGCCTTCCATGATCGAGACGAAGGCACTCGGGCCTTCCACGCGGGCCGGCGGCAGGTGGTCGAACTTTTCGATCTCGGGGAACGAGATATCGACCTGCGACTGGCCGGTGCGCTGCTTGCGCGCGATCAGGTCGGGCAGGCGGTGCAGCGTCTGCGGGCCGAACACCACGTCGACATACGGCGCGCGCGAAACGATGCTCGCGCCTTCCTGGCTGGCCACGCAGCCGCCCACGCCGATCACGAGATCGGGCTTGGCGGCCTTGAGCGCCTTCATGCGGCCCAGTTCGGAGAACACCTTCTCTTGCGCCTTTTCGCGCACCGAGCAGGTGTTGAACAGGATCACGTCGGCGTCTTCGACGTTGTCGGTGGGTTCCAGCCCCTGGCTGGCGCTCAGGACGTCGACCATCTTGTCCGAGTCATACTCGTTCATCTGGCAGCCGTACGTCTTCACAAATACTTTCTTCATGGTGCCGGTCTCAGTGGTTCACCTGGGGGCATCAGGGTGTGGCAACAACACGGACGGCGCATGCGCCTCCGTACTTCGGTGGGTCAGGACTTCGCTTTCAGCGCCTTCTGTTCCTGTTCGCTGAGCACCCATGCGGTCAGCAGCTGGCCGTACAGGTCGAGCTTGTAGCGCACCGGCAGCTTCTGCCCGGCGATGGCAGCCATGTTCATCAGCTCGTTGTCGGTGCTGAACACGCGCAGGCCCGGCGCCACGCCGATGGTCTTGCCATCGAGCGTGACCGTCTGCGGTGCGCCTGCCGACGGCGTGGCGACAACCAGCTTCGCCTGCGGCGCATCGACCGGGATCACGCGGATCGGCTGCGCCATGGCGCCGGCTGCACCGAGCCACAGTGCCGTGCCCAGCGACAGGGCCAGCAGCGGCTTGAAAAAACGCGATGAAGCACTCCGACGCAGGGAACGGCCAGCGGGCATATTGGCTCCGGAAAGGGCGCAGCTCAGGTTGAGATGGGGGCGGAAGGGCAACCGGGTATTTTACCCCGTTCGACCGGCACCGTGCCGTGCCGGATGGCCGCGTCGCCTAGAACAGACAAGATGCCTCTTGCAGCACACGTTGCTTGGAGACCGTGCCCATCAGCTCGCGGCTGTCCGCATCGCGCACCAGCGGAATGCGGTTGATGCCGTGCGCGGCAAAGACCTCCAGCGCGTCGCGCAGCCGCGATTCCGGGGTCAGCGACGGGAAGTCGCGCTCGGCCAGCGCCAGCACGCCGGGGGCGGAATTTTCGCGCTGCGCGCGTTGCAGCGCGTGGATCGACAGCGCGCCCAGCAGGCGGCCATCGGGCTCGACCAGGTACAGGTAGCGGGTGCCCGTCTCGGCAAACTTGTCGGCCGCGGCGGCCAGCGAGGCATCCGGCGCCAGCGTGGTATCGGTCGGATCGCACAGCCCGGCCAGCGTCATGGCGCGCGCGTGCTCTTCGGCGGCGGAGGCATGGGCGCGCTCGGCAATCACGCTGTAGAGCGACAGCGTCTGGCAGCGTGAGGCCGTGTAATACGCCGCCACGGCGCCGATCATCGAAGGCAAGAGCAGCGCGGGCGCAAGCGTCATCTCGAACACCATCAGCACCGACATCAGCGGCGCCTGGCTGGTCGCCGCAAGAAAGGCGCTCATGCCGACCAGCGGCAGCACCGGCGAGGCCGGTGCGCCGGGCACCACGGCCTGCATGACGATCGCCAGCAACTGGCCCAGTGCCGCGCCGACGAACAGCGAAGGCGTGAACACGCCGCCGACCGCGCCGGAGCCCATGCTGATGACCGTCGCGACCAGCTTGGCCAGCAGCACCAGGCCCACCGAAACCGTCAGCGGCTGTTCCTGCAGGATGGTCTGGATTGTCGAGAAGCCATTGCCGACGACTTCAGGCACGGCCATGGCCAGCACGCCCACCAGCGCGCCGCCCAGCGCCAGCCGCGCCACTGGTCCGCCGGGCACTTGGGCGAAGCGCCCGCGCGCCTTGCTCGCGGCGCGCAGGAACAGCGCGCCAACGATGCCAGCGGTGACGCCGAGGCCTGCCGCGGCCAGTATCAACTGCGGGCGCAGGTCCGGCTCGATGTGCAGGCCCGGATACAGGGGCTGGAGGCCGCCATGCCACTGGCTGACCATGGCGCCCGCCACCGAAGCCAGGAACAGCGGCATGAGCCGTTGCACCGCTAGTGCACCGAACACCACTTCAGCCACGAACACGGCGGCCGATAGCGGCGTGTGATAGACCGTGGCCAGTCCGGCGGCGGCACCGCAGGCGGTCAGCATGCGGCGCATGTTCGAGGCGCCATCGGGCCGGCCGATGCGTGTCGAGGGAAACAGTGAGCCGCACAGCGCGGCGAGCTGGATCATCGCGCCTTCCTTGCCGACGGAGCTGCCGCTGACGATGGAGCAGAACGACGACAGCGAGCGCAGCAGCGTGACGCGCACCGGCAGGCGGCCACTGCCGTTGGCCACGGCTTCCATGTAGTCGGTCGCGCCGCCGCTGCCGGAAAAGCGGTTGGCGGCGGAGAGCAGCAAGCCCGCCAGCGCCCCGCCGACGGCCGGCACCACGATGCGCCAGGCCAGCGCCAGCCCGGCAAACACGGCAACCACGTCCGCGTTGCTGGAGAAGATGACAACGCCGGCCCGTTCCAGGGCTTCCTTGAACAGGGTGGTCGCTATGGCTGCCAGAATGCCGACCGGAATCGCCGCGAACAGCGTGACTTCCTGGTCTTCAAGGAATCGGAACCGCATGAGTGCTTGCGTGGGTGGCGCGACGCCGCGCCGTCGCCCCGGGACGGGTGGTGGCCGCATGATAGCGCAGCGCCACACCCGCGCGCCGCGTGCCGGTGTGTATCAGCCGGCACGGCACGCCCATGTGCCGAAAAGGTTTGCCCTTGGCTGTTACACTACCGACCTTTGTTTCGTAAGCGGATGCCGCCGGCCCCCGCTTCGCCGGTCCCCCGACCGGCGTTGTTTCAGATCACACAGGTCGCCTGCTGGCTGGCGCGCCCAGCGCGCAGCAGACGGCCGAAGCATCCATTCATGTCTTTCTCCGAACTCGGCTTGTCCGACAAGCTTGTGCGGGCCGTGGCCGAACAGGGCTACACCACCCCGACTCCCATCCAGGCCCAGGCAATTCCCGCCATCCTCAAAGGCGGCGACCTGCTTGCCGGCGCCCAGACCGGTACCGGCAAGACGGCCGGCTTCACGCTGCCGATGCTGCAACTGCTGTCCGAATCCGGCGCGCAGCGCCCGGGCCGGCCGGTGGTGCGCGCGCTGGTGCTGACCCCCACGCGCGAGCTTGCCGCCCAGGTGGAAGAAAGCGTGCGCAATTACGGCAAGCATCTCAAGCTGCGCTCGATGGTGATGTTCGGCGGGGTCGGCATCAACCCGCAGATCGAACAATTGCGGCGCGGCGTGGACATCGTCGTGGCAACGCCTGGCCGTCTGCTCGACCATGTGTCCCAGCGCACGATCGACCTCTCGCACGTCGAATTGCTGGTGCTCGATGAAGCCGACCGCATGCTCGACATGGGCTTTATCCACGACATCCGCAAGGTCCTCAACGTCCTGCCGCCGAAGCGCCAGAACCTGTTGTTCTCGGCTACGTTCTCGGACGAGATCCGCGGGCTGGCGGACCGGCTGCTGAACAACCCGGCTTCGATCGAGGTCGCGCGCCGCAACACCACGGCCGAGACCGTCGAGCAGCGCGTCTATCCGGTGGACCGCGAACGCAAGCGCGAACTGCTGGCACACCTGGTGCGCCAGCATGACTGGCACCAGGTGCTGGTGTTCACGCGCACCAAGCACGGCGCCAACCGCCTGGCCGAGCAGTTGACCAAGGAGGGCCTGTCGGCGCTGGCGATCCACGGCAACAAGAGCCAGTCGGCGCGCACGCGCGCGCTGTCGGAATTCAAGGCCGGCACGCTGCGCCTGCTGGTGGCGACCGATATCGCAGCGCGCGGCATCGACATCGACCAGTTGCCGCACGTGGTCAACTTCGACCTGCCCAACGTGCCCGAGGACTATGTGCACCGCATCGGCCGTACGGGCCGCGCGGGCGCGGAGGGCGAGGCGATCTCGCTGGTCTGCGTGGACGAGCACGGCCTGCTGCGCGATATCGAACGCC
Organism: Cupriavidus sp. 21MJTG02-4; assembly: GCF_057798975.1. NCBI lineage: Bacteria > Pseudomonadati > Pseudomonadota > Betaproteobacteria > Burkholderiales > Burkholderiaceae > Cupriavidus > Cupriavidus sp. 21MJTG02-4. Next base: position 41,793 of record NZ_JBYOJP010000001.1, on the reverse strand, counting down.
TGATCAAGCGCAAGTTGGAGCAGACGGTACTGCCCGGCTTCGAGGTGGATCCGAGCATCGCGGCGGAGCCGATCCAGAAGGGCCGCCAACAGCGTGGCCAGGGTGGCGGCGGTGGTGGCGGTGGTGGCGGACAGGGCGGTGGACGTGGCCGCGCCCAGCCCAAGGCGGCAGCGCCCGCGGCAGGCAAGCCAGCACAACCGCGCCAGCGTTCTGCCCAGAATGCGCCACGTGGCGGCGCCAGCCATGCCGGTGGCGAATCCGGCCGCGGGCAGGGTGGCGCAAGCCGCAATGCCGCGCCGGCCCAGCCGCGCAGCGCAGGCCAGCCGCGGCCGACGCAGGAAGGCGCCGGCGCCCCCGCACGCAACCGTCGCCCGGCGCAGGCCGCGCTGCTTGGCGGCACGCCGGCCAAGCGCGGGCGCTGAGCCCTCCAGGCCCGAAGGCATGAGCGCACGTCACGCATCCGGCGACAGCGGCATCCCGTTCGCGGGGCTGACGCCCGAGCTGATCCTCGATGCGCTCGAGTCGGCGGGCATGCGCCCAGACGGCCGGCTGCTGGCGCTCAACAGCTACGAGAACCGGGTCTGGCAGATCGGCATCGAGGACGCCAAGCCTGTGGTGGCCAAGTTCTATCGGCCCGGCCGCTGGCCCGACGCGGCCATCCTCGAAGAGCATGCCTTCGTGCAGCAACTCGCCGATGCCGAGATTCCCGCGGTGCCGGCGCTGGCCGGACCGGACGGCAGCACGCTGCAACGCCATGAAGATTTCCGCTTTTCGGTCTTTGCCCGCTGCGGCGGCCGCGAACCCGCGCTGGACCGCACCGACACGCTGACCTGGCTCGGCCGTTTCATCGGGCGCATCCACGCCGTGGGTTCTACCCATGCCTATCAGGCGCGACCGGTGCTCGACGTGCAGACCTTCGGCGTGGCATCGCGCGACTGGCTGATCGCACACGACTGTATCCCGGCCGATCTGCGCGAACCGTGGCAGGCAGTGGTGGACCTTGCGCTGGACGGCGTGCGCCGCTGCTATGACCGCGCCGGCGACGTGCGCCTGCTGCGCGTGCATGGCGATTGCCATCGTGGCAACGTGCTGTGGATCGACGGCGACGACGCCCGGGCCACGGGGCTGGCCGCCGCAGGTCCGCATTTCGTGGATTTCGACGATAGCCGCATGGCGCCCGCCGTGCAGGACCTGTGGATGCTGCTCGAAGGCGACCGTGCCGCCATGCAGGACCAGCTGGCCGATATCGTCGCGGGCTACGAAGACTTTGCCGAGTTCGCGCCACGCGAACTGTGGCTGGTGGAAGCGCTGCGCACGCTGCGGCTGCTCCATTACAGCGCCTGGCTGGCCAGCCGCTGGCGCGATCCCGCTTTTCCGGCGGCGTTTCCGTGGTTCGGAACGGCGCGCTACTGGCAGGACCGCATCCTGGAATTGCGCGAGCAAGTCGCGCTGATGGAAGAAGCGCCCCTGTGGGGCGCCTGAGACTCTGCTGGAACGGCGAGGTAGCGGTCGACCCGCTCCCCTTCAGCCCTTTTCGGGCGCCTTGACCAGCAGCACCGGGCATGGCGCCTGCGCCAGCACGCGGCCCGCCACGGATCCGATCACCGCATCAAAGAACGAGCCCCGGCCGTGCGTGCCCATGACGACGGCCTGTGCATCCGCCGAGCGCGCGTAGGCGACAATGCGCTCCGGCGCGAAACCGTGCAGCGCATGGCGCTCGAACGGAATGCCGGCCGCAGAAAGAATCTCGCACACGCCGGCCATGGCCTTGTCGCTGGCCTCCTGATGCCAGGCGTCGATGGTTTCCTTGCTGACAAAGGCGCGGACCTGTCCGCTGACTTCGGGCGCGACGTGCACCACATGGACGGTAAAGCCGCTTTGCAACAGCTTGCCTTCGGCGATGAAGCGGGCGGCCGCGTCGCTGAAGGCCGATCCGTCGGTGGCGAGCACGATATTGGTCATGGCGGGAATCTCCTGGAGGGGGCGCTGAACGGACACGCCAGGTTATAGGATAGGCAGGATCGGCGCCGCGGATCGATGAAGCGGCGGCGGGCCGTCCCTCACCATCATGGCAGCAAGTCTTTCGCCACAATCAGATTTAGATCAAGTGACTCGGAGATTTCCTCTTGCGGTTCCAGTGTGGAAATGCAGCAGGATATGTCAAGGCGCCTGACACATTTAGCCATTGCCGCCCACTGGTAAGCCCGCTTAGCATGTGCCCAGCCCGGCTGGCGCTGCCGCGACATGGCGCCCGGCCTTTCTACCCCAGAACATCAGGCGATCCGGCGGGCCGGACGCGTCGACGGAGACAGCAAACATGAGTGAAAGCGGCAACCTCCTGCCCCTGCGTGGCGTCAAGGTAGTGGAATTCGAAGGGATCGGTCCGGGGCCGCTGTGCGGTGCCATGCTGGCTGGCCTTGGCGCGGAAGTTACGCTGGTGACCCGTCCGGTTGCCCCGGATGCGCGGCGAATCCTGCGTGGGCAGAACGTGCCGGCAGAGATGGAACTCGAGCATGGCAAGACCGTGGTGCAGCTCAACCTGAAGTCTCCGGAGGACGTGGCTGCCGCGCTGGACCTGGTGGCCGGCGCCGACGCGCTGATCGAGGGACTGCGCCCGGGCGCCATGGAACGCCTGGGGCTGGGTCCGGCGCAATGCCATGCGCGCAACCCGCGCCTGGTCTACGGCCGCATGACCGGCTGGGGCCAGACCGGCCCGCTCGCGCACAGCGCCGGGCACGACCTGAACTACATTGCGCTGACCGGCCTGCTGTCGATGGCCGCGCGCGACGGCGCGCTGCCGATGGTGCCGCCCACGGTGGTCGGCGATGCCACGGGGGCGCTCGGCCTGGCGTTCGGCATCACCAGCGCCATCCTGCACGCGCGTTCGAGCGGGCAGGGCTGCGTGGTGGATGCGGCGATCACCGACATCGTCGCCATGCTCGGTTCGCTGGTGCAGGTATCGCGCGCGGCCGGCACGCTGGGCGGCCCGCAGCCCAGCGCCTTCCATGACTCCCCGTTCTACGATGTCTATGCGTGTGCCGATGGCCGCGCCATCACGCTCGGCGCGCTCGAGCCGCAGTTCTACCGCGAACTGCTCGAGCGCCTCGAACTCACGGACATCGATCCGGCCGCGCAGTATGACCGCGCGCAGTGGCCGACGGTGAAGGCGCGCATCGCGGCGCTGATCGCTTCGCGTCCCAGCACGCACTGGGAATCGCTGCTCGGCGGTACCGACGTCTGCTTTGCCCGCGTGCTCACGCTGGACGAAGCGGCACGCCATCCGCACAACCAGGCGCGCGGCACCTACCGCCTGCACCGCCAGGGCGATCGCGAAGTCGCGCGCTCCACGCCGGCGCCGCGCTTCTCGCCGGCCAAGCCGTCCTGAGCGGGAGCTGACCGCGTTACGGGAGGCGGGCGTATAGCGCGCCCCGAGCCCGCCCCGGACGCAGAAATTCTTCGGCTCGGTTGCGACAAGTATGCATGCAAATGCAGCCGTTTCGCCGATCCGGCGTGGAGCCCACGACCTAATCTTCGCGGTAGTCCTTCAACAAGGAGCCGCGCGTTGGACCCCACCTCGTTCGATGAAGCCCTGATCGTCGATGCACGGCCTGCGCCGCCCGGCGAGGCATCGTGGCAGATCGCCCATGCGCTCGGCGCGCGCCGGACGCTGCTGGCCGACAACGTGCGGCTGGCCCGGCAGCTGGTGCGTGATCGCCAGCCACGGCTCGTGGTGATCGAGCTGGACACGCTTGGCCAGGCCGGCATCGCGCTGATCAGGCGGCTGGCCACCGGCTATCCGGCGGTGCGGCTGCTGGTGTTGTCCGACAGCGATGCCACGATGGCGCCGGTGCAGGCGCTGCGCGCAGGGGCCCATGGCTTCGTGTCGCGCCAGCGGGACCTGGCGGAAATGGTCCAGGCCGCGCAGGGCGTGATGTCGGGCTACCTGGTGTTTCCCACGCAGACGCTGGAAGCCGCACGCCTGCTGCGCCTGCCGTCTGCCGGCAGGCTGGCGCGGCTGACCGAGCGCGAACTCATGGTGCTCCAGTACCTGGCGCGCGGACACTCGAACAAGGAGATCGCCGCGCTGCTGCTGATCAGCAGCAAGACCGTGAGCACCCACAAGACCAACATCATGTGCAAGCTGAATGTGGAGTCCGTCGTCGAGATGGTCGACTATGCGCGACGGCACCGGTTGCTGTGATGGCTGTCCCTGGTAGGTCAGGTGCCACCGGACCACGCCGAGATGGCAGGCGAGACCGAGCGCGGGAAGTGCGGCCATTCTGAATGACCGCGTCGCAGTAGCGTAGTCGCTGGCGAAGACGGGACCGCTTAACGGAACCCGGAACCCGGAAAGACAAAGGGGGTTAGCTTGCGCTAACCCCCTTTGAGAATAGATGGTGGCGAATCAGGGACTCGAACCCCGGACCTGCGGATTATGATTCCGTCGCTCTAACCGACTGAGCTAATTCGCCAACAGAGACCGCTATTCTACCGGGAATTTACGACCTGTCAACACCTCTTTGAAAAGATGATGACACGGGCGTGAAAAGAAAACCGGCAGGCCTTGCGGCCTGCCGGCTGGAGCGACCGATTACCGGATCGGTCTTGCCTCAAAGGGTTGGCTCAGTCGTTCGCGTAGATATCCACGTCCTTGGTTTCGCGCACGAACAGCGCGCCGATCACGAAGGTGACTGCGGCGATGATGATCGGGTACCAGAGGCCGTAGTAGATGTTGCCGTTCTGCGCCACGAGCGCGAACGAGATGGTGGGCAGCAAGCCGCCGAACCAGCCATTGCCGATATGGTAGGGCAGCGACATCGAGGTGTAGCGGATGCGCGTCGGGAACATCTCGACCAGCATCGCCGCGATCGGGCCGTAGACCATGGTCACGTAGATCACCAGGATCACCAGGATCACCAGCACCATGATCGTATTCATCTGGGCCGGATCCGCCTTGGTCGGGTAGCCGTGCGCGGACATCTCGGCGCCGACGGCCTTCTTGAACTCGGCGATCTGCTTCTTGCTGGCGTCGTCGAACGCGCCCGTGGTCACCGTGGCGTCGAAGGACTTGATCTCCTTGTCGCCGATCTTCACCGATGCCACCGTACCGGCCGGGGCGGCTACCACTTCATAGCTGGCCGATGCCTGGGCCAGCGTACGCTTGACGATGTCGCACGAGCTGCGGAAGTCGATTTCGCGGGCGATCGGGCTGCCCTGGAACGAGCAGCTTGCCGGATCCGCGGTGACCACGATCTGTGCCGACTGCTGGGCGCGTTCCAGTGCCGGGTTGGCATAGTGGGTCATCGCCTTGAACAGCGGGAAGTAGGTCAGCACGGCCAGGGCGCAGCCGATCATGATGATCCACTTGCGGCCGATCTTGTCCGACAGCGAGCCGAAGAACAGGAAGAACGGCGTGCCGATCACCAGCGCGCCGGCGATCAGCAGGTTGGCCGTCTTGGCGTCGACCTTCAGCACCTGGGTCAGGAAGAACAGCGAGTAGAACTGGCCCGTGTACCAGACCACGGCCTGGCCGGCGGTCAGGCCCAGCAGCGCCAGGATCACGATCTTCAGGTTGCGCCACTGGCCGAAGGATTCGGTCAGCGGAGCCTTCGAGGTCTTGCCTTCGGCCTTCATGCGCTGGAACGCCGGCGATTCGCTCATCGACAGGCGGATGTACACCGACATGGCCAGCAGCAGGATCGAGACCAGGAACGGAATGCGCCAGCCCCAGGCGTCGAAATTGGCGCCGGTCAGTTCACGGCACAGCAGGATCACGATCAGCGACAGGAACAGGCCCAGCGTCGCGGTGGTCTGGATCCAGGCCGTGTAGGACCCGCGCTTGCCGTGCGGCGCGTGTTCCGCCACGTAGGTGGCGGCACCGCCGTACTCGCCGCCGAGCGCCAGGCCCTGCAGCATGCGCAGTGCGATCAGGATGATCGGGGCGGCCCAGCCGATGGTGGCAAAGCCGGGCAGCAGGCCGACGATGAACGTCGACAGGCCCATGATCAGGATCGTCACCAGGAAGGTGTACTTGCGGCCGATCATGTCGCCGAGGCGGCCAAACACCAGCGCGCCGAAGGGGCGCACGATAAAGCCGGCGGCGAAGGCCAGCAGTGCGAAGATGAAGGCGGAGGTGGGATCCAGGCCGGCGAAGAACTGCTTGGCGATCACTGCCGCCAGCGAGCCGTACAGGTAAAAGTCATACCACTCGAACACCGTGCCGAGCGACGAGGCCAGAATGACCTTCTTCTCCTCGGTCGTCATCGGCGCATGTTGCGCGCTGCCTCCAGGCATCGCTACGTTCTGCGGGTTTGCCATGTTGTTGTCTCCCTCCGTCTGAAATGGTTCACCGGCGAGGCCGCGGACGCACCGCAAGACATGGCGCGCTGCGGAGCCATAGGCACCGGAGCTGCATGGATTTTGGGAGGCGAAACTTACTGAGTTCTGACAGATTTCCGCCGTCTGGCGCGCAAAGCGTCGGGGTATACGCTAGCCCGCACAGCGCATGAACCGGCACTTTTGTTGCTGCATTGCGAGGAGGCAAGTGCGGCGAACGCCGTGCGCTCGCGCTATGCCGGCTTGGTGCTAAGCAGCATCCTTGCCGGCGTCCGCATTGATGCCCTGCGAAGGTGGGGGAGCGTCGGCGGCGCCCTCGTCAGCTTCGTCGTCGGACCGGTTCATGCGCCAGGCATAGAGCGCGGTCATCAGGACGTAGACCACCAGCGCGCCCTGGGCCCCCATCCAGAACGAGAACGGCCAGCCGAAGAAGTCAAAGCGCAAGTCGCGGGCGAACCAGCTGACGACGAAGGTGACCACGAACCAGATCGCGAGCAGTGCGCAGATCCAGTGCTGGTTGCGCCGCCAGGCGCGCTTGAGCGCCGGATCGGGCGGGGCAGGCGTGCTCATGCCGCCAGCTCCGGTGCCGGCTGCCGCAACGTGATGCGGAACCGCGCGCCGGCCAGCCGAGGCTCCTGCTGGTAGACGTGGTCGTCGATCCGGATTTCGCCGCCATGCTGCTGCACGATCTCCCGGACGATGGCCAGGCCCAGGCCGCTGCCTTCGGTGTTGGTGCCCAGCACGCGATAGAACCGTTCCATCACGCGCTCGCGGTCCGCCGGCGCAATGCCCGGCCCGGTGTCCTCCACATCAAGATAGGCGAATGGTTCGAACGCATCGGCGCTGACGCGCACGGTGGCATGCCCGTGGGGCGGTGTGTAGCGGATGGCGTTGTCGATCAGGTTATTGAGCATTTCGGTGAGCATCAGGCGATTGCCCTGGACCATGACCGGATGGTCGCTGGCATCGAGCCCCAGGTCGATCTGCCGGGCCCAGGCGCGCGGCAGCCAGTCCTTCACCACGTCGCGCGCCAATGCGGCCAGGTCGAGCGCGGCCATGCTGCCCGCGCCAGCCAGGTTCTCCATGCGCGCGAGCGACAGCAACTGCGTGACCAGGTGCGCCGTGCGTTCGGAACTGCCCGCAATCTGCGCCAGCGACCGGCGCAATTCCTCCGGCGACTGGTCGCGCTGCGCCAGTTCCGCCTGCATGCGCAGTCCGGCCAGCGGAGTCTTCATCTGGTGCGCGGCATCGGCGATAAAACGCTTCTGCGTCTGCACCGACTGGTCCAGCCGCGCCAGCAGCTCGTTGAACGACGCGACCAGCGGCGTGATCTCTTGCGGCGCGGCGCGCTCGTCGATGGGGCTGGTATCGCCGGGATTGCGCGCGCGGATACGCTGCTGGATCGCCGTGAGCGGCGCGAGCCCGCGCGTGAGCCCGAACCACACCAGCACCACGGCCAGCGGCAGGATCACGAACTGCGGCAGGATCACGCCCTTGATGATCTCGTTGGCGAGACGCGCGCGCTTGTCGAGGGTTTCTGCCACCTGCACCAGCACGGGCTGGGTACCGCCGACGTTCTTGAGATCGACATAGGTGTAGGCCACGCGCACGTCGTTGCCCGCCACGCGGTCATCGCGCAGGGAGACCAGGCCGGGATGGCCCTGGTCTTCTTCGGATGGCAGCGGCAGGTCGTGGTCGCCGGCGACATACTCGCCGCGCTTGCCGACGACCTGGTAGTAGATGTTGTCGGTCTCGTCCGCGCGCAGGATCTCTCGCGCCGACAACGGCAGTTGCAGCGTGACGCGCCCGTTCACTTCGCGGACCTGCTGCGACAGCACGATGGCGCTGGCTTCGAGTGCGCGATCAAACGGCCCGTTGGCGATCGACTTCGCCACCAGGTACGTGACGGCGATGCTCATCGGCCACAGCAGGAGCAGCGGCGCCAGCATCCAGTCCAGGATCTCGCCGAACAGCGAGCGCGGGGCGGGGTGGGCGGTGCTTTCCTCCAGATGGGGCAGGGCGTCGGCCAGGTCGTCGGGATCGGAGGCGCCGGAAGGGGGCGCGGGATCCTTGGCGGGCCGATGCCGCCATGGCAGTCGCAGCTGGCTCATCTCGGTAAAGGTTGTAGGCGGTTTCGGTCGAGTGATCGGCTGCGTGGACGGGAACGGCGCGCGGACGCCTTAGTTCGGGGCGGCCACGGCCGGCTGGAATTTTTCCAGGCAATAGCCCAGTCCGCGCACGGTGGCGATGCGGATGCCGCCGACCTCGATCTTCTTGCGCAGCCGGTGCACGTAGACCTCGATCGCGTTATTGCTGACTTCCTCGCCCCATTCGCACAGGTGGTCGACCAGTTGTTCCTTGGAGACCAGCCGCCCGCTGCGCGTCAGCAGGATTTCCAGTAGTCCGATTTCGCGCGCCGACAGGTCCAGCATCTGATCGTTCATATAGGCAATGCGACCCACCTGGTCGAAGGACAGGGGGCCATGGCGCATCAGCGTGGCGCCGCCGCCTGCGCCGCGTCGTACCAGCGCGCGCACCCGGGCCTCAAGTTCGGTCAGCGCGAACGGCTTGGCCATATAGTCGTCGGCGCCCAGATCCAGGCCCTTGACGCGCTCGCCCACGCTGTCCGCGGCGGTCAGGATCAGCACCGGCAGCATGGCGCCGCGCGCGCGCAGGCGCTTCAGGACTTCCAGGCCCGGCATGCGCGGCAGCCCCAGGTCCAGGATCAGCAGGTCGAAATTCTGGGTCGATAGCGCGGAATCGGCCTCCAGGCCATTCGTGACATGGTCGACGGCATAACCGGAGTGACGCAACGAGCGCGTCAGGCCGTCGGCCAGCACATCGTCATCTTCGGCGATCAGAATGCGCATGGTTGTCTCCACCACGGCCGGCATTGCCAGCCGCCACGCAAACAATGCGGACAGGGCTTGCCAAGCATACTGTTTTTTTATACAGTACCCGCACATTCCGCGCAGGCCGCAGCAGAAGGCGGCTGTGCAGGCAGTCGGGTGATTTTGCAGTTGAGGCGCAAGATCGGTAAACCGGTCGGCAGCAATCGGAAAAGTCTGAAATGCCGGTGCCGCGCCACATTCGACCCTTTATACCACCATTGACTCAACATTTGACTCAAGGACGACCATGGACGACAAGAAGGCAGGTGCCGGCGTGAGCGCCGAGAAGCAGAAGGCGCTTGCCGCCGCGCTCTCCCAGATCGAGAAGCAGTTCGGCAAGGGCTCGATCATGCGCCTGGGCGATGGCGAGGTCGAAAAGGATATCCAGGTGGTGTCCACGGGCTCGCTCGGCCTGGACATCGCCCTTGGCGTCGGCGGCCTGCCGCGCGGGCGCGTGGTCGAGATCTATGGTCCGGAATCGTCGGGCAAGACCACGCTGACGCTGCAGGTCGTGGCCGAAATGCAGAAGCTGGGTGGCACCTGCGCCTTTATCGATGCCGAGCACGCGCTCGACGTCAACTACGCGGGCAAGCTGGGCGTGAACGTCGGCGACCTGCTGATCTCGCAGCCGGACACCGGCGAGCAGGCGCTGGAAATCACCGATGCGCTGGTGCGCTCGGGCTCGGTCGACCTGATCGTCATCGACTCGGTGGCCGCGCTGGTCCCCAAGGCCGAAATCGAAGGCGAAATGGGCGACTCGCTGCCCGGCCTGCAGGCGCGCCTGATGAGCCAGGCGCTGCGCAAGCTGACCGGCACCATCAAACGCACCAACTGCCTGGTGATCTTCATCAACCAGATTCGCATGAAGATCGGCGTGATGTTCGGTTCGCCCGAAACCACCACGGGCGGCAATGCACTGAAGTTCTATGCCTCCGTGCGCCTGGATATCCGTCGTATCGGTTCGATCAAGAAGGGCGACGACGTGATCGGCAACGAGACCAAGGTCAAGGTGGTCAAGAACAAGGTGTCGCCGCCGTTCCGCGAGGCCTTCTTCGATATCCTCTACGGCCAGGGTATTTCGCGCCAGGGCGAGATCATCGACCTGGGCGTGGACGCCAAGATCGTCGAGAAGTCGGGCGCCTGGTACAGCTACAACGGCGACAAGATCGGCCAGGGCAAGGACAATGCGCGCGAGTTCCTGCGCGAGAACCCGGACATTGCCCAGGAGATCGAGAACAAGGTCCGCACCGCGCTGGGCGTGGCGCCGATGAATGGCGTGCAGGCGGCCGCGGTCGTGGAACAAGACTGAGCGCTGCCGAGAGGCACGCTCCAGGGGCTGGCGCATTGCCGATGCGCCAGCCTTTTTTGTTTCCCGCCTTACCCGAATTCCGAATTCCGAATTCCAAATTGCGCCGATGGCCACCCGACCCCCGCTTTCCCTCAAGGCCCGCGCCGTAGGCTACCTGTCGCGCCGCGAGCACAGCCGGGCCGAACTGGCGCGCAAGCTGGCGCCGCACGCGGAATCCCCCGAGCAGCTCGAACAGCTGCTCGACGCGCTCGAGCGCGAGAACTGGCTGTCCAACCAGCGCTTTGCCGATAGCCTGCTGCACCGGCGCGGCAGCCGCTACGGTGCCGCCCGCGTCATCCAGGAGGCCAAGACTCACCAGCTTGGCAGCGAGCAATTGGGCGAATTGCGAGATCGCCTGCGTGAGTCCGAGCCCGAGCGCGCGCGCGAGGTCTGGCGCAAGCGCTTTGGCACCCCGCCCGCCACGCCGGAAGAGCGGGCCAAGCAGATCCGTTTCATGATGGCGCGCGGTTTTTCGCGCTCGGTCATCGGCAAGGTGATCCAGGGCGCCGAGGACGAGTATCCCGACGGGATGGAATAGGGGGCGGCCGGCCCGCGTATCGGGCCTGTGTTCAGGGCAATACCAGTACTGGCGACAAGTGTATTCGGCCGTATGCCGGCTACGCCGCGGGCCGAGTCCGCCACCGGGAGCGGCCATATGGCTTTTATCCGCCGGTTTTCCGCTCCGGTTGGCCGACAATCCGGCGCCGACACTTGGCGCATGCGGATGTTCCCGGGCAAAGCGGTCCGGCATGTTAAACTCTTCGGGTTTTTCGGCGCCGTTGCCTTTCCACGGTACCTTGCCCCCGTATTCCCAGTCTGGTCATGCCTCTTTCCCAGCCCGTCAACCGTTCCCTGCGTCATACCCGCGCCATTACGGCCCAGGCTTACCTCAGGGAAGACGGCTTGTGGGACATCGAGGTCAACCTGACCGACACCAAGCCGCGTGACATTGACCTGGCGGGCGGCCGGATCCGACCGGTTGGCCAGCCACTGCACGACCTGTGGCTGCGCGTCACGATCGACGAGCAACTGAACGTGCTGGATGCAGAGGCTTGTTCCGACTGGGTGCCGTATCCGACGCAATGCGACCAGATCGGCCCGGCTTACCGCAAGCTGATCGGACTGAACCTGCGCAAGGGCTTCCGCAAGGCGGTGCGCGATCGCCTGTCGGGCATCCAGGGCTGCTCGCACCTGACCGAAGCCGCCGGCGTGCTGCCTAGCGCCGCAATCCAGGCATTCGCGGGCGAAGTCATCAGCATTCGCGATGGTGCCGACGACGATCCCAATCCCGAACCCCCTTACCAGTTGAACGGCTGCCACGCGCTGCGTTTCGATGGCGAGGTGGTTCGAGAGTTTTACCCACGCTGGTATGGTCACCAGCCGAAGCCCAAGGTTCGGGCCGAGGCGGAGCAGGCCGCTGCTAACACGCCTCAGGCGCAAGCGGCTGCCGGCCACGGCAATGTTCCGTACGACCGGCCAACCGGCACTTCCGGCTGATCCTCAGGATCGGCCACGGACGAGAGAGTTCGTCTTCTTTCAGATTCTTCCCTTCTACCTTTTACGCCTACCCGAAAGGAAACACGCATGAATATCCATGAGTACCAAGGCAAGGAAATCCTGCGCAAATACAATGTGCCGGTTCCGCGCGGCATCCCCGCGTTCTCGGTTGCCGAGGCCCTGAAGGCCGCAGAAGAGCTTGGCGGCCCGGTTTGGGTGGTCAAGGCACAGATTCATGCGGGTGGCCGCGGCAAGGGCGGCGGCGTGAAGGTTGCCAAGAGCATCGACGACGTCAAGACCTACGCCACCAACATCCTGGGCATGCAGCTGGTCACGCACCAGACCGGTCCGGAAGGCAAGAAGGTCAACCGCCTGCTGATCGAAGAAGGCGCCGACATCAAGAAGGAACTGTACGTTTCGCTGGTGGTGGACCGCGTTTCGCAGAAGATCGCCCTGATGGCATCGAGCGAAGGCGGCATGGACATCGAGGAAGTCGCTGCCCACACCCCGGAAAAGATCCACACGCTGATCATCGAGCCGTCGACCGGCCTGACCGACGCTGACGCCGACGACATCGCCCGCAAGATCGGCGTGCCCGACGCATCGGTGGCCCAGGCTCGCCAGGCCCTCCAAGGCCTGTACAAGGCGTTCTACGACACCGACGCTTCGCTGGCCGAAATCAACCCGCTGATCCTGACCGGCGAAGGCAAGGTCATCGCGCTGGACGCCAAGTTCAACTTCGACTCGAACGCGCTGTTCCGTCACCCGGAAATCGTCGCCTACCGCGACCTGGATGAAGAAGACGCCAACGAAATCGAAGCCTCGAAGTTCGACCTGGCCTACATCTCGCTGGACGGCAACATCGGCTGCCTGGTGAACGGCGCCGGCCTGGCCATGGCCACCATGGACACCATCAAGCTGTTCGGCGGCGAGCCGGCCAACTTCCTCGACGTGGGCGGCGGTGCCACCACCGAGAAGGTGACCGAAGCCTTCAAGCTGATGCTGAGCAACCCGAACGTTGAAGCCATCCTGGTCAACATCTTCGGCGGCATCATGCGCTGCGACGTGATCGCCGAAGGCGTGATCTCGGCGTCGAAGGCCGTGAACCTGACGGTGCCGCTGGTGGTCCGCATGAAGGGCACCAACGAAGACCTGGGCAAGAAGATGCTGGCCGATTCGGGCCTGCCGATCATCGCTGCCGACACCATGGAAGAAGCCGCCCAGAAGGTTGTGGCTGCTGCCGCCGGCAAGAAGTAATCCGGGCGCCGAAACCACATTCAAGCGGACTGGGGCAGCGCGCGTGGCTGCGTGCCCGTGCTGCCAGAGCCAAGCAAAGGAATAACGTATGTCGATTCTGATCAACAAAGACACCAAGGTCATCACCCAGGGCATCACTGGCAAGACCGGCCAGTTCCACACCCGTGGCTGCCGTGACTACGCCAACGGCAAGAACTGCTTCGTCGCAGGCGTGAACCCGAAGAAGGCCGGCGAAGACTTCGAAGGCATTCCCATCTACGCCAGCGTGAAGGATGCCAAGGCCCAGACCGGCGCCACCGTTTCCGTCATCTACGTGCCGCCCGCAGGCGCCGCTGCCGCCATCTGGGAAGCCGTTGACGCCGACCTGGACCTGGTGGTCTGCATCACCGAAGGCATCCCCGTGCGCGACATGATGGAAGTCAAGGACCGCATGCGCCGCGAGAACAAGAAGACCCTGCTGCTGGGACCGAACTGCCCGGGCCTGATCACGCCGGACGAAATCAAGATCGGCATCATGCCGGGCCACATCCACCGCAAGGGCCGCATCGGCGTGGTGTCGCGCTCGGGCACGCTGACGTACGAAGCCGTGGGCCAGCTGACCGCGCTGGGCCTGGGCCAGTCGTCGGCTGTCGGTATCGGCGGCGACCCGATCAACGGCCTGAAGCACATCGACGTCATGAAGATGTTCAACGACGATCCGGATACGGACGCCGTGGTCATGATCGGTGAGATCGGCGGTCCGGATGAAGCCAATGCGGCCCACTGGATCAAGGACAACATGAAGAAGCCGGTGGTTGGCTTCATCGCTGGTGTCACTGCGCCTCCGGGCAAGCGCATGGGCCACGCCGGCGCGCTGATCTCGGGTGGTGCCGACACCGCCCAGGCCAAGCTGGAAATCATGGAAGCCTGCGGTATCACGGTGACCAAGAACCCGTCGGAAATGGCTCGCCTGCTGAAGGCCAAGCTGTAAGTCACACATCCAGGCCCGGCGCGCTCATGCGGCGCGCAAGGCCCTGTGTGGAACCGCTCCGGCGTGGCTGGGAGCGGGATTGCCCCCGCCAAGTGCGGGGGCAATGTCATTGTGGCGAAGGGCTTCCTAGGGTATTTCCCGAGAAGTTTGCCTCTGACTTGAAATCGAATCGAAAGGTTCGCACGCTATACATGTCTGTTTTTTCAGACATCCGAACTGCCGCAATCGGGCGCGGTCGGACATATTAGATAGAAAACCTCGAGGAGCACTGCCGTGGAACTGCTGTCTTCCACCACGTTCTGGATTGCGTTGGGATCGATCATCCTGACCAACATTGTCCTGTCCGGCGACAACGCGGTCGTTATCGCGCTCGCCTCGCGCAACCTGCCGCCCGCGCAACAGAAGAAGGCCATCTTCTGGGGCAGCGCCGCCGCCATCATCATGCGGGTGGTGCTGACGGTGGCAGCCGTCAAGCTGCTGAGCCTGCCGTACCTGAAGATCGTCGGCGCCGTGCTGCTGGTCTATATCGGCGTGCAACTGCTGACCGGCGAAGATGACGAAGACGGCCACGACGCCAAGGACAACATCTGGCAAGCCATTCGCACCATCCTGATCGCCGACCTCGTCATGTCCCTGGACAACGTGGTGGCCGTGGCTGCTGCCGCGCAGAAGGGCCCCGAAGGCAGCCAGCTGATGCTGCTGATCCTGGGCCTGGGGCTGTCGATCCCGCTGATCGTGTTCGGCAGCACGCTGCTGCTCAAGGTCATGGAGCGCTTCCCGATCATCATCGTGCTGGGCGCCGCGCTGTTGGGCTACCTGGCTGGCGAAATGCTGGTGAGTGATCCGATCGATGCTGCGTGGTTCGAACTCAATGTGCCGCACGCCCACCTGGTGTTCGGTATTGCCGGGGCGATCCTCGTGGTGGTGGTCGGCAAACTGATGAGCCGCCGCGCTGCGCAGACGGCCTGACGAAGCGGGCGTGCTGAACGCCGCATAGCAAAGGGCAGCCCTGGTGGCTGCCCTTTCTGCTGATGGATGCCCGGAAATTCGGGACTAACTTATGTGAGTTATCGCATATTTTGTCGGTGTGCCAGGAGACATTGGCAGACAACTGACAATTTTTGGTGCTGGAGCATGGGTGCACGTTTAGCGGGTGACGAAATTTGTCGCCTGGCCCCCTGTTAGTGGGGTATCGATGCCTGGCACAGTACCTGCTCTATCCTCCCCGCACTTCACAAATCGAAGACGTGCAGTGCATCAACCTAAAATCTCTTCGAGGGGTCATCTCATGCAACGGGTACAACAAATCAAAAAGCTGGGCCGTCGGGTCCAGAAGGGCTTTACGCTGATCGAACTGATGATCGTGGTGGCGATCATTGGTATTTTGGCGGCGATTGCGATTCCGCAGTATCAGGATTATGTGACGCGTAGCCGTTGGTCGGATGTGTATTCGCAGGTGGCGCCGCTCAAACAAGCTATTGCGCAATGTACGCAAACCAATGCAGGTGGTTTGGGCAGCTGCGACTCCGTTCCGAAACTGACCAGTGAAGTCGGCTATGCGACGTTGCCGGCGCCGGCCAACGCCTCGGTTTCGATCGGGACGGGTGCAGCCATCACCATGGCTGCACAGGGCCAATTGGGTACGGGCTGTAGCGTTATCCTGACCCCTACGCTGACTTCAAACGCTGTAACCTGGGCTGCTTCCAATTCGGGTTGTACCAAGTCGCAAACGGGCGTTTAAGCTACTTTGCTGTGAATCGAAAGGGCATCCTTGGATGCCCTTTTTTCATGAGAATCGTTTCGTGAAATCTGGATTCGATGAGTGGAATCTGAGGGTGGCGATGGTGTTATGTAGCGCCATCTGGTCAGCACCGTTTTTGGTGGCGCCGCATACGTTACCCATATCGACCTTCTATGCGGAGTCACTTGCGATTGCTATAGCCATTTTAGTGGGTATCCTAGCAATAGCGACTGGTGTAAGGCAGGGGGATTCGTTGCCGATTGCCGCTGCTGTAGCGGCACCGACTGGTTTTATCGTCGTCCTGCTAGTACAACTGGGCATGACTCGTGCTGGGCGGCCGGTGGAGCCTTTTCTGGCAGTTTTTTTTGCACTGTGTGCGATAAGTGCCATTCAGGCTGGTGTGTTGTTTGGCCAAGACCGCGAGGCGGTCAAGCGTTTGCTACAGGCATGCGCGGTCGGAACCCTGGCAGCTGGATTGTTCTCGTCTGGCATTGCCTGGTTACAGGCGTTTGGACTGGAGTCCCACTACCTCCCATGGATTGCTGAGTTTCCGCCTGTTCCCGTTGGCGCGGGACGAAGACTATTCGCCAATCTCTACCAGGCCAATCACTTCGGAACCGTATGCTTACTGGCGGTGGCCAGCGTCGTCTATCTGCGTCGTGTTGGCAAATTAAGCCGCCTGACACTGATTTCCTCATTGCTCATTCTGGGTATTGGGGCGGCATTCACGGCATCGCGTACTCCGCTAATTCAAGCCGCAGTAATTGTCGTCTGCGCGACAGCAATGGCGCGCATGCGACTCAGTTCGAGACATCCTTATGCCGGATGGTCGCGGGCATCGTTGTTTGGCCTGTTGCCCTTTGGCTTTCTGCTGCTCGCTGTGATGTTTGTAGGTTGGCTCAACCAGACTTTCGAACTTCGACTCGCAAGTTCGTCTGTCCAGCGTATGGCGGGTGAGGGAGGGATTTCACTAAGGTTGGCGTTGTGGCGGTATGCCACCGAGGTTTTTCTTCAACACCCGCTATTTGGTGTCGGCTGGGGGGAATATGTTCGCGCCCAATTCTTGATTGCAGATCGTCTAGGCCCCGTAGAGATGGCCAACAACGCGCACAACATTGTGTTGGATCTGCTCGCCAAAACAGGTCTCATTGGCGCCATTGTTGTATTCCTGCCGTTCATGCTGTGGGCTTGGCGCGTTATTCATGAGGTACGCAAGAACAATACCGATATAGAGCGCTTATATTGTCTTACCATGGTTGCCGTGGTGGCGGTCCATGCAATGTTCGAGTTTCCTCAGAACTACGCATTCTTCCTACTGCCAGTCTGCTTATTGGTTGGTCTGGCTGAAACACGCAATTGGCGTGGCATGACGAAGGCGCTATCACTGAGTGCGAGCGCTGCTCTGCTTGGTATCATGGCTATTGGACTCGTGTTCGCGGGTTTCGATTATCGGAAGGCCGAGGTTGCATATCGGCCTCGCGGTGAGTTGCTTTATTTCGCTAACCCGGCATTCATTTATGCCGACTGGGCGCGATATGGCTTGGTAAGCCAGATGCCGCTCGACAAGGAACTCTTGCCGGAAAAGATCTCGATGCATGAGAGTGCACTTGCTATTTCGGCGTCTCCGAACTTCATCCGCCGGTACATTATCCTTCTGGCTTTGGACGGACGCACCGACGATGCCCTGCTTCAGGTCAAGCGGCTCCGGTCTTTCGCCTTGGACCAGTTCAACCAGCAGTACGAGTGGCTTGTTGGCATGTGCGACGAACAGAAGGGCCAGGTAAGCGAGTTCAAGGCGCGCTTGTTGGCGCTGTACGGTCCACCTAGCCCACAGAACGCGAAGTAATATTGAGGCAAGCCTATTCGCATTCCCAGGTGTGCATTGGCTAGCGTGACGGTCGAAGGGGCTTCGGATATGATCCGCCTCTTCGACAGGTTACGGACAGAACCCAGCTGGCCGCAAGCGAATGCTTTATGCCTTTGTCCTTTGTATTAGTTCTTCCGTTGCTGGTCTCCCGGCACACTTTGCCGCTTGCAACGTTCTACGGCGAGTGGCTTAGCGCAGCGCTTTTCTGCACAATCTGTTTGGTGTCGTTCGTTCGGAATCGCGATGTGCAAGATAATAGATCCATACCATGGATCGCAAATCTGCCGATCTGGTTACTAATTGTTAGCTTTCTCCAGATGGCCTCCGGGTCTCCGGATATCACAGGAAGCCGTCTTGCTACTCAACTGACGCTTGTGGCGGGCGCAATTGTTATGGTCGCGACGTGGCATCGGGATCAGTCGGTTTCCGGAAGTCGACTGAACGTCGCCACAGCTCTCGCGACTGCTTTCCTCTTCGCCGGCCTTTTCGGCTCGTTGTCTCAGTGGGTCCAACTCTTCCATCTCGAACCCCACACCTTCGGCCTAGTCTCCTCCTACTTCTACGACGACAACCGCCGCCTCTGGGGCAACGTCAACCAGCCCAATCACCAGGCCACCATCGACGGCATGGCATTGGTCGCCGCAACATGGCTAGCCTCGCGCGGCAAGCTGCGTTTCCCGATGTGGCTGGTTGCCGTGATCCTGCTGGAAAGCGGCATCGTCCTGTCAGGCTCACGTACTGGCGTCCTGCACGTGGGCATCGCTGCGCTCTACGCCCTCATCGCCGCATGGCTTGCGCGCGGTGCTCGACGCGATATCGATCCCATGCAGAGACCGGTCGGCCTTCTGGCAGCGGCAATCGCCACGGTCGTCGTCCTGCTGGCGCTACAGCCGACCATCAAGGCCGCAAGCCACGCCTTCGACTGGCGCCTGTTCGATACCGTCGCACAACTAAAGTCCGCGGACCAGACATCCGCACGCCGCGCACTGTGGACCCACGCCTGGGCCATGTTCCGCACGCATCCATGGCTGGGCGTAGGCTGGGGCGAATTCGGCTGGGCCCAGTTCCAGCAGTTGCCGCAGGTCGGCGTGAAGGTCGAGATGGCCCTGCATTCCCACAACGCGATACTCGACCTGCTGGCCAAGACTGGTATTGTCGGGACAGCAGGCGTGGCCATTGCGTTGGCGGGATGGTTGTGGCGCGTGGTGCGTGTCCGGCTGGTGCGGGCGAATAACGACGAACGAGCGCAAACCGTCGTCGTCCTGACATGGCTCGCCATGCTGTGCGCGCATTCGATGCTCGAGTATCCGCTGCACTACCTGTACTTCTTCCTGCCGTTCTGCTTCATGCTGGGCTGGCTCGAACCGCGCGGTTTCGGGCGATGGCGCATGCCGCGCTGGCTGTCGCTAGGATTGCTGGCGGGGTTCGCCGCGGTCAGCGCGATCGTGCTCGCTACGATGTGGCAGGACTACCGGCGTGCCGAGGCGCGCGAGTATGCCAGCCGCGAGCGTCGTGTCACGCTGCCGATGCCTGCGTACTGGTTCCGCCAATATGCGGCGGCCGATGTCGCCGAGCGCGCCATCATCACGCCCGCCAATGCCGCACAACTGTTGCCTTCCCATATCGCCGCCGTGCATCTGCTGCCGACGCCGACGATGATCGCCCGCACCGCATGGCTGATGGCGCTGACGGGTGACCCCGCGCAAGGGCGCGCGTGGCTGGAGCGCCTGCGCTTCTACTATGTGGGGGATGAACCGGCACAGTACGCCGCGCTCGAACAGGCCTGTCGCGACGTCGACGATACGGCGCGTCCGCGCGAGTTCTGTCGATGGATCCGCGAGCAGGCGCGGCGCATGCCCGATCAGGGCTGACCGCTCAATACGACCCACCGTACCCCGGTGGCGGAGGCGGCGGCGGATAGTAATAAGACGGCGCCGGTCGCGCCGCCGTTGCCATGTTGCCGTGGACCGGCACGCGGTGGCCGCTGGCATACATGCACTGGAGATAGGCCGCATCATAGTGTTGTTGCGTGCCATAGCCCGAGTACTGCGCATTGCCCGCGCCGAACGCCGCACCGGTCAACAGACCCACGCCGGCGCCCACGGCTGCGCCCTCGCCGCCGCCGAATGCCGCGCCCGCGGCGGCGCCCAGCGCGGTACCGACCACCGTGCTGCCCACCGCACTGGTATTCGCCGCCTGCGCGGAACTGACGCCGCCTACCTGTCCGAATGCGTACTGGCGGCAGTTGCCGTCGTCCGCCCGGAACTGGTCAAAGCTCTTGCCGGTACCGGGCAGCACCATGACGGAGGGGCCCGATGGCATCACGGCGCAAGCACCCAGTGCCAGCGTTGCCACAATCAGTGCCACAGCCTGCGAACGACGGATAAGGTAAGCACGTGCCTTCATGACGACACCCCCGGCGCAGGCGATTCAGGGGTGGCCGAACCGGACGGCGGCTGGGCCGGCACCTTCTGCCAGCCGCCAGGGCAAGCGTGGATATAGGGGTAATAACCTTCGGGCTGGTTGCAGTGGTACCACCAGGCCTGGGCCGGTGCTTCCGGCATGGCGCCTTCAGGTCCGGGCGCGGCGACCGGTCCGTCGGGACCCTGTTCGATGTATTGCGGCGGTGACGCCGGCGCGGCCATGACTGCTGGCGGATAGTAGTAAGGGTACGGATAGTAGCCATAGGGATACCCGCCGTACACGAATCCGGGGCCGAAATACACGCCCACGCCGACACGCGCAGGGTAGTAGCCGCCGCGATAGTAACCACCGTGGTAATAGCCACCGTGATAGCCGCCGCCATGGTAATAGGCCCGGCCGGCGACTGCCGCGCCGCTGGTGGTGACCGCCGCCAGAGCCAGCGCCAACTGGCAAAGCTTGCGCCCGTTCATCGAACTCACCCTATGCGAATGCGCCAGGCCGCGCCGGCACTGCGGTGCCGGGGCCTGTCCGGCCATGCTGGCCTGATTGATATTGAATACCAATTTACGCCCGCTGGCGGTGCCGCAGGCACCGTGAAATGCGGCGTTACCTTTATTACGGCACGATGCGCCGACCGTACGCCGGGCGATCCACCGTCCCCCGGGGCGTTGCAAAACGCACTTTGATTTTTCTACTTCACCGCACCGCGGCTGAATTTGTAATAAAGTGTTTCGAAGTTATCACGCACACAAGACCGTGAACCTCGAATCCCCATCTGAATTTGCCATTGACCCGTTGCGCGTGGAGTTCCGCCAGGCAGAAACTGAGCTGGCATTCCAGCGCCACCACCTGACGCGCAGCCGGTCGTCCCTTCATCTGACACTGCTGTTCTGCTCGGCCTTCTATCTGGCCTTTTCGATGACGGATGTCGCGGCGCTGGGCTATGGGCGCGTGGCGCTGGTCCTGTTCGTCGGCCGCATGCTGGTCGCGATCACGGCAGTCATGGGCCTTTATCTCCTGCGCGACGAGTCCGAATCCATCGTGGCGCACTGGTTCGTGGCCAGTGCTGCCGAGGTCGTGGGCATGGCAACCTTCATGCTGATCGTCTGGTACCGGCCCAGCGAGATCCCATGGCACGCGATGTCACTGTGCATCATGCTGATCGTCGTCTATATCTTCATTCCCAACCGGCTGGTCATTGCAAAGGGCATCGCTATCGCTGCCACCGCGGTCTTCATCCTGATCGCGGTGGAGAAGGGTAACCTGACCCATTCGGATGCCCTGACCATGACGATGCTCTTGCTGCTGGCCAACAGCTTCGGGATGGTGGCGGCCCGCCGCTACCATCGGCTATGGCGCGACGAGTACCGCTCGCTGATCGAGCTGAAGCACCAGTCGACCCGGGACCATCTCACCGGGTGCTACAACCGGCGCCATTTGCATGAAACGCTGCTGCCAATGGAAATTGCGAGGGCGGAGCGGTACAAGCATTGGCTGACCCTCGTGGTTTGCGATATCGACCACTTCAAGCGCATCAACGATACCTTCGGCCATCAGACCGGCGATGCCGTGCTTCAACATGTGGCGGACCTGCTTCAGGCGATGACGCGCCGGCATGTCGATAGCGTGGTGCGCTACGGCGGGGAAGAATTCCTGCTGGTCCTGTCGCAAACGGACCTTGACGGTGCCTTGACCGTTGCCGAGCGGTTGCGAGCGGCGATTGTGGATAATCCGACCGCCGACGCCGCCAGCGGCAACATCCCGACAACGGCCAGTTTTGGCGTGCTGGCCGTGGATTTTTCCGTGGCGAGGCACGGTGCCACCGAAAAGACTTTGATTGCCGCAGCCGACGCCCTGCTGTATGAAGCCAAGGAAGCGGGCCGCAACAGTATCCGGTGCAGCGAATGGTCCGATGCAGCCGTCGGGCGCGTGACCGGTTCTCTTCCGCTGACGATTTACGATTCAGGATCGTCGGACGGGCATCGGCTTCTTGCCGACTGGACAGAGGCGCCGTAGACGAGGCATTGCGAATCGCCGATGGCTGCCTCCGGTTGTCATGGCTTCGGTCTAAGCGCCAGCCACCCAGTCGCCTGACTTTCCGCCATGCTTCTCCAGCAATTGCACACCGCCCATCACCATGCCCCGGTCCACCGCCTTGCACATGTCGTAGATGGTCAGCAGCGCGACCTGCACGCCGGTCAGCGCCTCCATCTCCACACCCGTCTGCCCGCGCGTTTCGGTGCGTACCGTGCAGGTAACGCTGGCGTTCGCCTCGTCCAGCGCAAAGTCCACCGCCACCTTGGTCAGGCCGATCGGGTGGCACAGCGGAATCAGGTCGGCGGTACGCTTGGTCGCCATGATCGCGGCGATCCGCGCGATGCCCAGCACGTCGCCTTTCTTCGCGGTGCCGTCGCGCACGAGCGCAAAGGTATCGGGCAGCATGGTGATGGTGCCGGTGGCCACCGCCACGCGATGGGTGCTGGCCTTGTCGCCGACATCGACCATGTGGGCCTGTCCGGCGGTATCGAAATGGGTGAGCTGCGTCATGGCGGGTTCCTGTACGGCAACGTGCGGCAAACCGCTAATGGGAACGGCTTGCGGAGGCCGCTATCATAGCAACATGCCCAAGACCCCATTGCTTCGCAGGCCCGGCCCCGCCGGCCTTTGCGGACGGCCAGGCGCTGCGCCTGCCGGCCCGGCATCACATGTCCCGGCACGGCATGCGAGGCCATGGCGCCGCTCGCTGGTGGCGCTGATCGCGCTGACCATGGTGACTCCCGCGTGGCCGCAGGGCAGCGCGCCGGCGGGGGCGTCGGGCGCCGCGGCCAAGGTGGCGATCGCGCCCCCCGTCGAAACCAGCGACCAGGTCTACGATAACCTCAACCGCAGCGTCAAGGCGGGGCAGAAATCCGAGTTCGGCCTGCGCACCAATAATCCGGTAGTCGATGTTGGCGGCGTCCAGTTGCCGGACATGGGCGATCCGTCCACGGCGGCACTGTCGCCGGACATGGAAAAGCGCCTGGGCGACCGCATCATCCGCGATATCCGGCGCGATCCGGCCTATGTGGCCGACCCACTGCTGTCCGACTATCTGAACGCGCTGGGCTACCGGCTGGTGCAGGCCGCGCGGCGCCAGAGCATCTCGGGTTCGAACGGCTCCGGGACCTTCGCCACCGGCTTCGACCTGTTTGCCGTGCGCGACCGCAGCATCAACGCTTTCGCGCTGCCGGGCGGCTATGTCGGCGTGCATACCGGTCTGCTGGTGCAGTCCGAGACCGAGTCGGAACTCGCGTCGGTGCTCGGCCACGAAATCGGCCACGTGATGCAGCGCCATATCGCGCGCGGCATCACCCAGCAGGACCAGTCGATGTGGATCGCACTGGCCTCGATGGTGCTGGCGGGGCTGGCGGCCACGCGCAGTCCCGATGCCGCCGCCGCGCTCGCCATGGGCGGGCAGGGCGCGGCCATTGCCAACCAGCTGTCCTTCTCGCGCGGCGCCGAGCGCGAAGCCGATCGCGTCGGCTTCCAGATCATGACGGCTGCCGGGTTCGATCCGCAGGGCATGCCCGACTTCTTCCAGCGGCTGCAGCGCTCATCGGGTACGGCCGAGAATTCGGTGCCCTCGTATGTACGCACCCACCCGCTTACGTCCGAGCGGATTGCCGACATGCAGGATCGCGTCAGCCACGTGATGGCCCGCAAGGTGTCGAACACGCCCGATTACGAGTTTGCGCGCGTACGCGCCCGCGTCATCCAGGAAAGCTCGCCCAGCGATCTGCAGAACTTGCGCAATGCCATACGCGCCCAGCTGGCCAGCGCCTCCGTGGTGCGCTTGCCGGCGCTGCACTACGGCCTGGCCTTTATCGAACAGCGCCTGGGCCGCTACCCGGCCGCCGAGCAGGAGCTGGCGGAGTCGCGCCGCCTCTACGGCAATATTCCCGGCGCCAGTTCGGGCAGCCCGATGCTCGACGTGATGGCGATCGAACTCGCGCGCCAGCAGGGCCGCGTGCCGGAGGCGATGAGCCAGGCCACGGCATCGATGAAGGCCTTCCCGCTGTCGCACGCCGTGGCGCTGGCCTATGCGGACACGCTGCTCGGCACCGGCCAGTACGATGCGGCGGTCGCGTTCCTGCGCGAGCGCACGCGGCAAGAGACCGGGCGCAGCGAATGGTGGGACATGCTGGCGCGTGCCTACGCCGGACAAGGCAAGCGTGTGCAGCAGCACCAGGCGCTGGCGGAGAAGTATGCGATGGAGGGCGCCTTCCAGGCCGCGATCGAACAGCTGCAGATCGCGCGCAAGGCCGGCGATGGCGATTTCTACACGTTGTCCGAGGTCGACGCGCGCCTGCACCAGCTCCAGCGGCAATACCGCGAGGAACGGCAGGACAACAAGGGCATCCCCAACTGAATCCGGTCAGCTCAGGCCGCCGGCGGCCGCGGGTCGCGCAGGAAGCCGAAGCGCTTCGGCACTTCGTCGGCGGCAATCGGTTCGATCGGGATGTCGCGGCCGTCATGGTGGAACAAGCCGAGGTCCGCGCCGCACGCGTTGCCATGCCATTCGCATGCGCCGCTGAAGAGGTCGAGGTCGTGGTCGTGCAGCAGCGCGGCGTGCGCATCACCGTCCTCACCTTCAATCCTGCCTGTCAGCACGACATTGCCCTGTTCATCGGCATGGCAGGCCTGCACGTCGAACGCGCGTTGCGTGGTCGTGCGCAGCCTGCCTTCATGCAGCCGCACGATCCACGGCGCATAGGCCAGCGACACGAAGACGCGCTGCGGCCCGTTCTGGAAATACCACGCGCCGCGCTCGTCATGCAGGTAGTTGCGCTCGATGAACGCGACCAGCGTTTCATGCCGGATCGGGTCGCCCGTCAGGCCGTGTTGCTGCGCGAACTCATTGCGCAGGCGCCATTGGCCGCGGCGATCCAGCGCCAGCCAGCCGTAGCAGTGGGGCACATCGGGCCAGCGCGCCAGCGCTTGCCGGACTGAATCATCCATGGTCGTGTCTCCTCGTTGCGTGCGCGCCGCCGGCGTCAGGACATGCTGTCGAAGAAGCGCAGGATCCGTGCAGGCAGCCATTCGATATGTCCGCTGAACGGCAGCAGTGGCAACTGTCCCAGCAGGCCGGCGCGCGGTGTCATGAAGCCAACGTGCCCGCCGTGCTCGGGCTGTTCCAGCCAGACCTGCGGGCCGACGTCTGCGGGGCCCGGCAGATACTGTGCCGGCAGGAAAGGGTCATTGCGCGCGTTGAGCACCAGCGTGGGCACGGTAATCTCGCCCAGCACGGGTTTGCTCGACGCGCGTTTCCAGTAGTCGTCGGTATCGCGAAAGCCGTGCAGCGGCGCGGTCACGATGTTGTCGAATTCGTACAGGTCGCGGCTTGCCAGCATGGCGTCGCGGTCGAACAGGCCGGGAAACTGCTCCAGCTTGGCCAAAGACTTGCGCTTGAGCGTCTGCAGGAACATGCGTGTGTAAAGCATGTTGAACCCGGCGGACAGCGCCGCGCCGCCGGCGGCCAGGTCCAGCGGCGCCGAGATGGCCGCGGCAGCGCTGAGATAGCGAGCTGCGCTGCCCTCTTCGCCAAGGTAACGGAGCAAGGCGTTGCCGCCCAGCGAGATGCCCACCGCCAGCATCGGCCTGCCATCGGCGCAATGCTCGCGGCGCAGGCGTTCCAGGACCCAGCGGATCTCGGCGGAATCGCCCGAATGATAGAAGCGCGGCGCGCGATTGAGTTCGCCCGAGCAGCCACGGAAGTGCGGGATCACGCCCTGCCAGCCGCGCGGCTGCAGCGCGTGCATCAGTGCCTGCGCGTAGTGGCTGCCGGAGTCGCCCTCCAGCCCGTGGAACATCACCAGCAGCGGCGTGTTGGCGCGCATGGCGTGCGTGGTCCAGTCCAGTTCGATGAAGTCCTGGTCCGGCGTTTCCCAGCGCTCGCGGCGAAAGTGCACGCGCGGCGGCCGTTGCGTAAAGCGCGCGGGAATGATGGTCTGGGCGTGCCCGCCGCGCAGCCACCACGGCATGGCGATGCCATCGCCATAAGCGTGGGCGGATGGGATGGCCTGGGTGGTGGAGGGCAGGCGATGGTGCGGAAGCTGCGTCATGCCGGCTGGATCATGCGAAGGACCGCGCGCAGGCGCGCGGCTGGGGCGGCTTTCAGTGCAGCGCCTGTCCCGGCGCCGCGGCCACGGAGGCTACCTGCACGGCATTGGCCGGGCTGCAGTGGATATGTGCCAGGCGCCAGCCCTCGTGGTTCTGCATCAGCACGTAGGTGGTGTGCACGTACAGGTCGGCCTCGACCCGGTCCGCGCCGAAGCGCAGGGCCTCGGTCACGTCGAAGATCGACACGCCCAGCGACGCATGGCTGCTGGTCTCGATGGCATCGATCAGCACCGGCTGTTCTTCGAGCAGTTGCAGGAACGCCTGGCGCAGGTGTTCATGGCCGATCAGGCGCTGGCCGTCAGGCATGATGCAGGTGATCGAGTCTTCGTCGAGCCACAGCCGCAGCGCGCCCTCGGCATCGCGCAGTTTCATGGCCTCGCGGAAGGCCTGGACAATGTCTTCCGCGGAATCGAACAGACGGGCAAAACGGGGCATGGTCGCGATGTCAGGAGTCAGGGCCGGTGCAGCAGCTTGCGCAGCTCGACGAACACCATCTCGGGTTCGATGTCCTTCAGGCAGCGCAGGTGTCCCAGCGGACACTCGTGTTTGAGGCACGGACTGCATTCAAGTTGCAGCCACATGATACTCGCAGCCTGTGACAGGGGCGGCGTCCGGCGCGGATCGCTGGAGCCGAACACGGCCACCTGCGGCCGGTTCAGCGCGGCGGCGACGTGCATCAGGCCGGTATCGTTGCAGACCGCGGCCTCGGACAGCGCAAGCAGGTCGATGGCGTCGTCGAGCGAGGTCTGTCCGCACAGGTTGCGCACGAACGGCGCTTCTTTCGTGATCTCGGCCGCGGCGTCCGCGTCGGCTGCCGCGCCCAGCGTGATCATCTGAGCATACGGGTACGAGCGTCGCAGCATCTGCGCCAGCCTGGCGAAATGCGCGGCCGGCCAGCGCCGCGCGGGGCCGAAGCCGGCCCCCGGGCAGAACGCGATCAGGCGTGTCTGCGGCGGGATGCCGAAGCGCTGCGCGGTGGCGGCAATGCGCGTCGGGTCGGTGCGCAGGTGTGGCTCGGACAATTCCGCCGGCGGCTTGGCGCCGGGCCGCAGCGCCAGGCGCGCGTAGTGCTCGGCCATGACCGGGCGGCCGTTGCGCGGCGGGTTGGCATGGCTCACGTTCAGCATGCCGAAACGCGATTCGCCACGGTAGCCGACGCGCAGCGGGATGCCGGCGAGCCATGGGATCAGCGCCGACTTGAGCGTCTCCGGCAGCACGTAGGCCATGTCGTAGCCTTCGTTCTTGAGCTGCTGGGCAAACATGAAGCGGCCCGAGAGCTGCAGCTTGCCGTGCGTCAGGTCGCTCGGAAAGACCCTGCCCATCTCCGGCATGCGTGCCAGCACGGGGCCGACCCATTTGGGCGCAAGGGCATCGATGACAAGCCGCGGATGGCGTGCCTTGAGCAGCGCCAGCAGCGGTTGGGCCATCAGCGCGTCGCTGATCCGGTCGGGGGCGATGACGAGGGCTTTTTTCATGAATGGGGCGAAGCTTGCCCGCGCTTGAGCGCGGCGGGCGGAAACGTCAACGCCCCGGAGCGCCGCCAGGCGGCCCGGAGCGTCGGGGTGCTGCGGGAGCGGCGCGGGCCGCTCAGTGGTGGCCCTTCAGCACGGTGCCCGGCTTGAGCTTGTACACCGTGCCGCAGTACGGGCACTTGGCTTCGCCGGTATCGGCCACATCCAGGAAGACGCGCGGATGGTAGTTCCAGGCCGGCGTGTTGGCGGTGGGGCAGTGCAGCGGAATGTCTTCAGCGCCGATT
This sequence comes from Cupriavidus sp. 21MJTG02-4, assembly GCF_057798975.1. Lineage (NCBI taxonomy): Bacteria > Pseudomonadati > Pseudomonadota > Betaproteobacteria > Burkholderiales > Burkholderiaceae > Cupriavidus > Cupriavidus sp. 21MJTG02-4. The sequence continues at coordinate 13,547 of NZ_JBYOJP010000001.1, read as the reverse complement.
TCTACGATGTTGGCGGTTTGCGTCATGGTGTTGCGGGGTGTCGTGCTTCGGATTGGGTCGGGCTGTCGCCGTGCCGGCCAGGCCGGATGGAACGTCAGCCACTTCTTGTCTGGTTTGCCGATCCCACCGGAAACCCGGCTGCGGCAAAAGCACACATTGTAAGCTGCGGGGACATGGGTGCCAACGCGGCAGACGGGGAAAGGCGGTCTAAAATGCCCGCTTTCCCGTTGTTCTTCCCCAAATTCCTCTGTCCGCACCGGTTCCCGTGCCCTCCGCCCTCCCTCCCGAACCCGCAGCCGGCCCCGACAGCGGCTTGCCGGCCTGGCAACAGGCGCTGGAAGCGCTGCAGGGGCTCGCCCGCGGCAGCGCGGCCGCCGGCAACGCACCCGATCGCCGCTTGCTATGGGCATTGACGCTGGATGCCGACGGCGCCGTCGCCGCGATCGAGCCTCTGGCGCAGACGCGCGGCGCGCGCGGCTGGGGCCAGCCCCGGCCCATCGCGCTGGCGCGCGTGGCGGAGGACGGTCAACTGCAACCGTGGGATGCGCGCGTCGCGCAAGCCATCCGGCGCGACCAGTCGCACAACCGGCGCTACGTGCTGGACCGGGCGGCGGCCATCGTCGCACTGATTGGACATCCGGCCGTGGTGCTGGCCCGATCGCCGGAGCAGTCGCTGGAGGTGATCGAAGGATCGCCCGCGCTGGAGGCCGTCCATACCGACGGCCGCTATGTGTTGCGCATCTATCCCCCGCTGCGCGAAGCGCCAGACATGGACGCCTTCTTGCCCGCTGCGGCACGACAGGATGCCGAGGCCCTGCGCCAGATCACGGTACTGCGCGATGGGCCGCAGCGGCTGCGTGTGATTCGATTCACGCCCGCACAACAAGGTGCGGCACGGCTGATTGCCGACGGTCTCGCCATCCCGGAAGCCGGCCGCGTGCAACTGGATCGCACGCTGCGCGCGCTGGCCGGGCATTTCCAGGTCGAGGCGGACCCGACCGGCGCAGTGCGCGAACTTGAGCCCGAGTCGCGGCTGCGCGCCGAAGTGGCGCCGCGTGGCCAAGGCATCGCGCTGCGGCTGGTGGTCACGCCGCTGGGGCCGCTCGGCCCGCGCCTGGCGCCGGGCGCGGGGCGCGAGCGGCTGATGGCCAACGTGCGTGGCGAAACGCTGGCCACGCAGCGCGACCTGGAGGCCGAGCTGGCCCACGTGGCCGAGGTCTTCGCCGAACTGCCGTTCCTGGTGCCGCTGGCGCCGCCCGGCGGCGAGCACAACTGGGTGCTCGACGATCCCGAAGACGCGCTGGCGGTTGTGGAGGCCCTGCCACGCCGGCCCGCCGTGCAGGCGCTGGAGTGGCCGCGCGGCAAAGAGATGCGCGTGGTAGCCGCGGACCTGCCGCAGCTCAGCGTGGCCGTCGAAACCCGCAACGCCTGGTACCGGCTGGTGGGCGAGCTGCGCGTGGCCGAGGGGCTCGTGCTCGAACTCGGCAAGCTGATCGAATGGACCGGCAGCCACGCCGGCCGCTTCGTGCCGATGGGGCAGGGCGTCTACATAGCACTCACGCGCACGCTGCGCGGCCGCTTGCGCGACCTGGCCAGCGTGGCCGACCGTGTGCCCGATGGCATCCGCGTGCCACTGATGGCGACGCCGTGGCTGGACGACGTGCTGGCCGGCGCGGGGATCGATCCCGATGCGCATTTCCGCCAGCGGCTCGCGCGGCTGCGCGCCGCGCGCGAGGCGGATATCGCCGTGCCGGCCAACCTGGCAGCAGAACTGCGCCCGTACCAGCATGACGGCTTCCGCTGGGCCATGACGCTGGCCGCGGCCGGGCTCGGCGCCTGCCTGGCCGACGACATGGGCCTGGGCAAGACGCTACAGGCTCTGGCGGTGCTGCTGGCCCGGGCGGGCGGCGGTGCGGGCCTGGTGGTTGCGCCGACCTCCGTGTGCGGCAACTGGGCCGCCGAGGCTCGGCGGTTCGCGCCGACGCTGAACGTGCATGTCTATGCCGAGGGGGAACGCGAGACCCTGCTCGCAAAAGCCGGCGCCGGCGACCTCGTGATCGTCTCCTACACACTGCTGCAGCAGGCGCATCACGCGTTCCGCGCGCGCGAGTGGCACACCGTCGTGGCCGACGAGGCGCAGGCCATCAAGAATGCCGCTTCCCGCCGCGCGCGGGCGCTGTTCGACCTGCCGTCGGGCTTTCGCATGGCGCTGTCCGGTACGCCGGTGGAAAACCGGCTTTCCGAACTCTGGTCGGTGATGCGCTTCTGCAACCCGGGCTTGCTCGGCTCGCTCGCACGCTTCAACGAGCATTTTGCCAATCCGATCGAACGCAGCGGCGCGCTTGAAGTCCGGCAGCGGCTGCGCCGCATGATCGCGCCGTTCGTGCTGCGCCGGACCAAGGCGCAGGTGCTCGACGATCTGCCGGCGCGCACCGAGGTGGTCATCCGCGTGGAGCCTGAGCCGGTCGAGGCCGCCCATTACGAAGCGCTGCGCCGCCAGGCCCAGTCCGACGCCGAAGCCGCGCTGGCGCGTGTCGAAGCCGCGCGCAAGGCCACGCGCGGCGCACCGGAAGGCGCGCGTGCCAGGGCCATCGCGCAGGCACAGTTCCAGGCGCAGGCGCGCATCCACGTGCTGGCGCAACTGATGCGGCTGCGCCGCGCCGCCTGCGATGCGCGGCTGGTCACGCCCGAGATCGGGCAGGAGGGCGCCAAGCTGCGCACCTTCGTCGAACTTGCCGGCGAACTCGCGGCCAACGGGCACAAGGTGCTGGTGTTCAGCCAGTTCGTGGACTTCCTGCGCCTGCTCAGGCAGGTACTGGAGCGCGCGGGCCTGGCGCTCCAGTACCTGGACGGCGCCACGCCGGCCGCGGAGCGTACGCGGCGCGTGGCGGCCTTCCAGTCCGGCGAGGGCGATGTCTTCCTGATCAGCCTGAAAGCCGGCGGTTTCGGCCTGAACCTGACGGCTGCCGACTACGTGATCATCGCTGACCCGTGGTGGAACCCCGCCGCCGAGGACCAGGCCATGGGCCGCGCCCATCGCATCGGCCAGTTGCGTCCCGTCACGGTGTACCGGCTGATTACGGCGGGGACGATCGAAGAGCGCATTGTCGAGTTGCACAAGGACAAACGGGCGCTGGCCGATGGCGTGCTGGAGGCCGACGAGGACGCCGTGGCTGGCATCGGCGCGGCATTGCCTGACGTCGATGAGCTGGTCGGGCTGCTGCGGCGCTGAGCGTTGCTGCGGCACGACCATATGCCGGTTCGGCATACCTTCAAGCGAACTCGGTCGTTTGGTTTTGGCCCGAACATTGCTATCGTGTGGCTTTCGGTCCAGGGCGCCAAGACCCTGGCTCGTGATGGCGTCGCGCTGTTCCGGCGCCCTTGTCATTCCTTTCCTTCGACGGTGCCCCCTATGTCCCGCCTGCCCTTGCGCTTCTCGTTCCGTTCCGCTCTCCAGCTGACTGCCGGCCTGGCCGCCGCCTGCGCCATTGCCGCGCCCGCCCAGGCGCAAGGCGAATGGCCGAACCAGCCGGTGACGATCCTGATGGGTTTCACCGCCGGATCCGGCGTGGACATGGTGGGCCGCGCGCTGCAGGAATCGCTGCAGAAGTCGCTCAAGACAACGATCATCTACGACTACCGTCCGGGCGCTGGCGGCAACGTGGCCTCGGAAGTCGTGGCGCATGCCAAGCCGGACGGCTACACGCTGCTGCTGGGCACTGCAGCCACGCACGGCATCAACCCGGCGCTGTACAAGAGCCTGCCGTTCGATGCCGACGCCGATTTCACGCCGATCGCGCCGCTGGTTGAAGTGTCCAACGTACTGACCATCAACCCGGCCGTGATTGACGTGAAGTCGGTCAAGGAGTTCATCGAGAAGGTCAAGGCCAATCCTGGCAAGTACAACTATGCGTCAACGGGCAACGGCACCGGCACGCACCTGGCGTTCGCAGAGTTCAATGCGCGCGCCGGCCTCGATATGGTCCACGTCCCGTACAAGGGCGGCCCCGATGCATTGCAGGCCGTGCTCAAGGGCGAGGTCTGCTGCATCTTCAACCAGGTTCAGAGCGTGCTGCCGCAATATCGGGCTGGCAAGGTGCGTTTACTTGGCGTAACAACGAGCAAGCGTGTGCCGGTGGTACCGGAAGTGCCGACCATCGCGGAAAGCGGACTGTCCGGTTTCAACAGCACCATCTGGTTCGGCTTCTTCGGGCCGAAGGGACTGGACCCGAAGATCTCGCGCAAGATCAACGATGCAGTGAAGGTCGCGCTGGAAACGCCGGCGATCCGCCAGAAGCTGATCGACGCGGGAAATTCGCCGCGTGTGGAAAGCGTGGATCAGTTCCGGGCGACGGTGAAGGCGGATCGGCAGAAGTGGGCGGGGGTGGTGAAGACGGTGGGGGCTTCGATCGATTGAGAGGGATGGATTGCCTTGCCCTCGAGCGGGCAAGGCAGCGTCAAGCGTCCTGGCATGCGTCCGCGTGTGAATGGGTGGAGCACATATCAGCGTAGCAGTAGATTACCGAAGCAACTTGTTCCTCTATCGTTGCCACGTTGCGATACTAGACGCCGAGGTTAGAAATGGATGAGAGTGCGCCGTAGCAAACCGACTTGATGAGCATATGCCAGCCAGAACATCGTGAGAATGGCAAGCTCCATCCACGACAATAGAACCACCTTTCGCCGGAGCGTCGTCGGCCAAGCCAACGTAATGCCCGAGGCAAAGGGAGTTCCCAGATAGATGGGAATGCTCACGTTGTGCATCCACGTGGGACATCCTTCTGCACATGCCGGAATATTCCACGCTGTCGCGGCATAGGTTGGAATCAGTAGTAGCAGACATCCCGCAGCAAAGCCGACGATGAAGAGTCCAGTCTTCTTAATGAGCCGATTCATGGTGGACTGCATCATTGAATGCTGAAAAGCCAAATTGTTCTGGCTAGCCCAAGGTCAGAATAGACTGTGGGAAAGTAGTTAACGCCCAGCCTGAACCTCAAGATATTTGCAAGAACACCCGAAATCCCGTTGCTCGTGAGCGCTTCGCCATTCCACAAATCGATGTGTCCTCCGGAAGCGGTGTCGGCTGAATCGCTATCGCGTTCCCAATATTCGCCAAAGAAGATAATCCCGGTCCGGCCTCGTACCTTGTCTTGCCAGTCCGGCCCAGTCACCACGTCCGGCCTTTCCGGCAATCCCGCAAACGGCTTCAGACATAACCATTGAGCCATCTCGTCCGCACGTGTAGCAGTCGGTTTGCCATCCAGAAGGATGCGTCCAAGCGTCGATTTTCCGCGGCCCGGCCTAACAGTCTTCTGCGAGAAGGATTTCATGTCGATGCCAATACGATGCAGGGTTGCGCTGAGCCGGATGGCGCATTGATTGGAGTGAGTCCTTTCGGGATCGCTGTAAGGCTTGCCTGTGACGTAGTTGTCCCAGAGCCGTCGGAAGGTAACCGGCTGAATCTTCAAGTTGAGGGTCGAGCCAGCAACTGGGTTTGTCCGGACAGCGCGGCTGCCGGCGGCGGCTAGCGATTGCGCCGGCATGGTCAGCCTCGCGCCAGGGCATCGTCGCCCCAGAAAATCTCGTAGGCGCCGAGGCTCTCTGTGGCAATTCGCGGCATCATGCCCGCACCATCCAGCTTGCCGCTGAAACGGCGCCCGTCAGCGGTTTCAATAAAGAACGGCAACCCCGCGAGGCTGCCTGACTGGCCCAGGTACGAAAGCTGGACGGCTTCGTCGTAGCTTCCAGTTTCCCCCGGAAAATTGCTTTGGACGGGATGTTTGGCGAACCCTTGCGCAACAAGCTCATCGTGCGTGAAGACATGGGACATGCCCGTCATCGAGTGAAGTAGTCGCGGTGGGGGATTGCACCGGCAGATGCAGAGATCGCCATCGAGCGCATCCTTCCTGCCGTGGAATGAGTTGTTATGGTGCGGGCCAATGCAAAGGATACGACCCGTAGTCTTGCAGGCGGGGCACCAGACGGCATCGCCTTCCAGCGCGAGCGGTATCCCCATCTGGGTCATTCGGGCGTCAGTGGCGCCAACCACTACGCCGTTGCTGGTGGTCTTGTCGCCTTGTACGAGGTTATGCCGGATATGCTGATTCAAGGGATGCTCCTTCATTGTCCGAGGGCGCATCTATGCGTATAGCGTCGAGTAGGTGCTATTGGAATCGGCAGATACTTAAAAGTTGATGGCCAATCGGCTTGGGATAGCAACAGGCTTCGAAATTGCCGGAACTCCCGGGCCAAACGATGTAGCCCTTTGCACGGCTCGCCCCCCCCCGATTAGCAGCGGACGGCGGGCCTCCATCATTCACCGCAACGCTTCCGCGATGAAGGCGTCCTTCGCTTTCCGGTAGTCGATCATCGACTTGCCATCGAAGGCGAGTTTGAGAGCGTTGTAGCGACGAACGAGATCTGGATTGGCTCGCAATGCATCCACAAAACGGTGGAAGAAATCGAAAGAGCCATCTCTGGCCACCAATTGAATTCCTACGTGTAATGCTCGCCCCAAACCCTCGAAGGCGGAGAATTCCTGGGTTCTCGCTGAGCCAGCATTGCGGGAAAAACGCGTGGCGAGAATGGCATCGGCACGCTCGAATTCGGCTTGACTGACTCGGATAACAATGTCGAGGTCGCCCTTCGTCAAGCAGCCCGGGATGGCAGTGGCGCCAACATGAAGGACCTCGATGGAAGACGGAAGCATCTCGATGAGCGTACGCTTCATGCCCTCAAATGTAGCCTGTGCTGCCAGGCAGGCAGCTTCCAGGTCAGGCACAAGCGTAAGCGTTTCGTGATGCGCCACGTTGCCAATCCTCCGGTCCTACCCCCCAAACGCCGCCGCCGCCCTCTGCAACCGATCCCTGACCCCAGCCCATTCATGCCCTTCCGGCAGCGGTTCAAACACCAGTCGCGCGTACCCCTGCTTGTCGAGCTTGCGCAGCAGCCGATATAGCTCGCGCGCGTAGGCCGTAGCATCCGCGGGCGCCTGCACCCAGGTGCAGCGCGCATCGTCGATCGGCGCACGCCCAACCCACGCCACGCGCGCATTGGTGCCAAGCGAGGCTAGTTGTGCCTTCAGTTCGCCCGCATCGGCCAGCACCAGCGGGGTATGCGGCGCGTAGTGCGCCTTGAGCGTGCCCGAGGCGCGTGGCGCCGCAGCGTCGGGAGGCAAGGGCGCTTCGCCAAGCACCGCCGCCATCATCGCCGGCGTGATCGCGCCCGGCCGCAGCAGCACGGGGCCAATGCCCTGGTCCAACCGCGACAGGTCGACGATGGTGGATTCGATTCCAACTTCAACGCCATCGCCTTCCAGCACATACACCGCATCGCCGAACTCGTCGCGCACATGCTGCGCCGTGGTCGGGCTGACCTGGCCGAACTTGTTGGCCGAGGGCGCGGCAATGCCGCCACGGCCGCGCTTGAAGCGCGACAGCAGCGCTTGTGCTACAGGATGCGAAGGGCAGCGCAGGCCGATGCTGTCCTGCCCGCCAGCCACTGCCGCATCGATATGCGCGGCACGCTTGAGGATCAGCGTGAGCGGGCCGGGCCAGAACGCTTCAATCAGCTTCTCTGCGGCTTCCGGCACCTCGTCGACCCAATAGCCGATGTCCGCGCCGTCCACCACATGGACGATGACAGGATGGTTCGACGGCCGGCCCTTGAGCGCAAAGATGCGCGCCACGGCTTGCGGGCTCTCCGCGTCGGCGCCGAGTCCGTACACGGTTTCAGTGGGAAAGGCGACCAGCTGGCCGTCCTCCAGCAGGCGGACCGCTTCGTCCAGTTCGGCGGCCGTGGGCATGCGTGACATCGTGTTCCTGGAAGCTTGCGTGGCAGTGTTGCGGGTGGTTCAGACGGGGATATGCAGCGCTTGCTCGGCCACCTGAAACGCCTGCTCGGCGGCCTCGGCGTTGTCGCCGATGCAGTTCACGTGGCCCATCTTGCGCGACGGACGCGCGTCGCTCTTGCCGTACAGGTGCAGCTTGGCGCCGGGCTGGGCCAGCACTTCATCCCATGCGGGCGTGCGCTCCAGGCCGAACTCGAACCACACATCGCCAAGCAGGTTCAGCATCTTGCCGGCCGAATGCTGGCGCGTGCTGCCCAGCGGCAGGCGCGCCATGGCGCGCACCTGCTGCTCGAACTGGCTGGTCTCGCAGGCATCCATGGTGATGTGGCCGGAGTTGTGCGGGCGCGGCGCCATCTCGTTGGCGATCAGCGAGCCATCGGTCAGCACGAAGAACTCGATGCACAGCACGCCGACATAGCCCATCTCGGTGGCGATGGTGGCAGCGGCGGCGCGGGCGCGGTCGGCGATGTCGGCCGATACGCTGGTCGACGGCATCGTCGTCGAGAACAGGATGCCGTCGCGGTGCACGTTTTCGGCCAGCGGCCAGGTCGCGGTGCTGCCATCGGCGGCGCGCGCGGCCAGCACCGAGACCTCGTAGGCCAGCGGCAGCATCTTTTCCAGCACGCACGGCACGTGCTGCATGGCCTTCCACGCGGCGCGCACGTCTTCGCGCGTCTTCACGCGGGCCTGGCCCTTGCCGTCGTAGCCCATGCGGGCGGTCTTCAGAATGCCGGGCAGCACCGTGTCGGGCAACTGGTCCACGTCCGCATCATGCTGGATGACCCAGTGCGGCGCGGTCGGCACGCCGGTACGCTCCGCGCACGAGGCAAAGAACTTCTTCTCGCCGATGCGGTTCTGCGCGATCGACACGCAGTAGCCGCGCGGCGCGACGAACGAGCCGAGCTGTTCGAGGCGATCCAGCGACAGCGACGGCACGTTCTCGAACTCCGTGCTGACGGCCTGGCACAGCCGGGCCATCTCGGCCAGCGCGGCCTCGTCGGTGTAAGGCGCGCAAATATGCTTGTCGGCCACGGAGCCGGCGGGGCTTTCCTGGTCCGGGTCGAGCACGCAGACGCGATAGCCCATGCTCTGCGCGGCATGCGTGAACATGCGGCCAAGCTGACCGCCGCCGAGCATGCCGAGCCAGGCGCCGGGCAGGATGGGCGCGCTGGGGTTGTCGACGCCGAATTCGGCGCGCGACTCCGGCGTGTGGGCTTCGGAGAGGTAGGGGTGGATATCGGTCGGCATTGCTCGGTTCCGTGGTTTCCGGGGTTACAGCGCGAGAATTACAGCGGCAGCGTCATGGCGCGCGCAGCTTCAGTCTGCTTCGCGCGAAATGCTTCCAGCGCGCTGGCCAGCGCGTCATCGGTGGTGGCCAGCGTGGCGATGGCGTGCAGCGCCGCGTTGGCGGCGCCGGCTTCGCCGATCGCGAACGTCGCCACCGGCACGCCCTTTGGCATCTGCACGATCGACAGCAGCGAGTCCTCGCCGCGCAGGTACTTGGACGGCACCGGCACGCCGAACACCGGCACGATCGTCTTGGCGGCGATCATGCCAGGCAGGTGCGCGGCACCGCCGGCACCGGCGATGATCGCGCGGATGCCGCGGCCGCGCGCGGTCTCGGCATAGCGAAACATGTCGTCGGCCATGCGGTGCGCCGAAACGACCTGCGCCTCGAACGGCACGCCGAAATCCTTCAGCATGGCCACGGCGTGCTGCATCACGTCCCAGTCGGAACTGCTGCCCATTACGACGCCGACGACCGGCTTGTCTTGCTTGCTCACGTCCTGTTCTCCGGGCTTACTGCAGTTCTTCGCCCGTCAGACGCGTCAGCGCCTCACGGTACTTGGCCGCGGTCTTCTCGATCACCTCGTCCGGCAGCTTCGGCGCCGGCGCGGTCTTCGGCCATGGCTTGCCGTCGATGCGCACGGCTTCGAGCCAGTCGCGCACGAACTGCTTGTCGAACGACGGCGGGTTGGTGCCCAGCTGGTAAGAATCGGCCGGCCAGAAGCGCGACGAATCGGCGGTCAGCACTTCGTCCATCAGCGTCAGGGTGCCGTTCTCGTCCAGGCCGAATTCGAACTTGGTGTCGGCGATGATGATGCCGCGCGTGGCGGCGTACTCGGCCGCTTCCTTGTACAGGCGGATCGAGATGTCGCGCATCTGGCGGGCCAGCGCCACGCCGATGCGTTCCTCGACTTCGCCGAACGAGATGTTCTCGTCGTGCTCGCCCATCTCGGCCTTGGCGGCCGGGGTGAAGATCGGCTCGGGCAGCTTCTGCGCGTTCTGCAGGCCGGCCGGCAGTTCGATGCCGCATACCTTGCCCGTCGCCTGGTAGTCCTTCCAGCCGCTGCCGGCCAGGTAGCCTCGCACCACGGCTTCCACCAGGATCGGCTTCAGGCGCTTGACCACCACGGCGCGGCCCTGCACCTGCGCGACTTCCTCGGCCTTCACCACGGTTTCCGCGGCGACGTCGGTCTCATGGTTCGGCACGATATGCGCGAGCTTGCGGAACCAGAAATTCGCCATCTGGTTCAGCACGCGGCCCTTGTCGGGGATCGGCTCGCCCATGATGACGTCGAAGGCCGACAGGCGGTCGGTGGTGACGATCAGCAGCTTGTCTTCGCCGACGGCGTAGTTGTCGCGCACCTTGCCGTGGCCAAGCAGCGGCAGCGATTGGATGGAGGACTGGTAGAGAGCGTTAGGCATGGTGGTTCCGTTAAAACGGCGAAGCCGCCGGGCACTGAATGCTGCCGCGGCGGCCGGAACGTCAAACCGCCATCCACATGCGCGGATGGCGGTCAGGGGACATTACTGCACAACCTGGGCAAGCTTGCCCGACTTGTACTGGCTGGCGATATCCGTCAGCGACACCGGCTTGATCTTGCCGGCCTGGCCTTCGCAGCCGAAGGCGATGTAGCGGGCCTTGCACACCTGCTTGGCGGCTTCGCGGGCCGGCTTCAGGTATTCGCGCGGGTCGAACTTGCTCGGGTTTTCGGCGAAGAAGCGGCGGATCGCGCCGGTCATGGCCAGGCGGATGTCGGTGTCGATGTTGATCTTGCGCACGCCGTACTTGATCGCTTCCTGGATTTCCTCGACCGGCACGCCGTAGGTTTCCTTCATGTCGCCGCCGAACTTGCGGATCTCTTCCAGCAGTTCCTGCGGGACCGACGACGAGCCGTGCATCACCAGGTGGGTGTTGGGGATGCGCGCGTGGATTTCCTTGATGCGGTTGATCGCCAGGATGTCGCCGGTCGGCTTGCGCGTGAACTTGTAGGCGCCGTGCGAGGTGCCGATGGCGATGGCCAGGGCGTCGAGCTGGGTGGCCTTGACGAAGTCGGCGGCCTGCTCGGGGTCGGTCAGCAGCATCGAGTGGTCCAGCTTGCCTTCGGCGCCGATGCCGTCTTCCTCACCGGCTTCGCCGGTTTCCAGCGAGCCCAGGCAGCCCAGTTCGCCTTCGACCGTCACGCCGATCGCGTGCGACAGCGCCACGACCTTGCGGGTCACGTCGACGTTGTACTCGTAGTCGGCCGGCGTCTTGCCGTCTTCGCGCAGCGAGCCGTCCATCATCACGGACGAGAAGCCCAGGTCGATCGCGGCCTGGCAGATCGCCGGCGACTGGCCGTGGTCCTGGTGCATCACCACCGGGATGTGCGGGTAGGCTTCGACCGCGGCTTCGATCAGGTGGCGCAGGAAGTGTTCGCCGGCGTATTTGCGGGCGCCAGCCGAGGCCTGCATGATGACCGGGGCATTGACCTCGTCGGCCGCCTGCATGATGGCCTGGACCTGCTCGAGGTTGTTCACGTTGAATGCCGGCAGACCATAGCCGTTTTCGGCAGCGTGGTCGAGCAGCTGGCGCATCGATACGAGTGGCATGTCAAAACTCCTGAAGGTAAATGGGGTGTCTCTGTATCTTGTTCTGCTGGCGCTTTGCGCCATGCCGGGCGGCCGGGCCGTTCTGCACAGCCTGCCGCCGCAAAAACTGCATCAACTTCCTACCCTGACAATCTTGAGGGTGTTGGTGCCACCTGGCTGGCCCATGGGCTCGCCGATGGTCAGCACGATGAAATCGCCGCGCTGCACCACGCCCTGCGCGAGCAGCAGCTCTTCGGCCTGCTCCAGCGCGGTGTCGCGGTCGGTGCTGGCCTGCAGCGGCAGCGGCACGACGTTGCGGTACAGCTGCATCTTGCGCTGCGACGCCACGTTGGGCGTCATCGCATAAATCGGCACGTGGATGCGGTGGCGGCTCATCCACAGCGCGGTCGCGCCCGAATCGGTCAGCGCGGCAATCGCCTTCACCTGCAGATGATAGGCGGTGAACAGCGCCCCCATCGCCACCGACTGGTCGATGCGAGAGAAGGTCTGGTTGAGGAAGTCCGTGTCGAGCTGCACCACCTCTGACTTCTCGGCTTCGATGCAGACCGCGGCCATCGCCTCGACGGTTTCCACCGGGTAGCGGCCCGCGGCGGTCTCGGCCGACAGCATCACGGCGTCGGTGCCGTCGAGCACGGCGTTGGCCACGTCGGACACTTCGGCGCGCGTCGGCACCGGGTTCACGATCATGCTTTCCATCATCTGCGTGGCGGTGATGGTCAGCTTGTTGGCCTCGCGCGCCAGCTTGATCATGCGCTTTTGCAGCGCCGGCACGGCGGCATTGCCGACTTCCACGGCCAGGTCGCCGCGGGCCACCATGATGCCGTCCGAAGCCTGCAGGATCTCTTCCAGCACGCCCGGGTTGATGGCCTCGGCGCGCTCGATCTTGGCGATCATGCGCGCCTTCTGGCCGTGCGGCTGGCCGGCCACGGCCGCGAGCTGGCGGGCCATTTCCATGTCGGTGGCATTCTTGGGGAAGCTCACCGCGACATAGTCCGCGCCCAGGGCCATGGCGGTCTTGATGTCGTCCATGTCCTTGGCCGTCAGCGCCGGCGCCGACAGGCCGCCGCCCTGGCGGTTGATGCCCTTGTTGTTGGACAGCTCGCCGCCAATGCGAACGGTGGTGAAGATCTCGTTGCCGAGCACGCGGTCCACCACCAGCACGATCAGGCCGTCGTTGAGCAGCAGCAGGTCGCCCGGGCCCACGTCGCGCGGCAGGTCCTTGTAGTCCAGGCCGGCGCGACCTTCATTGCCGAGCTGGCACGCCGAATCGAGCACGAACGGATCGCCAGGCTTGAGCGTGATCTTGCCATTCTCGAACTTGCCCACGCGGATCTTCGGGCCCTGCAGGTCGGCCATGATGGCCACCTCGCGCCCGCACGCCTGCGCGGCTTCGCGCACCAGCTTCGCGCGGTCGATATGGTCCTGCGCGGTGCCGTGCGAGAAGTTCAGCCGCACCACGTCCACCCCTGCCGCGATCATGCGCGTCAGCACTTCCAGCGAACTGGAGGCGGGGCCGATGGTGGCAACGATCTTGGTCGAGCGGGTCATGGCGGGAGATCCTTGTGCGGACATGGGCGAATCTGGCCTCAGCCGGCCGCGCGTTGCTCCAGCACTTCGAACGCGGGCAGCTTCTTGCCTTCCAGGAATTCCAGGAACGCGCCGCCGCCGGTCGAGATGTAGCCCACGCGGTCGGCAATGCCGTACTTGGCGATGGCGGCCAGCGTATCGCCGCCACCGGCGATCGAGAAGGCCTTCGAATCGGCGATGGCTTCGGCCAGCACCTTGGTGCCGTTGCCGAACTGGTCGAACTCGAACACGCCCA